>LVBL01000003.1 GCA_001604405.1 Spirochaetales bacterium Spiro_10
GTCCGAAAGCGTTCGGGAGGCCGTGAACGCCCTCTCCTCGCGCGAGTTTACGGCCTTTTCCCGCATCGTCAACCGCTCCCACGAGGGACTGCGCGACCGCTTCGAGATCTCCTGTCCCGAGCTCGACTGGCTCGTCAAGCGCGCGCTCGAGTTTTCCGTGCCCGACGTGCCCGATCTCGTGTGTTCCCGGATGACGGGACGCGGCTTCGGCGGCTGTACCTACGCGATATTGCCGTCCGACAACATGGACGCCTACGCGAAGAAACTGGAGGATTACGAGCGGATCTTCGGCTTCAAGCCCCTGCTGTATCCCGTGATGCCCTCTGACGGGGCCCGCGTTTTATGATATACTCCCCCACATGAGAATCCTGGTTACCAACGACGACGGTCTTAATTCAGAGGGAATTCGCGCGCTGGCCGACTGCCTGCGTTCCCGCCACGAGGTATGGGTCGCCGCGCCCGAGTCGAACCGCTCGGGCGTCTCGCACGGGATCACGATGTACGGACGCCTTTCCTTCACGAAGGCGGGCGAGCGCGAGTTTTCCTGCAGCGGGCTTCCCGCCGACTGCGCCATGACCGGGACGAAGGGCCTCCTGCCCGAGCCGCCCGACGTCGTCATCTCCGGCATCAACCACGGGGCCAACATCGGCACCGACATCGTCTATTCGGGAACCGCCGCGGCCGCGAGACAGGCGGCCTTCGAGGGAATCCCGGGAATCGCGGTAAGCCTCGTGAGCGACGGCGACGACGCCGACCGTTCCGTCGACGAGCGTTTTCTCTGGGAACCGCTCGCCCGATTCGTTCTCGAAAACCTCGACTCCCTCGTTTCGCTGTGCGAGCGGGACGTCTTCGTCAACATCAACGCGCCGTCGCTTCCGGCATACAAGGGGGCGCGCATGACCGGCATCGCCCGCCGCGTGTACCGCGACACGATCGCGCTCCACGAGGAGGCCGACGGCTCGCTGAGGCGCTCGTTCGAGGCGAGCGAGATCGTAACCGAAGGCGGCGACGACTCGGACTGGGCCGCCGTTCGGGGCGGCTTCGTATCCGTGTCGCGCGTGCGCGCGCAGCCGGTTTCGGCCGGCGCGCCCGCTGGCGGCGTACCGGATTTCCGGGTGTAGGGGGAAGGGGCACGATGACGGACGCGATGAAGGACGGGATCCGGCTGTACCGGAACGGAACGTACGGGGACGCGCTCGCGTCTTTCTTGGGGATTCCCGCCGGAGAGGCGTCATCCAGCCTCGACCTCGCGTATTACATAGGCCTTTGCTACGCCCGTCTCGAGCGCTACGACGACTCCCTCGTGTACCTCGAGCAGGTCGTCACGGCTGATACCGATCTCGCGCGCGTTTACCAGTGCCGCATGGTCCTTTCGGTGATCTACTCGATAACGGGACGCACCCGGCTTGCCGCCTTCGAGCTCGGAAAGCTCATCGAGGCGGGTTACGAGTCGGCCCAGGTGTTCTGCTCGCTCGCCTACGTCTCCTACGAAAACGGCTCGGTCGACGATGCCGTCGACTGTTATGACCGCGCGCTCGCGCTCGAGTCCGGCAACCCGACCGCGCTCAACGGGCTCGGATACGTGCTCGCCGATTCGGGCCGCGACCTGACGCGCGCGCTCACGATGTGCCGGAAGGCGCTCGACGCACAGCCGGACAACGCCGCGTATCTGGACTCGATCGCCTGGGTATACCACAAGCTTGGCCTGGGCACGGAGGCGCGGACGTACGCGCGAAGGGCGCGCGAGAGGGATCCCGACAACGAGGTGATCGCCCGCCATTGCGAGATCGTCGCGGATGGGGGAATATGAAGATGAGACCATCGACTGACCGGGCCCGGATGATCGCTCTCGCCGTTTCGCTCGCGCTTGCCTTCGCGCTTCCGTCTTATTCCGCCGAGCCGACCTCCGCGGATCGCATCATGGCGGAACAGGAATTCCGCAGGGGCGTGCAGGCCTACTATCGGGGCGCCTTCAACGACGCCGTGATGGTCTTCGAAAAGGCCCTGTCGCTCATCCCGGGCGAGCCGAGAATTCTCGACTGGCTCGGCAAGGCCTACTACCGCACGGGCGTCGAGAGCGCGGCCCTCCAGCAGTGGCAGTTCGCCTCGGACGCGGGGTTCGGCGGCATACTCCTGAAAAACAGGATGGAGGTCGTGCGTGAACGCCGCGTCGCGCGCGGTCCCTTCGATCCCTCTTCCCGTTATGTCGAATCGACCCAGATCGCCTCGAAGGGGCCGAACGGCCCGCTTTTCCGCCAGCCCGTATCCGTCGCAGCGCTCGGCGACGGCACCTTCTGGGTGTGCGCCTACGGCTCGAACGAGATCGTCCGGATGGACGTGAACGGGGTTATCGTCAAGCGGAGCCGCGGGCCGGCGGCCGGGTTCGACCGCCCGCTCGATCTCGTGCGGCTTGGCGACGGCAGGATGCTCGTGACCGAGATGGCCGCCGACCGGGTGTCCGTCCTTTCCGAGGACGGAACCTGGCTTTCGTCGTTCGGAAAAAAAGGCAGGGGCCCCGGCGAGTTCGTCGGGCCGCAGTATCTCGCCCGCGACGACTGGGGAAACGTGTACGTTACCGACTTCGGGAACGCCCGCGTCGTCGTGTTCGCGCCGGACGGCTCGCCCCTGCACGCATTCGGCTCCAAATCGCCGTTTTTCTCCGGCTTCAAGGCGCCCGGCGGGATAGCCGTCATCGGCGAGCGCGTATACGTGGCCGACATGGTCACCGGCGCTCTCCACGTCTTCGACCGCTCGGGCAACTTCCAGGAAACGCTCCTCCCCGAGGGAACGATCCGTCAAAGCGAGTCGTTGCGCGCGTGGAAGGGCGGACTTCTCGTCGCCCTCCCGACGCGCGTCGCGTTCGTGGATGTCTCCACCGGCGCGAGCTACGAGATCGCGAGCCTCGGCAAGGCCCCCGGCCGCATAACGGGCGTCGTTCCCGACGCGAACGGGAATCTCGTGATGACCGACTACAAGGGCGGCTTCGTCCAGCTCGCGACCCCGATGGGCGAGCTCGTGGGCGGGCTTTTCGCGCAGATCGAGCGCGTCAGGGCCGATGCCTTCCCCCGCGTCCAGCTCGAGTTGCGGGTCGAGGACCGCGCCGGAAAGCCGATCGTGGGCCTCAAGGGACACAACTTCCTCGTCACGGAGGGCGGACGCCCGGTGTCGGATGTGCGATTCGAGGGCGCGGGCTATCTTGACGACTCGTGCGACGTGACAATACTGATCGAACGATCCCCGGCCGCCGACAGGCGCGCGGCGGACATGCGGGCGGCCGTCGCCGCCATCGCGAAGGCGATGGACGGGCGCGGTACGCTCAGGCTCGTTTCCGCGGGTTCGATTCCCGCGCAGGAGGGCTCCGGCCCGCCCGATACCGGCGCCTGGGACGCCTTGCGGCCGAAGACGCCCGCGTCGTCCGCTTGGGCCTTCGACCTCGCGCTCAGGCTCGCGGTAAACGACCTCGTGAACGCGTCGCGCAAGCGGGCCGTCATCTTCCTCAGCTCAGGCGAGGTCGGGGAACGGGGCTTTGCGAAGTACGCCCTCAACGACCTTTCCGCCTACATGAAGAACAACGGCGTCGTCTTCTCCGTCGTTTCCCTCGTGAACCAGGGAATCGCAGACGAGTACTCCTATCTCGCCGAATCGACGGGTGGAAAGGGGTGGTACGTGTGGCGCAACGAGGGACTGGCGCAGGCCGTCCGCGAGATACTGTCCGCGCCGAACGGCTCGTACCTGCTTTCGTACACCTCGACGATGCCGACCGATTTCGGAAAGCGGTATCTGCCGGTCGAGACCGAGGTCTACCTGATGAGCAGATCCGGCCGGGACGAAACGGGCTATTACGCGCCGCTCGAGTAAGCTCAGTAGGAGAGTTTTCCGCCTATTCCGACCGTGAGTTCCACGGTCTCCACGAGTTCCGATTTCGTGTAGGCCGCCCCGGTGGTGAAGTTCACCTCGCCGTTCCGTCCGATGCCCGTCGTGACGACGTGCTTCCAGGATACCGATACCGACAGGTCCTCTCCGTTCGCTATACCGACGCTCGCGGTATCCTCCCTGCGGCTTGCGAGCGGCAAATCGGTCCATCGGCCGACGAGCGATGACAGGAACGAGCCGTCGACGGGACGCTTCCAGACGAACGATACCGTGTTTTTCGCCAACTCCCCCGAACCCGATATCGAAGGGGACGTATAGTGGAAGGCGTTCTCAAGGGATACCGTTCCGCCCTTCGCGAAGAACAGCAAGGCCGAGTGCCAGGTGTCAACGCTCCAGGTAAAGTACGTCGCGCCCCAGCGGGCGCTCCATCCGTACAACTGGGAGAACTCGTCCTGGTCGTACCAGGTGAACACGGGATTCGCGCTGAGCGCCCCGGCGACGTTGAGCGCGGTGAAGCCGGTGCGGATCGAGGCGGACCACACGTCGAGACCGGCTTCGTTGACCGCGTCGGTCGCGGTTTCGCGCATGATCCACATGGAGGCGGACGACGGTATCCAGAGGTCGGATACGCCACCGCCCAGAACGCGCGCCCAGTCGAGTCCGTAACGGTTCGAGAATTCGCCCGACGTCCCCTCCGAGTCGGCGCGCAGGCGCGCGGGTATGCCGTCGGCGAAAAGGTCGTAGACGGGCGGGGTGCCGAAGAAGAAGCCCATGGCGGCGATGTCCGAATACATCCGTTCGGCGTCGGCGAGGTAGGATCCTCCCGCCTCGAGGTTTTCGGTCGACGTTCCGACCCTTTTCCACGAAGGCGTAAGCGTCGAGGAGCCGAGACTGACGGGAAACGAAAGCGTCGAGGCAAGCGAGGAGGAGCCGCTCACCGAGCTCACGGCCGTGTATCGCGACATGGCGGCGAGTTCGAGCCTGACCGATCCGAGGCCTGACCCGGCTCCCTTCCAGGGCGCGTCCCACCTCATGTCGACGGAGTTCACTCCGCTTCTTTTCAGCGCGTCGCTCTCGCCCGGTGAAAGCGAGTAAGCGGCGGTGTCCGTCCAGACCGCCTGCCAGGAATCGTTCTCGATGTTGCCGCGCGGGGAAATCCCGGTTTGCGCGTAGTTCGCGCGGGCGGACAGGGAAAACACCCCCGCGCGCGTCGCTCCCGTGGACGGCTCGAGGGAAAAGGCGACGTTCCGCTCCATCGTACCGCCCGCGTACGACACACCGGTCGCGGCGCGCACGGGGAAGGGCCAGGACAGCGCGGCCGAATCGTCCCTCCTGAAGGAGTCCCCGGGGAAGTCCGCGAAGTAGTACTCCCTGAGCGTGAGCGGACCGACAGGCGCGGTGAGCGTGTAGCCCGCGCTGTCGACGGCCCGCGGGGAACCCGAGCTCGCGGCGAGATTGCCCTCCGCGCGCACGAACAGGACCTCGACGGATCCGCGCGCGGTGCCGGCAACCGCGGCTTCCGTCCCCTCGTCACCGACGACAGAGTCGGAGACGACCGAGAGCGAGGGATTCGAGAGCAACGCGCGGCCTCCGGCCGAGACGAGCGCGCCCTGTCGCGACCAGGCGAGCTCCGTACGGTTCCTCGCGAGAAGCTCGGTTTTGGCTCCCTCGAGATGGAACTCGTCGAGCGCGAGCCGATACGACGCGCCCGGCGCGGGGGGTTCCCAATCGGCGAAGGACACCTCCATGCGCGTCGGGGACTCGCCGGAATCGAAGGCTGTCACTCGGCCGCGCGCCGGGTTGACCTCCGTGCCGTCGAGGAGGATCCTCCGTCCGTCGAGATCGACCGTGACTCGGTGCCAGGAACCCTCGTTGAGCAGGGTGGCGGAGAACTCCGCGTCGAGGGCCGTCACGCTGCCGGAGCCGTCCTTGCGCGGACGCGTGAGCAGGATGCGCACCAGTTGTCCGTCGCTCGCCGAAAGGCTCGAGACGTCCTCCGCGAAGACGAAGAACGACAGGGACCGGTACCCCGACAGGGGGACCGGCTCGAGGTATTTCGTGAGGACGACGCGGTCGGTAGTCGCGACGGGGGCGAAATCGAGTTCCAGCACGCGGTTCGTTCCGCCCGCGTTGAACCGCCTGACCGGCTCCGGCGCGAACGCGGCCAGGGCGTGGGCGTCGACGCGCTCGGCGAGGGTGACGCCGTTTCCTCCGAGAGACTCCGGCTCGGCCCGGGCCTGAAACTGCGAATACCGGATCTCGAACTCGCCCGAGGCGAGCCTGACGGCAAGGGGGGCAAGCGCCGAGGGCGCCGGTAGCGTCGAGGCGTTCGGCCGCACGATGAGTCGGGCGTTTTGCCCCGCGGACAGCGCCGCGCGATCGGCGTCGGTGAGCGTGACGGTGCGCACGACCCAGCCGTCGGCGGGCGAGGGTGTATCGAGAAGCCAGGTGCGGACCGTCGCGGGATCCTCGTAGTAGCTCTCGGCCCTCGCGCCGAGTTGCAGGAAGAGGTCGTAATCGTCCCTCGTGCCGGTATTCCGGATTCTGACGGAAACCGTCCGGGCCCCGCGAAAGTCGGCGGCTCCGAGCTCGCCAATGAGTATGTCCCCGGCCGACCAGGCGTCGCTCGAGGTCAGGTCGACGGAAAGGTCTAGCACCGCTCCGATCGAGGAGGATGACGAGAGCGCGGGAAGGTACTCCCCGTCAACTCCGTTCGGCTCCGCGTAGTCGGAGGCCGGGAGGGTTTCGGGCGGCAGGAGATTCGTCTCGATGACGGGCTCAATGGCGGCCGATATCTCGCGATACCACGTTTCCGCCGGGTACAACGCGAGCGGAGCATCGTCCATTCCGTACACGCGGTAGAACCCCGTCGTGTCGGTCACCCCAAGCTCGAACGCGAACGCGGTCTTCGCCTCGAGGCCTTTCGCGCGGTATTCGGCGCCGGTCGAGACCATGAAGGACCCGGGGCTTTTCTCGGAGGAATCGGTAAAGCTTCCCTCCGACACGTTCCATTTGAGGGCGGTCGCGAGCGACAGGGTAAGGCCTTCGACGGGGAACCACCGGATGCCCGCGGCCGTCGTCACCGTCGCGTTGCGCGCCGAGGAGTCGGTGTCGAGCCAGGAGATGATCACGGTTTCGCCGTCCCTCGGAGGATTGAGTAGCGTCAGCAATCCGCTCTTCTGGTCGAAGGTGAACGCGCGGTCCGTTATGCCGTCGCGAACGACGGTGACGGTTCCCGCGATCGCGTCGTCTCCGAGCGCGATCGAGGATACCGGCTTGTAGGAGCGCGAGCGCAATTCGAGACCCGTCGTGTCTCCCCTCGAGGGAAGGTAGACGCGCGGGTACTCGGGAAAGACCGGGAAGCGGCTCGCGGGCGCCCGCGCTGCGAGCGTGGACGGGGGGACGGCGAGGGCGTCCGTTCTCGCGATCTCGGCGTAGGTCGCCGTCAGGGGAGTGGCGGAGAGCCACCGTACCGGGATCTCGGTGTTGCGGTTCACGACTGATAGGCCCGTGCCGCCGCTCCGGTAGCGCGACGCGCTGACGAACGGCGAGAATCTCCCTCGTTCCCGCAAGAGAAGCGCGCCCGACCCGTCGATCACGGTCAGGAATCTCGCCGGGTCGGAAAGCCCGTAGGCCGCAAGGTCGCCGGCCGATATGAAGTCGTCGAACCAGTCGGAGGTCTCCGCGACGAAGGCGGCGACGGCCGGGGCCGCGAGAGCCGAATAGGATATGGCGACGCCCTTCGACGTCTCGTTGGCGAGCTCGAGGATTCCCTCGACGCCGTAAAGCCGGTACTCCGCCTGGTCAAGCCGCCTCCACCGTCTTCCCGAGAACCCCGTTCCCCCGTCGGTATACGCGCCGTTTTCGTCCTCGACGTAGACGCTCGGCAGGCCCGAGACGTTCGTTGCCGGCAGGACGAACCATTTTCCGGTAACCGCCTCGGAAAGGTCGGTCTTTTCGTCGCTGATCTCGTTCATCCCCGAAAGACGGAGCTCCCGGCGCGCGGCGGTGTCGTAGCGCGCGACGGCGGCGGCGTCCCAGTTTTTTCCTCCGAACGAACCCATGACGCCGGGAGCGATGGCATCGCCTCCGCCGACGTCGATAAAGGCGAAGTGGTCGGGAAAGGATATCCCGGAATTGCCCAGGCGGACGTGGCGGACGGCGTCATCCTCCCGCCCGAGGTAGCCCGCGGCAACCGTGTTTTTCGTGAAATCCTCGGCGAAGGCGGACTCGAAGTACCAGGTTTTGTCTATGAAGAGCCAGGACGAGAGGTCCACGCGCTGGGTGAATACCGGCGGGGCAAACGTAGCCGAGGAGGCCGTTCGGCCGAGATTGAGCGTGAGCGATCCGGTCACGTCGACCTCCCAGGTTCCGTCGAGGATGAACTCGACCTCCTTGTCCTGCACCGTGAAATTGTAGAGGGAAGTCGGATCGTCGGCGTTGAACACCCCGCTCATGCGCGCGAGCAGGCCCGCCTCGGTTCCGTAGGATCCCGTGAAGCCGGGTATCGGGGCGGGCTTCGGGGTGCCGGACTTGGCGGCGTCGGCTTCGGGGGCGCTTGCCTCTGTGGCGTTCGCTTCGGCGGCGTCGGCTTCGGCGACGTCGGCTTCGGCCGCGAACAGGTGAGGGAGGAACGCCGCAAGGGCGATGACGCAGAGCGCGCGGGGCGGCCTCATTCGTCCCCGTCCGGGCCGTGGGAAAGAAGCCTCGCCCGGGTCACGAGACGCTTTCCGCGTTTCTTGGATAGGCCGTGCACGGCCTCCTCGACCTTTCTCGTCCTCTCCCGCGCGCTGTCGGCAAAGAGGCCCAACTGCTCCGGCGCAGACGAGTCCCTCAGATTGCACAGGGCGAGCCCGATGAGGCGCACCGCGAGTCCCCGCTCGTACTTTCTGCGAAAGAGGGCAAGCGCGCGCGCGTACAGGTCGCCGGAGTCACGAACGGCCTCGTCGCCCGTTTCCTGAACCGACACGGTCCTGAAATCGGAATAGCGTATCTTCACGTGTACCGTGTTTCCCGAGAGTCCCTCGTCAAGCAGGCGGAACTGGACGTCCTCCGCGAGCTCGAGAAGCAGTTTCTCGACGGCGTCCTGGTCCGTCACGTCGAAGGGAAAGGTCCTCTCGCTGCTGAGCGACCGGGAGGACGACTCGCGCTGGAAGATGCCGACGTCGACGCCTCGCGCCGCCTGGTAGAGAAAGGAAGCTCCGGCCTGCCCCAGTATGGTCGCGAGCAGGGCCTCGGGGCAGTCGAGGATCTGCCGCACCGTGCGCAAACCCGCTTCCTCGAGTCTCGCCCTCGTTTTTTCGCCGACGCCCCATACGTCCTTGAGCGGGCGCGCGAGCATGAACTCCGCCTCGGTCCCCGCGGGGACTACCACGAGCCCGTCCGGCTTGGAAAGGCCCGAGGATATCTTGGCGAGATACCGGTTCGGCGCCACCCCGACCGAGACCGTCAGCCCCGTACGCTCCCGCACGCGGGCCTTGAGCTCGCGCGCGACGTCCTCCGCGGGGCCGAACAGCCGCTCCGTTCCCGTCATGTCGAGAAAGGCCTCGTCGACCGAGATCTGCTGCACGTCGGGGGAGAACTCGCGGAGCACGGACATGACCTCTCGCGACTTCTCGCCGTACCGGGCCATCCTTCCGTGAAGGAACACCGCGTGCGGACACAGTTGGACGGCGCGCGCCATCGGCATGGCCGAGCGGACGCCGAAGGCCCGGGCCTCGTAGGAGCAGGTGGAGACGACGCCGCGCGTGTCCGGATCGCCGCCCACGATAACCGGTTTTCCCCGGTAGTCGGGATTGTCGAGCTGTTCGACGGCGGCGAAGAAGGCGTCGAGATCGACGTGAAAAAAAACCTCCTGCGGCTTCATTGCGGGCTAACTCCCGTATCCCCCATCGAGACGGGGTAGCGGCGGGAAACCTCGAGGAGATACGACGGGAGTATGTCCCCGCTGTCCGAGACGATTCCCCAGGGGTTGTCGAGCGTCAGGAGGCGGACTTCCGCCGCAAGCACCGTCTGCCTGTCGGAGGAAAACGTGAACGAAAACGGAGACGTCGGGTTCGGGCCCGACGCGAAAACCGCGCGGACGCCGGCGTTCTCGAGCTTGAAGGGGATGGACGCGGTATGGACGGCGAGCGAGCCCCCGGAGAAGACGCGTACCTCGATGCGGTCAGCCGGAATCGCGGGGGATACCTCGATATCCACGAATTGCTTGTCGAGGAATGACCGGGCACTCGCCTTGAAGGAGAGAATCTCGCCGGGCGTTCGCGGGACGCTGGATTGCACGACCGTGGGACGGAACGTCGCGCCGGAAAGAGAGCGCGGCGCGTTTGTCACGAATCGCTCGCCCGACTCGTCGATGACGTGCCGCACGAGTACGGGAAGCGGGCGGGCGGCCGACCAGACCGGCAAAAGGAACAGGAGAACGGCGCAGGCGACGGCCGGAACGACCGCGATTACCGTGTTGTGCGGCACGTACACGCGGGACCGTCTGCCGAAACGTCCGACCGTATGGGAAAACCGGGCTCCCATCATCTGAAAGGGCATGGCGAGGAACGCGAGGCGGACGTTCCAGAAATCGGAACCGTTATACAGCGGCCCGAGCGCCGCGGAATCCGAGAGGGCGAGTACCGAGGCGTAGGGAACGAAGGGTACGAGCATGAGAAGCATCCCGAGGAGCTGCGTGGACGGCCGCGAAAAACGGTACACGGCGAAGGTGACCGCGTATGCCGCGAGGAACAGAAGCGAGAGGGAGAAATCGACGCCGGAAAAAACGACGATGTTTATCATCGCCGAGATGCCGGCTATGTACCCGTAGATGAAGCCGTCTTCCGGAAGTCGGATTATCTGGTTGAGGGAGAGAACGACCGTGATGATGAACCAGGCGAAGGCCGCCTTGGCAACGAGGGAAAGGCGCGGCAGGAGCGTCCAGAACGACGGCTTGCCGAAGCGTATGGTGATGAGAAACGATGTGAGGCTTCCGGCGAGGTGAAGCGCGAGGATGGTGACGGCCAGAAAAAGGAAGGGAAGCCACCATACGCGGAAGAGGTCCTTGAGCCGCTGTTCGCTTTTTCTGCCGAAGAGGAAACTGAAGATGAAGATGAACGCCAGGATCAGGGCGAATACCGCAATCATGGCCACGACGAGCGCCTGTTCGCTGATGAAGTAGAAACGGCCGCGAAGCGATACGATCAGGTAGTGCCTGTCCTGCCCCCCGCGCTCCGGCGTTGACGCCTCGTTCGCGAGCAACAGCAGGGCCTCGGTGGGATCCGCCGCGGTCTCGAGCAGTATGACCGGGTATCCCGCGCGGTACAAGGCGCCCTGGATCGGATTTTCGGGTATCCAGCCGAGGCGGTAGAGGGGGAGTCGCGTTTCCTCGAACGTCCAGCTCATTCCGGAAGAATCCAGGCAGTCGCGCGTCGCCTCGACGAGCCATCTCGGCGGGGTTCCCCCGCGGACGCCGTTCCTCACCTTGACCGTCCCGTCGGCCCCCGGCATCAGCACGACGACCGAAACGTTTTCCTCGGTTTCGATCGTCGAAATGAGGTGCGCCGTTCCCGAGGGTATGGCGCTGCGGTATTCCTCGGGAAGCGGGGTAAAGTCGCCCTCCGTGACGCACAGGAGGACGTTGACGGCCGGCGGGGAGGACGCGAACCGTTCGGCGAGGCGTTCCAGGACGTCCACCATAGCCCGGTTTTCAAGGGCCGGCGTGGTTATGACGAACAGCGGGCCGGCCTCCGGCCCGAACCGCATGTACCGGTTTTCGAGCGCCGGGGCCGCCATCGAGGTTACTATGGTTAAAATAGCGATCAAGGCGGCGTTCCGGGACTTCATTCGGTCAAGGATAAAGGGGGGGAAGCGGACCGTCAAGTATAACCCGCCCGAGACCCCGGGAAAGACCGCGTAATTCCGTGTACAAAAAAACCTATCTGGTATATACTGGCCCTAAAACGATCTACGCGGGGGAGCGAATGGCTGCCGGTGAAAAGAAAAGCATCCTTAATCTGCCATTAAAAATCATTCTTACGCAGGAAGGGTCGACCTTTTTCATCAGGCAGAACAAAAAACTCCTTAAATTCAAGCTTGCCGACAACGTCGAGGAATACGGCATATCGCTCGACGAGTTCACTCCCGCGACGATACAGCGACTGCTCCTCATCGATTACATATCCAAGATCGAGATATCCAAACCCGAGTTCGTCTCCTCGCGCCCCGAAACGATGGACCTTTCAAAGCTCGTCGTCTACTCCGTGCTCTACCGCCAATACGACGCGTATATCTTCAACAAGATACTCAGCTCGGACGTCATCAAGAAATGGAACCGTCTCAATCCAGCGAACATAATCGACGAGAAGACGCACATCAACGACAACTTCCTCAGGAACGTGCTCAAGAAGAACGAGAAGATCATCTACGAGGCGAAGCAGGAAATCCTTTCGCCCCTGTATACCTTCATCAACAAGAACGCATCCCTCCTCCCCGAGGAGAAGAACATACAGTTGCTCCTTAGCGAAAAGTTCATGAACAACCTCAGGCCCTTCACCTGGTTCATCATCACGAAGTTCCGGGACGCGGACGGTTTCGACGCGATACTCCGGACGATCCGCTCGAGCCTGACGGAATACATGGACAAGGCGAAGATCGCCGAGTACATATCGCTCATGATCATGGAGCTCGTCGTCAACGCCGAGAACACGAACCTCCGCAAGGAAGTCAAGAACATGTACAAGGGCACCGTGGACCCGAACACGGTCATGTTCGACCCGAACATCCGCAAGAAGGTCATTGCCGAACTGGAGCGCAAGCACGAGCTCGTGTTCCTTTCCTGGAAGCTCGGCGGGGGTTCTACCTCGATCGGGACGCAGGGCAAGCTCCAGGTCACGATCTACAACAAGGACGACCAGTCGGAGACGGTGCGCGAGAGCATCAACGACAAGAAAAACGCCGATCTCAAGAAGAAGTCCCTTATCGATTTTTACAAGGAGATACCGGAAGGCGAGGAGGACACGAGCCTCGGCATGTACTATCTTTCGTATCTGTCCGAGGCGTGCGAGAAGGTCAACGTGAGGTTCGAGTCGAACGCGAACCAGTTCCGCGAGTCCGACCTCACCGTCATCAACCTCTCGTTCGTGTTCTGAGCGGCCATGACGCGTTCGCGCCCGCCCGCGGCCGGCACCTCCCTTGCGTGCCTTTTCGCGCTTGTACTGGCCTGTTCCTGCGCGCAGGGCAAGCCCGAGATACGCGCCCGTTCCGTTCAGCTCATCCGCGTCCAGGGTCCGGCGCTTACCTTCGCCGAACGGCTCTCGGTTTTCGTCTTTTTCGAGGATTCGGACGGGGATGCCGACTTTTCCTCGATGGCAGTCACGCACGCGGAGACCGGCTTGCGGTGGAACGTTCCGGCCGAGGCGTCGATGACGCGGCTTCGCGGCAATGACCGGTGGGTCGGTACGAACAACCTGGCCGGGCCCGGAGACGGACCCCTGCCCGAGGGTGCCTATACCGTATCCGTCTACGATCTTGCGGGCAACGAGGCGACCGCGACCTTCTCGCTTCCGCGGCCTGTCTTCCCCGAAAACGCCCCGGCGCGGTTGACGATTGAAGGAGACGTCTGGAAGGTCGAGAGGAATCCCGCCTCCGGTTCCTTCAAAAACACATGGTTGTTCCTTTTCAACAACGAACAGCGTCTCGTTCTTTCCTGGCGGGTACCCGGAGAGGGAGACGTCGTGACCGGATCGGTCGCGTCGCTTCTCGAGCAGGCCCGCGACGCCGTCTCCGTCCAGTGCTATACCGAGAATCCCTCCGGAACGGCGGGGGTATTGTTGACCCCGGTGGATTTGGAGTAGAATCGGGGCAGGCATGGGCGAATACGATAAAAGTCAGGAAACGAGACATCTCAGGGAAGTGCATACCTACGTATTGCGGGCGGGGCGGATGACCGAGGCGCAAAAGCGCGATTACGCGATCCATTCTGCCCGGTGGTGCCTTCCGTTCCAGGAAACCATACTCAACTTCACCGATATCTTCGAGAACACCAACCCCGTAACCGTCGAGATAGGCTTCGGCATGGGAAAGGCCACCGCGGAGATAGCCGCCAATAATCCGGACAAGAATTATCTCGGACTCGAGGTCCATCGCGCCGGCGTCGGCAGGCTGCTCGGCGAGATCGAGCGGCGCGGACTGACGAACGTGCGCATTATCGAGTTCGACGCCCTGGAGGTTCTTTCCTGCATGGTGCCCGACGGATCCCTGTCGGCCGTTCACGTCTTTTTTCCGGATCCCTGGCCGAAAAAGCGGCATCACAAGCGGCGGATGATGATCCGCCCGAGAACCGACCTGATCGCCTCGAAACTCGCCCCGGGCGGATATGTCTACATGGCCACCGACTGGGAGCCGTACGGCGAGGAAGCCTGGATGGAACTTGCCATGACCGAGGGGCTCAAAAGCAAGTACGAGGGATTCGCGCCGCGTCAGGCATGGCGCCCCGAAACCAGATTCGAGCAAAAGGGAAAGGCCGCGAGCCACGATATCTACGAGCTTATGTTCGAGAAGCTCCCGAGGGAGGGCTGAGCGCGTGTCGGCCCAAAGGCGCGCGGGCGCGCGCGAACGCGAGCTTGAGCGGCTGATCCGCCTTCATCAGGGTCTCTACTATTCGGGAGCGCCCGAGATCGCCGACGAGGCATTCGACCTCCTGTGGGACGAACTCAAGGATATCAACCCCGACAACCCCGTTTTCCGGACGATCAATTCCGAATCGACGGACGGCTTCGCTAAGGAGTACCATCTCATCCCGATGGGGAGCCAGGAAAAGGCCGCGAACCCGGAGGCCTTCCTGAAGTGGGCGTGCGGCGTCGGATTCGACGAC
This sequence comes from Spirochaetales bacterium Spiro_10, assembly GCA_001604405.1. Classification (GTDB taxonomy): domain Bacteria; phylum Spirochaetota; class Spirochaetia; order Treponematales; family Treponemataceae; genus Teretinema. The sequence continues at coordinate 14,732 of LVBL01000003.1, forward strand.
TTCCTCGTCCAGCACAAGCTCGACGGCGCGAGCCTCGAACTTCAGTACGAACGCGGCTCCTTCGTCCGTGCCGTAACGCGGGGCGACGGACGCGTCGGCGACGACATCACCGAGAACGCGCGGAGAATGGCCGGCGTCGTGCCGCGCCTGCCGGGCGATTGGGGCCCCGGCGGCGCGCGTCCCTTTTCGGGAGGCGTCCGCGGGGAGGTCCTGCTGCCGAGGAAGGCCCTCGCCGAGTTCTACCCCGACAAGGCGAATTGCCGAAACGCCGCGAACGGCATCATGAAGCGGAAGGACGGCGCCGGTTGCGAACATCTCGTCGTCGTCTGCTATGACGCGGCTCCCGGTACCCCGGGAAGCCCCTTTACGGGGGATTCACCCTTCGACGACGAGGAAGGCAAGACGGTCTGGCTCGCGTCCTGCGGTTTCCGCACCGTACCGACCGAGCGCTGTCGGGGCGCCGAGGCCGTAATCAACATACGCGCGCGGGTCATGGACGAACGGCCTTCGCTTCCGTACGACATAGACGGGCTCGTCGTGAAGGGTATCGCGATCGATCCTGAAGATCTCGCGCGGTCGCGGCCGGAGAAGCAGATCGCCTTCAAGTTCAGCCTCGAGGAGGCCGTCACCACCCTCCGTTCCGTCGAATGGAGCGAGTCGGGCGTTACCTACACGCCGATCGCGATCGTCGACCCGGTACAGCTCGCCGGCACCACGGTCCAGCGGGCCAACCTCGTGAACCCGAACATGATCGCCTCCCTCGACCTCAGGATCGGAAGCCGTATCGCCGTCACGAAACGCGGGGAGATCATACCGAAGATCGAGGCCCTCGTGTCGAATCCCCCCGACTCGACGCCGATACCGCGCCCGGATACCTGTTCCGCGTGCGGAACGCCGCTTTCGGACGAGGGCACGCGGCTATTCTGCCCGAATGCCGCCTGCCCTAAGATCGCCCATCACCGCGTGGAAAAATGGATATCCGTGCTCGACGTCCGCGATTTCGGCGTCGGACTCATCGCCCGTCTCTTCGAGACCGGACGCGTGCGCTCGATATCCGATCTCTATACCCTGACCCTGCCCGAACTCGCCGCCGTCGACCGCATGGGGGAGAAGAGCGCCGCGAAGGTGCTTCGCTCCCTCGCCTCGCGGCGCGAGGTGGACCTCGCGGCCTTCGTCGCCGGCTTCGACATCGAGGGAATCGGCGAGACGATGGTCGAAAAGCTCGTCTCCGCGGGTTACGCCACGCTCGACGCCCTTCTCGAGGCGAGCGCGGAGGATTTCGCGGCGGTACCGCAATTCGGCGAGATCCTGGCGAAGGCCCTGCGCTCAGGCCTTGATTCCCTATCCGCCGAGATGCGCTTCCTCGTCGATTCGGGCGTCATGTCGATTCGCCCGCCCGCGGAACCGGGTCCGCTCTCCGGACTATCCTTCTGCTTTACCGGCGAGCTGTCGGGGATGAAGCGCCCGGAGGCCGAGGCCCTGGTCAAGCGGCTCGGCGGCACGGTCAAGTCGGCCGTCGTCAAGGGACTGTCCTTCCTCGTGACGAACGATCCCTCCTCCGGTTCCTCGAAAAACGCCAAAGCCCGCTCGCTCGGCATTCCCCTTGTGGACGAGGCGGGTTTTCTCGCGATGACGCGCGAAGGACCCGCGGAAACGGGCCCCGCTGGAACGGGACCCGCGCCCGCGCAAAAAAAACAGATGGAGCTCGATCTGTGAGACCCGCGGGCGGCGGACGCGCTCTGGTCATGGCGGCGTCGATACTCGCCGTCCTCGCGGCCGCTTTCGCGGTCGTGATATTCCTGTCGTTCGCCGTTTTCGGGGGGCCGACGACCCGCCTTTCGCGCGTGGCGGTTCGGGAAGGCCGCCTGCCGGTGACGGTAACCGTCTTCGGCAGGAGCGTCGACACCGTCAGCGCGCGCGTCTCGTTCTATCTGCCAAACGGGGAACTTGCCGGCATGGTGGAGCGTTCCTGGGCGGGATGGGAGATTCGCGTCGACTCTATCCTCGTCTCGACCGGCTCGGGGTGGCTCGTGTTTCCCTTCCGCGCGTACACGGACGAGACGGCCGCGAACCGCGGGGTCGACCTGATCCGGCATTACGACCGCGACGGGATACCCGTGCTGTACGACGCGCCCACGCTCGACGGAAACGAAAGGACTGCCCTGTCCCGCCTCTTCGCGCTCGTAAAGACGGAACGCTGGATGCCGCCGTTTCTCGGAACCCTTCTCAGAAGAACCGTGACTATACGCTCGTTCGAATCGGGACTCGAGTATCATCTGTACGTCTCGAAGGACGGGGCGCTCAGCCTCACGGCAAACTGACCGGAAGCGCGCCGTATCCGGCAGATACCAAAACGTGCACTGCAAGGAGATTCGCAACATGAACAAGATCGCGCGGCGGTACCTCGTCGACGCCATGGGCGGCATGGCCCTGGGACTTTTTTCGACCCTCATTATCGGGCTGATCCTCAGGCAGATGGGCAGTCTCCTGCCGGAGACCGCAGCCGGACGCTTCCTCCAGCTGGTAGGTCAGGCGATCACGGTGCTGACCGGGGCGGGCATCGCGGCGGGCGTCGCCAACGGACTCGGCGTCCCGAAACTGGTGCTCTACTCGAGCCTGATCAACGGGCTCGCCGGGGCCTACGCGGTCAAGTTCGCCGACGGGAGCCTCGTGACCCAGTCGGGCATACTTCTGTCAGGCCCGGGCGACCCCCTTGCCGCCTTCGCGGCGGCGCTCGCGGGAGCCGAGGCCGGAAGGCTCGTTTCCGGCCGCACCAAGGTCGACATACTCGTCACCCCCGCGGTTACCGTGCTCGCGGGCTGTCTCGTGGCCGTCGTAGCCGGTCCGCACCTTGCCCGCGGTTCGGCTTTTCTCGGAGGCGTTATCGCGCGGGCGACCGAATTGGCGCCCTTCTGGATGGGAATAGTCATCAGCGTGGTCATGGGCCTCTTGCTTACCCTTCCGGTAAGCTCGGCGGCCGTCGCCATCATACTCGGCCTTTCGGGAATCGCCGCCGGGGCGGCCACGGCCGGATGCGCCGCGCAGATGGTCGGCTTCGCCGTCATCAGCTTCCGGGACAACGGGGTCAACGGGCTCCTGGCCCAGGGACTCGGGACCTCCATGCTGCAAATCCCCAACATCGCGAAAAATCCGCGCGTCTGGATACCGCCGACGCTCGCGAGCGCGATCTCGGGCCCGGTGGCGACGGTCGTACTCGGTCTCAAAAACCTTCCCGCCGGAGCCGGCATGGGCACCTCGGGACTCGTCGGGCCGCTTCTCTCATGGAAAGCGATGACGGAGGCGGGCGAGGGGACGGCGAAGACGGTCGTGTCGATCGTCCTCGTCTGTCTCGTGCTGCCCGCCCTCCTTTCGCTCGCCTCGTACCTCCCGCTGAGGAGGATCGGCTGGATACGCGACGGCGACATGAGGCTCGAGGCCCGCTAGGGGCGTCAGCCCCCGATGATCGAGCGAATCGCGGCGATGTCCTCCGGGATGATATCGTCCCCGTACTTGCCCGACTCGACGCGAACGGAGGACGAGCGGCCGATTCGTGCGGCCTCTCCGGCCGAAAGCCTGAAGTGGCGGGTGACGGCGTCGCTGTTCTTCACGAAGCGGCCCTCGCCGGTCAGGGTGGGCTCGATGGCCACCACGGCCGGGGCAAGGGTGAAAGAGGATCCGTCAGCCGCCACGGTTACGGACTTCGTATCCTTCGCGCGGAAACCCTCGACGGTGAGATAGTATTCACGCGCGCCGCCGCGGTCTATCACGAGCATGCCGGAAAGCCCGAGTCCCTTCCTGCTGAGCGTCGGGACGAACGAGTACTCGTAGGCCATCACCGGGGCGCCGGCGACGAGCCCCGTGCTCTTGCGTACCTTGACTCCGCCCAGCTCCGCGTTCGAGAAGAGCCGCTGCGTTGCGCACGAGCCGAGCAGGGCGACCGCGAGCGCGAGTCCCGAAAAAAACCGAACCGATACCTTCATGTGAACCTCCCAAATGATGCGAAACCGGCGCAAGGCCGTTCTGTTTTCGGTGTGAATATACTACCGTTCGCGCGCGAAATGGCCCGCGATAAAGGAATCGAGCTCCGTAGCCCCCCGCTCGACCCGGAACGCGAGACTTCGCGGTTCGCCTGCGGCCTTCCATTCGAGGCGGAGTACGCGCGGAGTTTCTCCGGCGATCAGGCGCATGAGCCTGGCGACCGGCGTTTTCGCCGTCGGCACGCCGTCGGGACGGCCGTCGAAACGGGCCGAAACGAGGCAGTCCACCGGGATGCACAGGTCGATCTCCCTCGAGCCGATCCTCCCCCGGTCAAAAAGCGCCGACAGTTCCGACGTCGAGGGATGCGCGTAAAAGCCGATGGCGTCCTCGCGCGCGTACACGAGACCCCACAGGGGAGGTACTTCCCCTGCCGTGGCCGGCCGTGCGTCCCGCCGCGCGCCTTCGTCAGGCGGGGCGTGACCGGCGGTTAGTTCCGAGGCGAGAATGGCAAGCTCGTCCCTGCGGATGTTGACGGTGGCGAGCGCGCGTACGGGCGGAACGCGCCCTCCCGGCGCGAAATCGTCTTTATCCATCTACGCCCCCCTGCGCGGAAAACTTGGCCTTCATCTTGGCGAGTATCTCTATCGCGTCGCCGGTTTCCACGGGCTCCGACGGCTCGTGATACTCGACGAGCTCCTCGGGGATTTCCTCGAGAAAGGGGGAAGGCGCGCAATCCACGACGCCGCCCATCTTGCGTCTCCTGCGGCAGCTCGAGATAAAGAGCTTGTCGCGCGCGCGCGTGATGGCCACGTAAAAGAGCCGCCGCTCTTCCTCGACGTTGCCGTCGCTTTCCTCGAGACACCGCGCGTGCGGGATGATCCCGTCCTCGCAGCCGACTATGAAGACGACCGGGAACTCGAGCCCCTTCGAGGCGTGGATCGTCATCAGGTTGACCTTTCCCGTGTCCTCGTCCTCCTCCATGTCGTCCCTCGTGATGAGGGTAATGCGGTTGAGGTAGTCGTAGAGGGACTTCTTGAAATTGTCCGGGTCCTTTTCCCACGTGGATATGGAATTGATCAGGCTGTCGATGTTGAGGAACTTGTACCGGGCGGCCTTCTCGTTTTTCTGGTATTCCTGCACGAGATAGCTCCAATAGTCGATCTCGTCGACCATTTTTTTCACTTTGTTCGAAAGGTCCTTTCCCGAAAGCATCGTCGAGCGGTGGTCGGTCACGAAGGACACGAAGGCCTCGACGTCGATCTTCGTCTTTTCCGCGAGCGGCGAGTCGGAGGCCGCGACGAGGGCGTTCATGGCGGACCATACCGAGCACTTCTTGGCGGTAGCGATGGCGGAGATGTCCTCGATCGTCTTCCGGCCGATGCCGCGCCTGGGGGTGTTGATGATCCTGAGGAGGTTGATGTCGTCGTCGGGATTCGCGATGACGCGAAGGTAGCTGATGACGTCCTTGATCTCCTTCCTCTGGAAGAAGCTCGTGCCGCCGGACATGAGGTAGGGGATGTTCTGCTCGAGAAACGCCTCCTCGACGGCGCGCGAGAGGGTGTTCGCCCGGATGAGGACTCCGAAGTCCGCGTACCGCCGCTTCTCCTCCATGCGTATGGTCTGGATCGTGTCCGCCACGAAGTCGGCCTCGTCGGCCTCGTTCTCCGGGATGTAGATCTCGATGGGCTTCCCCGAGTCGTTTCCCGACCAGAGGGACTTTTCCTTGCGGTTCGTGTTGTGGGCGATCACGCCGTTCGCCGCGGCGAGTATCGTGCCGGTCGAGCGGTAGTTCTGCTCGAGCTTGATCTCGAGGAGGCCGGGGAAGTCGCGCTCGAACATGCGGATGTTCTCGTAGTTCGCCCCGCGCCAGGAGTAGATCGACTGGTCGTCGTCGCCGACGACGCAGACGTTCCGGTCCGCCATCGCCTGCATGAACTGGTACTGCTGTATGCTCGTGTCCTGGAACTCGTCGACCATGACGTACTTGTAGCGGTCCCGGTACTTTGCGAGCACCTCGGGGTGCTCGCGGAACAGCTTGAGGGGGAGGATGATGAGGTCGTCGAAGTCGACGGCGTTGAAAAGCTTCAGTCCCGACTGGTATTCCTCGTAGAGGCGCCGGTACTGGTCGTTGGCCCCGTCGCCCCAGCCCCTCATGCCCGTCTTGATCTGCGAGAAGAGGTTGCCGATGGCGTACACGTCGAGCGCGTCCGCCGTGAACCCGAGCTCGCGTCCCGTTTCCTTGATGAGCTGGTTGCGGTCGACGTCGTCGTAGATGCTGAAGTTCTCCCTCCAGCCGAGACGCTCGATGTCCTCGCGGAGGACGCGGACCCCGAAGGCGTGAAAGGTGCTGACGGTGAGCATCTGGAGTTTCTTTCCGGTCAGCTCCTTCACGCGCGCCGACATCTCCCGCGCCGCCTTGTTCGTGAAGGTGAGTGCCAGGATCTGCGACTGCGGAATCCCCGAATCGAGCATGTAGGCCATGCGAAAGGTGATGACCCGCGTTTTTCCCGAGCCGGCGCCCGCTATGATGAGAACCGGTCCCTCGATCGAGGTTACCGCGAGATACTGTTCGTCGTTCAATTCGGCGCGATAGTCATGGGTCATGGTCGGTGACTATACCAGAACGCCCCGTTTTCCGCCATGGGGACCGTCTTTTTTTCCCCTTGTGCAGGCGCAAGGTCTGCGGTTATAATGGACAAAATCCCGGCTGAAGCCGGAATCGGGGGGAAACAGTGGCTCGTCGCGGTACGCTTGGTCGGGTTGTTGCGCTTCTGTTATTGATACTCCTGCTCGCCGCCGGCGGGATACTCTGGTTCGACTATCTCGGAATCGTGGAATCGCGCCGCTTTTTCGGGCCTCTCTATAGCCTTTTCGGCATAACCCCCCGCTCGGGCGTCACGACCCTGCCGCAGGAAGACGGTGACCTGGATGCGGACCGCATCGCGAAGCGCCTCGAGGCGATCGACCTCCGCTCGGAGGAGCTCAGCCTCCGCGAAAAGGACGTCGAGCGCCGCGAGGGCGAGATCCTCCAGATTTCGCAGGAGCTCGAGGACCGGCTCGCCTCCGTGGAGGAACGCGAGTCCACCTTTACCTCGATGCTCCGCCAGACCGACGATCGCGCCGCCAACGTACGCCAGATAGCCGTCTACATGAACGGCATGCCCCCCGACAATGCCGTCAAGAACCTCCTTGCCATGGACGACCAGGACGTCATCGACGTCCTGCGCGCCGTCGAAGCGCTCGCCGCCCAGTCGGGACGAGCCTCGTCGGTGGCCTTCTGGTTCTCGAAGATGCCTCCGGAACGCGCGGCCGAGATACAGCGAAAGATGGCGAATAAGCCGGTTTCCGTCCCCTGATACCGAATTCCCGAAAAAATGAGTCAACTTGCCTCCCGAATCCTTCGAAAATGGAGGGGTAGGACTGTCCAGTCCTGAATCAGGAGGTACGTACGTGATGCACATGCCCGACGTCCTGCAGGCCGAGCCGCCCCGAGTAGCCGACGCACACCGCGCCGGAGGCCCGAACGCGACCCGCGAGCCTGCGCAAGACGGAAACCCGGGAACTGAAACTGCACGAAACGGATCTTCTTTCCTCGCGATCATCGAAGAGATGCTCGCCGGCTCCATGGATGGAATGGACGAGATACGGCAACTATCGTCCCTGAAAACAGCCGAACGGGAAGCAGGGGGCGCTCACGCCCCGGGCGAGAGTGACGCCCTCAAAAAACGTGGAGCCGGCGTGGCGAATGACGCGCGCTCCGGCAAGAATTACGCGCGGGCCGACGCTTTGACCGTGTCGGGCCGAAAGGGCTTCGACGCGGACGGAGTACGACCCGGCGAACTGACCGACGGCAAGAATGCCGCGACCGTAAACGAAGGCCGTCTCCGTACCCGGACCGAGTCCGCCGACGGGGCGGAATCCCAGACGCTTGAAGGGCTTGAGAACTCCCTTCGCCGGCTTGCCGCACGGGGAACACGGGGCGAGGGCGAACCGTCCGACGGCAACGACGGTACGTTCGGCGCGCGCATCGATTCCGCGTCGCTCGCAACCGCGTTTTCGGCCCGCGAGGCCCCCGTGGCGGCTTTCCTGCCCGCGGGACGGAAAGAAGGAGCCGTCGAAGTCGAGGGCGACGACCGGGCGACAGGCGCCGTCGGCCGCGCCGCAGCGCGCGACCGCAAGGCCGCCATTGCCGTGCGCGACGAACGTACCCTTGCGGCCGTTCAGGAGCGCATTGCCCGGGAAGGTCTTGCCGAAAAGGCGTCGGGCGGTCCGCTCGAGACAGAAACGACGGAGACCGCCGACGGCGTCGCCGACATGTCCATCGGCTTCAGGGCCGAGCGGCCCGCGGGAGGCTACGGCGAAACGCAGGCAGCCTTGCGCGCGGACGGCGGGCAGTCGGGCGAGGCGAGTTTCTCGACCATGCTCTCCCAGGAACTGCGCGAACAGGCGGGAGAGTTCGTGAAGGCGGGGAAGATCGTCCTCCGGGACGGCAATTCCGGCACGATCAGGCTCACGCTCCATCCCGAATCCCTGGGTAACGTGCGCATCAGCCTCGACCTTTCGGGGGATAAACGCATATCGGGAAGGATTCATGTCGCCTCGAAAGAGGCCTACGACGCCTTTCTCGAGAACCTCGACGGACTTTCGGACGCTTTCGTGGAGGGCGGCTTCGAGAGCGCGGGCTTCGACCTTTCCTGGTCGGGTAATCCCGGATACCGCGGGGACGACGGGACGGACAACGGCTCGGTCAGCGCGCCGTTTTACGCCTCCTCGGTTCCCGATGTAATGTCCCGGACGAATTCTACCGATAGGTTTGGAAGCGGCTACCGTGGATACGGCATGTCAGCAATCGACGTGTTTGCCTGACGGCAAAAAAGGTGAGGCGGAATGGATATCGGATCGTTGTTGGGAAACGGCATGAGCAAACAGGAAAAGACGCTTACCCAACTGCAGGTAGATACCTTCAACAAAACGCTTGCGGTCAACGGAAGGACCCCCAAGACTGAACTCGGCAAGGATGATTTTCTCCAGCTCCTCATCGCGCAGTTGTCCCACCAGGATCCGACGGCGCCGATGGAGGATACCCAATTCATCGCGCAGATGGCGCAGTTCTCGAGCCTCGAGCAGATGACGAACATGAACGCGAGCTTCTCCAAGCTCGCCAGCATGCTCGGCAGTTCCGAGGCCGCGGGAGCCGTAGGCCGTTCGTGCGACCTTGAAATGGGCGACAATACCGTGACCGGCGTCATTCAGGCGGCGACGCGCGGGGATTTTCCCCAGGTGCTCGTGAACGGTTCATGGTACGACTGGTCGTCGGTAAAGACCATATACGCTGACAACGGGGGTACGACACTATGATGAGATCGCTTTATTCCGGCGTATCCGGAATGCAGAACCACCAGACGCGCATGGACGTTCTGGGAAACAATATCGCCAACGTTAACACGACCGGCTTCAAGCGCGGCCGCGTGAACTTTCAGGACCTCCTTTCCCAGCAGATGTCGGGAGCAGCGAAGCCGACCGACGAGCTCGGCGGCGTCAACCCGAAGGAAGTCGGGCTCGGCATGAACATCGCCTCGATCGACACGATCCATACGCAGGGCTCCCTCCAGACCACCGGCGTCCAGACCGACGTGGCCATCCAGGGCAACGGCTTTTTCGTCATGAAGGCAGGCGAGAAGTCCTACTATACCCGCGCGGGGACCTTCGGGCTCGACAACCAGGGAACCCTGGTCAATCCCGCGAACGGTATGAGGGTTCAGGGCTGGATGGCGCGCGACATCGACGGAACGCTCATCCTCAACACCTCGAGCCAGCCCGAGGACCTCGTGGTCCCGGTAGGGCAGAAGATCGACGCCCGCGCGACCACGAACGTGAACTACGCCTGTAACCTCGACAAGCGCCTCCCCGAAATACCCGAAGGCGCGAGCCGGGCGGACATCCTGAGCTCGACGTGGGCGACCGAATTCCAGGTGTACGACGAGTTCGGCCAGGAGCACATCCTGAACGTCTCGTTTACCCGCGTTCCGGGAACGAACAACCAGTGGCAGGCGACGGTCAACGTCGATCCGACCGACGGAGGGGCTGCGGCCACTCGGGTCGGCCTCAATACCACCGACGGAACCGGGAACTCGTTTATCGTCAATTTCGACAACAACGGAATGCTCGCCGGAGTCACCGACACGGCCGGTAACGCGACGCCGGAGGCCGGACAGGTAATGGTCCAGGTTTCCTTCAACGTCGCGGGCGCGAATCCCCAGCCGGACGGCGCTCCGACCCGCCAGACCCTCTCGATCAACCTCGGGGAAATCGGTTCCGTGAAGAACACGGTTACCCAGTTCAGCGAGAAGAGCTCGACGAAGGCCTACGAGCAGGACGGCTACAAGATGGGCTATCTCGAGAATTTCAAGATAGACCAGTCGGGCATCATCACCGGGGTGTATTCCAACGGCGCCAACCGCACGATCGGGCAGATCGCCATGGCGACCTTCGCGAACCAGGGCGGCCTCGAGAAGGCGGGCGAGAACACCTATGTCCAGTCCAACAACTCCGGGATCGCCAATATCGGCGTTTCGGGGGTTGCCGGCAAGGGCAAGCTCATCGCCGGCGCGCTCGAGATGAGCAACGTCGACCTGACCGAGCAGTTCACGGACCTCATCGTGACCCAGCGCGGCTTCCAGGCCAGCTCGAAGACCATACAGACGTCCGACACGATGCTCGACACCGTGTTGAACCTGAAACGCTAATAGGCTAGAATGATCCGTGCGGCGGTTCCTCGCGGGGCCGCCGCCGAACTCGGTGAGTCGGGGGGCGGAAGATGATCGCGGTTACGCAGCTGAACGGCAAGGAATACTGGATAAACCCGCACCAAATCGAGGCGATCGAGTGCAATCCGGACGTCACGCTCGTGATGCTCTCGGGAAAGCGCGTCGTTATCAGGGAAAAACCCGCCGACGTGATAGATCGGATCGTCGCGTACCGCCGCCAGATAGGCGCATTCAAAAACGAGGAGTAGGATTCTATGGATATCGCGTCATGGATCGGTCTGTTTGGCGGTTTGGGAATCGTTATATTCGGCGCCTTCCTTGGTGGATCGCTCGGAGGCCTGTTCCATATACCCTCGCTGTTCATCACGGGCGGCGGCTCGTATCTCTGCCTGTACCTGACGTACCCCCTCGGGCACGTCATTGGCATCTTCGGGATCATGGGCCGGTGCTTCAAAACCTACGATTTCGGCGAGCGGACGCTTGTCCAGAAGCTCGTCTCCTTCTCCGAAAAGGCCCGGCGCGAGGGTATCCTCGCCCTCGAGGAGGAGATCCAGGACCTCGACGACGAGTTCATGCGGAACGGACTGAGGCTCGTGGTTGACGGAACCGACGGCGAGGTCATCCGCACGCTGATGGAAAACGAGCTCAACCAGATGGAGGCCAGGCACAATACGCAAATTACCCTGGTTAACGCGTGGGCGACGCTCGCGCCGGGTTTCGGAATGCTCGGTACCGTTATCGGACTTATCGGTATGCTTTCGAACCTCGCCGACAAAAGCTCGCTCGGCCCGAACATGGCGACCGCGCTCGTAACGACCCTCTACGGATCCATGTTGCAAAACTGGCTCTTCGTTCCAATCGCCGGAAAGCTCGGTTACCAGAACAGCATGGAGGCGAAGGCGCGGGAGATGGTCATCGAGGGAGTCCTCTCGATCCAGGCGGGCGACAATCCCCGGATTCTCGCCCAGAAGATGCTCACGTACCTGACTCCGAAAGACCGGAAGGTCATCGAGTCCGACGTGATGAAGGACTGACGCGCGATGGCAAAAAAGAAGCGGGAAGCGAAGGCCGCGAGCTCCGGGTGGCTCAACACCTACGCGGACATGATCACGCTCTGCATGTGCTTCTTCGTCATGCTCTACGATCCGTCCGAGGCGGACGTCGTCCAGCTCGCGCAGATGACGGCTTCCATACAGGGCGACCCGACGGGCGGAGGTCAATCCCTCGCCGCTGGGCGCCTCTCCGACCTCGGCAACACGATCAACTCGATGCCGTCGATGGAGAAGGGAAGGTCGCTCGGTCTCGCGGTAAAGCGGGCGGTAAGCCTCTTCGCCCCGGAGATCAAGACCAACAAGATTTCGATCACGAGCGACGAGCGGGGTCTCGTCATCACGCTGGCGGCGGATTCCTTCTTCCGGACCGGCAGCGCGGAGCTCAATATCGAGGAAACGCGCGATACCCTGCTCGGCATCGGACAGTTCCTATCGTCCGAGGAGCTCAAGGACAGGCGTTTCAGGATCGAGGGTCATACGGACGCTGGCGCGACGGATCCGGCGCAATGGCCGAGCAACTGGGAGCTATCCTCGATGCGGTCGGTCAACGTCCTCCATTATCTGACCGATTTCGGAGCCGACGAAAAGAGGTTCGCCGTCGCGGGGTACGCGGATACGCGTCCCTTCGCCTCGAACGATACTGCTGAAGGCCGCGCCTACAACAGGCGCGTGGACATAATTATTCTGGACGAAGGCCATTTTTGATGGTATCATGTTCGGAAGGCAATTAATAAGGAACAGAAATGGACGATCAGGACGACATTAACCTTGAAGGCGGAGAGGGCCCCGCGGGAGACAGCGGCGGCAAAAAGGGAATCGGACTCCTGCCCCAGTTGCTCAAGTGGGTGGCCATCGTTCTCGGCGCCCTCATTTTCATCATCACCGTGGTTGTCGTTACCGTGAATATCATGGGGGGAACGGGCGAGAACAAGACCGCCGTGCCCCTTTCCGAGGAATACACCGGGTTGCGCGAGGTCCTTCAGTGGTACCAGGCGGTCGGCTCGATCCGGACGAAGACCGCGGACCAGATCCCCGCGTCGGTGGTCGTCGAGGTGGCCCTCGGCTACACGTTCGAGGACAAGGCGACACCCGCCGAGCTTTCGTCGCGTCTCGTCGAGCTCAAGGATTTTCTCAGGAAGTATTTCACGCGCAAAACGGCCGCCGAACTCAGGAACGAGGACAAGATCAAGATCGAGATCCGCAACGCAATAAACGACAACATCCTCTCCAAGACGAAGATCAAGGATGTCCGTTTCACCCAGTATGACATAGTGGAACAATAAGGGCGCCATGACCGAAGTTCTTTCGCAGGACGAGATAGACCAGCTACTCACCGCAATCAGCGCGGGCGACACCGACACCGAGGATTTCAGGCCGGTCAACGACACGCGCAAGATCAAGATCTACGACTTCAAGAGGCCCGACAAGTTCTCGAAGGAACAGATTCGAACCGTTTCCATCATGCACGAAACCTTCGCCCGTCTCACGACCACCGCGCTTTCGGCCCAGCTTCGGAGCATGGCGCACGTTCACGTCGCCTCGGTAGACCAGCTCACGTACGAGGAATTCATCCGGTCGATCCCCACGCCCACGACGCTTGCCGTCATAAACATGGATCCCCTCAAGGGAAACGCGATCCTGGAGATCGACCCGTCGGTGACCTTTTCGATCATCGACCGCCTGTTCGGCGGCACCGGGCAGGGAACGAAGGTCCAGCGCGACCTGACGGACATCGAACAGTCGGTCATGGAGGGCATCATCGTCCGCATTCTCGCGAATATGCGCGAGGCCTGGACACAGGTTATCGACCTCAGGCCCCGGCTCGGGCAAATCGAGACCAATCCCCAGTTCGCGCAGATCGTCCCGCCCTCGGAAATGGTCGTGCTCGTGACTCTCGAGACGAAGGTCGGCGAGGAAGAGGGGATGATGAACTTCTGCATCCCGTATATCACGATCGAGCCGATCATATCGAAGCTTTCGAGCCAATTCTGGTTTTCTTCCGTCCGCAGGAGCTCCACGACGCAGTACATGGGCGTGCTGAAGGAAAAACTCTCCTCGGTCGACATGGACGTCGTGGCGGAGATCGGCACCATCAACCTTCCCGTCAGGGACGTGCTCAACCTGCGGGTAGGGGACGTCGTCCGGCTTTCCAACGTGCGGGTCGGCGATCCCTTCACGCTCAGCGTCGGCAGCAAGAAGAAATTCCTCTGCCAGGCGGGCGTTATCGGGAAAAAAGTGGCGGTTCAGGTACTCAAGAAGCTCGCCGACATTGAACAGGAAGAATTCGAAGAACTTTCGGTAGAAGGAGATGAAGCGTATGAGTGACGGATCCATATCCCAGGACGAGATTGACGCCCTCTTGGCGGGTGTCGACATGGGGGGGATGGGTGCCGCTTCCGCAGCTCCAACCGCCCAGATGAACGACGGGCAGATCGCCGCGTTGCAGAAATTCGTCGCCGATTGCGTCCCGGCGCTCAAGTCGAATCTCGAGTCCATGACCGGCAAGACGATAGACTTCGGGATGCCGACCATAGAGACGATGAAGCGCGACTCCTTCCTCCGGAAGATACCCGAGATGGTCGTCGGTTGCGTCATCGATTTCTCCGAGGGCCTTTCGGGCGACCACCTGTTCGTCCTTGCCCCCGAATTCGCGCAGAAGGTCGTGAGCCTCGTCAATCACGAACAGAACGCCGAACTCGACGAAATGTCTCTTTCGGTTATCAGCGAGACCATCTCACAGCACGTCGGGATCGAGCTTACCGCGCTTGACAAGGCCGGCCTCAAGGGCGTCGCGAACAATCCCGCCGAATCGGTTCACGTTCCGAAGGCGATGGTACGCTTCCCGCAGCAGGATTTCGCGGTATTCACGTATCCGATAAACATCGACGACGGCGCCTATTCCCTCTGGGAGATAGTGCCCTCGCCGGCGGCGACCGCGATCGCGCGCGCCTACGGGGCCCAGGACGCGTCCTCAAAGGGCGACGTCATGGGCGCGATGTCCTCGTCGGGCGGAATGGGCATGGACGCGATGCAGCAGGCGCAGGCCGGCATGGGATCCATGAATATGGGCTCGATGGGCATGGGCGGCGCGATGGGCACAATGGGCATGCAGGGAATGGGCATGCCGGGCATGGGAGGCATGAGTATGGGCGGTATGCCGAACATGGGTATGCAGGGACAGATCATGGGCATGAACCCGAACGTACAGTCCGTGCAGTTTCCCAATCTGCAGATGAACAACCTCGGCGTGGAGCAGGGCAATATCGGCCTGATCATGGACGTGTACATGGAAATGACCGTCGAGCTCGGCCGCACGCGAAAGGTGATCAAGGAAATACTCGGGATGGGCGAGGGTACCATCATCGAGCTCGACAAGCTCGCCGGCGAGCCGGTCGACATACTCGTGAACCACAAACCGATCGCCAAGGGTGAAGTCGTCGTTATCGACGAAAACTTCGGCGTTCGCGTCACGGAAATCCTTTCTCCGATAGAGCGGGTGTCCGAGATGTAACGGTTTTTTTTTGGGGTGGGAGGGAAACATGACGACGCGCGTATTCCGCACCGGACCGGGGCCATTTGCTGGTTTCCTGTTCGCGTGCGTTCTTTGTTTTGGGCTGCATTCTCAGGCCGCCGGAGGCCCCGCCTCCGCATCGGGCGGTGATGCCGCGGGTCCGGCGGCTTCGGGCGAGGAATCGGCCGTACTGCTGGACGCGGGCGGGGATGCCGTCCGTCTTGACGACGCGGCCGAGGTCCCGACCGTTTTTCTGCTCCTGCGCGTCGTTCTCGTGCTTGCCCTGGTGTGCGCGGGCATCTACGGGGTAATCTGGCTCCTGAAGAAAACCTCTCGCGCCAATGCCGCCCGGGATCCCTATCTCCGGTCGCTCGCGCAACTTCCCCTCTCCCAGAACGCCTCCGCCCGGGTCGTGTCGGTCGGCTCGCAGGCCTTCCTCGTGGGCGTCACCGACCATTCGGTTTCCCTTATAGCGGAGATTACCGACAGGGAGCTCGTTGACGCGATGAATCTCGAGGCGGAGCGGACGGCGGGAGAGCCTGTCGGCCCGTTCGAGGGCGTTCTCGCGCGGTTCTTGCCGGGTTTTGGCCAGTCAGGTGCCGGCGGCAGGGCGACGTCCGCGACGTCCCCCGGCGGTCGGGCTTCCCCGGCGGCGGGCGGGGCGGACGCGACGGGCGCCGATTCGGCGGCCTCCATCACGGCCGATTTCATCAAGCGCCAGCGCGAGAGGATCGCCAACGCGCGCGCGGGCGGCGAACCGCCGAACGGGGGCGCCGAATGAGCGGAATACGCCGGCAACGCGCCGCTTTCAACGCAGTCTTCGTCTTCCTCGTCGTTCTCATGTTCGCCCTGCCCGTGACGGCCGCGGCTCAGCAGGCCGCGGGCTCGCAGGGCTTCCCGCAGGGAGCGGCGCGCGGGACTACCGCCCCGAACGCGCAGCGGCAGGCCACGCGGATTCCGTTCATCGACCTTCAGATCCGCGAACCGGGATCCAACCGCGAGGTGGCCTTTTCCGTCCAGCTTCTTCTCCTGCTGACGGTACTGTCGCTCGCCCCGAGCATACTCATACTCACGACGAGCTTTCTCCGCATATCGATCGTCCTCGATTTCATCAAGCGGGCGCTATCCCTCCAGCAGGTGCCGCCGACCCAGGTCCTGAACGGCGTCGCCCTCTTTTTGAGCCTCTTTATCATGTGGCCCACGTATACGCAGGTGTACGACAGGGCCTTCAAGCCGCTCGCCGACGGCCAGCTCGATATCCCCGGCGCCTACGCCGAGGCGGAAAAGCCGATACGCATGTTCATGTACCGCCAGATGTCGAACGACACCTCCACCATCGCGATGTTCATGTCCATGGGCAAGATGGAAAAGCCTCGCACGCTCGCGGACGTTCCCACGCGCGTGCTCGTTCCCGCCTACATCCTGCACGAACTGACGGTCGCCTTCAAAATCGGCATCCTGCTGTATATCCCGTTCATCATCGTCGACATGGTGGTCGCGAGCGTGCTCATGTCCATGGGCATGATCATGCTGCCGCCGGTACAGATATCGATGCCTTTCAAGCTCATTCTGTTCATATTGGTCGACGGCTGGGGCCTCCTTACCCGGCAACTCTTCAACTCGTTCCTGTAAAAGGGGGTAACGCGCCATGACGCTCGGTTCCGTAATCAGCCTGATGCGCGGCGGGGTATTCGAGATACTGCTGCTCGCATCTCCGATACTCCTTTCCGCCCTCGTCGTCGGTCTCGTCGTCGCCATCTTCCAGGCCACGACCTCCATCCAGGAACAGACGCTCACCTTCGTGCCGAAGATCATGACGATTCTCGGCATGCTCGCGCTTCTCGGCGGATGGATGTTCGCCTCGTTGCGCGACTACACGATCCGGCTTTTCGAGATGATCCCGCAGATGGTTCGGTAGCGTATGAGTCCGTTCGACGCGATGCTTCGCGACGCGCCATTCTTCTTCCTCGTCGCCGTCAGGGTGTTCGCCATGATACTGACGACGCCCCTCCTGTCCATCCAGTCCGTGCCGAGGGTCGCGAAGGTGGCGCTTGCGGGCTATACCGCCTTTCTCGTGTACCCGGCGGTCAATTCCGCCGGGTGGCAAGTGGAAGCCTTCAGCCTTCACTACGCCCTTCTCGTGGTCGGGGAGGGGATGCTCGGGGTCATAACGGGCTTTTTCGTCAGTCTCGTCTTCTCGACCTTCAGCTCCGCGGGGCAGTTTTTCTCGTACCAGATGGGTTTCGGCGCCTCCGAGGTGTACGACGCCCTCGCTCAGATCGAGAACCCGCTCATGGGACAGTACCTTAACCTCATCGCCATGCTCGTATTCGTGCAGATCAGGGGCTTTCAGACCCTCTTTATCGGCGGGCTGTTCCGGAGCATGCAGGCGATCAACTGCCTGAACCTCGTGTCGGCCAGGGGGAATTTCGTCGAGTTCTTCCTCACGGGCCTTTCGACCCTTTTTTTGAACGCCATGATCATAGCGCTTCCCGTCATCGGCACGCTCTTTCTCATCCACGTCGCCATGGGCCTTCTTTCCAAGGCCGCGCCGCAGATGAACCTCCTTTCCGAGGGCTTCCCGATAACGATTATCGTGACCTTCCTTCTTCTCGTCCTGTCCCTGCCCATCATGATCAACCTCTTCATGCAGATCATGGAACGCGGGTTTGCCGCCCTCGAGGCCCTGCTCGTCGCGGCGGGAGGTTCGCTGTGAGGGGGCCGCTCTTGCCTGAGCCGCGGCCGGCCGAAGCGCTCGCCGTCGCGTTGCTCATCGACCTGCAGTGGTTCGCCGCCGAGGACGAGGGACGCACCGAGGACCCGACCGATTTCAAGCTCAGAAAGGCGCGCGAAGAGGGGCGCGTTGCGAAGAGCATGGAGCTCAACGGGGCTATCGTGCTTCTTGTCCCGGCGCTGACCGTCATCATGCTCGCGCCGGACATGATGAAAACCTTTACCGAGCTTCTCTCGTTCTACCTGACGCGGGCGACGACAGCGGACATCACGGACCCGGCCCTCGTGCGGGCCTTCTTCCGGTACTTCGTCAAGCTCGTCCTTCCGGTGACGGTCGCGGCACTCCTCGCCGGCGTCGCCTCGAACGTCTTGCAGAACGGGGGCTTCATCTTCTCGCTCAAGCCGATCGAGCCGAAGCTGAGCAAGGTCTCGCCCAACTTCGCGCGGTATTTCTCGCGCGTGCTTTTTTCCGCCGAGGGGCTCTTCAACGTCGGCAAGTCGCTCGTGAAGGTGGGCGTCATCGCCTTCGTGGCCTATCTGAGCATACGGAGCGAGCTCCCCCGCCTCGTCAACATGCTTTCGACCGGGCTCTGGCAGGCCGTCGCCTTCGTCGCCTCCATGACCGCCCGGCTTCTCCTGACCGCCGCGTTCCTCTTCCTCGCGATATCGATACCGGATTACCTGTTTCAGCGGAGGCAGTTCATGGAATCCCTCAAGATGTCGAAGCAGGAGGTCAAGGAGGAGTACAAGCAACTCGAGGGCGACCCGCTCGTCAAATCCCGGCTGAGGCAGCGCATGCGCGAGCTTTTGAGCCAGAACATGGCCGTCAATGTCCCGAAGGCCGACGTCGTGATCACGAACCCGACGCACTTCGCGTGCGCGATGCAGTGGGACCGCTCGACGATGCGCGCCCCGATGCTGACCGCGAAGGGCGCCGACCGCCTGGCCATGAGAATAAGGGAGATCGCGCGCGACAGCGGAGTGCCGATCGTCGAAAACCGCCCGCTTGCCCGGGCTCTCTATGCGGAAGTGGAAATCGGTGATATGATACCGGACGAGTACTATCAGGCGCTCGCGGTAATCCTCGCGAAGGTGTACGCGCTCGATTCCAGAAAATCCCGGGTATTGAAGGAATTGTAAAAAAAACACATGGCTGACAAGGCTGCATCGATACAGAAAAGCGACCTCTTCGTGGCGATGGGCGCGATTACCGTCGTCCTCATGCTCATCATACCCCTGCCGACGGTTCTGCTCGACCTCCTGATGGCCGTGAACCTCGTGCTCAACCTGCTCATCCTGCTCATCGTGCTGTATACGCGGCGCGCCATAGATTTCTCGGTATTCCCGACCCTGTTGCTCGTCAGCACGGTCTTCGGCCTCGGGCTCAACGTCTCCTCGACGCGGCTCATCCTCTCCCTGGGGATGAAGTTCAACGGAAAGATGGTCAAGGCCTTCAGCACCTTCGTCATCGGCACGTCGGGAACCGAAGGGCTCGTCATCGGCTTCGTTATCTTCATCATCCTCATCGCCGTGCAGGCCTTCGTCATCACGAAGGGCTCTACGCGCGTCGCCGAGGTCGCGGCCCGGTTCACGCTCGACGCCATGCCCACGAAAAACATGGCGATCGAGGCGGAGTACAACTCGGGGGCCATCACCGAGGAAGAGGCCCGGGCCCGGAAGACCGAGGTCCAGAAAGAGGCTGATTTCTACGGGGCGATGGACGGAGCGAGCAAATTCGTCTCGGGAAACGTCAAGATCGGCATATTCATCACCGTGATCAACCTCGTTGCGGGACTCATATTCGGGATGCTCTTCCGGAACGAGCCGTTCGCCAAGGCGATCCAGACCTACGCCTCGCTGACCATCGGCGACGGCCTCCTGTCGCAGCTCCCGTCCCTGTTCGTGTCGGTTGCCACCGGCCTTATCGTCACCCGCGCCGTGTCCGACGGAACCTTCGGGTCGGACATCAAGACGCAGTTCTCCAGGAACGCGTGGGTATATTACGTGGGCGCGGGGACGCTCGCCGTCATCGCCTTCCTGCCGGGTTTCCCCTGGTACGTCCTGCTTCCGCTCGCCGCCGCCCTCGCCTGGGTAGGATACCGGCTGAGAAAGGCCGAGGCCTCGACCTTCAAGAAGACGCTCGCGCGCGAGGAGGAAAAGGAACGGCAGAAAACGGGGGAGAATCCCGCCGACGTCAGCCCCGTCGTCCCGCTCGACCCGCTTTCCCTCGAGCTCGGCTACGGCCTCATTCCCCTCGTCGACAAGGACAAGGGGGCCGAGCTTCTCGAGCGCGTGACCAGGATCCGGCGCGAATCGGCCCTCGATCTCGGCCTCGTCGTTCCCCGCATCCGCATAATCGACAATATGCGCCTCGAGCCGAGCGAGTACTGCTTCAAGATCAAGGGCGTCGAGGTCGCGCGCGGGCGCATCCGCATGGGCTGGTACCTCGGCATCAACCCCGGGGGCGTGTCCGAGGACCTGCCCGGGGAAAAAACCGTCGACCCGACGTTCGGCCTGCCGGCCATATGGATTTCCGAGGAGAACCGCGAGCGCGCCGAACGGGCGGGCTACACGGTCGTCGACCCTCCCTCGATCATCGCGACCCATCTGACCGAGATCATCAAGCGCCATGCCTCCGAGATTCTGGGCCGGCAGGAGGTGCAGTCCATCATCGACGCCATCAGGAAGGACTATCCCGCGGTCGTCGACGAGGTCACGAAATCCTGCTCCGTCGGCGAGATGCAAAAGGTCCTGCAGGGACTCCTTCGGGAGCAGGTCTCGATCCGCAACATGGTCGTGATCCTGGAAACCCTCGCCGACTACCGTCCCGTGACCAAGGACCCGACCGTGCTCGTCGAGAAGGTCCGTCAGTCGCTCGCACGCCAGATCTGCCTGCAGTACGTCGACGACGCGATGACCTTGCACGTATTGACGGTTGAACCGTCGCTCGTGCAGAAAATCGTGGAAAGCCGCGTCGATACCGTCAACGGACCCGTCGCCGCCCTGGAGCCCGCGGTCATGCGCGGCTGGATCCGCGCGATGACGCAGTCGGTCAACTCCGTACAGCAGTCGGGTTTCCTGCCCATCGTGCTGTGCCCGGAGGAGGCTCGCATCCTGATAAAATCGTCCACGGAGCGGGAGATACCGGATCTCGTCGTCCTGTCCGTCCCGGAAATCGGAAACGACATCAAGGTAGAGGCGATCGGCGAAATCAGGATGGAACAATGAGGAAGGGGCGGGTACGATGGACATCTTGAGCGAGCAGGCCGCGACATACGATGAATGCCTCCAGAAAATCAGGGCCCGATACGGGTCCGACGTGCATATACTCAGGCAGAAGAAGGTCAAGACCGGCGGCGTCTTCGGTTTTTTCGAGCGCGACGCCATAGAGCTCTATTTCATGCTGTCCCGTCCCGCGTTCCGCCCGCAAGCCGGCTTAACCGGAGCGGGCGCGCCCGGCGACGTCCCGCCGCCGCCTTCCCAGCGCGCCCCGGCCGACTTCGACCACGAGCGTAAGAAGATCATCCGGGAGGCGGTCAAGACGGCGCCTTCCATCGCGTCCCGCGTTCCCGAGATCCGGCCGAGTTCGCCCGTCCCGCAGCAGGGCGGCAAGCTCGAGGCCGCGCTGGGCGCCGCGGGTGCCCAGGGCGCACAGCTCGACACGATCCTCCGGGCGGTACGCAAGCTCGAGGAAAAGCTCGACCGTGACCAGGGCGCGCAGGAGTCCTCCTCCGCCGACCATGAGACGGTTTCCAGAATCGAGGAGCTCCTCGAGCGAAACGATTTTTCCTCGCAGTACGTCAAGGGCACGCTCGCGCGCATACGCTCTGAATTCACCCTTGACGAGCTCGCGGACTTCGAGCGGGTTCAGGACGCGGTCGTCGAGTGGATCGGCGAGTCCATCTCCATCAGGGATTCCGATTGTCCCTCGCGGCCCCGCATTATCGCCCTTGTCGGTCCCACCGGTGTCGGGAAAACCACGACCGTGGCAAAGCTCGCTGCCGCGTATTCGCTTGCCGCGCAAAAAGGCTCGCGGCCCCTCAACGTGCGCGTCATTACGATCGATAATTACCGCATAGGGGCGAGACAGCAGATCGAGATATACGGGAATATCATGAACATCCCGGTTTCGTGCGCCGAGACGCCGTCTGACCTGAAGGCCCTCGTGGCGATGCATCAGGACGCCGACATCATCCTGATCGACACCATCGGCAAGAGCCCGAAGGATTACGCGAAGATCGCCGAGATGCGCCATTTTCTCGACGCGGCCGGGACGATTTCCGAGGTGCATCTTGCCCTCAGCGCCACGACCAAGGCGAGCGACATGCGGGACATCATGCAGCAGTACGAGACCTTCGGGTACGGCTCGGTCATAATCACGAAGTTCGACGAGACGACACGGGTCGGAAACATAATCAGCGTGCTCGACGAGAAAAAAAAGTCGCTTGCCTATATCACGAACGGTCAACGCGTGCCGCAGGACTTCGAGCCGGCCTCGGTGGTCCGGTTTTTGACGAATCTCGACGGATTCAGGATAAACCGCGCCAGGATCGACGAGCTCTTTCCGGTCAGCGAGACCAGGTTTGAATGGAGATGAATATGGAAGACCAGGCAGAGCAGTTGCGCTCCCTCATGAAGGAAAAGGCCCGAACGGAAGGCGACGCGCCCGAGTTTGACGGCCCGCAGGCGGCGCGAAGCAACCGGAAGACCCGGATTATCACGATAACGAGCGGGAAGGGCGGCGTCGGGAAGACGAACGTGGCCACCAACATGGCCATCGCCTACGCGCAAATGGGAAAGAAGGTCATACTCATCGACGCGGACCTCGGGCTCGCGAACGTCAACGTCATGATGAACATAATCCCGCAGTACAACCTCTATCACGTCATGCGCAAACAGAAGAAGATGAGCGAGATAATCCTGGACACCGAATACGGAATCAAGCTCGTTGCCGGCGCTTCCGGTTTCTCGAAAATCGCCAACATGACCGAGGATGAGCGGAATTCCTTCATAGAGGAGATGTTCACGCTCGCGGACACGGACATCATCATCATCGACACGAGCGCGGGCGTTTCGCGGAACGTGCTCGGGTTCGTGGCCGCGGCCGACGAGGTCGTTATCGTCACCACCCCCGAGCCGACCTCCATCACCGACGCCTACGGGATCATCAAGATCATCGCCACCGAGGTCGACAACCTCAACATCAATCTCAAGATGATCGTGAACCGGGTCAAAACGGCGGTCGAGGGGAAGCGCGTCGCGGACCGCATGATTCAGATCGCCGCTCAATTCCTCAACCTCAAGGTCGAGTATCTCGGTTTCATCTATGACGACCCCATCGTCCAGCAGGCCGTTTTGCGCCAAAGGCCGTTCATCGTCAACGATCCCAAGGGCAAGGCCTCCGTGTGCCTGAAGCACATCGTCTCCCGAATCGAGAAGACGGAATTCCTGGAAACCGAGGGTTTCGGCAGGTTCATGCGGAAGCTTCTGGGCCGCGACTGGACGTGACGCGGGACGGGTTCCTCCGTCTTCCCGGCGGTCCGGACGCGGTTTCAGGACGGGTCGCGGGTCAAAACGCAAAAAAACCTTGACCAGTAACACTTTTTCGCATAGTCTAGTATCGGGGAGGGGGTATACATGTTCGAACCGAAGATTCCGGTTGTCGGGGCTGTCATCGGTTTCGCGCTCTCCTTCCTCATCGGCTTGTTAAGCGGAGCCGTTTTTCACCTGATTCTGGCTCGTGCCCTCGGTATGGGATTGTTGTTCGGCGGCCTGTCCTTCGCGTGTTCGATGCTTGTCGCAAAGTTTTTGCCCGAACTGCTTTCGGGAGACTCGGGTACCGAGACGCGCGATCCTGCCATGGGATCCGTGGTGGACGTTACCCTTGGCGACGGTTCCGAGCCCCTTTCTTCCTTCGACGATATCGCCTCGGGACAGCTTCCCGACTTTGCGAGCGCCGGCGGGGGTACGGGACGCCGGTTCGCGGATGCCCCGACGGACGTCGAGGACCTTTCGCAGGACGGTTTCGTGCCGGGCTTACCCGTTGGCGGAAGCTTTTCGGCCGCGGGCGGCGCGGAGAACGCGGCAAAAACGGGGTCCGGACGGACGGGGAATCCCGAGCCGAGGGCGCAAGGCCGAACCACGGCGCCCCTTACCGCCGACGGACTGGACATCCTGCCCGATTTGCAGGATTTCGTGCCCGCCGCGCGTCCGGAGACGGACGAAGACGCCGGCGCGGGGGACATGGGCTTTTCGGATTCTTCGGCGGGCACAGCCCCGTCGTCGAGGGCATCCCGGGAGTTTCAGGGAACGGACGTTGAGTCGGCTACTATGGTCAAGGCAATCCGTACTTTATTGTCTCGCGACAATTGACGGTACGCAGTAATAAAAGGGTGTGTACATGGGGAATTCGCTTTTGGCGCAAAAAACGGAAGAGGAACTGTGGGCGGACTATAAAAAGTCCCGGGATCCCGCGATCCGAGAGTTCTTTATCAAACAATACGCCCCATTGGTAAAATACGTGGCCGGCAAGGTCGCCGTAGGCATGCCCAGCAACGTGGAATTCGACGATCTCGTCGGTTTCGGCGTGTTCGGCCTCCTCGACGCCATAGACAAGTTCGATCCCGACAAAAACGTCAAATTCAAGACCTACGCGGTGACCCGCATACGCGGATCGATCTTCGACGAGCTGAGGTCGATCGACTGGGTTCCCCGCTCCGTCAGGCAAAAGACCCGCGAGATAGAGGACGCTATCGTCAATCTCGAGTCCAAGCTCGGGCGAACCGCTTCCGACACGGAGATCGCGGGCTCGCTCGGCGTCAGCGAAAACGAGTTCCATCAAACACTCTTCAAGATATCGGGCACGAGCATCATGTCGCTGAACGACGTATGGTATTCGGGGGACGACTCCGAGCGCATATCGATCGGAGACAGCATCGAATCCCCGTCTTCCCTCAATCCCGACGTCATCGTCGAGCGCGAGGAGATCAAGCGCGTCATAGTAGAGGCGATAAACGAGCTGCCCGAGAAGGAAAAGATGGTACTCGTCCTCTATTACTACGAGGATTTGACGCTCAAGGAAATCGGCCAGGTTCTCAACGTCACGGAGTCCCGCGTATCGCAGCTGCACACGAAGGCGAACCTGAGGCTTCGCGCCAAACTCACGAACATACGGAAAGGCATCCTCTAGGATCAAGGAGCGCGAGTCGGATGGTAGACCTTGAGCAGATTCGCGAGGCGATGGCCCAGCAACTCGAGGAGGACCGCTCCAGGGTCTTCGTGGAGTCGGCGGCGGACACGCTCGACGAGGCGTTGGCCGACGCTGCCATACAGCTGGGCGTGGCCATCCGTGACATAGACTATGAAATCCTGCAACGAGGCACCTCCGGTTTTTTCGCCCTGACGAAGCGCAATTGGCTCATTCGCGCGTACGAGACGCGAAAGCGCTCTCGGAAAAAAGCCGGCTCCGACGCGGCGTCCGGAGACGAATCCGTGCGCGTCGATGCGGCTCCCCTCATCGAGGACCGCGACGGAAACGCCTTCGTCATGTGCGCGCATGACGGCGTGTTTCTCAAGGTTACCCAGCCCTCCGGCAACGGCAGGGCCGCGTCCGTCAAGGACGCCCTGGACGCCCTGCGCGACCGCGGCGTGCCCGGTCTGACGGAGGAAGCCGTCAAGGGAGTCGTCAAGAACGCCGCGGGCGAGTACGTTCGCGTCGCGCCGTACAAGCACAATCCGGCCCAGGACTCGATGATGGCGGTCGACATAACCGATCAGGAGATGAAGGCCTGGCTGTACGCGACCCCGCCCGGACCCGGCGGCGCCGACCTTTCCGCGGACATGATCGTCGCCTTCATGAAAAACAACCGCGTCGTGGCGGGTCTCGACGAGGAGCGCGTGCGCGATTTCGTCGACCGTCCCGTGTACAAGCAGAATTATCTCGTCGCCGAGGGCGTCAAGCCGCAGGATGGCGCCGACGCGCACATCGTCTACAATTTCGAGGTGGACAGCTCGAAGATACGGCTGAAGGAATCCGCCTCCGGAAAGGTCGACTTCAAGGAACTCAATCTCGTGCAGAACGTCGTCGAGGGCCAGCCACTCGCACAGAAGATTCCTGCGGAGCGCGGAAAGGCGGGAAAGACCGTCACGGGAAAGTATCTCGAGGCGAAAAACGGCCGCGACATCCCGATGCCGGTGGGCAAGAACACGCGCGTTGCCGACGACGGGGTTACCATCGTCGCCGAGACGAACGGACAGGTGCTCGTGCTCAACAACAAAATCAACGTGGAGCCGATACTGAACATCGAAGGCGACGTGTCGCTCAAGACGGGAAACATCATGTTCCTCGGAACGGTCTTCATCAGCGGAAACGTGGAGGACGGATTCTCCGTGAAGGCCTCGGGCAATATCGAGGTCAAGGGCACGGTCGGCAAGAGCGAGCTCGACGCGGAAGGCGACATCGTCGTCAGCCAGGGCATCGCGGGCAAGGGAGACGGCCACGTCCGCGCCGGCCGGTCGATATGGTCCAAGTTCATCGAGAACACGAAGGTCGAGGCGGGCGAGTTCGTCATCGTCTCGGACGGCATCATCAATTCGCAGGTGAACGCGAACCGCAAGATACTCTGCCAGGGAAAGCGGGCGGCCATCATCGGCGGAATGCTGAGCGCGTCCGAGGAGATCCACGCCAAAACGCTCGGAAGCTTCGGCGGTGCGAGCGAGACCGTGCTGAACGTCGGCTTCGACCCGAAGAGCAAGGACCGTCTCGACGCGCTGCTCGCGCACAAGCAGACCGCGGAGCACGAGCTCGAGGACGTTCAGCTGAACTTCACCACGCTCTCGAATCTCAAAAAGCAGAAGAAGGAACTCCCGGAAGACAAGGAAGCCGCCCTCAAAAAGCTCGGCGAGCGGCAGTACATACTGCAGACGGAACTCGAGGAGATCGCCGCGGAAATAAAGCAGATTCAGGATTACCTCAATACGCTCAAGACGCGCGGCAAGGTCTCCGCCTCGGTCAAGGTGTTCGCCGGAGTCAAGATCGTGATACGGGACGTGACCGAGGAGGTCCGCACGGACTGCAAGGCCACGACGTTCTATCTCGAGAACGGGCTCGTGCGATACGGCAAGTATCAGGGCCCGGACGAGGACATGAAGAGGGTTCCGAATGGGTATTCAGCCGATTGACCTTCAGACGCTCTATACGCAACTCGACAAGGTAGGGAAGGCGCAGGTACAGCAAACCGCCGCCAGCCAGGCCGCGCGCGAGGCCGAGATGGCAAAAAACCGCGAGGAGGCCGAGAAACGGCTTACGACCGTTCGCGAAACCGAGACGGGCGGCGAGCAAACCGGCGCCGTCCACGAGCGGAACGGGTCGTCTTCCGGCAATTTCTCCGGGTCTCAGCAGAAGGGATCTCGGGACCCCCCGGCTCAGGAACCGGAGGAGCCTCCCAAGGAGATAATCCGCGACCCGAGCCTCGGCTCCATCATCGACATTTCGGGTTAGGGCTCCCATGACACTCGTGCTTGCGGCCCTCGCGGTCGCCGTCAACATCCTGTTGATGATCGCGTTCTATCGACGTCTTTCAGCGCGCTTCTCGCCCGGCCGGGTGCTGGGCGAGATTCGGGGCGAGCTTGACCGTCTCGTGGCGGACCTTGGCCGGGAGACGGACCGCGACGTGGCCCTTCTTGAAAACCGCATACAGGGCCTTCGCTCCCTGATTGACGAGGCTGATCGCCGGATACTGCTTGCGGACCGTGAGGCCGGCAAGCGCCGGGACGAGCGGGCGACCTTGAACGAATTGTCCCGCGTGAATGCGAATCCGGCGCCGGCAACCCCGGTTCCGCAAACCGCCAGTGCCGGCATGCCCGCGACTCGCGGCGAACCCGCTATTGCGGGCGAACCCGCGGCTCCCGTTCCGCCCGCTACGGCCGAAACGGCCGGTTCCTCCGACGGCGGGTATTCGCGTGCATCCATCGCGCGGGCACGGGCGGTCAATTCCTCCCGCCGCCTTGAGCCGGTCATCCCGACGGTCGAACACGTCGTCTCCCTCGCGAACAGGGGTTTCTCCCCGGATATCATCGCCTCGAAGCTATCGCTGTCGCTGGGAGAGGTGGAGCTCATCCTGGACATCCACGTCAATAACGCGCCGGGCTTCGGAGCGCACACGAAAGATTCAAGTAGCTGACTGCTTTGTCGATACTGTAAGCGATGGTCTCGACGGAGAAATGCTACAATTTCGACAATACCCCGGTTTTGCACGGCGCCGTACGGAGAGGGGAATACCTCTACCAGGTGCGCGTGTACATGCAGCGGGCGTCATTTCTCGCCGCGTCGGCCGGGAACATGCGGCTTCGCGTGCTGCTCGGCTTCATAGAGGCCAGGGCGGTCGTGATCGACGCCGTCATAAAAAACGAGGACACGCTTCATTACCTCTCGGTCGTCTGTTCGTCGAGCGCCTCTCCCGCGGTATTTTCCCAAATCATGAAGAAAACGGCGCCTACCGCGATAATCGAGCAGATGGAACGCTGGCAGGTCGAGGAAAGCGTCTCCGCCCGGATGGTCCGGGACGAGGCCTGGAGTACCATTCCCTACGCTCCCGTCGTGCACGTCGTGCACGAGTCGCGCCGTTTCCTCATCTCCCTGCTTCTCGAGTACCGCGCCTTGATCTGCGACGTGCGGAACCGCGGCAACGCCGTTTCGCGTCAGGAACTCGGCGCCCCGAAGCGGAGCCCGGGTTTCGTCACTCCGGTATTGCTGTTCGAGAGCGGGGGAGAGATATTCGGCATACCGGAATTCCAGGTGGAACGGATATCCGAGGGCGCCAACGGCTCGTTCATCATTCAGCTTCAGCACGTGTACGGCCAGCGGTTGCTCGTATGCGAGGATCTTCTGGTCGTCCGCGACGTCGACGTTCTTGAATGCGTCTTCCTCGAAAGGACGCGTACCGGCGCCTATCTTGTCTCGTTGCCGTCCGGCATGTCCGGCCCGGAAGACCACCGCGAGGCGAGCGGCAGGTTCAACCTCGTGATTCCCGCCCTGATGTAGTTTTCAGCGAAACGACTCCCCGAGTCCCGAGTATTGACTTTTTTTTTCATACGCGTTATAAACTTTCCAACCAGCCGTTGTAGCTCAGTTGGTAGAGCAATGGACTGAAAATCCATGTGTCGACAGTTCAATTCTGTCCGACGGCACGAAAAGCCTCCCGCATCGGGGGGCTTTTTTCTTGCCGGCACCTCATTACGTTCATGCCGAATGGCGAGTAAGCCGAAAATGTGAACGGGGGCAAGCGTGAAAATAGTCGTTTTTTACACGAGGGAAAAAGCCGAACAGGCCGCGATACTCCTTGCCATCATACGGCGCCATGATTGCGCGGCGGAGGCCTATCCCGTCGAGGAAACGTGGGAGGGCAAGGACGGGATGAGCCCGCGCCATCTTTTCAGGGACGCCTCGCACGCCTTGTTCGTCCACGAGGGAGACCCTTTCCAGGATCAGGCGCTTCTTTTCTATTCCGGATACTGCATAGGACGGGGGATCAGGATTCTGATCCTCTCCTCGGGGGCGGACAACAGCTTGCCGATGCGCGACGGGTATGTCGGTACCGTTCTATCGGCCGATACCTTCGAGGACTTCCTCGAGTCGGAGACGGTGCGGTACTCGTCCGAGGAACGGCAGGCGCGCGCGCGCGCGACGCTCATCGAGCGGGGCATCTCCTGTTTCGCCGAGAATTTCGTCGCTACCGTGCTCTCGGGAGACGAGGATAACGCCTCATTGTTCCTCAAGGCCGGCTTCAGCCCGTCGATTACGGACGTGCACGGGAATCCCGTGCTCTCGCTTGCCACCCGGGCGCAGCTTCCGGAGATGGTACGCTTCCTCGTCGCGGCCGGCGCCGATGTCAACGTGCAATCCCAGGACCGGGGCTATACCCCGTTGATGGACGCGACCCAGAAGGGGGATATCCTCATTTGCAGGATGCTGCTCGAGAGCGGCGCGAATCCCGACTTGCGGAGCAAAGACGGCCAGACGGCGCTCGTCATCGCCACGGGCCGGGGCGACACGGAGATCGTGTCACTGCTGCTTTCCGTGGGCGCGAATCCGGGAATCGCCGACAACCTCGGGCTGTCGGCCGTCGGATACGCGAAACTCTTCAAGAACGAGGCCTTGCTGGCGCTTTTCAATACTGTGTCATCATGATACACTGGGCCCATGAACACGATTGCCTTTGCCGGCGGCGGCACGGGAGGACATATCTTCCCCGGGCTGGCCGTCATCGATGAATTGCGACAACGGCGCGACTGCTCCCTGTTCTGGATCGGTTCTTCGCGGGGCGTGGATCGTTCGCTGGTCGAGTCGGCGGGAATCGAGTTTATTGGCATACCCTCCGGAAAGCTTCGCAGGTACTTCAGCCTCCAGAACGCGGTCGATTTTTTCAGGATCGTCGGAGGTTTCTTCGTTTCCCTGGCCATACTCGCGAGGCGGCGTCCGGCCCTGCTGTTTTCGAAGGGCGGTTTCGTAAGCGTGCCCCCCTGCGTCGCGGCGAGGCTGCTCGGGATACCCGTCATGACGCACGAATGCGATTTCTCGCCGGGACTCGCCACGCGGATCAACTCCCTTTTCGCGGACGATATACTCGTATCCTACGAGGAGACCGGGGAGAGAATCCCCGCGCGCCTCAGGAGCAAGGTTACCGTGACGGGCAATCCCGTGCGCGGCTCCTTTCTCGCGGCCTCGGCATCGAGGGGCCGGGCCTTTCTCGGCTTTCCGGAGGACGGACGCCCCGTCCTGTTCGCGCAGGGAGGAAGCCTCGGCGCGAAGCAGGTGAACGATCTCGTCTCTGGCGTCCTCGACGAGCTCCTGCCGTCGTTTCGCGTCGTCCATCAAACGGGTCTTTCCCAGGAGGCGATGCCGCCGTCGGTCGGGATGCGCGACGGCTACAGGGCCTTTCCGTTCATACGCTCCGAGATGCCCGACGTGCTTGCCTGCGCGGATCTTGTGGTTTCCCGTGCCGGGGCGAATTCGGTATGGGAATGCGCCACCGCGGGCAAGCCGATGGTGCTTGTCCCCCTCGAGAAGGGGGCCTCGCGCGGCGACCAGGTTGAGAACGCCGGGTACTTCGAGTCCCGCGGCGCGGCGATCGTGCTGACCGGCGAGCGCGCGACGGGGGCGAACCTCCTCGAGACGGTGCGACGGGTCTTTTCGGAACCCGGCCTCCTGAAGCGCATGTCGGAAAGCTCCGCGCATCTCGGGTCCGTGCGGGCCGCCGCGGCCATCGCCGAGCTCATCCTTTCCCGCCTCGACTCCCTTCAGCGGAGGGACGCATGACGCTCACCGCGTTCGATATGGCGATGGGCGTCATCGTCATCCTGGCGATCGTGCACGCGACGCTCGAGGGGTTCGTCTCGGAATTTTTCTCGAAGGTCGCCGTCATCGCCGGCGCCATCGCCGCGGTGCTGTTTTACGACGTCCTCTCTCCGCATGTCGCCCGCCTGACGGGAGCCGAAACCCTCGTCGACGTCGCCTCGTTTTTGGCGATCTTCGTTGCCGTATACCTCCTGGTCAAGGCGGTCCAGCACGTTGCGGGAAGCGCCTTCGAGGGCGAATCGATGACGAACCTCGACCGGGCCCTCGGTTTTTTCCTCGGCATAGCGGAGGGCCTCGTCATCGTGTTCGTCATCCTACTCGCGATTTCAAGACAGCGGTTTTTCGACCTGTCCTTTCTCGTCGAGGGCAGCCTGTTCGCCAGGGCCTTCGAGCCCCTGCTCGCGGCGTCGACCGCGTCTTTTCCGGGATATATCAGGACCGTACGGTAGGGGAACGAAAACATGTTCGAGAACCTTATTTCGCAAAGCGCCGCAAACCTTCTCATGGACGACATCGCCTCGGGCAGGCTTCCCCCGTCGATACTCTTTTACGGGCCTCCCGCGGAGGGCAAGATGACGGCGGCGCTCGAGCTAGCGCGCGCCCTGTCGTGCAGGTCCGGAGACGCGCCGTGGACGTGCGACTGCCGTGACTGCGCCATGCACCGCGCCCTGACGCATCCCGATCTCGCCATAACGGGACCGAGGGACTGCATCCTCGAGATTCGCGCTTCCGCCGCGACACTGCTCGCATCGCGGGCGCCGGGCGCGAGCGGAGGCTCCTCGCGAAGGAGCGCCGCGAGGTTTCTGTTCGTCCGCTCGATACGGAAACTGACCGCCCGCTTTTCCGGAGAGCTTAACGACGGGGACGACACCCGGCTTGCCCGCGCCATGCCCCTTCTCGCGTCCGTTTCCGAGTCCCTCGAGGACTTGGAGACGATGCTCGACTCCGAGGCCGACGCAGCCGGCGTGGAGAAAGCCGTCTCGTCGCTCGTGGAGTCGTCCGCGAAGCTCGAGGACGAGTTCCTGCCCGACGGCGTTCCCGTTTCGGTCATCCGCAACGCGGCCTCCTGGGCGCGGCTGACGCCCTACGGGCGAAAGAAGGTGCTCATCGTCGAGAACGCCGACCGCATGCAGGATTCCGCGAGGAACGCCTTCCTCAAGATACTCGAGGAGCCGCCGCGCGACGCCATGTTCATCCTCACGACGTCGCGGCGGGGCGCCATCATCCCGACGATCCTCTCGCGCGTTCGGACGTACGCCTTCGTCGAGCGCCAGCCGCGCGACCGGGAGGAGGTGGTTTCGCGCGTCTTCCGCGACACGCTCGCGCCCGGCGAATCCCTTTCCGGGTACTTCGACCGTTTTTTGCCCGTATCCCCGGAGTCGATACGGACTAGCGCGCTCGTCTTCCTCTCCCTCGTCCTCTCCGAGGCCCTGGACGCGGCCCTTCCCCCGCTTACGTCCCTGCCGTCCGTTATCGAGTCCGCCCTCGCTGCATCGGGGGCCCGCGCGGGAACGCGCGACGCGCAGACGATCCCGTCCATCGTCGCCGCCCTCAACAAGTGCAAACCCGCCAAGGTGTGGCGCCTCTTTCTCTCGGAGATCATGTCGGCCGTATCGGCATCCGTCAGGACGGGCCAGGTTACCGCAAGGGAATCAGGCGTGTACGCGAAATGGCTCGAGTCCATCAGGATCGCCCAGACCTCGGTGGACATCCTCAATATCTCGCCGACGCAGGTGCTTGAGCGGCTTTCCTGCGAGATGAGGGACGCGTTATGAGGAGTCCGGCGTGAGGGAGTTTATCCGTCGGGCGCTTCAGAAAACCTCGCGGATGAATGCCGAGCAGATGCAAAGCCTCCTTTCGCTCGTGACGGAGGAGTACGAGACGCTGAACGCGGTTCTCGACTCGCTCGGCACGGGGGTCATCGTCTGCGACGCCTTCCATATCGTCGTCATGAGCAACAAGTCGGCGGCGAGAATCCTGCCGATGGAATTCAGGGAGGCTCAGGACCGTCCCGTATGGTCGTGCGTCCGCGACCAGGAGATCTCGCGGTTTGTCGAGGAGACGATAGAGGCGGAGGACACGGTTCTTTCGCGGGAGTTCGCGATACACGAGCTTTCGGTCACGCGCTACGTCAGCGTCGGCATCATGCCCCTCGTCCAGAAAAAGGCGGTCCGCGGCACCATCATCTCGGTCGAGGACATAACGGAAAAGAAGAACGAGGAGATGAAAAGCAGGAGGCTCGAAAGCCTCGCGAGCCTCACGAACCTCGCCGCGACCGTAGCGCACGAGATCAAGAACCCGCTCGGCTCGATCAGCATTTACGTTCAGTTGCTTCGAAAGGCGGTCGACTCGTGCGAGGCGCGAAGCGACTCGAAATTTTCCGAGTACCTTGACATCGTCGACGAGGAAATCGAGCGCCTCAACAGGATCGTCGTCGACTTCCTCTTCGCCGTGCGTCCCCTGAAATTCGAGCTCGCTCCGATGGACATCGGCGATCTCATACGCTCGATATCGACCTTTTTCGGCGAGGAGCTCTCCCGCGCGAACGTTTCCGTCGTGCTGGACGTCGCGGAGGGCCTGCCGCGCATCCGCGGGGACGAGCGCTTCCTCCGGCAGATGCTCGTCAATCTCGTGAAGAACGCCATGTCCGCGATGCCCGACGGAGGCACGCTTTCCCTCGGCGCCCGCCAGCGGGACGACTCGATAGTCGTCGCCGTCGAGGACTCGGGCGTCGGCATACCGCAGGACGTGCTGTCGCGCGTGTTCGAGCCGTATTTCACCACCAAGGCCGACGGAACCGGCCTCGGGCTCACGATGGCGTACAAGGTCGTCAAGGAACACGGCGGCGACATCCGCGTCCAGTCGGAACCCGGCCGCGGGACGACCTTCACGATAACCCTGCCCGTGATGCGCCGGGCGCAGAAGATGATCGAATACGGGGAGGGCGCGACATGATGAAATTCTCCGTGCTCGTCATCGACGACGAGAAAAACATCCGCACGGGACTGAAGGCCGCCCTCGAGATGGACGGATACGAGGTGCTGCTCGCCGCCGACGGCGACGAGGGACTGGAACTCGCCCTGCACGGCGACGTGGATCTCGTCATAACCGACCTGCGCATGCCGGGAGTGTCGGGCGAGGAGATACTCAGGCGGGTCACCTCCGAGTCCCCGGGAATTCCGGTTATCGTCCTTACCGGGCACGGTACCGTCGAGAACGCGGTCGAGGCGATGCGTTCGGGCGCGTACGATTTTCTCACGAAACCCCTGAATCTCGACCGGCTCTCCCTCCTCGTCAAGCGCGCGCTCCAGAGTCGCGAACTCGTTCTCCACAACCGCGAGCTCGAACGCGAGATGGAAGGCCGCAAATCCTTCGAGCACATCATCGGGAAGAGCCCGGCCATGATCAAGGTGTTCGAGGTGGTCAAGCGGGTCGCCCCGACGAAGGCCTCCGTGCTGATCACGGGAGAAAGCGGCGTCGGAAAGGAACTCATAGCGAACGCGCTTCACAACCTCTCGCCGAGGAAGGACAGTCCCTTCGTGAAGGTTCATTGCGCCGCGCTCGCGGAAACCCTCCTCGAAAGCGAGCTGTTCGGGCACGAGAAGGGATCGTTCACCGGCGCCGTGTCGCGCAAGCGCGGCCGTTTCGAGCTCGCGCACTCGGGAACCATCTTTCTCGACGAGATCGGGGAGATCGACCAGAGCGTGCAGATCAAGATACTGCGCGTTCTCCAGGAAAAGAAATTCGAGCGCGTCGGCGGCGAGGAAACGCTCGAGGTCGACGTTCGCGTCGTTACGGCGACGAACCGCGACCTCGAACGGGAGATCGCCGAGGGACGGTTCAGGGAGGACCTCTTTTACCGGCTGAACGTCGTACGGATACACGTTCCGCCGCTTCGCGAGCGCAAGGACGACCTTCCGCTCATGATCTCGGCGTTCATCAAGGAGTTCGCCGAGGAAAACGGAAAGAGGATCGAGGGCATCGAGCCGAAGGCTCGTTCGGCGCTTTACGCCTACGACTGGCCCGGCAACGTCAGGCAGTTGAGAAATTGCATAGAAAGCGCCGTCGTGCTGTCTTCGGGACCCAATATCACCCTAGAGGACATCCCCCCGTCGATCCGGCCCGGAGACGAGATCCCCGCCGTGTCCATTCCTGTCGGATCGACCCTGTCGGACGCGGAGCGGGAGGTCATCCTGCGCACCCTGTCGTCATGCAACGGGAACAAGAGCAGAACCGCCGAAATACTCGGTATCGGAAGGAAAACCCTGCACCGGAAACTCGACGAGTACGGCATATCCGGGAAGGACGCGGAAGAAGAAGTGGACCGGGACGGGGAAGAGTTGTAGACCCCGTCCGTGGAACGATACCCGGCAACCGGCGGTTGACCGCCGGTTGATCGCCGGTAGACCGCCGGTAGACCGCCGGTAGACCGCCGTTTGACCGGCTCGTCCGTCAGTGAGTCTCGCCCGTCTCACCCGTCTCGAACCAGCGAGAGATCCGCCTGAACGCCTCGGTGAGACGGACCGAAACGTCGGTATTCCTCCGTTCGGCCTCTCCGTCGCCCGCGTGATGGTCGGGGTGATAGCGCTTCAAGAGCCGTTTCCAGGCGACCTTGCAGTCCGCCAGCGGAACTCCGGGCGGCAGCCCGAGAACCCTGAAGTCCTCGACAAGGGCGTCGGGAACGGCGACGCGCTCGGGCCTTGAGGAGCGGCGGGGCGGGGGAGTCCGCTCGCGGCGCGTGCCGGCGCTTCGGCTCTTGCCCTCGTTCGGCTCCCACGTCTCGAAGGGATCCGCGTCCGAATCGAGGCGATCGCGAAGTATGTCACCCAGCCTGTCGTAAAAGCCCCCCACCGATGCCCTCCGTATACTGGACTATATCCCCGAAAAACCGGGATGGCAAGCGTCCGGTATTGCAAAGACGCGCATCGTTCGTTACACTGTCGTTATAGTCGTCGTACTCAGGGAGAATCCGCATGAAGATCAAGAAACGTGCATTCGGCTATCTTTCCAACGGAAAAAAAGTTTCGCTCTACACCCTATCGAACAAGCGGATGTCCTTCTCGGTGACCGATTTCGGCTGCGTCATCACGAGCATCATGGTTCCGGACTCGAACGGTGTCGTCGACGACGTTGCGCTCGGCTATCCGACCCTGGAGGGGTACGTCTCGAACAACGTTTTTTTCGGATGCATCGTGGGCCGTTTCGCCAATCGCGTCGCGAAGGCCTCTTTCGAGCTTGCCGGCAAGAGCTACTCGCTCACCGCGAACGACAACGGAAACTGCCTTCATTCCGGAAACCCCGGCTATCACAAGGTACTGTGGGATTCGGAGCCCTTTTCCACGACGCGCGAATGCGGCGTCGTTTTCAGCCGGAAGAGCCCGGCGGGCGAACAGGGATTCCCCGGCGAGCTTGACGTTCGCGTAACCTACGCCCTTACCAAGAATGACGACATCGTGCTTCGCTACCGCGTCACGACCACCGAGGCGACGCCGGTCAACCTGACGAATCATACCTATTTCAACCTTGCAGGCCACGGCTCGGGCTCGGTGCTGGACCATACCGTCCAGCTGTTCGCCGACCGGTACGTTCCCGTCGATTCGGCCGCCATCCCCTCGGGGGCCATCGACGACGTCGCCGGTACACCCTTCGACTTCAGGACTCCGAAACCGATCGGCAGGGATATCGCGGCGGTTCCGGGCGGCTACGACCATAACTGGGAGATTAACCGCGCGGGCGAGGGTCCGAACCCGGTAGCCGGTGTTTTTGATCCCGTTTCCGGTCGTTCGCTTACCGTGTATTCGACGCAGCCGGGGGTACAGTTCTACACCGGAAACTACCTCGCGAACGAGCCGGGCAAGGACGGCGCCGCCTACGCGAAGCAGGGCGGGTTTTGCCTGGAAACCCAGCATTTCCCGGACTCGCCCAACCGGCCCGAATTCCCCGACTCGACACTCCTGCCAGGCGATACCTACGAGCATGAAACCGTCTGGCATTTCGATTTTTAGGGCCGAACCGAGAAAGCCCGTGCAGGAATACGAGAAACTTAATGAGAGGTGAATATGGACGTTCAGTTGCAGGAGCTTGTTGAGAAGATACGGAAAGACGGCGTGGACGCCGCCGATGCGCAGGCCTCGGAGATCGTCAACGAGGCAAAGGCAAAGGCCGCCTCGATACTGAACGAGGCCCGCGCCGAGGCCGAATCGATCGAAAAGGCCGCACGCGCGGACGCGGAGCGTCTCGAAAAGGCGGCCATCGCCTCGATCAAGCAATCCGGCAGGAATATCCTCATTTCGTTCCGCGACGGCATTGTTTCCGAGCTTTCGGCCCTCGTCTCCTCGGCTACCGGTACCGCGATGTCCGGCGATTCTCTCAGGGAACTCGTACCCGCCGCGGTCAAGGCATGGATCGCGAACTCGGGTTCCGGCGACATCGCCGTGCTTCTGTCGCCGTCCGATCTTGAAAAGCTCGAATC
Source organism: Spirochaetales bacterium Spiro_10 (assembly GCA_001604405.1). Classification (GTDB taxonomy): domain Bacteria; phylum Spirochaetota; class Spirochaetia; order Treponematales; family Treponemataceae; genus Teretinema. Next base: position 52,599 of record LVBL01000003.1, read on the forward strand.
GACCTTCAAGGCCTCCCTCAAGGCCGAGATGGACAAGGGTCTCGTGCTCGGCTCGGACGGTTCGCTCGCGGGTGGTTTCCGCATCGGGATGAAGGACGGTTCGGCCTACTACGATTTCTCCGCGGAGGCCGTCGCTTCGCTGTTCTCTTCGTACCTCAACCCTCGCGTCGCCGAGATTCTCAAGTCGGCGTCCAAGGAGTTGTAAGCCCGTGGGGAGCTACTACTATCTGATGGCGCAGGTGCCGGCCGTACTTCCCGGCGCTCCCGTCATCCTGAACAGCGGAAATTTCCGCGAGCTTGCCGGCCGGTTCCTGTCGGCCGCCGACGGACGCGTGCTCGCTTCCCTGTCCCTAGAGCCGCCGCGCGACGCACGCGCGGTATCCTCCCGCTTTCTCCGCGAGTGGCATGCGCGCGAGCGTTCCCTGCGCCTGGCGCTTTCCCGGGCTCGCGCGGCAAGGCTCAAGCGCGACGCGACCCTGACGATGACCGAGGACGAGGACGTCAGAAAGTCCCGTGACGCCCTGGCCGTGGCGAAGGCTGCCGTCGCCTACGACAACCCGCTCGCGGCCGAACGGTATCTCGATTCCGTCCGGCTGTCCTGGGTGGACGAGCTTTCGGCCGGGCACTATTTCGATTCGGACGCGGTTTTCGCGTACGCCGTCCGTCTGCTCCTGCGGGAGCGGGCAGACCGCTTTACGGCGGAGGCCGGCCGCGAGGCGTACTCGGCAATCTATAACCAGATTCTTGGAGAAGAAGCATGACAGATACCAAAGGTTCCGTGGTCGCCGTTAACGGCAACATGATCAGCGTCCGGTTCGAGGGAGACGTCTCCCTCAATGAGGTAGGGTATGTCGAGGTCGGCGGGAAAAGCCTGAAAAGCGAGGTCATTCGCATCCGCGGAGAGGTCGCACAACTCCAGGTTTTCGAGATCACGAAGGGAATCTCGGTCGGTGACGCGGTTGCCTTCACCGGGGACATGCTCTCTGTCGAGCTCGGTCCCGGCCTTCTCGGTCAGGTGTACGACGGGCTCCAGAACCCGCTTCCCGAGCTCGCGTCAAAGGCGGGCTACTTCCTGGAACGCGGCATGTACCTCGACCCGCTCCACGACGACACGAAGTGGGATTTCACCCCGGTGGCTAAACCCGGCGACCGCGTCACGCGCGGCGACTCGATCGGAACCGTGCCCGAGGGAAGCTTCACGCACCGCATCATGGTGCCCTTCGGCATGTATGGTACCTACACCGTCAAGTCAGTGAAGCCCGCGGGGAATTACGCCCTCAAGGACACCGTCGCCGAGGTGACGGACGAGAAGGGCAAGGTCATCCCGCTCACGATGAGCTTCAACTGGCCGGTCAAGCGCGCCATCGACTGTTACGCCGAGCGGCTCAAGCCGACCGAGACCCTCATCACGAAGACCCGCACCATCGATACCTTCTTCCCCGTAGCCAAGGGAGGCACGTACTGCATCCCCGGCCCGTTCGGCGCCGGCAAGACCGTGCTACAGCACACGACGAGCCGTCACGCCGACGTCGACGTCGTCATCATCGCCGCGTGCGGCGAGCGCGCCGGCGAGGTCGTCGAGACGCTCAAGGAATTCCCCGAGCTTACCGACCCGCGAACAGGCAAGTCCCTCATGGAACGGACCATCATCATCTGCAATACCTCGTCGATGCCCGTCGCGGCCCGCGAGGCCTCGGTGTATACCGGCGTGACGCTTGCCGAGTACTACCGGCAGATGGGGCTCGACGTCCTCCTGCTCGCGGATTCCACGAGCCGCTGGGCGCAGGCGCTTCGCGAGATGTCCGGCCGGCTCGAAGAGATCCCGGGAGAGGAAGCCTTCCCCGCGTATCTCGAGTCCTATATCGCCGCTTTCTACGAGCGGGCGGGCATAGTCCGGCTCAAGGACGGATCCGTCGGCTCGGTAACGATCGGGGGAACCGTTTCTCCCGCTGGCGGTAACTTCGAGGAGCCCGTCACGCAGGCGACGCTCAAGGTCGTCGGCGCGTTCCACGGGCTTTCGCGAGAGCGTTCCGACGCGCGCAAGTACCCGGCAATCCATCCCCTCGATTCCTGGTCGAAGTACCCCGGCGTCCTTGACGCGAAGTCCGTGGAATACGCCCGCGGCTTCCTCCGCCGGGGCAGCGAAGTCGAGCAGATGATGAAGGTCGTCGGCGAGGAGGGAACGAGTCTCGACGACTTTGTCGTGTACCTCAAGGGCAATTTCCTCGACGCGGTCTACCTCCAGCAAAACTCCTTCGACGAGGTGGACGCGGCGGCTTCGACCGAGCGGCAGGCCCATACCTTCTACATGATCCTGGAGATCCTCGGAACGACGTTCGCCTTCGCGGGCAAGGACGAGGCCCGCGCCTGGTTCAACTCGACGCGTCTCCTGTTCATCGACTACAACTATTCAATGTGGGAGTCCGACGGGTTCATGAAGCTCGAAAAAGAGATTCGCGCGGCCATTGAGGACAAGGCTGACGGCATTGACGCCGTTTGCAAAAAACTGCTCGACCGGCGCGAGCCGGCGCGCGTTGCGGAGTAAGCCATGAACAAGGTATATAGCAAGATTGAATCCATCAACGGCTCCGTCATTACCGTGAAGGCTGACGGCGTCAAGTACGGAGAGCTCGCGGAAATCGAGACCTCGTTCGGCTCCTCCCTCGCTGAGGTGAACAAGCTCGCGGGGGATCTCGTGTCCCTCCAGGTGTTCGCGGGCGGACGCGGCGTGTCGACCGGCGACAGCATCCGCTTTCTCGGGAACGAGATGCGCGTCAGCTTTTCCGACAACCTCCTCGGGCGCATTTTCAACGGCTCGGGGGAACCCCGCGACAAGGGTCCCGCGCTCAAGGACAACCTGGTGCCGATCGGGGGGCCGTCGGTAAACCCGTCAAAGCGCATCATCGCGAAGCGCATGATCCGTACCGGTATCCCCATGATCGACGTGTTCAACACCCTCTGCGTCTCGCAGAAGCTTCCGATATTCTCCATCTCGGGCGAGCCGTACAACGAGCTTCTCGCCCGCATCGCGATGCAGGCCGAGGTCGACGTGATCGTGCTCGGGGGCATGGGACTCAAGTACGACGACTACCTCTTTTTCAAGGACACGCTCGAGAACGCCGGAGCCATGAGCCGCACCGCGATGTTCGTTCATACCGCCGCCGACCCGACGGTCGAGTGCATCATGATCCCCGACATGTGCCTTGCCGTCGCCGAGCAGTTCGCGATCCAGGGAAAGGACGTGCTCGTCCTCCTTACCGACATGACGAACTTCGCGGACTCGATGAAGGAAATCGCCATCATCCAGGAGCAGGTTCCCTCGAACCGCGGTTACCCGGGCGACCTCTACAGCCAGCTCGCTGCTCGCTACGAGAAGGCCGTCGACTTCGACGACGCGGGCTCTGTCACTATTCTTGCCGTCACGACGATGCCGGGCGACGACGTCACCCACCCCGTGCCCGACAACACGGGGTACATCACCGAGGGCCAGTTTTACCTCAAGAACGGCCGTATCGAGCCCTTCGGCAGCCTTTCGCGCCTCAAGCAGAACGTGAACGGAAAGACGCGGCCCGACCATCGCGCGCTCATGGACAACATGATCAAGCTCTATTCCTCCTACAAGGACACCCTCGAGAAGAAGTCGATGGGCTTCATGATGTCCGAGTGGGACAGCAAGCTTCTCAAGTTCGGTTCCCTGTTCGAGGCACAGATGATGGACCTTACGGTGAACATCTCGCTTGAGGGCGCGCTTGACGCCGGATGGAAGATCCTCGCCGAGTGCTTCACTCCCGCCGAGACAGGAATAAAGAGCGATCTCATCAACCAGTACTGGCCGAAGGGCTGACAGGAGCGGGTCGTAATGGCGATAAAGCTGACCAAAAACGAGCTGAAGTCCCAGAAGGAAAGCCTGAAGATGTACAGGCGGTACCTTCCGACGCTTCAGCTCAAGAAACAGCAATTGCAGACGGAGATACGCTCCATCGAGGCGCGCGCGAACGCCGTACGGTCGGAACGCGACGCGCTCAACGCCGAATTCGACGCGTGGATCGCCGTCTTCGGCGAGGCCGATTCCTTCGATCCGGACACCGTCCAGATTCGCGAGGTTCGCACCACGACGGGCAATATCGCCGGCGTGTCCATTCCCGTGTTCGAGGGCGCCGACTTTGACCGCGTCGGTTACGACCTGTACGCAAAGCCGCTGTGGATAGACACTGCGTCCGACAGGCTCGAGCGCGTGCTCGCGCTTGACCTCGAGGCGCGCGTTCTCGACGAGCAGGTGCGCCTCCTGAACGTCGAATTGAGGACGACGACCCAGCGGGTAAACCTTTTCGAGAAGGTGAAGATTCCCGAGACGCGCGCGAACATCAAGAAGATAACCGTGTATCTCGGAGACCAGCAGGTTGCCGCCGTCGTGCGCGGAAAGATATCGAAAAAGAACCTTGAAGCCGCGAGCGGGGAGGCGGCCGTATGATCGTACCCATGAAGAAGGTCACGCTCGTCGTACTTGACCGCGAGCGCGAGGAAGCCCTGAGAATCCTGAGAAAGACCGGCGTCATGCACGTCGAGAGAAGGACGACGTCCGGGCAAACACTCGCGGACCTCCAGTCGGCGCTTTCCTCGCTCGACCAGGCGATCGCCCTCCTCTCCGAGGCCGCCGCCGCGAAAACCGCCGCCGGTTCGCCAGCCGCGTTCCCCGCGGGGAATCCCGCCGCCGCCGTCGAGGAGATCCTGGCCGTCCGCGACCGAAAACGGGCCGCGCAGGAATCGGCGATCTCGCTTGCCCGCGAGCTTGAGCGCTTTGCGGAGTGGGGCGAGGTGAACCCGTCCGATTTCGACGACTTGGCGCGGCGCGGCGTGTACCTTTTCCCCTTCGAGATGACGGTTTCCGAGTATACCTCGCTTCCCGCCTCGGTCCGCTCCATAGTGCTGAACCGCGACAAGAAGACTATCCGCTGCGTCATCTGGGGCGAAGACGACCTTCTCCACGCCGAGATGCCCGCCGGGGCGAGGGAGCTCGTCATGCCGGCCAAGCCGACAGTCGAGCTGAAGGAAGACCTTTCCGCCGCCGTCGTCGCGATTCCCGAGTGCGACGCCTCGTTTGCGGCGCGTGCCTCGTGGCTTCCGTCCCTTGCCGCGTATCGTTCCGAGTTGCTCGCGGCCATAGAATTCGAGACGATACGGTCCGGAATGCCCGTCGTCGAGCTTGGCGAAGGCTCTTCGGTCGGCGGAGCCGCTTCCATCGCCTGGCTTACGGGATTCGTCCCCGCCGAAGAGGTGGGGACCGTCATGGACGCGTCAAAGCGGCATGGCTGGGCTTGCATGTCGGAAGACCCGTCCGAGGAGGACGCGGTGCCGACCAAGGTCAGGAACAACCGCGTCGTGAACCTCATCTCGCCGCTCCTCGAGTTCCTCGGTACCGTGCCCGGTTACCGCGAGATCGACATATCTCTGTGGTTCCTTCTGTTCTTCGGCATTTTCTTCGCGATGATTTTCGGCGACGCGGGCTACGGTTCCCTGCTCGCGGTTATCTCCGTATTCTCGATCGCGCGGACCTACGCGCGGGGAGAGAAGCCCGCGACGGGCCTTTTCATGATCCTCTATCTTTCGCTGATGACCGTCGCGTGGGGCACGATTACCTGCACCTGGTTCGGCATGCCGGTTGCGGCCCTTCCCGGTTTCCTCGTCAACGCCTCCTTGCCCGCGTTCTCGAACGCGAATCCCGGGGCCGCCGACAACATCAAGGTCTTTTGCTTCACGCTCGGTCTTGTCCAGATTTCGCTCGCCCACGTCATCGGCATCGTGCGGAACCGGAAATCCCCGAAGCTTCTGGGGGAGTTCGGATCGCTCATGATGACGGTCGGGATGTACTTCGTCGTCCTCAATCTCGTCGTGTCCGCGGAGAAGTACCCCCTGTCCGACGCGATACTGGCCATGATCGGATGCGGTTTCCTGCTTAATTTCGTGTTCATAAACTACGCGGGAAGTCTCGTCGGGGGCATCGTGGAAAGCCTCAAGAACTTCATCACGATGTTCCTCGGCATAGTGAACATGTTCGGGGACATCATGAGCTACATCCGTCTCTGGGCCGTCGGGCTTGCCGGCTCGGCGATCAGCGCGACCGTGAACTCGATGGCGGGACCCTTCCTTGGCGGGTTCATCATATTCGCGGGCGTGATCCTGCTGTTTTTCGGCCACGGGCTGAACCTTGTCATGAACGTCCTTTCGGTCATCGTTCACGGAGTACGCCTCAATACTCTCGAGTTTTCAAACCATCTCGGTCTGACCTGGTCAGGCTTTAAGTACGAGCCGTTCGCGGAAACGGCCAAAAAATAGGAGTTGCATATGAATTTCGGTATGTTTGGCGCCGCTGCTGTCCTGGGTATTTCTGCGGTCGGTTCCGCAATCGGTCTCGCGATCGCCGGTCAGGCGACAATCGGGGCGTGGAAACGCTGTTACATGAACAATAAGCCCGCTCCCTTCATCCTCGTCGCCTTCGCCGGCGCGCCGCTGACGCAGACGATTTACGGCTTCCTCCTCATGAACGCGATGATCGCCTCGGAGAAGGACCCCTGGTTCCTGCTTGGCGTGGGTCTCGTGTGCGGACTCGCGATCGCCGGCTCGGCCATCGCGCAAGGCGCGGCGAGCGCTTCCGGTTCGGACGCGCTGGGTGAGACCGGAAAGGGCTTTTCCCAGTACATCACCATCGTCGGTCTCTGCGAGACCGTCGCGCTTTTCGTGATGGTATTCGGACTCATCTCGGTGTAAGGACGGCTTGACCGGACGGCCGGGGGCGTACGCCTCCGGCTTTTTTTTTATCGGCGCCGCGCTCTCTGTACAACGCGTTTTTTTGCCGATATAGTAGGTACGTATGTCAGAGTTCAAGAAGCCACGCTGCGTGTATCTCGGCGGTAACGGAATCACGAGACGTCTCGGGATCGGGGGAGACTCCCCCGTATCCATCCAGACGATGTGGAAATCCCCGATCGTCGGCGCGGACGTGCAGTCGTTGGCCCGCGAGGTGGACCAGCTCGGCCGTTTGGGTTGCGACATCGTGCGCTTCGCCGTTCCCGACGCCGAAAGCGCGACCGTACTTTCCGCACTATCGTCCTTGACCGTCATGCCGCTCGTTGCCGACATCCACTTTGACCATACCCTGGCCCTTGCGTGCATCGCGGGCGGAGTCGCCAAGATTCGCATAAATCCGGGCAATATCGGCTCCAAGGAGCGGGTGCGCGAGGTGGCGGAGGCGGCGGGGGACCGGGGCGTACCAATCCGGATCGGGGTCAATTCAGGGTCCCTCCCCCGCGACCTCCAAGAGCGCGCGGCAGGCCTGATCGCGTCGGGCGAGTCGCCCGAAAAGGCTCGGGTTGCCTCTTTGGTCGAGGCGGCCACGCGCGAGGCCGCGGCCCTCGACGAGCTCGGTTTTTCGGATTGTATCGTGTCCATGAAGGCCTCCTCCGTGCGGGAGACCGTTTTGTGCAACGAGGCTTTCGCGCGCCGCTTCGACATTCCCCTGCATATCGGCGTGACGGAGGCCGGCCCGCTCATAGGAGGGGTGGTCAAGAGCGCCATAGCGCTGTCCAGGCTGCTGACCGAAGGGATCGGATCGACCGTGAGGGTAAGCCTCTCGGATACGCCCGAGAGCGAGGTAATCGCCGCGCGCGAGATCCTCTCGGAGTCGGGTGCCCGGTCCGGAGGGGTAAGGATCGTCTCGTGTCCCCGTTGCGGACGGAACGGCTTTGACGTTCACGGTTTCGTGGCGAGGTGGCAACGGGAGCTCATGTCGCTCGACAAGGATATTACCGTCGCGGTGATGGGTTGCGTGGTTAACGGCCCCGGCGAGGGAAAGCACGCGGACATCGGCATAACCGGCGCGGGAGATTCGGTCATCATCTTCAGGCATGGCGAGATCGTCAGGCGGGAGAACGTGGCCGCGGGGGTGCGGGCCGTCGACGACGCCTTCCGGGAGGAGTTGGACAAACTGTGAATACCCAAGATTCGCGCCGTGTGACGTGCCGTATTCTCGTAGTCGCGTTCGCGTTCGCGTTCCTGTCAATCTCGGCGCCGGCGACCGCGCAGATACCCTCAACGGAAACCTGGCGTATCCTCGCTTCGGCGCGGGATGCCTTCGAAAAGGGCGAGCTCGGCGAGGCGCTCGCGCTCTGCGAAAAGGCGCGCAACGGCCACAGCGCCGCGATGAGGCGCATGAGGGATACTCTCGGCGAGGCCTTGACGCCCGCCGAGGTCCGGCGCTCCGGCGAGGACATCGCCCAGGCGCGCGAGATACTTTTGAGAAGAAACGAGGCCGCCGCGGTCGAGATACTCGATGAGGTCCGGGCCAATCCCAAGGCCTCCCAGAAGGTCCGGACCACATCCGATGTCCTGACCTGGCTTGAAAAGCGCGCCGTATTGCCCGAGGCCGACATGCTGTCGGGTTCCATATACGAGGCCGAGGGCGAATACTCGGTGGCCTCGGGGCATTTCAAGTCGGCCTGGGAACGAAGGGATTTTCTGGATATCCCCGACGAGCGATTCACGATTCTCTACGCGCTCGCGGATATCGCGCAAAAGACGGGCGATTTGGGCGCGAAGGAGCGGTATCTTCTCGCGGTCCTTTCCGAAGACCCGGTGTACGGCAAGCCTGGCGCCGAAAGCCCTTCCTTGCGCGCCATGATACGCACTCTTGAGTCCGAACTCACGACCGCCAAGTTTTTTACCCTCTACCGGCACCGCGCGTATTTTGCCCTGCAGGCGTATCAGAAACTCTCAAATTTCTATTATCTCGACTCGCGGGGCAGATTGGATAGCGCGTTGCCGGTTGCGGTTCTTGCCACGATCATCTCGGTTACGGCGCTGGACGAGGCCGTCGCGCGGTACGAGTTCTCGTACTCGTTTTCATCCCTGACGGATTTGCTCGATCGGAGCGGGGCACATCCGGAGATACTGGAATGGGCGCAGAGAACGGGCATGTGGGAATCTTTTTTGCTTCTTTCCCGAATCCTTGACGCCCGGGGATACGCGGCCCTCGCGGGATCCCTTCGGAACGACCTTGCCCTGCATTGTCCGGATGAGGTTACCGCGAGAAAGGCGGCGGGCGAGGCCCGGTCCGCAAACCCCAGATGAGACTTTTATCTTCTTGAAAAAACCGCGAAAAGTGGTATATTAACGTAATGGCATTGTTTCGCTTTCGCTTAGGTCGAAGATGAAGCTTGCCGTGTCATATTTGCAAGAGAGGAGTGCACCATGATGAAAAGAGTGCTTTTAGCGGTATTGCTGGTTGCTTTCGCGACTACCGGCGCCTTTGCCTTCGGAATCGGTCTTCAGGCCAACAGCGATCCGAGTCAGGATGAAATAGATCCCGGGCTTGCGGTAACATTCAAGACTGATTCCTTGCCTCTTGTGTTCTCCGTTAGCTGGACATTCGTAGAGGACGCAACTTGGATCGGGATAACCGGCGACTACTGGTTCCTGAACGACAAGATCACGAACATCGGCTCGGCCTCGCTGAACTGGTTTATCGGCGTGGGATTCTTCGCGGATTTCATCTTCCCCGAGGACGACTTCATTCTCAACGGCGGCGTGCGCATACCGGTCGGTTTGAACATGTACACCTTCAGGGGGCAGTTCGAGCCCTTCCTGATGGTTGCGCCCTCATTCGGCGTGCAGCTGGTTCCGTCGCTCGACACGACGGACATATTCTTCCCGATATCGATCGGCTTCAGATTCTGGTTCAAGTAACCGGACAGAAACCCACAACCGTCCCTTTTCGGGACGGTTTTTTTATGCTAAAATGCCCGGTTAGTAACGGAGGATCGAGGAATGAGCAGAGTGGTGTTAGGGGCGGATTCGCTTGACGGGTATTTGACGGACAAGGATCAGGCATATCTTGCGAAGATGGACGGGCTATACGCGCGCGCCATGGATTCCTTCAAGGTTCTTGCCGCGGGAGGATTCAGCTCCGCACTCGTGAACGAGGAAAAAAAGGTCATTGACATATTCAACGAGATGGGCCACGTCATGCAGGAGATCTGCAAGGAAGCGCCGGGCATCAAGGTGTATTCCTTCGAGACCGAGGAGCAGAGCCACGCGGAGGCCTCCCGCGTCATCGCCAAACTGCGGGACATCAGGACGGGTCATAACGAATTCGTATATTACACGCAACGCGCCTACGAGATGCTCTTCCGGCTCGCCTATAACCGGAACCACTCGGACAACAAGAACTATCTCGTCGTCAAGACGCCGGTTACCGCCCCGGTACAGAATTACGCTGTCCACAAGATACCGGACATCGACTACAAGATAGAGAATTCGGTCATGTGCGTTCTCCTTCGCGGGGCACTCCTTCCGTCGATGATCGTTTCAAAGGAGATCGAGGAATACTCATCCCACGGGTACGTTACCCCGTTCGCACTCTTCAAGATCAAGCGCGACGACTCGAAAAAAGAAAACAACATGGAGTACATTCTCGACCTCGACAAGTCTTTTTTCAATATCGAGGACATGAACGGCAAGGATCTCATATTCGCGGATCCAATGAACGCGACCGGCGGAAGTCTCGTTACCGTCGTTAAGTACCTCATGGAGAACGGCGTCAAGCCGAAGTCCATCAGCTTTTTCAACGTGATCTCCGCTCTCAAGGGAGCCCTGCGTGTCGTTCGCGCGCTTGACAACTGCACGGTCTACACCCTCTGGATGGATCCCGTCCTCAATTCCTCCGCCTATATCATGCCGGGTCTCGGAGACGCGGGAGACCGGATCAACGGCAAGGATACCGAGGATACCCCGAGAAACATCATACAGCTCGTCGCGGACTACGGTTCGGACATCGCGGGACTGTACCGATCCCAGTTGCGAAAGATCGAGCAGACGGTGTTGGGTTCTCACTGATGGCGGACTGCGAAGGCGCCTCCCGCGCGGCCTGCGCGCTATCCGCGCCCGCGTTAGCAGTTATCGCGTTGTTCTCCGTCATCCTCCTCGCGTTCGCGTCGTGCGCCTCGCGGAGGGCGTCGTACGCGGAACGCGAGCTCGCCTCGGAGTATCTTTCGGTTGCCGACGCGTACGCGGAATTGGGAAAGCACGAAAAGGCCATCGAGTTCTACCTTCGCGCTCGAAAGGTGGAGGAATACCGGAACGCGACCTCGTATTCGCTCGGCAGGATGTACGCCCTTGCGGGCAAGTGGCGCGAGGCGGCCGACATGTTCGGGGCCCTGCACCGCGAGGAACCCGAAAACTCGCGGGTCTCGGCGGCCTATGCCTTCGCGCTCGCCTCGGTCGGCGAGACGGAACTCGCGCTGACCGTCTACGAGGCCGCATACCGCGCGAAATCGGGAGACCCCGCCACGAACAGGGATTATGCCGAGATGCTGTTGATCGCGGGAAAGCCGGAGGAGGCGATCAGCCACATTGCCCTTGTCCGGGACGCCTTCGCCGACACGAAGGTCGCAGCCGATCTCGACTCGATTGAAAAGCGCGCCCTCGACACGATCGCGGCGAGGACGAAGGTTCCCGACGCGAATAAGCCGGCCCAATAGGCGCCCTTGCCCTTCGTACGCTACTTTTTCCAGCCGAACCGCTTGTGCTCACGGGCGGCAAACGCCTTCTCGAGGTACGGGCCCATGCCCATCGAATCGTAGATGGCTGTTGCCTCCTCCAGAGTCGCGCGGAGAACCGGGTGCTTTGGGGAGAAAAGGACGCAGCAGTCCTCGTACGGAAGGATGGACGTCTCGTACGTTCCGATTTCCTTAGCGACGCCGATGATCTCTTCCTTGTCCATCCCGACGAGCGGCCTGATGACGAGATGCCTCGCGCGCGACGCGGTGACCGAGATGTTGTCGATCGTCTGGCTCGCGACCTGCCCCAGGCTTTCGCCGGTGATGATCGCCTTCGAGCCCGTGATGCCGCAGGCCATGTTCGCGACCTCCATCATGCACATCCTGAGCAGGAGCGTCGCGTAGTCGTGCGGGGCCGTGTCCCGAATGCGCTGTTGCACCTCGGTGAACGGCACGATGTTGAGATGCGTACCGAGCCCGTATTCGGCGAGAATCGCCGCGAGGTCTTCGACCTTCCGTTGCGCCTCGGGTGAGGTGTACGGATGCGAATGGAAATAGAGGCAGTCGACCTTCATTCCCCGCCGTATCATCCTGAAGCCCGCCACGGGGGAGTCGATTCCGCCCGACAGGAGCAAGAGGCCCTTGCCGCCGGTTCCGCAGGGAAGTCCGCGCAATCCGCGTTCTTCGGGTCCGTACACGAAGGTCCGCTCGCGGACCTCGACCGAGATTCTCGCGTCGGGGCGGTGGACGTCAACCGCCATGATGCCTTCCTCGTAAATCGCCTCTCCGACGCGCCTTGATATCTCGTACGAACTGAGCGGGAAGGCCTTGTCGGACCTGCGCGTTTCGACCTTGAACGTCTTTGCGCCGAGGGAAACCGCGCGACGCGCCTCGGCAAGGCCCGCCTCCGTGATCGCCTCTATCGTTTTCGCCGTCACCGTCGCGCGCGCCCATCCGGTGATGCCGACGAGGTGTCTCAGCGCGTATTCGATCCGCCCAGAATCCTCCTCGCGGCCTTCGATATACATCCTGCCGGCACGAAGCTGTACCCGGGCTTGCTGCCCCTCGAGGAAGAGCTGGGCGTTTTGCACCAGACGTTGCTCGAAATCCTTGAGGTTTCCGCTTTTAAGCGTCAGCTCTCCGAGCTTTACGAGATATACCGCCGACCGTTCCTGCAGACCAACTATTTTCTTGACGCTCATCCTGTCTCCGTTACAGTGTTCCGGCCACCGCGGACCCGAGGGTCTCGGCAAAAGACTCGATCTCGGCGATGGTCGTCGAGTGTCCTATCGAGACGCGAACCGCGTTTTGCGCGATATCCGCCCCGACGTTCATGGACTCGAGCCCGTTTTTCCGTCCTCTTTTTGAGGAACAGGCGGAACCGGTTGAAATGTGAAAACCCCGTTCCGAGAGAACCCGCACGAGGACCTCTCCGGGAAGCGAGTCATTCGTAATCTGGACGATGGCGGGGGAGTACCCCCGGCCCGCCGGCGTCCTGCCCCGGGGAAGCACTGTGACGCCCGGCGTGGAGGAAAGAAGTCGCACAAGCTCCGTTCCCGCGCGCTCGATTCGGGCGATTTCGTCGTCCGAACGGAGACACCGCTCGAGGCAGTGGGCAAGTGCTACCGCGCCCGCGAGGTTCACGGTTCCGCTCCGAATCCCCCCCTCCTGGCCCCCTCCGCGAAGAAACGGCTCAAGGGGCTTGGCGAGGTACAAGAGGCCGATACCGCGCGGTCCGCCGATCTTGTGGGCGCTGATCGAGAATGAGTCGATGCCGGGCGCGTCGAACCGAAACCGCACCTTGCCGACGGCCTGGACGGCGTCGACGTGGAGATGCGGCTTGCGACCCCCCTGGCCCGCGCGCGACAGGGCCTCGGCGATCTCATTGACGGGCTGTATCGCGCCCGACTCGTTGTGTACGGCAAGTACCGCGACGAGCAGCGTGTCCGGACGGAGGGCCGACGTCACCGCCTCGGGAGTGATGAAACCCTCGGCGCTCGACGGGATTCTCAGCACCTCGAAGCCCAGTTGCTCCATCGCGCGCGCCTGTTCCGACATGGCGGGATGCTCCAGCGCGCTTATAGCTATCGAGCCGCGGACGGGCCTTCGCAGGAGCGAAAGAACCGGCAGGTGGTCTCCCTCGGTTCCCCCGGAGGTGAAGACGACGCCCCGGGAGGGGACGTTCAGCGCCTCCGCGCACCGCCTTCTCGCGGTTTCGAGCGCGTCCATGGACCGCTTTCCCGGGAGGTGCGGGCTTGCGGGATTCGCGAAGTTCGCGAGGCTCGTTTCGGAAAAGAGGCGAATCGCGTCCGGGTCCGGAACAGCGGTCGCCGCCCAATCGAGGTAGACGCTCACGCGAGGACCCCGAGTACGTCCTCGTCGGAAACCTCGGATACGTATGTGGAATTGAGCTCGCGCTGAAGCACGAACCGAACCGCTCCCCCCCGTTTTTTCTTGTCGGACTTCATCGCGGCAAGGAGCTTCCTCGCCGTATCCAGCGGGTCTCCGGCGCCCGCGAGCGCGGGATGCCCGGTTCCCGTGGGCCATCCGTAGGACTCAAGGGTCGCGCGGACGTCGTCGCGGTACTCCGGGTCGGTTGTCCCGAGCCTGCATCCGAGCTCGAGCGCGCGGGATATCCCCCAGGCGACCGCCTCGCCGTGGGAAACGACGCCGAATCCGGCGACGCTCTCGAGGGCGTGGGCGAAGGTATGCCCGAGATTGAGGTACATCCGTTCGCCCGATTCCTTCAGGTCGCGTTCGACCACTCGGGCCTTCGCCTGGACGCATCGCTTCACCATCTCGAGTAGGAGTTCGCCGTCCCGCCTGAGGACGTCATCCCGGCGTTCCTGCATGATCTGGTACAGTTTCGGGGCGTACAGCAAGGCCGTTTTGAGAACCTCCGCGAGTCCGGACCGGAATTCCCGCTCCGGCAACGTTTCGAGCGCGGCGACGGAGACGTGAACGGATGAGGCCGGATAGAAGGTGCCGACGCAGTTCTTGTAATTTCCGAAGTCCACGCCGGTTTTGCCGCCGATGGCGGCATCCGCCATGGCGAGCAGGGTGGTCGGGACGAGCTCGAGACGGGCTCCGCGCATGTACAGAGAGGCGGCAAAGGCCGTCATGTCGGTAATGACTCCGCCGCCGAAACCGACAAAGAGGCTGTCGCGGGCAAGCCCGGCGCGCAAGGCCTCCGAAAGTATGGTTTCCACGGACGCCAGGGTTTTGCCCGATTCGCCGGCGGGCAGGACGACGGTCGGCGAGCCGGCGACGAAGGAGCGCGCGGTCCCGAGAAGAGAAACCGTGTTGGTGTCGGTTACGTAGAGGCCGCCCGATGGGGGAAGCGCGGGGACGGTAAGTTCCCGATGAAAGAGGACGCTGGCGTTCCCGTCGGGAAGCGCGTACGTGAAGGTATCCATGGGGGCATTTTAGTAAGTATTCGCGTCCATTGCAAGGAAGTCGGCGCGAACTTTTTCGAGGCGCGCGAGTTCGCGGCCGATCGTCCGGCCGTAATCGAGCGTTCCCCGGAGGATTCCCTCGCGCTCATCCTCCCAGGCCTGCAAGCCTTCGATGTAAAGGAACCTGAACTCCTTGACGTTCGCCCGCTCTGCCCAGATTTTCGCCTCGGTCCAGTAGACCAGCGCGGTCCGGTAACAGGTTTCGGCGGTATCGAGGCTCTCGAGATTTTGCCGTTTCCAGGGCGCGTTGTAGAAATAGGCGACCTGTTTGTCCCATTTCAGACCGAGCCTGAGATGCTGTTCGACGAGTTTCAGGTTGAGGTGCATCATGACGATGTACCGGTATTTTTCCCATTCTTTTTTTGTTCCGATCTTGCCGAGGGCGTACAGGGGATTGGCGAAATCGGCCTCGATCGCGCGCTCGAGCCAGTAGATGTTTTCCATGACGTCGTCAGGGTCCTGCTGGTAATGAACGTGGTAGAGCTTGTAAAACTGCTCTTTGTACCGCACGACATAGGCGTCAGCGTCGCGGGCGGGAACGGCGAGGAGTAAAAAAACGAGCGCCGCTACGAGCGGTCCTGTGCGCATGCCCGGCCCAGAGGCCCGATTCCGCGGATTCATGCCTACATTTTCGGCAACTCCGACACGATACTCCATATCTTTTCGGCGATTTCTTCTATCGGACGCGTGGCGTCGATCCGGACAATCCGCATGCCGGGCTCCTGCTCCTCGAATCGCCCGACGACCTCACGATAACGTTCCTGTACGACCCGTTGAAACGATTCTTTTTCGTAGATCTCGGCCGATCCGCCGCGCGAGCGGATTCGCTCCATGGAGAGTGCCGCGTCAATTTCGAAGAAGAAAAGGTATTCGGGAAGCGGAAATCCCCTGTTGAGACTCGCGGGAAGTTCGGTATCGCCCGTCGATCCCTGGTAAGCGAGACTTGAAAATACGTACCGGTCCGAGAATACGGCCATTCCCGCGGAAAGGTGTTCCTCTATACCTCCCGCGCCGTAGACGTGCTCGCACCGATCCGCTGCAAACAGGTGGGCCATGGTGTCGGGATGAACGCGCCGCTCCCCCGAGAGGAGCCTGCGGATGAGCTTTCCCGTTTCCCCATCGGTAGGTTCGGCCGTGAACCACGCCTTCTTTCCCCGGGATACAAACCGTCTTTCCATTTCGCGAAGCTGCGTCGTCGTTCCGGTGCCGTCAATCCCCTCGAAAACGGCGAAATTGCGCAATATCATTGTATTATAACGCCCCTTTTTCTGTTATTATACTACACTGGAATGAACCGTCCCGCAATCGTGCATATCATTCAGTTTGTCCTCTTCATTATCCTCCTGACCGGGGCGTTTTTGCTTGTCTCTCCCGTTTCAGGACTGATGGAGCGCGCCATCGATTCGACAAGGGACGAGTTCATGCTCGAGTTCGAGCGCGCCACGGGATTGCGCCTGTCGTATGAAAGCATCTCGCCGTCGGTGATCAAGACCCTGCTCATCAAGGATATCGTGGTGACTGACGCCTCGAACGAAACGGTCGTCGCGCGCGCGTCGACCGTTTCCGTTTCTTACAGCCTGCCCGCCCTCTTGTTCGGCGGTGTTTCCTCAGCCATTCGGGGCATCGTCATAGAAAACGCGACCGTCTATGTCGATATCGCGCGTAACGGGGAGCTGGTCGCCAGGTTCAGGCGGCAGGACGCGTCTGCCTCGGAAGCGTTGCCCGCCGTGACGCAGTCGGCTTCGGGACCGGTCTCTCTCGCCGACATCGTGCCGCGGGACGTTCTGGTACGGATACGCAATCTGGACGTGCGCTACGTCGACCGCGACTGGTCGGCATCCTTGGCCATTCGCCGCGGAAACGCCCTGTTCGCGGACTCGGGCGTGGAATTCGACATTGACGGTTCCATGCGGTACGACAACGCGCGCCTTTCGGACTTCGGTCCCTTTTCGTCGACTCTGAGCCTCACCGGAGAGGTCAATCACGACATGACGAACGGTTCGGCGAGCCTTTCCGTCTCCTCTCTCCAGGGAGCCAAGTTTTCCGTGTCGAGGATCGGTCTGGTGACGACGTACCGGAACGGGGTTGTCCGCGTGAACGCGGTTCAGGATTTGCAACCGGTCGATCTCTCGGTGCTTTGGGATACCGCGTCGGGCGAGGTGAACGCGCGTGTCGAGTGCGACCGGCTTCTTCCGCTGTACTGGATCACGCCGTCAATGAGCCTCCCGTCCTCGCTCAAGGACATGTCCGTTTCGGGAAAGGCGAACCTGCGCGTCTCGGGCGACGGGGCCATGTCCTACGCCGCCGCGTTCTCGGTTTTTCTTCCCGACGGTTTTTACGGCGGAGGTGTCGGTACGGTCAGCGTGGACGGCGACGAGAAAACGGTCAATGTCCGGAGGATTTCCGCATTGGGACCGCGGGCCGACATAGAAATATCGGGATCCTACGGGATATATTCGGGAATACCGGAAGGCCTTCTGTCCGTACGTTCCTTCAGGCCCCGTGACGGGTTGTCGGTAACCGGCGACTGTTACGTGCAACGGTCTTCGCGGGGTTTTCTCGCTGTCATTCCCGAGCTGCGGGTAAACGACGCGCGCTTTGAGTCGATCCGCTTTTACGCAAACCCGGACCGGGTCGAGGGAACCGAGTTCTCGCTGGAGGCCCGCGATTCGCGCGGTACGATCGCCGCGGAGGGCACCCTGGCGACGGAGGGACAGTCCTTTTTCCAGGGATATCTCGCCCTTGACTCGATCGACGCCGGGAACCTCGCGGGGCTTGCCGGCTACGGCGCCGGGCCTTCGGCGGACGGAATCGGCGCGGGCGGGGATTCCGGGTGGGGCTTGACGACTGAGCTGTACGTCTCGTCCGATATGGAAAGCCTTTCGTTCAACTGTACGCGCCTCGTCCTCGCCTCGTCCGGGAAGGAATCCGGCGGGGCCTACGTTCTGCTCTCCGCAAAGGGCACGGAACGTGAGATATTCATAACCGACATAGCGACGTCTCCGGGAATCGCCTCGGTGACGGGCGATATCCACGCGTATCTGGAAGGCTCGGGAGACGTTTTTTTCGACGCGGACATGTCCGTCCAGTCGATCCCGTACCGGTTGAACGGCGTGTACTCAAGGGGAGACTTGTCGGTATACGGCGATTACGGTCTCGCAATTTCGATAATCAGGGATCCGCTTGTCGGGACCTCGGGGGCCTTTCGCGTTGACGGATTTCCGCTTCCTCTCGGCCCTCTCATGGTTTCCCTTTCGCTTGACGGTGGCTTCACGACCGACCTTGACGGTGCATGGAAGGCGGTCGTGCGAAGGGGTTTTGCCGAGGAACTGAACGGGTTCACGCCGCTTTCCACTTCGCTTTCCTTCGCCGGTACGGCTGATCCGTCCGGTTTGTTTTTCCACGAGATGGCCCTCACCGACTCGAGATCGAGACTGCTCGGGCAGGCGCGCGTCGGAGTGTTCCCCGACACGGGCTCCGGTGACCGGTATTCCGTCGATATCGACCTTTCGTCCGCCGACGGCCAGGAATCCTTCGCTCTTTCCGGGAACGCAACGAGGTCGACCGACGTATTTCTCGAAGGAAGGCTTGATCTCGTCAACGTTCCGCTCATCCGCTTCATGAAGGGCCAGACGCCGGACAACGCGGTAACCGCGTCGGTCACCTGTTCCGGAACTCCGGAAACGATCTTTGCCTCGGTGGACATCCGTTCGCTTTCCTACAGGTATTCCGGCCATGACGCGTCCCTGAGGGGTTCCGCCCTGTTGGATGACGGGAACGTCGTGCTGTCCGAGCTGGTCGCGTCATGGAACGGCCATGTAATCGATTCGGCCAAGGGAACGCTGAGCCTTTCCTCCGGAGTCGCCTCGTTCAACGCGGCCTATCGGGGAATTCTCGACGACTCGCCCGTTACGACGGGCCTTACGGTTGACCTCGTACCCGAACCGGTGCCGGGATCGGAGGGTAAGCGCGAATCCTTCGATTTCAGCCGGTTTACCCTGCGTGTCTCGGCGAGCGATTTCCGGTGGAACACGATCAAGCCCGCGGAGCCCTTCGTGTGTACCCTCGTGCGCGAACCGGGCATCCTCGCGCTGTACGCCGGCCCCGACGAGGACATCACGGGCTTTCTTCTTGATGACGGGACTTTCTCGCTTCGCGCGGGTGCCTCCTCGCCGGTCAGTTTTGCCGCGGACGGGGCGATAATCGAAAGCGAGATATCGGTGATCGTGGGCGACATACGCGTGGACATGCCGCGCCTGTGGCCCTTGGCGTCGATCGGTTTCGTTGCCTTCGATTCGGGAACCGTCGAAGGAGAGCTTTCTATCTCGGGCCTCCTTTCGGATCCCGATTTTTTCGGAAAGCTATCCGCCCGCAACCTTGTCGTGCGGTCCCCGGGGGTTTTCGAAGAGCGGTTCGTCCCTGAGCCCTTCGATATCGTCGCCGAGGGAAAGACGCTGAATGTCGAAACCTTCCGGCTGGAAAGCGAGAGTTCGGTGCTCTACGCGAACGCCACGGCCTACTTCGACCGCTGGGTGCCTACGAAGGTCACGCTCAAGACCTATACCGAGAAGGACAGGCCCCTTCGCGTTGACACGAACAACCAGTATTTCGCGGCAAAGGGCAGGGCAAACTGCGATCTTGACCTGTCATTCTCTCATGAAGGCATATTCGTGCTCGGCAACGCGACCTTTGAGCGCGGGTATTTCGCCATCATGTTCGACGGCTTTTCGGAGGAGGCCGACGAAGATGATGACTCGAGCGGCGTCGTCGTGGATCTCAGCCTCGATATAGGGCAGCGCGTCGAATACCGCTGGCCGTCGAATTCCTTCCCCATCCTGCGGGGCCTGATCCAGGCCGACCAGTCCTTCAAGATCGCGATCGACAGCGCGAACGAGACCTTTTCGCTGAAGGGCGGGGCGAGTCTGAAGGGGGGCGAGCTTTTTTACATCAAGCGGAGCTTTTACCTCAGGCAGGGAAGCATAACCTTCAACGAGAATCAGGACAAATTCGACCCGCTCATATCGCTCAGAGCGGAAATACGCGAACGGGACGACTTCGGGGATCCCGTAAGGATCATCCTTCTCGTGGAGAACCAGCCGCTGGCCTCGTTCACCCCGACCATATATTCCGATCCGCCAAAACCGACGGCCGAACTGATGGCCTTGCTCGGACAGGCGGCGAGCGCGGATTCCTCCCGGGAAACCCTTCTCAGGACGACCGTCATCACCGCTTCGGACATCTTCACGCAAATGGGACTGTTCCGCTCGGTCGAGAACAGGGTCCGTGATTTTCTCAACGTTGACATCTTCTCCATACGCACCCTGCTTCTTCAGAACGCCCTCCTCGGACAGGCCATGCAGGAGGACACGGACAGGAAGATGACGATCGGTAACTATTTCGACAATACTACTGTTTATTTCGGTAAGTACTTCGGATCGGCCGTATACGCCGATGCCCTGCTGCATTTTAGCTATTATGACCCGAAATCAGCCTTGAATACCGGGTCAAAAGAGGCCGTTTATGGTAACATGCTCTTCGAGCCGGAATTGGGCCTCGAGATCGACACGCCCTTCTTTCTGGTTCGCTGGGCCTTCGCCCCGGACAACCTTGACAGTTTTTTCGTCGGAGACAGCTCTATTACCATTTCCTGGAAGTTTTCATACTGACCCCTTCTATGCTATAGTCTACGCCTAAGGAGCCCTTGTAATGCGCACTAAAAACGTTGTTCTTCTGTTGCTTTTTTCGCTCGTTCTCTCGGGGATGCTGTTTTCCCAAACGGGCGGAGAGTGGTACCAGAACAAACCCATCCGGCAAATAACCTTTGAGGGCCTACGAAGCGTCGACAAGGGCGAACTCAACGGACTGTTCGGCTCGTACGTCGGAAAGCCTTTCAGCGACGAGCGATACTGGGAGATCCTGCAGAAGCTGTACGCGCTCGAGTACTTTGACGATATCGCTCCGATCGCGTTGCCGGGGGATCCCGACAAAAAAACCGTTTTGCTCCAGTTCACGGTCAAGGAAAAGCCCGTCGTAAGGAAAATCGTCTTTATCGGCAACAAGCAGATACGCCCGTCCGAGCTGCTCGAAAAGATATCCCTGAAGCAGGGGGACATCTACAACGAGCTCAAGGCGCGGATGGACGAGCGGGCGGTACGGGAACATTACCTTACCAAGGGTTTCGCCTCTTCCCGCGTAACGGTTTCGCAGGTAGTAAACGAGGACAAGTCGATCAACCTGACTTTTACCGTGGAAGAGGGAAAGAAGACCGTCGTCTCGTCGATCAATTTCGAGGGAAACCGGAATATCTCCTCGAAGACGCTGAAAGGCGCCCTTTCCCTCAAGGAAGAGAAGCTTTTCAGCAAGGGTCTGTTCACGGAAAGCATGCTCGAGGCCGACAAGGCGGCATTGCGCGATTACTATACCGAGCGGGGATACGTCGATGTCGTTATAGAGAACGTATTACGCGAGGTTGACTCGGAGTCGAATCCCGAGGAGAACCGCCTGAAGCTGACGTTCGTCATCAAGGAAGGCGACGTGTTTACCTACGGCGGCACGACCTTGTCCGGAAACAGGATCTTTTCGAACGAGGAGCTTCTGTCCAAGATCCGCATTTCCGAGGGCGAGGTCATGAACCTCAACCGGTTCAATCGCGGCTATCAGGCGCTTCTGGACGTGTATTTCGAGAACGGATACACCGCCAACTACATCAACAAGACCGAAACGCGGGATAACGAGCGGAAGAGAATCTCGTACACGATAGTGATCGTGGAAAACGACCGCAGCCATATCCAGAATATAATCATCCGCGGAAACACGAAAACGAAGGATTACGTCATAGCGCGGGAATTCGCCATCGAAGAGGGCGACATCTTCTCGAAGACGAAACTCATAAGCAGCATCCGGAACCTGTACAATCTCAGGTATTTTTCCACCATCACACCCGACGTCGTCCAGGGCTCCGAGCAAAATCTCGTCGACATCATCGTGAACGTCGAGGAGCAGTCGACCGCCTCCATCCAGTTCGGCGTGACCTTCTCCGGCGTCACCGATTCGGAGACATTCCCCCTTTCGGTTTTTTTGCAATGGCAGGACACGAACTTCAAGGGACTGGGAAAGACCGTGTCTGCCAACGTGACCGCGTCGACCGACACGCAGAGCCTGACGCTCGGGTATACCGAAAACTGGTTTCTCGGCTCGCCGCTTTCGGTAAGTTTCAACCTCTCGATCGCGCACAAGTACCTGTTCGCGTACCAGGACTCGCTCTATCCGATATTCGACGACGATTACTTCAACGAATACGGAATGGTTCCGGACCCGTTCACCTCGTACGAGGAATACATGAACGCCTCGTCGCTTGATCCTTCCTACCGCATGAAGTACGAACAGTGGAAGTACGGACTCGGCATCTCGACCGGTTACCGCTGGCTTCCAAGTCTCGCGATCGTTACCCTGCGCGGAGGACTGAACTTCTCCGTGATGCAGAACTATTACGACGATCAGATTTACCGTCCCGCCGACCGCGGAATTCGCGACAAGCACGGTCAGTGGTCCTGGGGCAACAGCGTGTGGACGAGGCTGTCGCTCGACCATCGCGACATCAACTACGACCCCTCGACCGGCTGGTTCGCGAGCCAGCAGGTCACGCTGAACGGCATTATCCCGACGATCGAGTCGGAGTATTACGTCAAGTTCGAGACCAAGCTGGAAAAGTACTTCACGCTGGTGGATTACCCGCTGTTCGAGACGTGGAACCTGAAGATCGTCCTTGCGGGATTTACCACCATCGCCCTTCAGACTCCGGTCTTTGACAGCATGATTACCGAGTCGAGCAAGCTGTTCATCGACGGTATGTTCAACGGGCGAGGCTGGATCGACCTGTATTCCAAGTCGTCCCTTCGCGGAAACGCTATGTTGAGCCATACGCTCGAACTGCGCGCGCCGGTAGCGCCCGGAATCCTTTCGCTGGACTTTTTCTTCGACGCGGTCGCGATCAAGGATACCCCGTCCGACTTGTCGAACCTGAGGCTTGACGACTACTACATGAGCTTCGGCCCGGGCTTGCGTTTTTCCATCCAGCAGTTCCCGCTCAGGCTCCTTTTCGCCAATACGTTCAGGATACTTGACGGAGAGGTCGAGTGGTCGGACGGTTCTGGACCGAACTGGAAATTCGTTCTTTCGTTCAATATTGCGAACTTGTAACGGAGAGAGAGGAAATATTACATGAGCAAGCGAGTGGTTATTTTGGCCTTTGCCGCAATTCTGCTGGCAGGTATTCCCGCGGTGGCGCAGCAGATAACGAAGTTCGCCGTGATCGACACGTCGCGAATATACACGACCTTTTACCGCGATTCGAGAAGCGTCCGCGAATACGAGGCGAAAAAGGCCCAGTATCAGGGCGAGATAAAGCGAATGAGCGACGAAGTGAAGTCGCTGCGTCAGCAAAAAGTCGATGCCGAGTCGGCCGGAGATTCGTCAAAGGTCTCGCGGCTCGAGGCGGATATAGCCTCACGGACCAATACCCTTCTCGAGTATTCGAAGGTAAAAAACGCCGAGCTGGACCAGCTGAAGAAACGTTTGGTCACCGACGATGCGTTTTACTCCATGTTGTACGAGGAAATCAGGACTATCGGCGAGGCCGACGGCTACAGCATGGTCCTGAGCCTTCAGGAAGGCAACTCGATCATCTGGTACAGCCCCACCGTGGACATTACCGACAAGGTCATTAAAAGCATGACGAGCCGTCGTTAGCCGAATCGGGGAGAGACGATGGCAGAGTCCACGCCCATGATGAGCCAGTATCTCGGCATAAAGGAACAGTACCGCGATGCGGTACTGTTCTTTCGTCTGGGCGACTTTTACGAGATGTTCAACGAGGACGCCGTTGAGGTCAGCCGTCTTCTGAATCTCACGCTTACGCATCGGGGCGGCTCTCCCATGTGCGGCGTGCCGTACCACGCATCGCGCGTATACATAGCGAGACTTCTGAGAGCCGGAAAGAAAATCGCCATTTGCGAGCAAACGGCGATCCCGGGGCCGGGGAAGGGCCTCGCCGAACGCAAGGTAGTCGAGGTGTTGACGCCGGGAACCGTCGTAGACGAGGATTACCTCGACAGGTCCGCGAACAACTATCTGGCGGCCCTGACGAGCTCGCAGGGGCGTGACGGGTACTCGGTCTCTTTCGCGTATATCGACGTGTCCACGGGAGAATTCGCCGTTACATCGTTTCCCGAGGACGAGTCCCCGTCCCGCGTCAGGAAGGAACTCGGCCGGATCTGTCCGAGCGAGCTGCTCATACAGTTGTCCCTGTTGCAGGGCAATGCCGCGGTCGCCGAGGCGCTGGGCGAGTATCCGTCGATCGTCCTTAACAAATTCCCCGACTGGAGCGTGAACGCGGATCTTGCCCAGAAGCGGCTGTGCGCCCTTTTCGGGACCGAGTCCCTCGCGGCGTTCGGCCTCAAGGGGGAATCGCCCGAGCTCCTGCCCGCGGGCCTTCTCATCGACTATCTCGCCCGGACCGCCGGCACGACGCTCGCGCACGTGCGCGGGATAACCGTGTACGGCGACGGCGAGTGCGTTCAGATAGACGATTCCACGAGGAAAAACCTCGAGCTGGAGAGGAACCTCAGGGACGCGACGCGTTCGTTTACCCTGCTCGAGACGATCGACCATACGAGAACCTCGATGGGATCCAGGCTCCTGAGAAAGTGGATCGTGTCCCCGCTCGTCGACGTGTCGCGGATCACGAGACGCACGGACGGCGTGACGTTCCTCTACAAGGACCAGCGGACGCTCGCGGCCGTCCGGGACGCGCTCTCGGGGATCCTCGACATAGAGAGGCTTGCGGCGCGCGTGGCGATGGATCGGGCGCATGGCAAGGACCTCGTGGCCGTCAGGCAAAGCCTTACGGGCGTCCTGGAACTGACACGGTTGCTTTCCTGCAAGAACGCACCGTCCGACTTGATACCCGCTCAGTCTCCCGACGGGATACGCGCGTTGCGGGATACCTTGCAGGCATCCCTGCTCGACGATTGCCCGATCGTCCTCAACGAGGGCGGGATGATCAGGCCGGGATGGTCCGGGAGGCTGGACGAACTGACGTCCCTGCGGGACAACTCGAACGCGGTGTTGACCGCCTATCTCGAGGAAGAGCGCGAACGCACGGGAATCGGGAATCTCCGCATCAAGTACAACAGGATGCTCGGGTACTACCTTGAAGTGACCAAGGGGAACCTTTCGTCCGTTCCCCCTCATTTCATCCGGCGGCGCTCCCTCGCGAACGGCGACCGGTATACCACCGACCGGCTCGTCGAACTCGAAACGGAACTGAACGGAGTCGAATCGCGGATCGTCGAGTGCGAGCGGGGCCTGTTCCTTGAGGTGCGTTCCCTTGTCGCGGCCCAATTGCCGCTTCTCGGCGGGATAGCCCGGGCCGTCTCGAGACTTGACGCGGTTCAATCCTATGCCTATGCCGCGACGGTGCACGGCTGGGTACGTCCGTCTTTCGCCGACGACGGTTCGATGGATATCGCGGAGGGCCGCCACCCAGTCGTGGAGGCCCACCTGCCGCAGGGCTCGTTCATACCGAACGGCATCCGCCTAACATCAGCCGGCCTTTCCGGCGATCCTTCTTTCGCCCTCATCACCGGGCCGAACATGGCGGGGAAAAGCACCTTTCTTCGCCAGACGGCGCTCATCGTGCTCATGGCGCAGGCGGGTTCGTACGTCCCGGCGGGTTCGGCGGTCATCACGCCGGTCGACAAGGTTTTTTGCCGCGTCGGCGCCTCCGACAATCTCGCCCGGGGCGAGTCAACCTTTCTCGTCGAGATGACCGAGACCGCCCATATCCTCAGGTCGGCTACCCGGAACAGCCTCGTGATCATGGACGAGGTCGGTAGGGGTACGTCGACGGAGGACGGTCTTTCACTGGCCGCCGCAATACTCGAGCACCTTCTGGAAAAGACCGGCGCAAAGACCCTTTTCGCGACGCATTATCACGAGTTGTCCAAGATTCGGAGCCCCCGACTCGAGAATTTCTGCCTTGAAGTCCTGGAAAGCGAGGGCGAGGTCGTCTTTCTCAAGCGGCTGAAACGGGGCGCGTCCGCCAACTCCTACGGTATTCATGTCGCCCGCCTTGCCGGCGTTCCTCAGTCGGTTCTCGATAGGGCGCGCGAAATTCTCGCGACGCACGCAAGCCTTCCCGTCGGGACACCTGAGCCGTCGGAACCACCGGGTAGCGTCCTTACCGCCGATCCGGACGCATCTTTGGGCTCGTCACGGCCTGAATCACCCGAAGCGCGCGCGGGAAGTCCGCCCGTTTCGGGGCCGCAACTGTTCTCCGAGGAAGAACTCGTGCTGGACGAGCTTCTTTCGATAGATACGGACAGGCTTGCCCCGATCGACGCCTTGGCGACGATTGACCGCTGGAAAAAAACCCTTTTTCCGGCTCGTTAACGGCCACGGAGCCGAATACGCCCGAACAGTCTTGCGTGAGCCATATCTTGCCACTCGAGACAGTCGCGCGCTGGTGCGGCGCGTACGTCACCCCGAAGCGATGCGTCGTCTGCGGCGCGGTCAACGATCTCGCCCTCTGCGATTCCTGCCTTGATCGGCTGTATCTTTCATCTCACGGAGGCGTTCCCCGTTTCGGCCGCTGCGGAAGATGCGGGCGGCCGCTGATTTCGCGCAAGGACCTTTGCACCTCCTGCGGGAGCACTGACGCGCTCGCCTCGGTCGATCGCGCGTTTCCGCTGTTTTCCTATTCCGGGTCCGCGCCCTCCGTTCTCGCCGAGTGGAAGACGCGCGGGAACCGTTCCCTGTCCTGGGTATTCGCACGATGCCTCGCGGATATCCTGGGCGAACTTGCCGGAACGGGACCTGCCGACCGCGTGGTAGTGCCGGTTCCTCCCAGACCCGGAAAGATACGAAAGAGGGGATGGGACCAGATTGAAGACCTCGCGAGCGCGCTCGAGAAGGGCTATTCCGTACCGGTATGCCGATGCCTCTCGCGCGACTCGTCGCGCGAGCAGAAACTTCTCGGACGCGAGGCCAGGGCCCATAACCTGCAGGGGTCTATACGCGTCAGAAACGGCGCCGTCGTTCCGGAACGGGCCATCGTTCTTGACGACCTGATGACCACGGGCGCTACGCTCAACGCGTGCGCCGTCGCCCTCCGGGAGGCCGGCTGCGAAGAGGTATACGGGGTAACGATTTTTTACGATTAGCGCGCAGTCTCGACGCGTCTAGCGGTACCGCCGGAACGTGCCTTGAAAAGCCCCGCCCTTGACAAGTAGCCGCTCATATGGTAATTTTTCTAGTGAACATTTAATATCTTGTAACCTGCAAGGAGTCGTTCGAACGGCTCCTTTTTCGTATACGGCCCGTCAGGGTCAATCTGAGCGGAGGCACGGGCTCGCGTCAAGAACGCGGTTCCGTGCGACAGGAATAGGGGAGTTTCTGGGCAGTGGAGTATATCGCGCCTGAAAACATCGCGTACCACGCGGACTGTGAGCCGCTCGTTCGCGCGTTGGGATTCGGCCTCGTCGAATTGGTGGTCTTCAAGCGACAATCGACGTGGCATGTCAAAATCGTCATTACCGCGCCTTCGGGCGTCGGGATATCCGATTGTTCGAGGGTTCATCGGGCCGTTCTTCCGCGCCTGGAGGCCGTTCTTTCGTCTCAGGATATGCACGTCGAGGTAGCCTCTCCCGGAATGGACAGGGTTCTCAAGAACGCGGCGGAATTCTCGCTTTTCGCGGGACGGAAGGTGAAGGTATGGGATACCGATCTTTCGGACTGGATACCGGGAACCGTCGTCTCGGCGGACGATGCGTCCGTAACTCTGGAAACCGAACAGGGGATACGCGCGTTCCCGTACCAGAAGATCGCGAAGGCAAAATTAACAGGAACGGTGTAAGACCGTTCAAGGCAGAGAAGGAGTTTTTCATGTCCGCAGAAATGGCAGAAGCGATACGCCAACTCGTTCAAGAAAAAGGAATCGACGAAGACCTCGTCTTCAGGATGATTGAGGATACGCTCAAGGCAGCTTACAAGAGAAAATTCGGCGCGAACGACAACGCGGTCGTGACCTTTAACGAGCAGCACACCGACGTCTCGATCTATTCGAGGAAGACGATCGTCGACGGAGTGTACAATCCCGTAATCGAGATCGAACTTGAGGAGGCCCTCGAGCTCGATCCCGAGTGCGAGATTGGGGACGAACTCCTCATCGAGGTCGATCCGAAGGAATTCGACAGGATTTCGGTACAGTCCGCGAAGCAGACCGCGCATCAGTCGATTCGCGACATACAGAAGGACAGCCTCTATTCCGAGTACAAGGACAAGGTCGGCGAGATCATCATCGGCTACTACCAGCGCGAGCGGAACGGGAACATCTACGTCGATCTCGGAAAGGTCGAGGGAATACTTCCGAAGAAGTTCCAGTCGCCGCGCGAGACCTACCGTCAGAATGACAGGATCAAGGCCTATATCACCGAGGTGAAAAAAACCCCGTCCGGGCTGCAGATCGTCCTGTCGAGAACCGATCCGGATTTCGTCCGCCGCATCATGGAACTCGAGGTTCCGGAGATTTACGACAAGACCGTCGAGATCCACAAAATCGTCCGCGAGCCGGGCTACCGCACGAAGGTTGCCGTGTTCTCGAACCGCGAGGACGTAGATCCCGTTGGGGCTTGCGTCGGACTCAAGGGCGTGCGCATCCAGGCCGTCATTCGCGAGCTTGAGGGCGAGAAAATCGATATCCTGAAGTACGACGAAAACCCCCGAACGTTCATCAGAAACGCCCTGTCGCCGGCCGAGGTAAACGACGTCGTCGTCGTGGACGAGACGAAGCGGTCCGCGCTCGCTATTGTGGCCGAACAGCAGTTTTCGCTCGCGATCGGAAAGCAGGGCCTCAACGTTCGCCTCGCGAACCGGCTCGTGGACTGGAGTATCGACGTCAAGACCGACGAACAGTTCGCGGAGATGGACCTGTCGGCGGACTTCAGAAAGGCCGCAAATGACCTGTTCTCCGACGAGCCGATGGATGGCGAGATTCTCGCGATCGCGGACCTCCCCGGGATTTCCGACGAGCTTTTGGGAGTGCTGACCGGAAACGGACTGACGCTCGTGGAGCAGCTTCTCGCCCTCGACGAGGGACAAATCGCGGCGCTTGACGGCATGACTCCGGAATTCGTGGCCAGTCTCAATTCGCTCATGAGCGATTCGGTGGAAGTTGTTGAAGGTCCGGTTGCCGGCGTCGCGACGGAGACGGTCGCGACGGAAGAGATTTCGACCGGGCCTTCGGCCAATGAAGCGACGGAAGAAGCGGAAGAATATGAGTGTCCGGAATGCGGAGCTCCCATAACGATCGATATGACAACGTGTCCCAATTGTGGTATTGGTCTCAGTTTTGAATTCGAGGACGAAGAATAGGATACCAATGGCAGAAGATCAGGAAAGCACCCAAAGACCCAAGGTTATTCTCAATAAGCAGAAGAAAACGGATTCTACCGCGCAGGATCCGTCTTCGTCTTCCCAGGTATCCGATGCCGCCGCTTCGGCAAGCGGGGGCGAAACGGGCGAAAAAAAGAAAGTTGTCGTTGTAAAGAAGAAAGCGGTCGTTCACGCAAAATCCGCCGAGGCCCCGAGCGAGCAGAAAGACGGGGCTGACAGCGCGCCGCCGAAACGCGCGGTCCATGTAGTGCCTGTGCATCATGCG
Organism: Spirochaetales bacterium Spiro_10; assembly: GCA_001604405.1. Taxonomy (GTDB): domain Bacteria; phylum Spirochaetota; class Spirochaetia; order Treponematales; family Treponemataceae; genus Teretinema. The sequence continues at coordinate 82,319 of LVBL01000003.1, forward strand.
GAGAAGGAGGCGGCGGCCGCCTCAGTTGACGACGGAAAGAATACCGACGATGCTCCCAAGTCCCGCGTGTCCAGTCTGGAACTGAGCCCTCCGCGACCGAACGTGAAGGTCGGAAATCTCGCGGACCGCTCTCGCGGGGGAGCCCCCGGACGCGGACCGGGATATCCCCAGCGTCCGGCCGCCGCACCGTCACGAGAGGGCTTCTCGGGCGCGCAGGCGCGCGAGGGTGCCCGTGACGGCGGCTATCAGGGCCGTCCCTCGGGCGGCTACCAGGGCGGCGGTTATCAGGGCCGTCCCTCGAGCGGCTATCAGGGCGGCGGCTATCAGGGCGGCCCCGGCCGAGCGCCCGGCGGCTATCAGGGCGGACCCGGCCGAGCACCCGGCGGCTACCAGGGCGGACCCGGGCGCGCACCCGGCGGTTACCAGGGCGGACCCGGGCGCGGTCCCGGCGGCTACCAGGGCGGACCCGGGCGCGGTCCCGGCGGCTACCAGGGCGGACCCGGGCGCGGTCCCGGCGGACCCGGGCGTGGCCCCGGTACTTCGCCGTTACCCCTCACCACGGGAAAGGGCGGCCCCGTCAAGAAGAATTTCAAGGGCAAGAAGGTAACGTACGTCCGAAAGAATCGCGAGCTTGACTACGAGGAAAAGCTACTTCAGCAGAAGAAGAAGGCCCAGGACAAGGCGAATGCCATCCCCAAGGAAATCGAGATCATGGAAACGGTCTCGGTGTCCGAACTCGCCCGCAAGATGAATCTCAAGGCCTCCGAGCTCATCGGAAAGCTCATGGGCATGGGCATGATGGTCACCATGAACCAGTCAATCGACGCGGATACCGCCACGATTCTCGCCTCGGAGTACGACTGTACCGTTCACATCGTCAGCCTGTACGACGAAACGGTCATCGAGAGCGAGGTTGACGGCGAAACCGAACTTATTTCGCGTCCTCCCGTCGTCACGATCATGGGACACGTCGATCACGGAAAGACCAAGACACTCGACGCGATACGAAGCGCGAACGTAGCGGCCGGAGAGTTCGGCGGGATTACCCAGCATATCGGCGCGTATACCGTCGAGACGCACAAGGGCCGCGTGACCTTCCTCGATACGCCCGGTCACGAGGCATTCACCATGATGCGAGCCCGTGGCGCCGAGATTACCGACATCGTCGTTCTCGTGGTTGCCGCGGATGACGGCGTCATGCCGCAGACAATCGAGGCCATTAACCACGCCAAGGACGCGAAGGTCCCGATAATCGTCGCGGTAAACAAGATCGACAAGCCGGAGGCTAATCCGGACCGCGTTAAGTCGCAGCTTGCCGATCTCGGTCTTCAGCCCGAGGAATGGGGCGGGGACACCATGTTCGTCCACATCAGCGCACTTCAGAAAACCGGCTTGGACGCGCTTCTGGACGCCATCCTCCTGCAGTCCGAGGTGCTCGAGCTTACGGCAAATTACGATTGCCGGGCCGAGGGAAAGGTCGTCGAATCGAGGATCGACCACGGACGCGGTATCGTGGCGACCATCATCGTTGAGCGCGGAACGCTGCGTACCGGGGATCCCTACGTCGCGGGCGTGTTCTCGGGCCGCGTGCGCGCCATCTTCAACGACAAGGGCGAGAAGCTCGAGGAGGCTACGCCGAGCATGCCGGTCGAGATCCTGGGTCTCGAGGGTATGCCGAACGCGGGAGATCCCTTCCAGGTAACCGAGAACGAGCGGCTGGCCCGCCAGATTTCCTCCAAACGCCAGGAGCTCAAGAGGTTCGAGGATTCGCGCAACGTCAAGAAGGTCACTCTCGACAACCTTTACGACACCATACACGCGGGCGAGGTGCTCGAGCTCAAGGTCATCATCAAGGGCGACGTGCAGGGCTCCGTCGAGGCGCTCAAGAACTCCCTCGAAAAGCTTTCGACCAAGGACGTGCGCCTGAACGTTATACACGCCTCCGCGGGCGCCATCAACGATTCGGACGTCATGCTCGCGGCCGCCGACTCGAACGCGATCATCATCGGCTTCAACGTGCGACCCACTCCGCAGGCCAAGCTTCTCGCCGAGCAGGAGAAGGTCGATATCAGGAAGTACAACGTCATCTACAAGGCTGTCGAGGAAATCGAGATGGCCATGGAAGGGATGCTGAAGCCGGATATCAAGGAAGAGGTGATAGGAACGGTGGAGGTTCGCGACACGATTCGCGTTCCGAAGATCGGAACGATCGCCGGAGCCTACGTTACGCAGGGCGTCGTGAAGAGAAACACGACCGTTCACGTCATCCGTGAGGGCATTGTCGTGCATACCGGCAAGCTTTCTTCCCTCAGGAGATTCAAGGACGACGTCAAGGAAGTCGCCTCGGGATTCGAATGCGGTATCGGCATAGAGAATTTCCACGACGTGAAGGTTGGCGACCAGATAGAGATCATCGAGTTCGTCGAGGTGGCGCGAAAGCTCAAGGACAGCGAGAAGCTCGCCGACGGTTCATCCAAGGAGAAAGCGGAGTAATCCGCGATCGACGAAAATGGGTGAACACAGACTCGACCGCCTTGGAGAGCAGATACGGGAAGAGATCGCGGCGATGATACTCGGGGGAAGGATCAAGGATCCCCGGGTGTCGTCCTTCCTTTCGATAACGAGGGTAGAGGTGTCCGGTGATCTCGGCTATGCCAAGGTGTACGTTTCCAGCTTCATGAAGGAGACGGAGACGAAACAGGGCGTTCGCGGGCTCGAGAGCGCCGCCGGGTTCATCCAGTCCACCCTGGGCAAAAAGCTCAGACTCCGCCAGTTTCCCAAACTGTCGTTCGTTTTCGACGAGAGCATCCGGGAAGGCTTCGAGATGGTCAAGAAGATCGACGGACTTGATATCGGGAATGATTGAAGGAATCCTGCCGTTCGCGAAGTACGCAGGCGAGACGAGCTTCGCGTCCCTGTGGCGCGTCAAGCAGGGCTTGGGTACGAAAAAAATCGGGCATACCGGCACGCTTGACCGCTTCGCCGACGGCCTGCTTGTCGTGCTTGTCGGGCCGCTAACGCACCTCGTTCCGTACTTCACGGCTTGCGACAAGGAATATATCGCCAGAATCACGTTCGGGACCGAAACGGACACGCTTGACCCGGACGGAACCGTCGTTGCGACGGGGCGCGTACCCGATTCGGGCCGTGTCTACGAGGCCCTGGAATCGTTTACCGGAACCATAGAACAGCTGCCCCCCGCATATTCCGCGATACACGTTGCCGGGCTGCGCGCGTCGGATATAGCCCGCAAGGGCGGCGTCCCGGCTTTGAAACCGAGGCCCGTCACGATCGGAAACATCGCACTGCTGCGCGACGACCTGTCGCGTACTGCCTCCGTCGACATACGCGTTTCGTGTTCGAAGGGAACGTATATACGCTCTCTGGCGAGGGATATCGCCCTGGCCTGCGGAACGGTCGCGCACCTTTCCTCGCTCAGACGCGTGCGCGTCGGGCCCTTCGCGCTCGAGTCCTCCGTAGGTTTCGACATGGTCGGCGACTTCGGGGTTCCGGCGGGGGCCCGTGAGTCGCGCGCTAAAGGCGGAAACGCGGAACTCCCGTTCGACCGGTCATTGCTTGCGTTTACCAGGGAGCTCGCTCGCTCGATCGGTCTCGAGCCAGTTTCCCTGCGCGCCGAAAAAACCAGAGACTTCTCGAACGGCATACCGGTCAGGTCGGAGTGGTTCGATCCCGGGACCGCTGATGGCGACAACTGGACCGAGGGCGTGTCTCGTCCCGTGTTCTCAAACGGGGACTTTCTCGGAATGGTCTCGTTGAGAGGCGGCCGTCTCGCGTACGACTTCGTGCACAGGGTGGCGGTATGAAGGTCATCCCCTGGGATTCCCTCCAAACGGAGGCCGGCCTGGACGATATCGCCGAAATCTGCCGGGGAAAGGCCGGTTTGGCCCTGACCATCGGCGGTTTCGACGGTCCGCACATCGGACATAGCGTGCTTTTTGACGCGGTGCTTACCGCCGCGAGAGCCGGCAACCTCGCGTCGGGTGTCGTGACGTTCACGAGGTCCCCGAGTCTCCGAAAGAGGGGGCACCTGTATCCGGGAGACGTCTCCACCCTCAAGCTCAGGCTCGATGCCTTCAGGTCGCGGGGGTTCGACTGCGCCGTCCTGATTGACTTTTCCACGGATTTCGGTAAAATGTCAGGAGGTGTATTCTTTGAAATTCTTGTGAAAACTGCCCGTATGAAGTATCTGGCCGTCGGCCCCGATTTTCGATGCGGACATCGCCTGGATACGGGAACCCCGGAGATATCCGAGATTTCCCGCAGAGAAGCGTTCCGTTTCGATTCCATCCGGCAGGTTGAGCTGGACGGCGAGCGGGTAAGCTCGAGCGCCGTCAGAAACGCGGTTCAAACCGCCGACTTCGCCCTTGCGGAACGCCTCCTCGGTCATCCCTTTTTGCTGGATTTCAACGCGCCCGTGTGGACGGACGTCGACGGCTCGTACGAGGCGTCAGCCGGATCGTTCACGCAGATACTTCCCCCTGTGGGGCGGTATCGAGTCGTGGCTTCGACCGCAAATGGGTCGGGAGACAAAGCCGTTTTCGAGGTCGCGGACTCCGTCGTGAGACTGACCGCCGCGGGGAACGGGCCGCTTCCCGATATGCGGGGAATCGCGACGATTGATTTCAGGTTATCATGATGATTTTAACACATAAGGAGTAAGTATGGCACTTACAAAGGACAAGACTACTGCGGTGGTCAGCAAATTCGGGGCGAACGAAAAGGATACCGGTAACACGAAGGTCCAGATCGCCCTTCTCACGGAACGGATACTTCAGCTTACGGAACATTGCAAGACCTTCAAGAAAGACAAGAACAGCACGCGCGGGCTGATTATACTCGTCGGTCAGCGAAGGCGTCTGTTGAAATACCTCCAGAGAAGGGATCTCGAAACGTATCGAGGTCTTATCCAGGAGCTCGGCCTCCGCAAGTAATGGCAAAGTTACCTGTCGAAGTCGGCGGGTAACTTTTTTCTTTTTTTGGACGACATAAAGGTTGTTAATACATGGTTACCAGAGTTACATACAGGATAGGGGATGAAGACCTCATCCTCGAAACCGGCCGACTTGCCAAGCAGGCAAACGGCTCCATTTACGCGCAGTACGCGGGTTCGGCTGTCATCGCCACAGCCTGCGCGTCCTCTTCAAGCCAGGAAGGGCTCGACTACGTGCCCCTCACCGTCGACTACAACGAGAAGTACTATGCCGCGGGCAAGATTCCCGGCGGTTTCATCAAGCGCGAGAGCCGCCCGAAAGACAAGGAAGTTCTCGTGTCGCGCCTTATCGACCGCCCGATGCGGCCCCTTTTCGACAAGTCCTTCGGACGCGACATTCAGATCGTCCCGACCTGCGTTTCGTCCGACATGGTCAACCCGCCGGACATTCTCGCGGTGATCGCGAGCTCGGCCGCGGTCCATATCTCGGACATCCCCTTTAACGGCCCCGTCGCCGCCGCGCGCATCGCCTGGATCGACGGACAGTACGTCATCAACCCCACCTTCGAGCAGATCGCGAAGGCCGAGATGGAGATCGTCGTCGCCGGTACCGCCGAGGGAATCACGATGGTCGAGGGCGGCGCCCACGAGGTATCCGAGGAAGTCATGCTCGGAGCGCTCGACAAGGCCAGGGAGTTCATCAAGGCCATTTGCGGACTTCAGGACGAGCTTCGTTCAAAGTGCGGAAAGGACAAGCTTCCGCTGAACCCGCTCAAGGTCGAGCTTGTCCACAAGGACGAAATCAAGGCCTCGGCTTATCCCCGCCTTTCAGAGGCGCTTTTCGTCGCCGGAAAGTTCGAGCGCCGCGCCGCATGCGACGCCGTTCGCGGCGATCTCGAGGCGAAATACGCGGAACAGCTTTCCGACTCCATGCAGAAAAAGCTTTTCGACGCCCTTTTCGAGGAGATGGAGTACGACATCCTCCGGTCCGCCATCCTTGAGAAGGGCGTTCGCGTCGACGGGCGAAGCACCGAGGACATCCGCGACATCAATTGCGAGATCGGCGTCCTTTCCCGGCCGCACGGTTCAGCCGTCTTCACGCGCGGGGAAACCCAGTCCCTCGGCGTTACCACGCTCGGTACGGTTTTCGACGAGCAGGTCTACGACGACATCGAGGGCGACCGCCGCGAGAACTTCCTGCTTCACTACAACTTCCCGCCCTATTCGGTCGGCGAGGTCGGTCGCATGGGCACCGGTCGGCGCGAAATCGGACACGGCTATCTCGCCCGCCGCTCGCTCGAGCCGATGGTTCCCTCCCGGGAGGCCTTCCCGTATACCATCCGCGTCGTGTCGGAAATTCTCGAGTCGAACGGCTCGTCGTCGATGGCCTCCGTTTGCTCGGGAACCCTCTCGATGCTCCACGCCGGCGTACCCATGAAGAAGCCCGTTGCGGGCATCGCGATGGGCTTGATTACCGACGGAAGCAAGTTCGCGGTCCTTTCCGACATCCTTGGCGAGGAAGACCATCTCGGCGACATGGATTTCAAGGTCGCGGGAACGGAAGAGGGTATCACCGGTTTCCAGATGGATATCAAGATCGCGGGCGTTTCCACCGAGATCATGAAGAAGGCGCTCGAGCAGGCGAAGCGCGGCCGCCTTCATATCCTCGGGATCATGAACAAGACCATCTCGAAGCCCTCGGCCGAGATATCCAAGTACGCTCCGCGCATCGAGGTCATGAAGATCGAGACCGACAAGATCGGCGCGCTCATCGGACCCGGCGGAAAGAACATCAAGGCGATTTCCGAGAAGTACCAGGTCACCATCAACACAGAAAACGACGGTACCGTGACGATCTACGGAAAGAACGCGAAGTGCGCGCTTGACGCAAAGGACGCGGTCAAGGGAATCGTCGAGGATCCGGAAGTCGGCCGCATTTACGACGGCGTCGTCAAGAGAATCATGGATTTCGGCGCCTTCATCGAGATCCTGCCGGGCAAGGAGGGTCTTTGCCACATCTCCAAGCTGTCCCGCTCCCGCGTCGCGAACGTGTCGGACGTCGTCAAAGAGGGTCAGAAGATCCCGGTAAAGCTTCTCGAGGTCGACAAGATGGGAAGGCTCAATCTCTCCTACGTCGACGCGCTCGGGGACAATGCCGATAGCTGATCGCGTTCTGGAAAACGGAATCAGGCTCGTAACCGAACCGATTGTCGCGGCGCAGTCCGCGGCGATCGGTTTTTGGTTTTACTCGGGCTCGCGCGACGAGCGGATGGACGAGGAGGGAGCCACCCATTTCATCGAACATCTGCTTTTCAAGGGAACACCGCGCCGCTCCGCCTCTGACATCGCGCGTTTTTTCGACAGGGTCGGCGGCTACGTCAACGCCTTCACCGAGCGGGAATGCGTGTGTCTCATGTGCGTCGTGCCCCGCGAGCGGGCTGAGGAGGCGGTTTCACTGATGGCCGAGATGGTTTGCTCGTCGGCTCTCGAAACGCGGGATATGGAGCTCGAGCGGTCGGTCATTCTCAGCGAGATACTTTCGGCCCATGACGATCCCGACGAGGTGGGCATGGAGACGGCGCTCTCCCTCATGTTCCCCGGGCACGGCCTGTCGCGCCCCATCGCCGGCACCCGCGAGGCCCTGAACGCGCTTGACGCGCGGATACTCCGCGGGATGTACGCGAATACCTTCGCTCGCGGGCCCGAACTCGTTTCCGCGGCCGGTTGTCTCGACGAGTCCGCGCTATCCCGCGTCATCGGGTCTTTCCCCCCGATCGGAGACCGCGTGCGCGATACGGTCGCGCCGAGTTTCCGGTCCGGCCGGTTCGCCCGGCGTTCGCCGTTCAGCCAGGCGCAACTCTACCTTTCGTTTCCGCTCAACGAACCGCGAACCCCGGAGGCCTGGTGCGCATGGGCGCTGATTAACGCTATCAGCGGCGATATGGTAAGTTCCCGGCTTTTCCAGTCCCTGCGCGAGGAGAAGGGCCTTTGCTATTCCGTGTTCAGTTTTGCCCAGTTCGGACGGGATTCCGCCTTCTGGATGGCCTCCCTGTCGACGCCGCCGGAAAGGTCGCTACCCGCGTATCGGTCCCTTCTCGACGAGATCGAGAGGCTCGCGGATTCCGGCGTTACCGAAGCCGAGGTCGGCGACGCGGCGTCGCACATAGTGGGAGAGATGAGACTTTCCTCTGAGGACACAGAGTACCGCATGAAGCGGCTCGCGAGGCAGGTGCTCCATTCCGGCAGAGCGGCAACCATCGAGGAAACCTCGGAGATCATCCTCGCGACGGGACACGACGGACTTTCTGCCGCGATCCGGTCGGCCTTTTCCCCGCAGTCGATGAATGTAGTCTTTTTCGCGGACAAAAAGAGCGTGAAGGAGTGTGAGAAATTATGGAAGTACTAGTTCGCGTCACGGGCACGGAGGGTTACGCGGTCCCCGAATACCAGACCGCGGGGGCGGCGGGCGCCGACCTTCGCGCTTGCGTCACTTCCCCGATTCAGATAAATCCGGGCGACCGGCGCCTTGTTCCGACGGGCCTTCGGCTTGAGATCCCTTCCGGGTATGAGGCCCAGGTCCGGCCACGTTCCGGGCTCGCGTTCAAGAACGGCATTACCGTGCTCAACTCGCCGGGGACGATCGACTCCGACTATCGCGGAGAGATCGGCGTGGTCTTGCATAACGCGGGGAAGGAGATTTTCACCGTCAACCACGGCGACAGGATCGCGCAGTTGGTGATCGCGCCCGTTTGTCGGGCGGTCTTCGAGATACATGACCTGCTTTCCGACACTGATCGCGGATGCGGCGGATACGGCTCGACCGGTTCGGCGTGAAGATGATCCCAGTCACCGGGCGTTTCAGGCACAGGACGCTTTTCATGTACGTTGCCAAGGAACTGCTCCTGTATTTCGCGATAAGCTTTCTCTTCTTTTTTCTCATTTTTTTCGTCAACCAGATCCTGCTTATGGCGGAGGAGATTCTTTCGAAGAGGGCGCCCCTGCGCGACGTAGTGCTGCTGATCGTATACGCGCTTCCCTCGATAATCGCTACATCCGCCCCGTTTTCCGCCCTCGTCGGCACGCTCATGGGCGTCGGAAGGCTCGTTTCCGACAGGGAGATACTCGCGATGAACGCGCTTGGCGTGTCCGTCCGGTTTATCGCCGTTCCCGTCATCGCGGTCGGATTGCTCATATCGGTCGTGTCATTCCTTACAAACGACATACTGCTGCCCCTGGGAACGATACGCTTTAACAGGCTGTACAGAAAGATACTTACCTCCGTTCCCGCGCTGGAGCTCGAGGCGAATTCCATCAAGCGGAACCAGCGCGCCATAGTCGTGACCGGGTCCGTGGCGGGATCCGTGATGGACGAGCTTTTGGTCATCGATTCCGACGAGGAGGGCAACAAGCGCATCATCGCCGCCCCGCGCGCGCGAATCCTCAAATCAGATGACCTGGACGTCCTGATGACGCTTTCGATGGACGAGCCCGAGGCGCTCGTTCTCGACCGCAGGGATTCCTCCAAATTCGATTTCATCGAGTCGAAGGAGATTTCCTACAACCTGCTTTCGAAGAACGTGCTGCCGACGTACTCGGGTAGGATCACGCCGCGCGAAATGAGTTCGCTCGATCTGCACCGGGAGATCGCGAAGCGCGTCGAGGAGAGGAAGAACAAACAGGAGAACGCGCGGGACGGACAGGGAAGGACGCTGAACATGTACCGGATGGAGTATCACAAGAAATTCGCGATACCCTTCGGGGCCTTCTTCTTCGTCATGCTCGCCTTTCCACTGGGACTGTCGGTCAAGACGAACGGCCAGAGCGTGGGGTTCATATTCGGCCTCATCATCGCCCTGCTGTACTGGGTCCTTCTCGTGGGGGGCCAGACACTCAGCGTCAAGCTCGGCTTTAACGGGGTATTGATGATGTGGATTCCGAACGTCTCCGTATCCGTCGCGGGACTCGCGCTTATCTGGAGGCATTGGCGCCAATGAACACGCTGCAGAGATACCTTGTTCGCCAGTTTCTTCCCGTCTGCGTGGTGTCGGTGCTGTTTTTCGTCCTGTTGCTGGAACTCGGCGACCTGTTCGCGAACTTGTGGAAGTACCTCGCGAACGACGTCAGCGCGCGGGACATCGCGCGGCTTCTGGCGCTCTATCTGCCGAAGTGCGTTTCGTTCTCGATGCCCCTCGCCGTTCTGTTCGCGTCTTCGTATACAATGGGTTCCATGCACGCGAACAACGAGCTGACGTCCGTTTTCTCGTCTGGTTATCCGCTGTACCGTCTCGCCGCTCCTCTGTTGGCGTTGGGGCTCGCGCTCTCCCTCGGCATGTTTTTTTTCGAGGACAGGGTTGTCATACATACCCTGGGCGAGAAAAGCGAGCTTTCCAGAAAGCTTTTGAACCAGGACCAGTCGCTCAGCAACACGAATATAGTCGTCCTCTCGCAAAACGGAAGGATGCTCTATATGGCGGATTACTATCAGGATACGGAGCGGAAGCTTTACGCCCTTACGGTCGTGGCGAGGGACGATGACGGGAGGCTTCTGTCCGTTTCAAGGACTCCGTCCGCCGTGTGGAACGGCTCGGAATGGGCCCCTGACGAGACCGACGTCTATTTCGTCGAGAGGGACGGGGTCGTGAGGCATCTGAAGGACAGGATGCCCGCGCGTCTCGACGAGCCGCCGGACACCTTCAGGAGAAACACGACTTCCGTCGACGAGTTGGCCGTTGCCGACGCGAAGGAGTATATCCGGTTCATGAGACGTGCCGGCATTCCGCATACGGAACAGCTTTCAGCCTATTACCGCCGTTTCTCCTTCCCCTTGACGATATTCATCGTGCTGTTTTTTTCGATATCGCTCGGCGGGAGGTTCAAGAAAAACATCATGCTCATGAGCCTGCTGTTGAGTCTTTCCGTCGCGGTGGTATACTATGTCGTGCAGATGATGGCGGCGATACTCGCCAAATGGGAGTATATCTCGCCCCTGGCCGGCGCGTGGATTCCCGTCGTCCTTTTTGTGGGACTCGGCGCCGTTTCGATGAGATACGCAAGGACGTGATGGATGAGTGATTCGAGTGCGATATTCAGGCAGGAACACGCGGATGCGCATACGCGCGCGCGGACGGGAACGATGTTTCTTCCGCACGGCGAGGTTCAAACCCCGGCTTTCATGCCCGTAGGCACCAACGCGACCGTAAAGGCGATGACAAAGGACTGGCTGTCCGAGATAGGCTTTCAGATAATCCTCGCGAATACGTATCATCTGTACCTCCGTCCCGGCGTGGAGTGCATACGGGCGGCGGGCGGGCTGCACGGTTTTTCGGGATGGAAGGGAAACTTCCTGACCGACTCCGGCGGCTATCAGGTGTTTTCCCTTTCTTCCTTCAGGAAGATAACCAGGGAGGGCGTCAAATTCAGGAGCCATATCGACGGTTCAACCCATTTTCTGACTCCCGAGAGCGTCGTGGGCCTTCAAGCCGGGTTCAACTCGGACATACAGATGCAGCTCGACGTGTGCACCGGATTCGGGACCGAATGGAAGAAGGCCAAGGAGGCCCTCGTCATAACCAACGACTGGGCTTCCCGGGCAAAAAAAGCCTGGCTCGCGTCGGACGAATCGTATTCGGGAAAGCTGTTCGCCATCGTTCAGGGGAACTTCTTCCGCGACCTGAGAAAGGAAAGCGTCGATTCCGTGCTCGAGCTCGATACCCCGGGGATCGCCATCGGCGGTCTTTCCGTGGGCGAGCCGCGCGACGTCTACGCGGAATTTCTGGAGTTGTCCGCGGAGAACCTGCCCGAGGACAAGCCGCGGTACGTCATGGGCATCGGTACCCCGGACTACATTCTCGACGCGGTCTATCACGGAATCGACATCTTCGATTGCGTCCTTCCCACCCGCAACGCGAGAAACGGCTCCTATTTCACGAAGGACGGATCGATCAACATCAAGAAAGAGTGCCACGCGCGGGACTTCGGGCCGATAGACCCGGAATGCGGCTGCCGCGTCTGCCGCGAGTATTCCCGCTCGTACCTGCGTCACCTGTACAAAAACGACGAGATCCTGAGCTCGATGCTCGCGTCGTACCATAACCTCGCGTTCCTGCACGGGATGATGCGCGAGATTCGAGAGGCGATAGCGAACGGGTCCTTCGGCGCGTATAGGGACAGGTTTCTCAGGAGATTCTCGGGAGGTGCGGAATGACCGTATTCAAGCGCGTTGTCGTGTTTATCGCCGTGTTCGGTATCTCACTCCATTTCGCCTGCGCGGAAACCGCCTCGGAGGAATCCAAACGGGCGGATATCCTGAACTACGGCCTCGAGACCGAGATCGTCGAACTCATACGCCAACTGCGTTCAGACGATGACTCCCTTTCGTCCGAACTGAACGCGCTGTTCGGCAAGACACGCAGCCCGGCAGTACGCGAGGCGATACTCGAGCTTTTCGCGCGTCAGGAAAATGACGGTCTCTCACAGTATTGCCTTTCTGTTCTCGAGGATCCCTATGACCATAAAAACTCGACCGTCTCGGCGGTGTTCGCCTACGTCGAAAAGCTGAAGATTACCGGCGCCGCGCCCCATGTCCGGAAGCTTCTGGAGAACGAATCGGGCGAATGGCGGTCTCAGGCCATAAGGACGCTCGGGAAGATCGGCCAGGAGGAGGATGCCCAGTTTCTCGTCGGGTACCTCGACGGCGAGATGCCCGGCGACCAAAAGCAGAAGCTGATCGTGCGGCAGGAAGTCATGACGGCGCTCGGCGAGCTCAAGGCGGTTTCAGTATGGGACCGTATCGTCGAGATCGCGGGCGACGGCGACGAGAACGCCGTCATCCGCGCGACCGCCGCCAGGACTATCGGCGCGATGGGCAAACGAGAAGGGCTTCCGACGCTTTCGCGCATATTCGAGGATCAGGATCCCCTCTTGCGCGCCGCCGCCGTGGCGGGCATGTCGTATTTCGACGGACCCGATGCCGAGGCGGTCGTGCTCGAGGGTTTCAGGGACTCGCACTACAAGGTCCGCCTGGAGGCGCTCTCGGCAAGCGAGAGGATGAAATTCTCGGGTGCGACGGGACACGCGATCTATCGGGCCAAGACCGACCCCGTCGAGGCGGTTCGCATGCGCGCGTTCGAGGCAATCGCGAAGATCGGCGACGGCGAAGGGGTCAAGTGGCTTGCCGAGATAGTCTCCGACGAAAAGTCGAACGACAAGATTCGCGTCAAGGCCATTCAGGTCCTGTGGAGCGACGATTCGGGGCGGATAGAAAAGGATGTGGAAAAAATTGCGTTTTCGTCGCTGAAAGACGACAAAAAAACGTGGATACGATACGAGGTCGGCAAGGTTCTCAGCGACAGGAAAAGCAAGGGTATTTCAGACGTCGCGATCGCCTACCTGCAACACAAGGACCCGATGACAAAGGCGCTCGGCATCGAGATGTATTCGGTCCACCGCTTTTCCGGCGCGCGGGAGCTCGTAGAGGCGATCGCCGCGGACGGAAAAATGGGCGGTTTGCAATCCAGGGCAAAACGGGTTCTGGAACAGTAATCAGTACAGGATGCTCGTCAGGAACTTGTTAAGCCGCGCGACCGGGTCTTCGTATTCGCGCAAGGTGAAGCGTACCTCGTATTCCTTGTCCGACACGATCGTGAAGTCCCGGCCGATGCAGTCCCGAATCACGACCTCGGTCTCGTAGGGGAAGTATTCCGGTTTGAGGATCGCGAGGTCGCAGGATACGCCGTCGTAGCGAATTTCCGCTATGTGGGAAGGGAATTTCACGAGGAAGACCAGGAACGCGGAAGCGCCGCCGCCGACTCCGAGCCTTGATCCCGCCTTCATCATGTGCACGTTACGCTTGCCGATAGCCTTGTTCTGGTTATGTACGTCAAGCTCGATCATCGCGCGGCCCTCGGCCCGTACGGCGATGGACTCGGATCTGCTCGCGCCCTGTCGGCGAATGCGGGCATGGGCCTTGTTCGCGGCTACGGACAGGACGGAGTAGCGCTCGCGTCTCGTCTCGTCCTGCCTTGCCAGAACGTCCTTTGCCGCGTTGTCGGCTTCGTTCGCCCTGTCCTTGGAGTTTGTCCAGGATATCCCCTTGTCAGAAGACCAGCCGGAATTCGAAGCGGGTTTCCCGACGGAGGACTTTTGAGAGGATGTGCGCGCATACGCCTCGAGCGCGGCGTCTCCGCGCTCTTCGCGGTACGGCGAGTTCGACGGTATGGCGCGTCCGGAGGCCGTTTTCAGGGGCAAGCCGTTCTCAGCAGCCCGACGCTGCTCCGCCTCGTCGCGCTCGCGGGCCCCGAAGGAACCGGACGCGCGGACGGTCTCTGCGGCCTGCGCCGACGTTTTTCTCGCGATAAAGAGGAATACCACCAACACCGCGACCGCGGCGAGCAGTACGAGTATGGCGGCGTAGACGAGAAATCCCCCGGTCCTGAGCAGCGATGTCAGGGAGAACGAAGTCAGGGTCAGGCCTACCGTGGCGGACTGGGGATGGACGCGCGCCTCATTGTCAAACCGAAGCCTGAGTGGCATGGAAAGCTCGCCAACGGGAACCGAATCCGGGAGGACGAGGGGCGCGTTCAGGGTACCCGAGGAACCGGCGGAAAGCCTGAGAAACGCGTTCTTTTCGAGAATGTTCACGTTGTCCCACATAACGCCGGTCAGCTCGAGGAACACGTTCGCGTCGGAGGGGTTCCTGATTTTGAGGGGCAGGGTAAGGTACCGGCCTTTCTTCCCGAGATGCTCAGGAAAGGAGACCTCGGGAATGGCGAACACCGAATCGACGAAATCAACGGAGTCGTTCGGCCCCCGCATCTCGCTCGGCGAAATTTGAAGGGCGTCGGTGAATTCCGAGGAAACGTCAAGATAGTCCTTTCCCCCGGCCTCGCCGGAAGCGGACGTGCCTGAGGAGGCATCTGCCCCGGAGCCGTCCTTCGCGTCGGAAAGAAGCGAGCCGTCGAGCGCGCGTATGGTCGCCGACTCGGGGAAAGGAAGCTTGATATAGTACACATGCCATCCGGCACCGCGAATCCTGCGGGCAAAGTCCGAAAGCTCGGCCTTAACCTCCTCGCTCTTGTAGGCGGCGTACGGGCTTGAGGCTGGAGGGTTGAAGATGCCGTCAGAGACGACAATGAATATCTTCTGCTTTTGCTGGTTCAGCGTCGCGGAATACTGCCATGTATACTTGAGTCCGGAGAGGAAATCCGAGTTTTGTCCGAGAGGGAACAGCAGCATGAACCTCGAGACGACGCGGGAGATATCGGCTTCCGTCTTGATGGGTTGGACGATCTCGAGATTGACGCGCGAGTTGAAGGAGACGAGATGGAACGTATCGCCTTCACGCACGAATTTCCGCGTGATGTCGGGCAATATCCGGGTATTGACCTGCTCGAACCAAGGCAGGATCGTCCCGGACGCGTCCATCAGGACGATGATGTCCGCGCCTTCGGAATACGCGCCAGTCATGACGAGCACAAGCAACGCGAGCGCCAATAGCCTCTTTACCGTTCCCATACCGTACCCCTTCGTCAGGATCAGAATGAAGCAGCCGAGATCGACTTAATCGAATAATTGTACTCTTGGTCGTTAATGACGAATTCGAGCGTCTCGCCCTCGCGATGGTTCAGTATGGCGTTTCCGAACGGCGACATGTACGAGATGACCGAGTTGTCGGGATCAGATTCCCAGGGACCGAGGATGGTGAAGCTCTCGTCCTCGCCGGATTTGTTGTTGTGCAGAAGCACGACAGTACCGAAGGATACGCGCGCGACGGTTACCGTGGTCGGGTCGAAAATCTGCGCGCGGTCGATCTCCTCCTGGAGCCGCTGCGCCGTGGTGTTCAGGATGGTTTGCCGTTCCTTCGCCGCCTTGTATTCCGCGTTTTCCCTGAGGTCCCCGAGCGAGAGGGCAAAACCGATTTCCTTGGAGTTCGCGGGCATCTCGACCTCGACGATGTTCTGGAGCTGCTTCTTCTTCTCTTCGTACATCCTCGAAGTGACCATGAGACCGCGGGATACGACGGTCTTTTCCTCGGAGCCGAAGAACTTGAAGCCCTTGTGCTGTTCGAGGATCTTGTTGCGGAGCTGCATCTTGATTCCGGGATCGAGATCCTTCACGTCGTCGACGAGGGTGTAAAGGCGGGTGATGGTGTCGACGTCGTTCGTCATGATGTAGTTCTCGAGCAGGGTATCCTTGCCGAAAAGTATCGTCTGTACCTGCCGGTTGATCTTCCTGTTCTCGGTCGTCTCGCGGTGGTTCGATATCTCGCGGTACGTGAGGTCGAGGATGTGGATGAGCGTGATGAGCTGCTTTTCGTACGGGATTCCGATGGCCTTGAACCATTCCTCGCCCTGGGCGTTCTTGAAGAACCAGATTGCGGCCTCGCGGTAGTCTCGGTAGTTCTCGAAGCTCGTGATGACGAGCGACCGGATCTTGTCGCTTTGTCCGTCCTCGATCAAGGCGGCGATGATGTCGCCCGAAAGAACGGTGGGGAAGAGGCGAATGTAGACCTCGGCCCAGTCGGGGAGGAAGTTCTTGATGTGCATGAGGTAGCTCTTCCGGAGGTCCGAGTCCTTGATCGCCGAATAGACAACCGAGGGGTCTTCGATCTCGGCGAACAGCTCGTTGAAGTTGTATTGCAGGCCGGGATTGAGATGCGGGTGCTTCGCCACGATCTGCTTGACGACGAGGTACGAGGCGATGACCTGCTCGTTTACCTGGTTGAAGGCCTTGAGATACCCGGCGAAATACGCGAACATCTCGGCGAACGACTCGGAATCGGGCTCAGCCTTCTCGGAGAAGGTCATGAGGAGGTCTATGCGCGAGAAGAAATTTTTCTGCGCCTTGAACTCGTTGAAGAGCTTTTCCTCGAGGGAGATGGGGCGGTCGCGCACCACGTACATGTCGATGTTCGTGGGGTTGACGCCGAAGCTCGGATCGTCCTTGAGAATCGCGCGCGCTTTGCCACTCCAGCTCGTCCACTCGTTCACGGTGAGGACGGACGGGACGAGCTCGGCCTTGATGTGCTTGAGATCGCAGTTGTTGTCGTAACTCCTGATGATGGTCTTGAGGGCCCAGGTCGGGTCCTCCTTGACCTTCGCCGTGAGCTTTTCCTTTTTCCAGATGGACTTGAGGACCCATATATGGTCCTTCGTGAGGGTCTGGAGGGCGTTGACGCCCATTTTCAGGCTCATGGTGTGGGCGCGCTTCTTGGCGAAATCGATCGTTATCTCGTCGTTCTTCACCTCGGAGATGCGGCCGACGCCCCAGGACCGGTGGAACACGAAGTTGCCGGCGTCGAAGGATATGTGCTTCTCGAACTCGCCGATCGCCTCGAAGACGTTGCGCCAGCTCTGGTTGAGGTTCGAAGCGCGAATGTACTCGTCAAGCTGGCTGTGCCCGGCGTACTTGCCCCGGAAGCACTCGACGATCTCCTTTCTTGCCCAGGAGTCCTTGTCGTCGTAGGCGAGGATGATCTTGAGGATGTCGATGGCGGTGTTCCAGTCCGACTGTTCCTTGTAGTAGACGTAGACTTCCTGCATGAGCATCGCGCTTCGGTCGTCGCCCATGATCTTGGATATCTTTCTCTGGACATGATAGAAGAAATCGATTTCCTGGGGAACGAGGGAAACGAGTTTCGTCCAGATCTCCTTGACGGAGTTTCCCTGCTTCCGGTTGATATACCGGTAAAGCGCCTTCTTGTAGTAGTCGACGGCCGCCTCGGCGTCCCCGTCCTTTTCGTATTTCTCGGCAAGGAGCTTGGTGATGTCGGCTTCCTCGTAGTCGATCTTGACGAGGCGCTCCCAGATGTCGTAAAGGGCGGCGTTGTTGTCGTTCTTGTACGATTCGGCGAGCGTGCGAAGGGCGTATTTGGACTCGCCGAACTCGAGTACGCGGTTGCAGAGGTGCTCGACGATCGGCGTTTTGTGGTTGTCGATGAAGATGTTGACGAGGTTCACGAGGGCAGAGTCGTCGAGAAGCTGTTTGGAGAGGGCGATGATACCGGAAAGGTACAGGGCGATGATGCTGTTCTTCGTGTGGGAAAGATGCTCGTCGCACGCGGCCTTGATCTCGTCGACGCACTTGGACGCCTGGGCGTCCCGCAGTATTACGTCGAGTTCCTTGAAATTCGCGATGGAATAGTTACTGATCGTGGCGCGAGTCCACTTTTCCTCGTTCAGCATGTCCTGGACAGATTTTACCAACGCTTCGGCCATAATGACTTCTCCTAGAAAATCCGGATTACATGGTGTACCGGGCGTACACGTCAGTATCCAGCAGTTTAATTTTCAATAGCACTTCGTTTATCCTGGCCTTGTCGTCACGCACGTTCACGTAGTGATCGATCAGCCAAAAATAGTGATTGATGAGCCGCGGCACCAGCAGTTTGCCGGTTTCCGGAGGCGCGTCTTTCAGTTCGTTTTCAAGGGCGAAAATCGCCTGTTTCAGCTTGCCGAACTCAAGGGCCCTCAATTCCCTCTTGACGTTCAGGACTCCGTACAGAACCCCGTATACGGGCAGCCACTCCGCAAGCGCGGGTCCCGCGAATCCGAGGGCCTGCACCTGCGCGACCAGGCGCTGAACGAGGCCGGACTCCAAAAAATGAAGCTCGACCCGGTCGGCGCCCTGAAAAAAGGCCTCTCTCAGGAGGACCTTGGAAAGCCTTATCTCACCGCACAAGGCGTACGAATCCGCAAGCTCGGCGAGTATCGCCGGGGAGTCTCGATCCCTGTCCTTGGCTTGCTCAAGGAGGTGAAGGGCTCTGTCGTAGTCCCCGAGGGCCTTGTAGCAGAGCCCTATCTTGCGATAGAGTTCCGCGTCCTGCGCCGTTCCGTCCTCACGGTACAGGGATTGGTAGAACCTGAGCGCCAGGGTAAAGGCGCACTGTTTGAGCGCGTAGAGGACGACCTCGCGCTCTTCGCCCGCCTTCGCCATATAGGCGATGAAAGGCCTCCATTGAGATACCAGGAATTCGCCGCGCTCGAAGGCGGTAGACGCCGATTCCGCGCGCCTGAGCCTGTCCATCCAGTAGCTGACGCCGGTCAGGGCGTAGATAACGTCCGCATCCTCGAGATTTTGCTGGAGGAGGACGTTCAACTCACGGTTGGCCTGTTCTAGTTCTCCCGCCTTGAGGACGTCATACACGTGCGGCAACAATCCGGGAACAGGTTCAGTCGTCATGGTACTCCTACCATTATACTCATTCTTATGGTTTAGTCAATTAAGGTATTCTATTTACAGGCGGGCGCGAGTTTGCTACTATAAACGATATGGATACAACTTTTCTACTGGCTCCATCCCTTTTAAGCGCAGATTTTTCCGAATTGGGCGCTGCCCTCGACACGATCCGGGCGAACGGCGGAGACATGATTCACGTTGACGTCATGGACGGGCATTTTGTCCCGAACCTGACGATAGGGGTTCCCGTCGTCAAGTCCCTCCGGAGACGGTCGCGTTTGCCCTTCGACGTGCATCTCATGGTCTCGAATCCCGCCGAACAGGCGGAGTGGTTCATCGAGGCCGGGGCCGATTACCTGACGTTTCACATCGAGACCGAGGTTCACGCGCACAGGCTCGTCTCACGGATCAAGGAAGCGGGCATCAAGGCCGGTATCAGCCTGGTCCCCTCGACGCCCGTTTCGGCCCTTGCGGAGGTGCTTCCGCTGGTGGATCTCGTGCTCGTCATGACGGTCAATCCGGGATTCGGCGGACAGGAGATGATCATGAGCTGTCTGGAAAAGGTTCGGGAGCTGAAAAAAATCAAGCATGATCGCGGATTATCGTATATAGTATCAGTAGATGGCGGGGTCAATGGGAAAACCCTTCCGTTCGTTCTCGAGGCGGGAACTGACTTGGTAGTGTCGGGCTCGGCGTTTTTCTCCGGGGAAATACGGAAATGACGCGCGAACCGCCCGGGCGCGGCCGCACGATGTGGAGTCTGTACATGAAAAAAATATGCGCTTTTTTCTTGCTGTCCGCCGTATGCGCCCTCTCTTTCGCGAACGATCCGTTCATGACCGGCCTTGACGCCTATGCGCGTTCCGACTGGCCGGCGGCAACCCAGTCCTTCAGGCGCGCGGTCGCCCTGAACTCCTCGAACGCGGAAGGCTGGTACTGGCTCCTCATGTCCGAGCTTTCCGCGGGTGATCTCGCGACCTCGCTTTCCGACATGGACCGCTTTGTCGTTGCGTTTCCCGCCGACCCGCGCGTGCCTGACGTTTCGTACCAGAAGGGCCGCGCGCTCTTTTTGCTGGCCCGCTACGAGGAATCCATCCGCGAGCTCTACCGGTTCGTGACGTCATGGCCCGATCACGCCATGGTTTCCTCCGCGTACTACTGGGTAGGGGAATGCCTGTACGCGACTGGCCGGTACGACGAGGCACGGAGCGTTTTTACGCGGATTCTCGACACGTGGCCCGATGCGGTCAAGCGCGAGGCCGCCTGGTACCGCCTTACCCTGTTAACCCAGACCGCGAAGGAAGAGGAACTCCTGAAGCTCCTGAAAATGAGCCATGAGGAATCCCTGCGAATAATCGAGGATTACCAGCGCCGCGAAAAGACCTACGACCAGGCGATCACCGCGTACCAAAAACGCATATCGGACATGATCAAGGACACGCGACTTGGCGAGCTTGAGGGCCAGCTCGGCGAGGAAAAAATCCGCAATTCCCGTCAACTCGACCGGATCTCCGAGCTCGAGATGCAAAACGCGGAACTTGCCGCCGCGCTCTCCATGGCCGGCAAGCCGGTTCCGCCTTCCGCAGTGTCCAACTCCATCTCCTCAGACCTCGAGTCCGTTGACCCGGAAAAGCGGCGGCGCGCCCTCGAGGAGATGAGAAACAAGGCCCAGTCCCTTCGTGAACTGTACGACCAGATTCTGGAAGGAGGCGAATGATGAAACGGCTGGCCAGCTTCGTTCTCGCTTTCTCCGTTATCGCCTCCGCGGCGATGGCGGAAACCCTCGAATTGACGAGCGGATCCCTTCGTCTTACGCTGAATTCGAAAACGGGGAGTTTTCTTCTCCATCAACTTTCACAGACGGGCAAAAACCGGTATGAACCTTTACTGGAAGATCGCAATCAGGGCACGACGTCATGGTTCAGCGTGTCCTTCAACGGCGCCGTGTTCAAGCTCGCGCGCAGGCCCGGTCGGGACGTCCGCCTCGAGCCGACCGAGACGGGCGCTCGTTTCGTGTTCACCCCGAACGATTCCCTTCAGATAACGCAGTCTTTCTCGTTCGTGTCGGAAAGCTCGCGCGGGTCAGAGGCGGTGCTCGTGGAGACTACCATAGAAAACACGTCCGGCAAGACGGCCTCGGTCGCCCTGAAGGCCCTGTTCGACACCATGCTCGGAGAAGGCGAGGGGATACACTTTTTTACGAACGCGAGAAACCGCATCTCGACCGAGACACGGCTGGTAGGCGGACGCGACAGCGACTCGGTCATTGTTTCCGCGCGAAAGGACCTGTCATTCATGGTTCTCCTCGACTCCGCCCACGTCACGCGGCCCGATTCTGTCATCATCGCGAACTGGGAACGGCTTGATACGCTCAAGTGGAATCCCGACGTCGTCGAGGGACGCTCCTTCAATACCGTGTACTCGATCCAGGATTCCGCCTTGCTCGTAACCTGGCCTGCGGTCGACGTTCAGCCGAACGCGGCCTATTCCGTACGGACCATCATCGGCCCGTATGCGGAGCGTGACGGGTTTACGTCGAAGAACGCTCCCGCACGGGCGAGTTCCGACGCGTCCCGGCCGATCGAGCCCGTTGTCGACGTCTCAAAACTGACCGAAGGCGAGCGGCAAAAAAGAATACGGCTGTTGCTCGAAAGAATCGCCGTCGTGGAGAAGAACCCGGATGCCGCCTCGGACGAGGAACTTGCCAGCCTAAACCGCCAGCTTGACGTTTTGCTGGCCGTACCCGGCGCACGGGGGGAATGAGCAAGAATAATGGCCATTACACTGATGGAACGCGCAAAGAGGGCCTTTTACCGAAGGCGGTACAATGACGTACTGACCATACTCGAGCCAAACGTCATCCAGTATCGCGATTCGTTTCCTTTTTATTACTTTCTCGGCCTTGCCTGCCTGCATACGGGCGACATAGGCGGGGCGACTTCCTATTTCCAGCGCGCGCGGCAAATCAAGATGCGCGACCCCGATCTCCTCGCGGCGCAAGCCGCACTCCACCTTCGCCGGGGCGACACGCACCAGGCGGTGGAATACTATCTCGAGGCCCTGGAATACGATCCGGGTCACGCGCTTTCGAGGAGGTCCCTCGAGTTCATCAGGAAAAACGGGGATCCTGAGACGGTTTCGGCGCTCGTTGAAACGGGGAGGATTTCGAGGTTTTACCCGCGACCGCGACCGCCCGTTCCCCTCGCGCGGGTCGTCCTCCTGATTGCGCTCGCCATCTCCGTCGCGTTTCTCGTTCCACTCGCGCGGTCGGCCGTTCGCGAGGCGCGAACGACGGGTACGCGTGCTGACCTCTCCGCGCTCGAGCTGACGGGCCAGGAGAAGTCGGCTGTCGTGGAAAACGGCGGGACATACCGGTATATCCTCACCGAACGGGAAATACTCTCGGCGTACGCGCTGGCGCAGCAAAGCTTCCAGTCGTATCGCGACAACGCTGCCCAGATCGAGATCAACCGCCTGCTCAATTCGAACGCCGGTACCGCCGTCAAGCACAAGGCGCGGTTGCTGATGGAATATCTTTCCGTGCCGGGATTCGACACGGTAAAGGACGTGCCGCCGTTCGCGAAAGTCGCAAACGAACCCTGGCTCTACCTTGATTGCTATGTCGCCTGGAAGGGCATGGCGACGAACGTCAACCGCACGGAGAGGAGCGTATCCTTCGACTTTCTCGTCGGGTACGACACGCGCACGACGCTTGAGGGAATCGTTCCCGCGAGCTTCGGCTCGGCGCTCGAGGTTGATCCCGAACGTCCCCTCGAGGTGCTCGGACGCCTAACGTTCGCGTCCGGAAAACTCGCCCTCGAGGGAGTCTCCATCCATCAAAGCGGCAAGCCGAAGGCCGGCGAATAGCGCCGGAACGCTTCCTGTCAGCGCGTCCGGGAAAGGTAGGTCACGGGGTCGAACCCGTCGATGAGATCCGCCATCTGGCGCTCCTGGGATATCGTAAGGGTAATACGGGCGCTTAAGGATGCGGATTCGATAATCTCGATAAAGGGAAGCCTCTCCTTAATACGGGAGCAGTCGACCGTGTCGCACGTTACAAGGCGCCCGAGGCATCCCTCCGAGCGGAGCGTGGCGAGCCGTTCGCATGCGGGTCCCGAGAGCACCGGATGGACCACCATGACATGAATGGGCTTCCCGGACTTTGAAGACAGTTCGCGGACGAGGCCGAATACCGATCCCGCCGTATCTATCATGTCGTCGACGATCCAGATCGTCTTTCCCTCGAGCGGGACGGCCGAGAGGATGTTGATGCATTCGATCTCGTTCGCGCGGTCATGGTTCCGCTGTTTGTGGGCGACGACGAGTTGCGTCCCGAACGACACGGCGAATTTCCGCGCGAGCTTTTCCCCTCCCGCGTCGACGGAGCAAAAAAGCCACTCGTCCCGGACGCGGGTCGAGAGTTCCTCGTTCGAGCCTATCGAGGTGTCGCAGAGGAATTTCTGCAAGAGGCCGAGCGCCTGCACGTCGTCGACGGCGCAGGAACACGGATCGAAGACCGTTTTCGACTTGTCGGAATGCAGCTGATAGGTAATCAGATGGTCGGCCCCGAGGGATATGAGCGTCTTGTAGTGTACCCAAAAACCGACCGAGTTGCGGCGAATCGGCCTGTCCGATCGGCTGCAGGAGATGTAAGGCTCGAAAACGATGATTTCGTGCGCCTGCGAACGCTTGAGGACGTCTATTGTATGGTATAATTCCTGCTTGCACGCCTCGACCGTCAGGCTTTCGCGGTTTCGCGCGGACGTCGTGAAGAGAAACACCGTTTTTCCGCGCACCGACTTGTGGAGCGTAACCTCTATCTCTCCGTCCGCGAAATCGGCTACGGACAACTCGTCGGTATAGTCGATGGTTCCGGGGTACAGGAGCCGTTCGGGGTTATCGTTCAGGGCCGCGACCACGGCCTTTGCGTACGGGCGACAGGACCGGGTGGCAAGGATCAAGAAAGGATGGGTCATACCGAAATCATACAACGGAATGATGCCATACGCTATTTTTTTTGCGCGTTTTTTGGTACAATGCGGGCATTGACCGGATTTTCCGCCAAGTAGGGAACAGGGAGGGGGAAAGTGGCAAAAGTAAGCAATGAAGCGAATCCGAACGCGAACATGGGCGACAAGCTCAAGGCGCTCGAGGTGGCGCGTTTGCAGATCGAGAAACAGTTTGGACAAGGCTCCTTGATGAAGCTTGGAACCGGGACCGAGGCTATCGGCGTGGATGTCGTGCCGTCCGGCAGCATCCTGCTTGACGAGGCCCTCGGTATCGGCGGATATCCGCGCGGAAGGATTATCGAGGTCTACGGTCCCGAGTCCTCGGGAAAGACGACGCTCGCCCTGCATGCCATAGCAGAGGCGCAAAAAACGGGCGGAATCGCCGCCTTCATCGACGCCGAGCACGCCCTTGACCCGCAATACGCCAAGGGTCTTGGCGTCAATATCGACGACTTGTGGGTATCGCAGCCGGATACGGGAGAGCAGGCCCTCGAGATCGCGGAGAGTCTCGTGCGTTCGGGCGCCGTCGACATCATCGTCGTCGACTCCGTCGCGGCGCTGACGCCCCAGGCAGAGATCGAGGGAGACATGGGCGATTCCCACATGGGACTCCAGGCGCGCCTCATGAGCCAGGCCCTCCGCAAGCTCACCGGCATCATCGGCAAATCGAAATGCATCATCATCTTCATCAACCAGATACGCATGAAGATCGGCGTCATGTTCGGGAATCCGGAGACGACGACGGGCGGCAACGCCCTGAAGTTCTATGCGTCGGTACGGCTTGAGGTACGGAAGATCGAGACGATCGACAAGGGCGAGGACGACGCGGTCGGAAACCGAGTCCGCGTCAAGGTCGTCAAGAACAAGGTCGCCCCGCCGTTCCGGAAAGTCGAACTCGACATCATCTTCGGAAAGGGCATATCCGCCGTCGCGAGTTTGCTGGATTCAGCGGTAAAGCACGAGTTCGTGGACAAGAAGGGCGCGTGGTACTCCATCGGCGAGGAAAAAATCGGGCAGGGACGCGAGAACGCGATTCAGTTCCTCGAGAACAATCCCGAGTTCCGCCTGGAGGTCGAGCGCAAAATACGGGAAAAACTCTTTCCCGCGCAGAAACTCAGGCCTCAGACCGTGACCCCTTCGGCCGTCGAACAGCCGGCCCCCGCTACCGTCGCGAAACCATCGGCGAGCGCTGCCGGCGTCCCGGGAACGGCGGCCAGGCCGGCCAAGG
Source organism: Spirochaetales bacterium Spiro_10 (assembly GCA_001604405.1). GTDB lineage: Bacteria > Spirochaetota > Spirochaetia > Treponematales > Treponemataceae > Teretinema. Next base: position 107,682 of record LVBL01000003.1, read on the forward strand.
CGTCGGCCAAGACCGTAGCCGAGGGCGCTCCGGACGGTGGCCTGTTCTGATGGGCGGACCGGCGCAACTCGTCGTGCTGAGCCTCGGATCGAACGTCGGCGACTCGCTTTCCACCCTGAAGAAGGCGATCCGCGATCTCTCTTTCTTGCTTGACGGCATGAGGGTTTCTTCGCTGTATCTGACGACTCCGCAGGACGTGGCGCAACAGCCGGATTTTTGCAATATCGCCGTTACCGGCAAGACCACGCTACCGCCGGGGGAACTTCTTCGCGAAACGCAGGCGATCGAGGCGAGCTATGGCAGACAGCGCGACGATTCGGCACCGCGGGGTCCCCGCACGCTCGATATCGACATCGTTCTCTACGGAGAACTCGCTGTTCGCGAGGCGAATCTCGTCATCCCGCACGAGCGCATGGCGGTTCGGCAATTCGTCCTGATTCCGGTTCTTGAGCTTCTCCCCGATTGTGCCGATCCTGTAAGCGGACGTGCATTCCGGGAGATTCTTTCCGGTCTCGAAGACCAGGGCGTCCGCAAGGTAGGAAACCTGTATGGATACTGAAACCGGCGAATCGAGGCAGGAAGGGTCAAACACCTTTAAAATCCAGAATTTCGAGGGCCCGCTCGACCTGTTGCTCTTCCTGATCAAGAAGAACGAGGTCAATATCTACGACATACCGATCGCGGACATTACCGAGCAGTTTCTCGATTACCTCGATTTCTCCGTTTCGAACGACCTCGCGAGCCTGACCGAGTTCTACGCGATGGCGGCGACGCTGCTGTATATCAAGAGCCGGATGCTACTGCCCGTCGAGATAGCCCTTGAGGACGACGAGCTCGACGACCCGCGGCAGGAACTCGTGGACAAGCTCATCGAACACCAGAAGTTCAAGAAGCTTTCCGAATTGATGGAGCGCAAGGAAGACGAGGCGGAATGGGTTTTCGAGAGAAAAAAGATGCAGCGCGCCCTTCCGTTCGGCGAGGAAGAGCTCTGGGAGCGCGTCGACACCTGGGATCTTCTGAAGACCTTCTCGAATCTCGTTTCTAGCTACAACTCGGAGCGGATACTCGACCTCTATGAGGAGGTCTCGGTAAACGAGAAGATAACCCTGATGAACGAGCTTCTCGAGAACCGCGGGGAATGCATGTTCACGGACCTCATCGTGAGGAAGGGAAACCTGATGGACATCGTCTGCGCGTTCATGGCCCTGCTCGAGGCGGTGAAATTCCGCATGGCGAGCGTCTGGCAAAACCGCATGTTCGGCGATATTAAGATAAAACCCTGGGAAAAGGTCGCCATCACCGAGATGGAGCTGACCGTCGAAGGGTAGCACATGCCATGGAGTACAAGATGGAAACGGAAACGGCGCTGATAGAGGCCATACTTTTGCTTGAGACCGATCCGGTCGACGAGGCGCTGCTCGCGCGCGTCACCGGTTTTTCGCGCGATGTCGTTGACGCGACGCTCGAAAAGCTTCGTGACAGGTACGCCGACGCGGGCTGCGGCATGGAGCTCGTCCAGATATCCGGAGGCTGGGCTCTCAGCCCAAAGCGCGAGCTCTGGGACAGCCTCAAGGAACGGTACGGGCGCAGGAACGACTCCCGTCTTTCCCGCGCGGCGATGGAAACCCTTTCGATCATCGCCTATTCGCAGCCGATTACCCGCGGAGAGATCGAGGCCATACGCGGCGTCTCCGCGGACACGATGATACGCCTTCTCGTCGATAGAAACCTGATCAAGGAAGTCGGAAAGAAAGACATCCCTGGCAAGCCCATTCAGTTCGGGACCACAAAGGAATTCCTGAAGTTCTTCCGGCTCAACAGCATCTCCGATCTTCCCAAACTTGACGAAACCGAAAATGAGCGATTTGAACTCGCGCGATGATGCGAAGGAGCGAACAGAGGACGGAAGCGTTCGCCTTCAGGTGTACATCTCGCACGCGGGAGTGGCCTCGAGGCGCGCGGCCGAGGGGTTGATCTCCGGCGGCCGCGTGTCGGTCAACGGAGAGACCGTCACCGCGATGGGCGTGCGCGTGCTGCCTTCGGACGACGTCCGCGTGGACGGGAAGCCGATCCGCGCGGAAACGCGGAAAATCCACGTGCTACTTCACAAGCCAGCCGGTCACGTATGCACGCTCTCGGACGAACGGGGAAGACCCGTCGCCGCGGACCTTCTCAAAGGCGCGTACCCCGAGCGGCTGTACAACGTGGGCCGGCTTGATATGTACTCGAGCGGCGCGATACTCTTCACGAACGACGGAGATTTCGCTGCCGCGGTCAGTCATCCGTCATCGGGAATCGAAAAGGAGTATCTCGTGGAGACGAGCCTTTCGTTCCGCGATGACATACTGTCGGCGTTTACCCGAGGCGTGCGTATCGAATCCGAGTTCTACCGGTGCCGAGAGGCCGCGCGTGTTTCCTCGAGAAGGATACGTATCGTCCTTGTGGAGGGAAAAAACCGCGAGATTCGCCGGGTGCTCAAGTTTTTCGGTTTGGGCATCAAGAGCCTCGTGAGGACGCGGATCGGACCGGTTGTGCTCGGCGATCTGGGTGTCGGCATGCACCGGGAACTGACCGGTGCGGAGATTCGGGGATTGCTCGACGCGCGGTCGAGAAACGGGGGAAACGATGACTGTGGCGATTGACGGTCCCGCGGGATCGGGCAAGAGCACGATCGCGCATATCATCGCTGACGAGCTCGGGTTGATGTTCATGAACACCGGCAGTTTTTACCGCGGGGTCACGCTCGCGTTGCTTCGATCCCTGGGCGGAAAAAGCGACGGCACCGGTGCCGCTCCCGCGGACCTCAGCGACGAAGAGGCGGTCGTGCGGTTCGCCGAGGGCGTCCCCCTGGATTACAGGAACGGCAGGCTGCATCTCGGCGACGAGGACGTGGAAAGGTATCTGCGTTCCGACGCCGTCGAGGCGGTTGTGGCTCCCCTGTCGGGGATTGTCGGGGTTCGTCGCGTCGTGAACGCCAAAATCCGCCAAATAGCCAGGAATTCGAACATCGTATGCGAGGGAAGGGACATGACAACGGTCGTTTTCCCGGACGCCGAGCACAAGTTCTATCTCGACGCCTCGGTTTCGGCCAGAGCACTGAGGAGGTATTCCCAGGGAACGAGCTCGCTTTCCCTCGGGGAAATCGAGCGATCGATCGCGGCCCGGGACGAAATTGACCGCAACAAAAAGGAAGGGAGCCTGAAAATCGCTCCCGATGCCTTCTATATAGACACCTCGGACTTGACCATACGTGAGGTTTGTGACATGATAATAAGCAAAATTCACTTATAAGGGTTGGTTATGGATCAGATGGAAGTGGCAAAGGATGTATCAAAGAGCTCCGGTGAAGACATCCAGCAGACACGATTACAGGAGGAGTACCTCAAGTCGTTCCAGTCGCTTGAAGAGGGACAACTCGTAGACGGTGTTGTCATTCAGGTTACTCAGGATCAGGTTTTCGTAGACGTAGGGTACAAGTCCGAGGGAAAAATTCCTGTTACGGAGTTCACGGTTCTACCGAATGTCGGCGACACAGTCAGCGTCGTGCTCGAGAAAAAAGAGAACAAGCACGGCGAAGTTATAGTTTCAAAGCAGAAGGCCGACGTCAAGGTTTTCTGGAAGAACCTCAGGCAGGCCTTTCAGGACAAGACGGCGGTCGAAGGCACGATCGAGAAGATCGTCAAGGGCGGTTACGAGGTGAACATGGGCGCGGGAGTGCGCGCGTTTCTCCCCATCAGCCAGTCCGACAGCCAGAAGGTCGAGAAGGCGGAAAAGCTTATCGGTCTCAAGGCCACCTTCTACGTCGAGCGGCTCTATTCCGACAACAAGGTCAACGTCGTCGTCAACCGGCGCAAGTACCTTGAGGAGCAGACCGAGACGAACCGTGACGCCTTTTTCAAGAATATCCATATCGGAGATTCCGTTACGGGCGTCGTGAAGAGCTTCACGAGTTTCGGCGCCTTTATCGATCTTGGCGGTTTCGACGGACTTCTTCACATCAACGACATGAGCTGGGGCCACGTGACCCGGCCGAAGGACTTCGTGAAGAAGGGACAGGAGATCACCCTCAAGGTCATCAGGCTCGATCCGGACGACAAGCGCATCAACCTTTCGTTGAAGCACTTTACCGAGGACCCCTGGCTCCATTTCGAGGACAAGTTCCACGTCAACGACATAATCAAGGGCAAGGTGACCAAACTTACGGAGTTCGGCGCCTTTATCGAGCTTGAGGAAGGGATCGAAGGACTCGCGCACATAAGCGAGTTCAGCTGGGTCAAGAAGATCAACAAGCCCGAAGACATGGTCAAGATCGGCGACGAGGTTGAGTGCATGATCCTCGGATACGATATCCAGGCGGGCCGCGTGTCTCTTGGCCTCAAGCAGGTGACGGACAATCCCTGGGAGTCCCTGACCGAGAAATATCCCGTCGGCACCAAGCTGACGCGGAAGATCGTGAAGGTGACGAACGCGGGCGCCTTCGTCGAGCTCGAGGACGGAATCGACGGTTTCCTCCATGCCGACGACCTTTCATGGACCAAGAAGGTGAAGCATCCCTCAAGCGAGCTTGAAGTCGGAGCCGAAATCGAGGTGGTCGTGATCGAGTCGGACCCCGAGACCCACAGAATACGCCTCGGCGTCAAGCAGCTTTCCGACGATCCCTGGCAGTTGTTCGCTAGCGTCAATCAGCCGGGTACGTACGTCGAGGGAGAGATCACCTCCATTACCGATTTCGGCGTGTTTCTCCGGGTCGCTGGCGGCATAGAGGGGCTTATCAACAAGCAGAACCTCACCGAAAGCCGTGAAGAGCCCTACGAGGAAGCCGTCAAAAAGTATGCCGTCGGTGACAAGATCAAGGTCGTCGTCGTGGAAGTGAGTCCGGAAAAACAGAAGGTTGCCTTCTCCATCAAGGACTACAAGAAAAAGGTTCAGAGGGAAGAGATTTCCAGGTACATGTCCTCTGAGGAAGAAAAGGACAACGGGTCGTACACCCTTGGAGATTTCCTTAAGAACAAGACGAACTAACGGACGTAAATGAGCGGCATTGATGAAACTTTCCGATACTGTCGACAAAGAAAAACTCAATGCCCTCATTGAAATCAACACGCTCATCAATTCGAATTATTCAAACATAAGCGCATTGCTGGCTCACATCCTTGAGTCGGCAATGCGTCTTGTTTCCGGGGAGGCGTCCTCCCTTCTTCTCGTCGACACGAACAAGAAGACTCTAAGGTTCGAGATAGCCCTCGGGCCGAAGGGCCTTGAGGCGAAGAAATTCGTCGTGAAGATGGACGAGGGTATCGCGGGCTGGGTCGCCAAGAACAACCGGAGCCTTATCGTCAACGACGTCGCGAACGATCCCCGTTTCAGTCCCGCCGTACAGCAGTCAACCGGGTACAAGACGCAAAACATGCTCGCGGTTCCGATGCGCGTGAAAGACGAGTGCATCGGCGTGATCGAGATTCTCAACAAGGGCACGGCCAACGGCTTCGGCCACGAGGACCTCGAGGTCCTCGAGATCATGGCAAACCAGGCCGCCATCGCCTATCAGAACGCGCGGTTTCTTCAGCGTTCGCGCGACGAAATCGTCGTTTTGCAGGACCAGATAGCGACGGATCGCGGGTATCACACGCTTATTGCCCGAAGTCCGGTGATCCTCGAGAAACTCGACATAGTGGAACGCGTGGCGAAGTCGGACTCTTCCGTGCTCATTCTCGGGGAAAGCGGCGTGGGGAAGGAGCTGTTCGCCGAGCAGCTTCACCTCAAGAGCGACCGGTCGGGAAAGCCGTTCGTGCGCGTAAACTGCGCGGCGCTTCCCGAGGGGTTGCTCGAAAGCGAGCTTTTCGGGCACGTCAAGGGCGCCTTTACAGACGCGATAAGCAACCGTAAGGGACGCTTCGAGATGGCGGACGAAGGGACCATCTTCCTCGACGAGATAGGAGACCTTCCGCTCGCGCTTCAGGCAAAACTGCTCAGGGTGATTCAGAACCGGTCGTTCGAAAAAGTTGGCTCGAGCGACACGATCACGGTGAACGTTCGAATCATCGCCGCCACCAACCGGGACATAGAGCGGCTCGTGGAGGAGCAGAAATTCCGTTCGGACCTCTACTACCGCCTGAACGTGCTTCCCCTCTATATCCCGCCGCTCCGGCAGAGACTCGAGGACATCCCCGAGTTGGCGAATTTCTTCCTGAAGAAATTCAGGCATGAGGTCAAGAAGGAATTCCTCGGGTTTTCCGAGGGCGCGATGAGCGCGATTCTTTCCTACGCCTGGCCGGGGAACATCCGCGAGCTGGAAAATACCGTCGAGCGGGCGTGCGTGATCGGAAAGCCTCCGTATATCAAGGAGGAAGACCTCCTCTTGAATATACGATCAATGCCTGATAATAATACCTACGCGGACAAGAGCCTGAAGAGCGTCATCAACCTGTTCAAGAAGCACTATATTCAAAAGGTTCTTGAGGAAAACGATTGGAACCAGACGAGCGCGTCTCAGGTTCTCGACATTCAGCGGACATACTTGTCGCGTTTGATAAAAGAACTGGAAATCAAGGAGAAATAGAACGATGTCAACCAAAGCCGCGCGCGAGGATGTCAAGGAAAATCAGTCAGTACCCGCTCTCATAAGCGGGTTTCTCATCAAGAACCGGAAGGTTATACTGGTGGCCATTGCGGTCCTGTTCGTCGCGTTTCTCGCGTTTGTTGCGGTAACCGTGGTGCAGGAAAGGACCACGAGCCAGATCGACGCCAAGGTAGCCGTTTTCATAGACGACTGGGCGGAAGCGAAGTCTGCCGGGAACGAGGCCGCTCTCGCGTCGGCGGAGGACGGGATTCTGGCCTCGCTCGCGGAGATTACGGGGAAGGGCGTCGCCTCGCCCGCACGCGCGAGGGCGCATCTTTTGGCCGCGGATATCCGCTACTCCAGGAAGGACTGGGCCGGTTCGCGGGACAGCTACCTCGCGGCAGCGGCGGACGCGCCGCGCGTCTACACCGCCGGCATCGCGCTCTTCAACGCCGCTTCCTGCGAGGAGGAACTCGGAAACGCCGATTCGGCGCTTTCCCTGTACGTCAAGGCGGCTAACGACGCGTCGTTCAACCTGAAACCGCGCGCCCTGTTCAATATCGGGCGCATCGAGGAGCAGCGGTCAAAGACCAAGGAGGCTATCGCCGCCTACGAGGATCTTGTCGAGAAATACCCCGACAACTCCTGGTCCTTGCTCGCAAAATCCAGGATACTGGCATTGCAGATTAAGTAAGCCGGAGGTTCTATGGCCGGAGAAAACGTACGGGGTCTCTTGAAAACGCGGAATTTCGGATTCGTCATCGGAATACTGTTTTCCGCCTTTTTCAGCTTGGTAGGATTCTCGACCGGGTTGTTTGGCAATATCGAAGCCCGCCTTCTCGACACCTTCTTTTCCTTCAAGAATCCCGTTGAGCGCGAAGCGGTACAGAAGGACGTGTGGAAAACGGCCGAGAACGAGTCGGTTTCCCCCGACATCCTCATTGTCGGGATTGACGTGAAGGCCCTGCAGCGATTCGGCAGTTGGCCTTTCCCCCGGAGCCGCCACGCGGATCTGGTCAATTACCTGTCGCGGATCAAAAAACAGGACGAACGCGAGAAGTCGCTCCTCCTTGACGTGTTCTTCATCGAGAATTCGGCGGATCCCGACAATGACAGCGCCCTCGTCAAGAGCATCTCGGACTCGGGCCGGGTGTTTCTCGAGTCGATACTCGACACCTCCTCCTTCGGCGAAACGCTCGACGAGGAGATGTTCGGCCGCCTGCTTCCCCTGCTCGAGAAGGCCGGCACGCCGCGCGTCATCGGGGGCACGTGGCGCGAGATGCAGCCGTCGGTGGGTTTGCAAACCAATCTTTGGGACTTGAACGTCGCCGCGCGCGGCTCGGGAGCCGCGAACGTGGTTGCCGACGACGCGGGCGGGGTAGTCCGGCGACAGCCGCTCGTGTTCAAGTACTCGCGCTTCCTCGGCGAGATCACGATCGACGATCTTGACACGTCGTTTGCCCTCGACGAAAACGAGTACGAGCGGCTTTCCTGGTTCGAGAAGAACGGGAAGGAGCACGTCGTGCAGCTTCCCCTTTCGGAGAAAACCCTGGCGGGCTTGCGCGACGCGATGTTCGACAAGGCCCCGCCTTTGCTCTACGACGCGGACGGCGACGGAAACCCGAACGAGGAAACCCGCGTACTCGCCGTCTATCGGGATTACTTCATCCCTTCCATCACGTTCTCGCTCGCCCTTGATTACTGGAACGCGGCGTTCGCGGATTGCGAGGTTTATCCGGGATCCGAGATCATCGTGCGCAAGGCAGACGGGACGGCCGTATCGATTCCGGTAGACGAACAGTGCGCCATGATCATCAATTTCGCCGGCCCCGCCTCCTCCGCGGCGACGGACGGCTACAAGACCTTCCCGGTCAGGTCCTATGCGGGCTATTCACGCGAGACCGGCGAGGACGCCGATTCCTGGGACGAGACGCGCGCCCTCGGCGGCAAGATCGTGCTGGTGGGCGCCTTCGACAAGGGCATGGCAGACGACGAAAAGCAGACTCCCTACGGGATGATGTTCGGTATCGAGATACACGCCAATTCCCTCAATACGCTCCTGACGGGCGCCTTCATACGGCATCTGCCACGGTGGGGAAACGTGCTTCTCGTGTTCTTCTTGACCATGCTGACCGCCTTTTTCGCCGCGAGGATGAAGAACTTCCTCTCGCTGCCTTTGTCGCTCGTGCTCGCGATATCGACGTTTATCGGGTGTTCCCTCGTTTTCGATCATTACAATATACTCATCAACTACGGCGTTCCGTTCGCCGGCATGTTCTTCACCTACGTGACGATCATCCTTTACCGATCGAGCACCGAGGAGCGCGAGAAGCGCAAGATTCGCGCCATGTTCGGCAAGTACGTCAGCCCTGAGGTCGTGGCGCAGATGATGGACCATCCCCCCGAACTCGGAGGGGTCGACCGGGAACTGACGGTCTTCTTCTCCGATATTCGCGGGTTCACGAGCCTTTCCGAGACGTTGACGCCGCAGGAGCTCGTGCGGCACCTGAACGAGTATCTCTCCGCGATGACCGACATCATCCTCGAAACCGGCGGAACGCTCGACAAGTACGTCGGCGACGAGATCATGTGCTTCTGGGGCGCCCCGCTCGAGGTGCGCGACCACGCCTCGCGCGCGTGCCGGTGCGCGCTCATGCAGAGGGACCGGCTCGAGGAGCTTAACGCCGCCTGGCCCCCGGAACGCAGGCTCGCCATCGGTATCGGCATAAATACCGGCGTGATGACCGTCGGAAACATGGGTTCAAAGGGACGCATGAACTATACCCTGATGGGAGACAACGTGAACCTGGGCGCGCGCCTGGAGGGAACGAACAAGGTGTACGGAACGATGATTATCGTCAGCGAGTATACCTATGCCACCGTGAAGGACGAGTTCGTGTTCCGGGAGCTCGACACGATCCGGGTAAAGGGCAAAAACCGGCCCGTCGTCATCTACGAACTGGTCGACTATCGTACGTGAGCGTTCGCATGAAATCAGCCGTCAGCCCGCGGAAGCGGGCTGCGTCACTTGTCCTGTCCGCCCTCCTGTCCGCCCTGGTCGCGGCCGCCGTTTCCTGCGGGATAGAGGTCTTTATCTATCTGTATCCCGTGATATACCGGGACGGAGAGCCCAGCGATACCGAAGAGTTCAACCGGTTCAAGTTCCGGACGTCGGACCAGCGGAACACGGACGAGGCCGGGGTGTACTTCAGGGGCTTCGAGATCTACTATCGGATTTACAACAACCAGTCCACGCTCGCGTCGAACAAAAGCGCGATCAACAGCTATAACACGAGCAACCCCGCGCTCGCGTACAACTATCTCATAAACACGAAAAACTATAGAAGACTGCTTTCGGTTGACCGTACGTACGAGACGCCGCTGATCCCGGGAGCGGCGGTCAACCGGCTCGTCGAGATCAGGTTTTTCAGCTTTGACGTCACGGACCCCGGCGTGTACGTCCGCGACAACAACACGGAAGCCATCCTCAACAATTACGGACTGCCGAGACGGAGCGTGCATGGCGACGACTCCGTGTATCCCGCGCCCTTCGAGTTCGACGACATCGACTCGGGCGACGAGGACGTAACCTGGTCGGCGACTTGGGACGACGAGTTCAACAAGAGATTGTACGTTCACGCCTATGTGCTCGCGTACGGTTTTGACGCCTCGTACAAACAGCTGTACAGCGAACTGTTCGAGCTCGGGTACGTGACCATACCGGAAATCTGACGAAACGGCGCTTCTTGACCTTTTCGCGATATTTCTGTACAGTCCACTAATCGGGCGCTTAGCTCAGTTGGTAGAGCGTTTGGTTTACACCCAAAATGTCGGGGGTTCGAGCCCCTCAGCGCCCATAGATACCGTTCCGCAAGGACGGTTTTTTTTTGCCCTCGTTGCATCCGTGGCGAATTTCTTGACCAGTGAGCCGGTGAACGGGTATTATGACGCATGAAAGCTGCGATCAAGGACAACGTTCACGGGTTGAACAAGATTATTGTCAGGGGCGCGCGCGAGCACAACCTCAAAAACATAGACATAGAATTGCCGCGGGATAAATTGATAGTCATCTCGGGGCTGTCGGGATCCGGAAAAAGCTCCCTCGCGTTCGACACGATCTTTGCCGAGGGACAACGGCGCTACGTAGAGTCGCTGTCGGCCTACGCGCGCCAGTTTCTCGGCCGCATGGACAAGCCGGATCTCGACTATATCGAAGGCCTGTCGCCGGCCATCTCCATCGAGCAGAAAACGACGCACAAGAATCCGCGCTCGACCGTCGGCACCGTAACGGAGATCTACGACTATTACCGCCTGCTGTTCGCCAGGATCGGACGGCCGCACTGTCCCCAGTGCGGAAAGGAGATACAGGAGCAGTCGATAGACCAGATCATCTCGACAATCTTCGCCTGGCCCAAGGGGACGAAGATCCAGATCCTCGCGCCCGTGGTCATGCGCAAGAAGGGCGAGCATCAGAAGGTAATCGCCGACGCCATGGCGGCGGGCTTCGTACGCGCGCGCATTGACGGAATGCTCGTAACCCTGGAGGACGGGGTCAAACTCGACAAGCAGAAGAAGCATACCATCGAGATCGTGGTCGACCGCATCGTCCTGTCGGAAGACGCGCGAAAGCGCCTTGCCGAGTCGATAGAGACGGCCGTCGCGAGCTCCGGAGGCATCCTTCTCGTGACGAAGCAGGACAAGGACGGAACCGAGTCCGAGGTATTCTTCTCCCAGAAGAACTCCTGTCCCGACTGCGGCATCTCCATGCCGGAGTTGCAGCCGCGGCTGTTCTCGTTCAACAACCCGTTCGGCGCATGTCCCGAATGTACCGGCCTCGGGGCCCGTATGGAATTCTCGCCAGAGCTGATTGTCCCCGACAAGTCGCTTTCGTTCGACGAAGGCGCGATCCTTCCGTACAACCCGGATTCTGCCTGGAACCGAAGCCGGTTCCAGGCGCTCGCGAAGCACTATTCGTTCTCGCTGTCGACTCCGATCGCCGACCTGCCGAAAAAGATCTTCTCGGTAATCATGAACGGGTCCGGCGACCAGGCGATGGATTTCGTGTACAAGAACCGCGAGGGAACGGGACATTTCAAGTACCACCAGCCCTGGCCGGGAGTCCTCGCCGACATGCGCAGGCGCTATAACGAGACCTTCTCGGACTCGCAAAAGGAGAACTTCGAGCGGTACATGTCGAATCACGAGTGCGAGGTTTGCCACGGCATGCGGCTCAGGCCGGAGGCGCTCGCGGTAACGGTCGGCGGCAAGAACATCCACGAGGTTTCCTGTCTCTCCGTCGCGGATTCTATCGCCTACTTCGAGTCGGTCGAATTCTCCGAAACGGAGTCGAAGATCGCCAGGCAGATACTCAAGGAGATCATGTCCCGGCTGACGTTCATGAAGAACGTCGGGCTCGACTACCTGACGATGGAACGAGGTACTGCTACCATTTCGGGAGGCGAGGCGCAGCGAATCAGGCTCGCGACCCAGATCGGGTCGAGCCTCGTCGGCGTTCTCTACATACTCGACGAGCCTTCGATCGGGCTCCATCAGCGCGACAACCAGCGGCTCATCGACACGCTCATCTACCTTCGCGACCTCGGAAACACGCTCATCGTCGTGGAACACGACGAGCAGACCCTTCGGACGGCCGACCATATCGTCGATCTCGGTCCCGGCGCGGGCGTCCACGGCGGCTACATCGTCGCGCAGGGCACGCCCGACGAGGTGATGAAGGTCAAGAAGAGCCTGACCGGCCAGTACCTCGCGGGGACGCTCAAGATGGATGTCCCGAAGGAGCGGCGGAAGGGGAACGGAAACAGGCTCACGGTAACCGGCGTGAGGGAACACAACCTGAAGGGTATCGACGTTTCCATCCCCCTCGGGGCGTTTACCTGCATCACCGGCGTCTCCGGCTCGGGCAAGTCGACGCTTCTGTCGGACGTGCTGTACCCCGCGATATCGAACCGCGTCATGAGAACGAGCTATGACGAGGGATCGTTCGAGGGACTCGAGGGCGTCGAGTTCATCGACAAGGTCATCAATATCGACCAAAGCCCGATCGGACGGACGCCGCGCTCGAATCCGGCCACCTACGTCGGAGTGTTCACCGGCATCCGCGACCTGTTCGCGAGCCTTCCCGACGCGAAGGCCCGCGGCTACAAGCCGGGACGGTTCTCCTTCAACGTCAAGGGCGGAAGATGCGAGAACTGCCAGGGCGACGGAACGATAACGATAGAGATGAACTTCCTTTCCGACGTGTACATAACCTGCGACGTCTGCCACGGAAAGCGGTTCAACCACGAGACGCTCGAGGTGCGCTTCAAGGGAAAGAGCATCGCCGACGTTCTCGACATGACGATCGAGGAGGCCGCCGAGTTTTTCGCGTCGATCCCGCATATCGCGCGGAAGATGGAGACCCTGCTCTCGGTAGGGCTCGGGTACGTCAAGCTCGGACAGTCTGCCCTGACGCTTTCCGGCGGCGAGGCGCAGCGCGTCAAGCTCGCAAACGAGCTCGCCCGCAGGTCCACGGGTAAGACGCTCTACATCCTTGACGAGCCGACGACGGGACTCCATTTCGCGGACGTCAAGCAGCTGATGTCGGTCATCCAGCGGCTCGTTGACCAGGGAAACAGCGTGGTGATGATCGAGCATAACCTCGACGTCATTGCCCAGGCGGACTTCGTCGTCGATCTCGGGCCGGAAGGCGGGTTCAGGGGCGGAACCATCGTGGCGCAGGGCACCCCCGAGGCGGTCGCCAAGGCGAAGAAGTCGCATACCGGCAAGTATCTCGGCGAGCTTCTGGAACGGTCCCGATGAGGATTACGCGGCGCGCCCTTCTTGTCCTGTCGTTCCTCGTGTCGTTGAACGCATGGGCGGAAGAGCGAACCGTCAAGATCGAATCGGCCAGAATCACCGAATACGTAAAACGGACCGAACCCGCGGGCGTCGCGGAGGGCGCGACCGCCTCGACGGGAACCTACGGCGAGGAGATCCTCAGGTTTACCGGCGACGTCGTCATCGTGGTGACCGAAGGCTCTTCCGTTTCGCGCATAGGCGCCGACGAGATACTGTTCGACAAGTCGCGCGACACGCTCGAGGCGCGCGGAAACGTCACGTACGAGCATTCGACGGGCAAGAGCGGAGGCGAGAAGTACCGTGGAGAGGCGCTCCTGTTCGACATAAAAAAGCAGGAAGGCGTTTTCATGAAGGGCGTCGTGACCCAGGACTCGGGCAAGAAGGACGGCGATCCGTACATAATCCACGCCGAGATCACGGGACGCGACTCGAGCTCGACGATAGCCTTCAAGGACGCGGTGCTGACGACTTGCGACGAGGACGAGCCGCATTGGTCCATCAACGCGTCCCGCGTATGGCTCCTGCCGGGAAACGAGATCGCGATACTGAACGGGATACTGTATATCGGCCCGCTTCCCGTTTTCTACATACCGTTCTTCTACTATCCCGGCGACGAGATGATCGTCCATCCCGTATTCGGCTTCAGAAATCGCGAGGGGTATTTCGTCCAGACAACGACGTACCTCGCGGGAAGGAAACCGCTCCCGCAAAAGGACGCGAAGGAGGGAACGTCGTTCGCGGATTTTCTCCAGGGTGATACCCTGAAGGAGCAGAGGAGGGAAGGCCTATTCCTGAGAAACCTTCCCGAGGATGCCAAGGACTCGAACGGGGATTACCTGAAACTCATGGTCGACGGCTACTCGTCACTCGGCGCCATGGTCGGCGTAGACGGGTCGTTCCAGACGTCCGGTTACGTGAACTCCGTCAAGTTCCTCGGATCAGTCGCGTTCTCGAAAACCCTCTTCGCGCCGTCCTCAGGCATTCTCTACTCGACGTACGACTCCCTTGGAAACGAGCATTACAACAAGGGCATATTCTTCGGGAACGAGATCCCCGTCCGGTACCGGACCGAGTTTTCCCTCAAGATGGACAAGAAACCCTTTCAGCTTTCCGTGTCGCTGCCCCTCGTGTCCGATCCCGAATATATGGACGATTTCTTTGACAGGTCCGAAGATCTCAACTGGTTCAAATTCCTCACCGAACAGGCGGAGCTTGCCCGGGACGACAATGATACCGACGAGACGACGTACTCATGGACCGTATCCGGATCGATAAAGCCGGACATGTCCTGGTCGGGCCCCTGGCTCGATACCCTGAGCGTCTCGACGCTCTCGGGAGTGATGACCTTCAACTCCAAGACAAACTCGACGCTTTCGGGTGAGGAGGCGCTGTACTCCCCCGAGCGGCTGTTCTACTACCCTGAATTGATCAAGCCGGAGATCCGCGTTTCGATGGGAGGAACCCTTCTTTCGTCCGCGAACGAACCGGCCGCGCGAAGCGCGAGACAGGAGACGGGAACGCTGGGAAATCCCTTCAAGGAAGAACCCGCGGATTCGTCCGCGGCGGTTTCGGACAAAAAAGGCGTAAGCGAGTCCAAGGAAGGTCAGTCATCCGGCGAATCCCAGGAGGCAGCAACCAAGCAAAAAACGGTTGACGCGTTTTTGCCGCCGCTTTCGGGGGCCGTCACCCCGGTGAGCGGAATTGGCGACACGGCATATTCGGTTACATGGGGTTTTGATCCGCAGTATATCCAGGAAATCCGGTATAGCCCCGCGGGATGGAATCAGCCGTCCGACATCGACTGGAACGATTACTCCTCGCTGTATTACCAGTTGAGGGCCTCGGCCAGAATAAGGGGGCTCTATTCCGTCGACAATGACTTCCTGTCCCTTTCGTCGATGCTTTCATTCAGCGGTACGTATCAGGACCACCCCTGGCTGTCCGCGGACGTCTATGATACTGCCGCAAAGCGCGACGCCGTGGTTTTGAGCGATTACAAGGCGTCGGTATACCAGGTCACATCGACGGACTCCGTCAAATTCGTGCCCTTCAACCGTGACGAGCTTCTCAAGCCGGTATCCCTTGCGTGGGACTTCAAGGGCGATCTTATAAAAAACGAGTTTACCGGAACGGTGGCGGACCCCGCGTGGGAAAACCGACCGTTCGAATGGAGCAAGGACTACGTTTCGACACATACCGCGACCTCGGTTGTCGGCGTCGCGCTCGGTCCCTACGAGCAGAAAGTGACCTTCGTGAACAACCTTCCTCCCTTGCTTCAGTCCTATTCCGGCACCGCGCAATTTGCCTGGCTGTACGGCACGCTGACCATGACGTCGAAGCTCTATGAGAAGGAGGTCGCCGCCGGGGAAAACGACTGGCTCTGGGATCCGCTCAAAAGCACGCTGAACTGGTCGTTTCCGATAGGACTCAAGCTAACGCAGGAATACACGCACAGTATCGAGGAGAACGAGCCTTCCCGCCTGTATTTCTCCGCCTCCTACGGGAGTCTTTCGGCGTATTACACCATGACGAGCGCGATCCCGTACCGGCTCGATATCATGCAAGGCTGGGTTCTCGACGGTACGGCAAAGGAGTTCGTTCCCTCAGACGCCGGACTGACCTATGACAACAGCGCGAAGCCGTTAAGCATATACAGATGGAACAACCGTCTGTATCTGAACCTGTCCCTGTACTCCAATCTCAAATTCGACCTGTTGCGCATAACAAACAGCAGTTTCACCTTCTCGCCAAAGCTGACGTTCAAGGTGTACGACTTTCTCGACCTGTCGCTCAGTTCGACAAGCTCGAACGAGGTGATCGCCCGCTATTTCCAGGACTGGATGGACTTGCCCGTAACGCTGCCAGGAGAGACCAATATCGTAAAGGACCTCGTCAAGTCGTTCAATTTTTTCAACACGTCGGACCGGGAGATGTCAGGATTCAAGCTAAAAAACATGAAATTCGGAATGACGCACTACCTGCATGACTGGACGATGAATCTCGATATTACCGTGGAACCGACCCTCAGGTCCTCGGGATCCTCGTATTACTACGATTTTACCCCGACCGTAGACTTCATCGTTCAGTGGAAACCGATCTCCGACATAAAGACGAGGGTACGGTCCAAGGAAGGGGTGTTTACGTTAAATACCACGGACAGCGACGATGACTAGCCTCGAACCTTGACGGTTCGGTCAAGATATATGTACACTTTCCCGAAGAGGTTTATTTGGACAACGGATATACGATAGTATTGGGCGACAGGGACATTTTACACGCCGTTTGCGGGGTAAATGACGGTAATCTGCGCGCTATAGAGGATTATCTCGGAGTCCCGGTGTTGACGAGGGGAAACGAACTCACCGTCGCCTCTGACGACGATGACGTCTGTCGCAAATTTCAGGGTCTCGTTGACGCGGTTCTCTCGGGTCACGAGCGTTCCCCGGGCGGTTACCCGGGGATGATCCCCGACTTGATAGCCGGGATGGAAGAAGGATTCGGCGAGTCCCTGAACCAGGCCTGCATTCGGATTCCCCAGGCCTCTTCTCCCGTCGTACCGAGAACGATCCGTCAGGCAGAGCTGATACGCGCCCTTGAAACCCACGACATGGTTTTCTCGGTCGGCCCCGCTGGGTGCGGGAAGACGTTCATCGCCGTCGCGCACGCCCTTCAGCGCGTACTGAGCCATCAATACCGAAAGCTGATTCTGACCCGTCCCGTCGTGGAGGCGGGCGAGAATCTCGGCTTTTTGCCGGGCGATCTCGAGCAAAAGCTCGATCCCTATCTTCGCCCGTTGCAGGACGCCATGGAGGAACTCGTTCCGCGCGAGACCATCAAGCGGATGAGCGAGTCCGGAGTGATCGAGATAGCCCCGCTCGCCTATATGAGGGGAAGGAGCCTTTCCAACGCGATAATACTACTTGACGAGGCGCAAAACACGACACGCGAACAGATGAAGATGTTCTTGACCCGCCCGGGCGAGAACTCGAAGGCGATTATCACCGGCGACATTACGCAAGTCGATTTGCCCAGTCGCGTGGAGTCCGGTCTCGTATCGGCCATGCGCGTGCTTGGGGGAATACCGGAGATCGCGTTCGTAACGCTCGAAGACAGGGACGTTGTGCGTAATCCGTTGGTCAGGAAGATAGTGCAGGCATATGAGCAAAAGAATTCGTGAAGGTTCCGTTTTTACCAGGATGCTGACGCGGCGGATGCTCCGCAATCGCAGCGAAATCGCCCTTATGGTCGCCTCGTTTCTGGCGCTTTTGTTGGCGACGTATTTCGGTTCGGTGCAGGTTAACGGCATCAGGCGGCTGAGCCTTTCCGACTTCGAGATCGGAAAGGTCGCGGATCGGGACGTGGTGGCAAGCAGGGAGATATCATTCGTCGACGAATACGCGACAAGGATACGAAGGGAGGCGAGGCAGCGGCTCGTCACGGCCGTGTTCCGGTACGACCGCTCGGTTTCCGCCTCTATGCTGGAATCCTTCGAGGGCTTCACGGTTTTCCTGGACAGGCTGTACCAGCGATCCACGGGCATCGAGCAGTTCATGCTCGAGCTTCAGCAGGAATATCCCGGCGTCCTTGAGCGCAAGCAGATGCAGGCCCTCTACATGAATCCCGACAGGAGCGGATTCCTGTCCACGACGCGCATGGTCTTCAAGCAGATCGTCAGCGAGGGAGTCGTCGCGTTTCCCGACGAGGGGATGAACAGGTTCAACCAGACCGACGTGGAGGTCGTGCGTTGGAAGAACGACCGTCAGGAACGGTCGGAGGTTCCCAAGGATTCGCTGCTGACGCTGAACGACTTGCGTTCGAGAATCCAGTCCTCGCTAACGGTCATGCGGAAGGGCCCCGCTATAACGGATCAGATACTCGCCGTCATCAGGCCCTTCGTGAAGGTCAACCTCGTCTATCAGAGCGACGAGAGCGAGGCCAAGATAGAAAACGCGATACGCCAGGTCGCCCCCGTGCTCGTCGTCATCCAGAAAGGGCAAAAAATCGTGAAACGGGGCTTTCTCGTCAACGAGGAAAGCTACCAGCAGCTCGAGGCGCTCGCGTCGTCAGGCGCCTTTATCGACTTGCGTGAATTCGCCGGAACGGCGCTCTTTCTGGCCTTGATAGCCATCATGGCGGTATACTCGTTCTCGAAGGGACTGTCGGGCGAGGCGCTGGACTTCGGGCTCAAGACGTTCATCGCGGTCTCGCTTTCCGTCCTGTACGTCTTCACGCTTGTGTTCTCTAGGATGCAGTCGTTCAGCCTGCAACTGGACATGGCGGCCGTCATGCCCGCCGCGCTCGTTTCCATGCTGCTGTCGGTGATGATCAGCCGCAGATTCGCCCTTATCGGCTCCTTTGTCGGCTTCATGCTCGTATTGTGCGCGTCGGGCTTTGCTCCGGGCATCGCCACGTTCTCGCTCGTGTCCGGGGTCGCCGGCGTGAGCGCGGTAAGGCTAACCGGGAAACGGATAGATCTCGTCAAGTCGGCGTGCATCATGGCGGCGGTAAACCCCGCCATCGTCGCGATCCTCGACGTGATCGTTCCCGGAGAAACCTCCAACCTTTCCTTCGCGCTGGTCGGATCCTCGGTAAACGGCTTCATGAGCGGGATTCTGCTGCTCGGTTTCCTGCCGATACTCGAAACAGTCCTGAACACCTCGACGAGCTTCCGTCTCATGGAGTTTTCGGATCTCAATTCGCCCATCATGAAGAAGATGCTTCTTTCCGTGTCGGGCACCTACAACCATTCGATAATGGTCGCGACGCTCGCTGAAAGCGCCTGCCGCGAGATCGGCGCCGACCCGCTGCTTGCCCGCGTCGGGGCGTACTACCACGATATCGGAAAGATCGACCAAAGCGAGTATTTCGTGGAGAACCAGACCAGCTACAACAAGCACCTGGACATCAACCCCCGCCTGTCGGCCACCGTCATCCGGAGCCACGTCAAGCAAGGCGTGGAGAAGGCGCGACAGCTCAGGCTTCCCCGCGAGGTGATCGAGATCATATCGGAACATCACGGAAACAGCATCATTTCGTATTTCTACAACGAGGCGAAAAAACAGAACGCGGAAATCGACAAGGAAGACTTCACCTACCCGGGGAACCCGCCGAAGAGCAGGGAGTCGGCCGTCGTCATGCTCGCCGACGTCGTCGAGGCCGCGTGCAGGACGCTCGAGAAGCCGTCGGTGCCGCGATTGGAGAAATTCATCAACGAACTCGTGTCGGGAAAAATCGAGACCAAGCAGCTCGACGAATGCGACCTGACGTTCAGGGACATCGAGATCGTGAAAAGGACGTTCGTCGGCATACTCGCCGGGTACTATCATTCAAGGATAGAGTACCCGAACCAGAAGGATCCGGACTCGGCCGACGGCGCGGTCTCCTCCCAACAAGAACACATACTGAAGGGTAAAAAGGAATGAACAACAAAATTGTCCTGGAATGCGAGGAGGGAATGGAACGCCCTGCATGGGCGGACCGCCTCGCGTCGTTTGCCGAACTGGTGCTGGAGGGAACGGACAAGAGGAATTGGGACTTGTCGATACTCCTTTGCCGCGATCCCTTCATCGCCGACCTGAACAGGGAGTACCGCAAGATCGACGGACCGACCGACGTGCTATCCTTCGAGCAAGGCGACGAGTACGTCGACGACGCGGGCGATACGTGGTTCAGCGCCGGCGACATCGTTATCAGCGTCGACTCGCTCATGTCGAACGCGCGCGAATTCGGCGTCACCCCCGACGAGGAGCTGAAACGGCTCGTCATTCACGGCATCCTCCACCTGTCAGGCATGGACCACTCCACGAATTCGCCCGACGAGGAAATGCTCGTCTTGCAGGAGAGCCTCCTTCTGTCGTTTTCCGGCACGGAGG
Organism: Spirochaetales bacterium Spiro_10; assembly: GCA_001604405.1. Lineage (GTDB taxonomy): Bacteria > Spirochaetota > Spirochaetia > Treponematales > Treponemataceae > Teretinema. The sequence continues at coordinate 127,971 of LVBL01000003.1, forward strand.
TGTACGAGCAATGACCTTACCGTTCATGCGCCGTAATCGCGGCGCGAAGGACAGCAAGCAGGGCCCCGAGTCCCCGGACCTCGACATCGAAAAATCGATAGAGGAAAGCCTCAACGATGAAAAGCGAGACATGATCCGCGGAGTCGTCGACCTTTCCGAAACGTCAGTCCGCGAGGTCATGGTCCCCAGGATAGACGTCGATTTTCTGTCCATGGACATGGACGAGGGGGACCTTCTCGACAAGGTGGCGACAAGCGGACATTCGCGGTTTCCTGTGTACCTCGACACGATAGACAACGTCGTGGGAATTTTGTACGTGAAGGACCTGATTAAGATCAGCGCGCGAAAGGAACGGCTGGACCTCGAAAAGATGGTAAGAAAGCCTTTTTTCGTGCCCGAATCGAAGAGGATCGACACCCTGCTCAGGGAATTCAAGCGGCGCCACGTGCATATCGCCGTGGTGATAGACGAGTTCGGCGGCGTGTCCGGAATCGTCAGCATGGAAGACATTATCGAGGAGATAGTCGGCGACATCCAGGACGAGTTCGACAACGAGAGGGAAGATATACTCCCGATAGGCGACGGCGTGTGGCTTTGCGACGCGCGCGTCAACCTTGACGACCTCAGGGAGTTTTTTCAGGACGAGGTTCCCGGCGAGGAATTCGACACGCTGGGAGGCTTTGTCTTCGACCTGTTCGGCAAGATTCCTGTCAAGTACGAGAAGGCATCCTGGAAAAACCTCGATTTCATCGTACAGGACATGGAAGGGCATCGAATCAACACGGTGAAGATCGTGAGAAGAAAGGAAGCATAGCATGAGAGCGACCAGGTTGTTCGCCATGGTACTAGCGTCGCAGTGTTTTCTCGTTTCGATCGCGTGGACGGAAGTCGGAGCGCGTCGGGACCCCGTGAGCCTGTACGAAAGCGGCACGGTCTTGCAGGGACGCGAGGACTGGTACGGGGCGATCGAACGGTATCAGGAGGCGGTCAAGCTCAATCCGGCTTACGCGGAAGCCTGGACGGGACTCGCAGAGTGCTTTTACGCCCTCGAGGAATACGGCCAGGCTGACGCCATGTGCGACAAGGCGCTCGCGTACAGGAGCGGCGATCCCGGACTCCTCGCCACGAAGGGCTTCATACTCATCGGGCTCGGAAAAAACGAAGAGGCGAGCGCCGTATTCGGCCGCGTGCTGAGCGCCTGGCCCAACGACGTGAACGCGCGCTTCGGACTCGCCGAGCTGGAGGTCGCGTCCGGCAGGGTGTCATCGGCCGCCGGCCACTATCGGGAGGCGCTGAGGCGCAGTCCGGAAAACAGGAAGGCCCTCCTTTCCCTCGCCCTGACGTCCCGCGAGGCGGGAAACGCGGCCCTCGCGCGGGAGTATCTCTCGAAGGCCATGCTGTATCACGGCGACAACCCGCAGGTCTTCTACTACGCGGGATATATCGCCTCGCTCGAGGGTGCGCAGGATGAGGCTGAGCGCCACGCGCGCACGGCGCTGTCACTGCGGCCCGATTATGACGAGGCGAACGAGCTTCTTTCGGCCGTTTTTTACCGATCGGGCCGGTACTCGGAGGTCGTTTCGGTATGCGAGGCGAGAATCGCCAAGGGTCGGGACAAACCGAGCGCCTGGTACCTGAAGACACTCGCCCTCGCGAAGATGGGAAAGGACGCCGAGGCCCTCGCGTCGGCGAGAACCGGACTGCAGGTGTCGCCGGACGACGAGATACTCCGTTCGCTCGGGGAGATGCATGCCGCGTCGTTCCTTCCGTTCGAGGACAAGAGACGCTCTGTCTGGAGCGCCTGGCACGTTGACAAGGCGCGGACGTTCGCGGAAACGAACCTGTCCGACCAGGCGCTTCACGAATACCGGCGCGCGCTGAAGCTGGATCCCGACGACACGAGCGCGCGGCTTTCCTACGCGCGCCTGCTTCTGACAAGGGGCTATCCCGCGAGATACCTCGCCCAGCTCGAGTTCATACAGTCGCGGGGCAAGGGCACCAAGGAGATCAACGACGCGGTCGAGTCCTATTCGCGCCTTCTTTCACAGTCCGTGCAGAGGCGCTGGAATATCAATCCGCTCCTGCTCGACAAGGCCCACGCCAAGATCGGCATTTACTACATCTCCGATCCGGGAAACATCCTCCATCCCGACTCCGAGCGCGTCACGGCCATGATGCTGGCGGACGTATTCAGCTACGACATGCGTTTTGCGGTCGAGGCGAACGAGGCCCCCGTCGGAAGCTACTCGGAGGCCTTCAGGCTGTCGCGCACCAAGGGAGAGGACTACTTCGCCATCGTTACCTTCAGCGAGAACAAGCGGGACGTGCAGATTGTCGCCGAGCTTCACGTATCGGGAACCGGCTCGCGCGCCGAGACTTTCTCGGTATACCGGACGGGAAACGACCGGTACGCCAATGCCCTCAGAAGGCTCGTCCAGATGATCGCCCAGGCCGTCCCGGTTCGCGGAGCGATCATCTCGCGCCGCCAGGCGGACGCGATCATCGACCTCGGAAAGGCCGACGGAATAAAGGAGGGCCAGAGCTTCGAGATAGTTGACGGAGGCAGGATACGGCCGCGTGGCGAAGGGCTGGGACTCGAATACGACAGCTCAACGGTACTCGCCGTTTTCTCCGCCGTGACCGTGGACGAGGACATCACGTACGGCAAGATAGAGCGGAAGGGGTTTTTCGATCGGGTTAACTCGGGAGACGCGGTGGTTCCCGTCAAACAGGAAGAGGGAAAGTCCGAAGGCGGCCAGAAGGCGGACAAAACCGTTCGCGCCGACCCCGCCCAGAAAACCTCTCCCGCGATCTTTGCCCTTTTACGGAGGATTACCCGGTAACGGGTTGGCGGCCCGTCGCCGCCATGCGCTCGATGACGTAGTGTATCCACTCGCGCGCCTGGACGTAGTACCGGTCCTGGACGAGCAGGAATTCCAGCAAGGCTCCGCTGTATGATCCGGTAAAGAATTTCGCCTGGCCAAGATAGAAGCGGGCGCGCGCCGAAACCTCGGGCGAACGGCGAATGGACAGGAACCTGCCCAAATCGGCGATCGTCGCCTCCCAATCCCCCGGTATGAACGATGTTTCCAGTATCTTGCGCAGGGCGTATTCCTCTCCGGCCCCGGAGGCAAGGGTATCAATCTCGAAAAGATAGGCCCTGTGGGGGATCTCGCGCGATTTCGGAGCTCCAGAGGTCATGGCGGAGACCATCCTCTCGGTTTCGCGTGAAAAACGGTACGGCGGCCGTTCGAGTTTTCCGTCCGGATTCAGCCAGGGAAGGGGCATGGGACGGACGGGCGGCACGCCGTTTTTTTGGAACTTTGCGTACCCAGCCGAAACCTCAACGGGAACGCGGTTCGTGTTCTCGTCCGTTACGAAACGGACGTTGCCCGAAAGCACGGAGGCTTCGTCGAGGATGGCGTAGTAATAGGGCACTCCCGGAACGGGGTAGTCGACGTACGGCGTTCCCGTTTCCGCAAACGACGAGAGGACAATCGCCCCGGCAAGGCTTGTCAGGCCGGAAAAGGGCGTCGTGGAGCGGTATAACACGAGGTTTGCCCCGCGCGCGTCGGATTTCCAGGTTACGATCACGGCGTCGTTCCGTACCATCGGCGCGAAGGCCGTGATTCGGGCGGAACCGGCCGTTACGGGCGGGGCGAAGGAGACGGCCACGAGGGTTGCGTTATTGGCGGGCAAAAAGAAGTCGAAAACGCGCCCGTCGGAACCGTACGAAAGAACGGCATAGTAATAAGAACCCGGGGCTTCTAGTACGTCGGTAAAGGTGGTCACGTTCCGCGCGACCTTTCCTATCCGCTCCGCGGAGCGGTATGTCGCGGCGGTTATGGGTTTATTATCTCTCAATATGGAACTTTCGGCAATCCTTGCGGGCGGAGCGTCCCATGAAAGGACGACCGTCTTGTCGGTAAGGGTAGCCGTCAGGCCGGATACGACGGGAGCCGGCGGTACCGCAAGGCGCCCGACTTCCATATCCGGGGAATCCTGGCCCGCGAGCGGCATATACGAGAGTAGGACTGCCAAGACCGGAATAATCGGCGATTTCATGCGCATTTTGCCCCCAAAACCATTTTCGCAGTTAATTGATGATTTGACAAGATAATTTCTTTCCCGTATGCTGATGTATGTTTGTTTCCGTCATTCTGGACCCGGGCGGCGAGGAGTCAGCGCGTCAAATGGCCGAGATACTCGCCTCATACGGTTTCGAGAAGGCCCAACGGGCTTGCTGGGAATCGGCCTCGGTAAACGACCAAACCCTCGCGAAGCTCAAGCAGGAGCTGGATAGGGTAACCGACTATTACGACGCGATACGGATGTACCAGTTTCCCGTCGATGGCGTCATGGCTGTTACCGTATTGGCGAAGAAGAAATGGAAACGGATCGTCGTTCGCCCTCCGGCGGCGGCGCGGGATGCACAGGCGCGAAAGCCGCCTACACGACAGTAACGGGAGAAAGACATGATACTTCAGGAATGCAAAGCACCTATCGCCGAGTTGAAGGCGTTAATCCGGGAAATCTGGGGGCGTCTTTGACCCGGACGCGATAAAGGCGAAGATCGCGGAGAAAGAGGATTTTTCCGCGTCACCGGGATTCTGGAATGACCAGAAAAAGGCCGAAAAGACCATGTCCGAGCTCAGGACCCTGAAAAACCGCGTTGAACCCTGGGAGAGCCTGATGGCCGAGGTCGCCGATCTGGAGGCGCTCTATGAACTCGCGGAGGAGTCCTCCGACGAGTCCATGGTGCCGGAGATCGAGGGCCTGCTCGAGGTCCTTCAGGAACGCTTCGAGAAGCTCAACGTGGTCAACCTCCTTTCGGGCGAGGTTGACATGAACGACGCCTTTCTCACGATTCACGCCGGCGCGGGCGGGACCGAGGCGTGCGACTGGGCGCAAATGCTCTCCAGGATGTACGTGCGTTGGGCGGAGCGAAGGGGTTTCAAGGTTGAAACCGTCGACATGCTTGAGGCGGACGGTGGCATAAAGTCCGTTACGCACCAGATTCGCGGCGATTACGCCTTTGGCTATCTCAAGGGCGAATCTGGGGTCCACCGTCTTGTGCGCATCAGCCCGTTTGACGCCAACGCGCGGAGACACACCTCGTTTACGTCCGTCCATTGCTTCCCGGTACTCGACGACACCATCGAGGTTGACGTCCGTCCGGAGGATCTGCGCGTGGATACCTATCGCGCGGGAGGCGCGGGCGGTCAGCACGTCAACAAGACCGACTCTGCGGTTCGGTTTACCCACTTGCCGACGGGTATAGTGGTCGCGTGCCAATCCGAGCGTAGCCAGATAATGAACCGTCAGACCGCGATGAGCATACTCAAGGCGCGCCTGTACGAGTACTACCGGGAAAAAAAGGAACAGGAAAACCAGAAGTTCTCCGCGGAGAAAAAGGACATCTCGTGGGGAAACCAGATACGCTCGTACGTGTTTCAGCCCTATACCATGGTAAAGGATCACCGGACGAGGCACGAAACGGGAAACATACAGGCCGTCATGGACGGTGACCTTGACCCGTTCATGGAAGCCTGGCTGAACGCCGCCTGGAAGGGCGTCCAGCTCGGGGAAGACGACGACGACCTATGATCGGCATACTGTGCAGATCGACATACCTTTCCTCCTTCATCGCCGAGCGCTCGGGGCAGGGCGCTGCCGTCCTTCCGGAAGACAGGACGGCAAGCGGCATGATGCCCGCGAAAAACTGGCTCGTGTCGTGCCTGACCGAGCGAGACGTTTCGGTGGTGCTGTACGAGCCGCGCTATTTCATCGATCCGTCCTGTTTCCGGCAGATCAGTCCGAAAACCAGATTTGTCGTCCTTTCCGGTCCCGGGGAAGAGGCCCAGGCGAAGAAGGCGATGTCGTGCGGCGCATGCGCGATACTCGCGAAGCCGGTCGACGAGCGGGACCTGGAGGGAGTGCTGAGCCTTGTCCTGGGATAGGTTCGCTCTCCGGGCGTTCGCCGTGGCGGTTTGTTTTCTCGTCGCCTTTGAAACGCCGTGTCAGGAGCCTTCCTGGACGCTTGCCGCCGAACCGTTCGGGGCGGAAGGACTTCCCGACGTGTACGGGAATTTCTCCACGGTCATACCGAAGCTCGTCCTCTCCGGCATTTCAAGGATCAAGTCCCGCCTCGTTCTCGCGGAAGAGGCGCACCGGCGCGAGCTGAAAACCCTGACCGACGCGCGAATGGTCCTCGTCGAGGAACGGTCCAAGCTCGTCGACGATCTCGACAAGGTTCTGCTCGGCAACGATTCCGACGCAAGCAAGTCAAAACGCAGACGCGATATCGCCGCGCGAATCCGCGACAAGGACGATGCGATCGGCGACTATGACGGGAAAATCAAGATAAAGACCGAGGAGGCGGGCGAAGCGGCCGACTCCGTCGCCGCGATAGGGCTCTGGAAGGACGGGCGGGAACTGTACAAGCGCAGGGAGGGAACCTCGCTGGGCAAATCCCTGCGCGAGGATTCGATATCCGGCCTCATTACGGGGAAGCTCGAGGACGTCGGCGGATACCTTCGCGCGTCGGTTACGCTCGATACGGGATTGGGACCGGACGACGCCGTAACCGTCTCCGAGGCGGTTCCTTATGAGGACGTAGAGTCGCTCGTGTCGCTCGTCGTCTCGAAGTTCGTGCCCGCGCTGACGAACCGGAAGCCGGTAGTCCTCCGGTTCGCCGTAGCTCCCGAGGACGCGCGGCTGTTCGTCGACGGCAAGCTTGTCGTCGACAAGACGGCGCCCGTAACCGTGTTCGCGGGGAAACACTCGATCGTGGCGTCCGCCGCCGGGTACGAATCGTCGGAGCGCGTCGCGGATTTCGGATCCCTGCGGGAGTATACGGTTAGCGTCCAGCTCGCAAAGACCGTCACGGTCACCGTCGCCTTTGACGCCAAACGGGTCGCCTCGGATCTGTACTTTCACACAAAGCACTATGGGCAGACGCCGACCGAAGCGACCTTGCCGTCGTTTCCGACCATCGGCGAGGCCGTGGCTGGTGACGTGAAAACCTACTTCATCTTCGACCCCGAACGGCTCAGGGACAAGGGCTCTCCCGCGCTCGTGATCGACGACAACAAGATGAATACGGAGAAACGCATAGAGGAGCGGAGGCGGACGCTGTACTGGTCGCTCGGTCTCCTGTACGTCTCGCTTCCGCTTTCGATGCTGTCGTACGGCGTATACGTGAACAAGCAAAACGCGTATAACGACGGGAAGCTCTCGGGATCACCGGGGGCGCTTGACGAGATCGAGGCGTGGAATACGGCGTCCAGGGTGGCTCAGGGTATAACGATCGGCCTCGGCATCAACGCCGCGATCCAGCTGGTCCGGTATATCCTCGCGGCCGACCAGACCATACCGAAGGAAGCGCGCTGACGCGCGCGAAGGGGAGAAGCGAAGTGGCACGTTTGGGTTTTGCCGAGAGTCTTAAGCGCCTGTTTTCCGCGCACGCGAAGATCGATTCCGCTTTTTTCGAGGAGTTGGCCGACAGGCTCGTCGAGGCCGATCTGGGGGCAAAAACGGCTTTTGAGGTCGTGGAAGGCCTTGAGCGCGCGTGCCGCTCGGAGGGAATCGGGGATCGCGAATCGATACTCGAAAGGCTTTCTTCCACGCTCGTGCCGTGGGTCGGCGAAGCGCGGTTCGCCCCCCGCGCCGGATCGGTTTCCGTATATCTCGTGCTCGGAGTGAACGGCGTCGGGAAGACGACCTCCGTCGCGAAAATGGCGAAATGGTACCGCGACCGGGAAGGCGTCCCGATAATCCTCGCCGCGGCCGATACGTTCCGCGCGGCGGCGATCGAGCAGCTGCAGCTTCACGGACAGCGGACCGATACGAGGGTCGTCGCCCACCAGAACGGCTCGGATCCCGGCGCGGTCGTGTTTTCCGCCTGCGACGCCGCGCGCGCCCAGGGCGGCGCGCTCGTGATCGCCGATACCGCCGGACGCCTTCACAACAAGGAGAACCTCGTGCGGGAACTGCAGAAGATCGACAGGATCGCGTCGACTCGCGCGGACGAGGGCTGTTACCGGAAATTCCTCGTGCTCGACGCCACGACCGGCCAAAACGCCCTGAGGCAGGCGGAGTCCTTTCATTCGGCCGTCGGTGTCGATGCCGTCATCCTGACCAAGTACGACTCGACGGCAAGCGGCGGTATCGCCGTGGCCGTCGGAAAGGAGCTTGGGCTTCCCGTAGCCTTTGTCGGAACCGGGGAGGGTCTCGGGGATTTTGCGCCCTTCGACGCCCGTGCCTACCTTAACGATCTTCTCGGGACGCGGGTATAATGGACCGGACTCGTGGTCGTACGTTCGTTATCCTGTCTCTTGTTTTTTTGTCCCGGGCGGCGCAGGCGCAGGTCCAACCGCAGGACGATGCCGCTTCGCCGGAACCAGGGGTCAAACCCGTCGCCGCATACGCGAAGACAACGCGGGACTCGGTCGCCATAGCGGGAAGGGACGTGTGGTATCTGGAGGAATTCGACGCGCGAGAGAGGCCTTCGAGCGCGGTGCGCTGGGAAAAGGGCGAGATAACCGAGCGTACGACCTGGTTCTACCACGACAATTCGGACGTGGTTCGCCTGTCGGTACGAACGGGCGCGGACGGATCGACCGAGTCGGAATTCGACGAGTCGGGAAGGTGCGTCGGCATGGTCGTTGTCGACGTCTCCGGCAGCGAGACGAGATATCGGTACGCCTACGATTCCCAGGGCAGGCTGTCGGAATCCTGGACCGAGGACGGAAAAAAAAGCGTTCGCGTGACGTACGCCTACCGCCCGGACGGTTCCCTTTCCGAGCGGAAGGTGTTTACCGACGGGAGCATCACCCTTGTTGCCTCGTATCGCGACGACGACAACTGGGTGGAAACGGCGTATTTTGGAGGAGTTCCCATACTTGTCGTGGAATATGTCAACGGAGTCCGGAGGAAGGGGAATCGTGAATAGGATATCGCACTGGGTTTTCTTCGTTTCCTCGAGATTCGGGTCGGTGGACGCCCGGGGACGGAGCGCGCTTACGAGCCTTCTGGCCACGGCCGGCATTGCCTTCGGCGTTTTGGCCCTCATCGTAATCCTCTCCGTCATGAACGGTTTCCAGATGGGTTACATCGACAGTATCCTCGAGGTGCATTCCTCCCACGTTCGGCTCAGGGGATTGCCCGAGGAGCTTGATCGGATCAGGAAATATCCGTCAGTCCGTTCGCTCACCGCGTTCACCGAGACGCAGGCGCTCGTGCAGGGCAGGTATTCCCGCCAGTCGGGAGCCCTCGTCCGCGGCGTGCAGGCGGACCTCCTCTCGGCGGATCCCGGTTTCGCCTCGGCCATCACGATGGTGGAGGGGGACTTCGACGTGAGCCGGGACGGGACGGTCGTACTCGGGTCCGAACTCGCGCGCGAACTCGGCGTCGGGATCGGCCACGAGGTTACGCTCGTCGCCGTGTCGGGCACGAGCGAGACCGACCTGTTTCCGTCCGATTCGAGGTTGACGGTCGTGGGCGTCATGAAGACGGGCTATTACGAGATCGACAAGTCCTTCGCCTACGTTTCGCGGGGGACCGGACTGGCGCTTTCGGGGGACTCGGGTCGCCTGCTCGCCGGGGTCAAACTGAAAAACCGCGAGCGTGACGCCTCTTTCTTGGCGAGCGTCGCGTCCCTGGAGCCGGGTGTGGAGGCGGAGTCCTGGCGCAGTTTCAATCGCGCCTTCTTCGGCGCGCTCAGGGTGGAGAAGAACATGCTATTCTTCCTGGTGATCCTCATATTCCTCGTCGTCACCGTCAACATCTACAACTCCATGCGCAGGTCCGTTTACGAAAGGCGGGAGGAGATAGGCGTGATGAGCGCCCTTGGCAGCAGGCCGGCCGAAATCCGGTATATTTTCATCGCGAACGGCCTTGCCATAGGTCTGTCGGGGGGCTTGGGAGGGCTCTTGCTCGGCCTTCTCGTCTCGGTACGGATCAACGACGTGTTCGCGCTCGCGGAACGGGCGGTCAACGGCGTCGAGGCCTTTGTCTCGGCGCTCGGCATCTCCTCGGCGAACGGTGATTTCTCGCTTTTCAGCCCCGAATACTTCTATCTCGAGGCGGTTCCGGTACGCATCTTCTTCCCGGAGGTGCTGTTCGTTTTCCTGTTCGGCGTCCTGTCCGCCACGATCGCGTCGTGGCTGGCCTGCGGCACGCTGTTGCGACTGAAGCCCGCGGAGGTACTTCGATATGAGTGAACCGATTTTGACCGTGCGGGGGCTTTCGAAGACCTTCGTTTCCGCCGGCGAGAACCTCGTCATCCTGCGCGACCTCGACTTTTCGCTTTCTCCGGGGAAGCGCGTCGTGATCATCGGCGAATCCGGATGCGGGAAGAGCACGTTTCTGAACATTGTCGGCGGCCTCGAGGCGGCCACGTCCGGCACCGTCAGCGCCGGACCCTACGAGGTGCACGCGCTATCGGAACGCGAACTTTCCTCGTATCGGGGCTCGTTCGTCGGCCTCGTCTTCCAGTTTCACTATCTGCTGAAGGACTTCACCGCGCTCGAGAACGTCATGTTGCCCGCACTCATGCGCGGCATGAAGCGTCGCGAGGCCGCCGACCGCGCACGGGCCCTCCTCGCCGACGTGAATCTTGAATCGCGCGCGGCGCACTATCCCTCCCAGATGTCGGGGGGGGAGCGGCAACGGGCCGCCGTCGCCCGCGCGCTCGTTAACGAACCGCAACTCGTGCTTGCAGACGAGCCGACGGGGAACCTCGACCCGGCCAACGCCGAGGTCGTGCGCGAGCTTCTGTTCTCGGTGGTGACGCGGCACGGCAAGGCCCTCCTTCTCGTCACCCACGACACGGAAACGGCCACGCTGGCGGACGAACGGTACCGGCTCGTAGGCGGAAAGCTGGAGACGGCATGACGAACGCGCGCGTATCGCTGAAGCTCGCGCTGTCCTTCCTCGGTGTCGGCGCGCGAAGGGGGGAGTCAAACGCCAGAAAGAGCCTTTACGGGGCGATCGCCGGAATCGGCATCAGTCTCGTGCCGCTCGTCGTGGTGCTTGTCATATCCGACGGAATGATAGAGGGAATAACATCTCGCCTCATCGACCTTTCCTCGTCGCATATCCGCGTCGTCGACTACACCGGCGCGAACGGGTTTGACGGCGGGTCCGATTCCGCGGAGATCGTCGAGGGTCTCGCACGGACACTTTCGTCCATGGACTCCGCCCGCTCGAAGCTCGGGAACGTGACGGAGGCCCTTCCGGAGCGCGAGGGAACGGCGCTCGTGGTGGGAAAGAGCGGTCGCGCCGGAGGAACCGTGCGCGCCGTGGATCCCGCCTTTTTCGTCGAGGGAGGTCCGGCCATGAGGCTCGTGTCGGTCGTTTCGGGCACCGCAAGACTCGATAGCCCCAACGACGCATTGCTGGGCAAAAAAATCGCGAAGGATCTTTCCCTTGCCGTCGGTGACACCTTTCGCGTGCTTACGATGAACGAAGGCCGGGGAGGACGCGCGATACCGAGGTTCACGACGTTCACCGTACGGGGCATACTCAGTTCGGGCTATCAGGAGCTTGACGCGTTGTGGGTGTTCATACCCTTCAGGACGGGTTGCAGGATCCTTTCGGGCGAGTCGTCGAACACCTTCATCTCGGTTCGTACCGACGATCCCTTCGGGGCGATCGAGGGCGCCCGCATGCGCGTCATCGATGCCCTTCCCGAGGGTTTTCGGGCCTATACCTGGAAGGAGATGAACCGGTCGCAGTTCCACTCCTTCACGACCACGCGGACGCTCCTTCTTTTCATCATGTTCATGATCCTGTTCGTGGCCGCGGTGAACATCTCCTCCGCGCTCGTGATGATGGTGATGGAACGCCGGAAGGAGATCGCGATACTCAAAAGCGTGGGCGCAGATCCCGCGTGCGTCTCCTACGCCTTTCTCCTGGCCGGTTTTTTTACCGGAATTGGTGGTATACTGGTCGGTATGCCGGTGGGTATCCTGTGCGCGATTCACATAAACGGACTCTTTGACGCGATAGAACGGATTGTCAACGCGGTCCTTTCCGTGGCGCACGAAACCCTCGCGTTCCTGCGCTTCGGGGAAACCGCGCGGTTCAGCGAGATCCGGCTGCTTGATCCCGCGTATTATCTTGAGTCGATCCCCGTGACGCTCAATTTCGCCGAGTTGTTCAGGATCGCGGCCGGGGCGCTCCTTCTGTCCGTCCTGGTCTCCGTACTGCCCGCCTCGCGGGCCGGCAGGGAGAAACCCCTGGATACCCTGAGGAAATCGTGATGAAATGCGACATATGCCATGACCGGACCGCCGTTATCTTCGTGCAACAGGTTTCCCGGGGCAATTCCGTGGAACTGCACCTGTGCGAGCAATGCGCCAAGGAACGGGGCTTCTCGACCGACGCGAACAGGGTCGACATATCCCTTGGGGGAATCTTTTCCGGGCTATCCGAAAGCCGGCAGGGTGAAGAGGAGGCCGGACCGGTGTGTCCGGCCTGCGGATGCTCCCTTCAGTCGATCAAGCGCACCAGACGCGTCGGTTGCGCGGACTGCTATTCCCGCTTCAAGGCCGAGATCGTTGCCATCCTCAGGCAGGAGGGCATCGAGGCCGCCATGCCCGCAACCCAGGGCGAACCCCGGGAACGCGCGTTTCCGGAGACGGCCGACGCGGGAACGCTGAAACGCGAGCTACAGCGCGCCATCGACCAGGAGAATTACGAGCTTGCCGCCTATTATCGGGATCGCCTTCGCTCGCTCGGAGAGGCGACATGAAGAAAAAGACACAACCCCAGGACGCGTGGTACACCTCGGACGGGCCTGATTCCGACGTCGTGATCTCGAGTCGCGTGCGAATCGCGCGCAATCTCGAGGGCTTCAAGTTTCCCCCCGCGCTCCGGTCCGACGACGCGGAACGCGTCCAGTCCCTCGTCCTCGACGCGTACAACCGGCTTTCGATGGACGAGCGCTTTCAAATGGTCAGGATATCCGACATGGACGCCTTCGGACGGAGGATCATGTCCGAGCGCGGCGTCATCGAACCGGATTGCGGGAGCGAGCCCTGGCGTTCGGTGGCGATCCGAAACGACGGCGTCGTGTCCATGACGGTGAACATGGAGGATCATCTCCGGATCGCGGCCTTCGGCGCGGGACTTTCGCTCGGCCCGTCGGCCGGACTCGTCATGAAGCTGGAAGCCGAGCTCGCGAAACATCTCTCTTTTTGCTCGATGAAGGGCTTCGGCTTCCTGTCCTCGTCGATCATGGATTCCGGTAACGCGCTCAGGACCTCGGTCCTCCTCAGCCTTTCGGGCCTGTGCATGAACGGGCTCATAGACCGCGTGATACGCGATTATCTCGCGCAGGGCTTCGTGATTCGGGGCTATTACGGACAACGGGACGGGCTTTCGCTCGGTTGCGTCTACCAGCTATCCAACCTTCATTCCAACGCAGCTGATTCGGAAGCGGTGCTCGCGGCGATGGAGCAGGCCGCGTCGAGGATCGTCGCGCTGGAGAGAAAAAGCCGCGACGAACTGGTTCTCTCGAGGCCTACCACGCTGGAGGACTCTTTTTTCAGGGCTATCGTGACGGCGAAATACGCCCGGTTCCTTTCCTTCGCCGAGGCCGTCGATCTCGTCCAGCGGATACGGGGCGGTGTCTATTCAGGCCTCGTGACGGGCGTAACCTACAGCGAACTGACGGCGCTACTGTATCGGGTGCAAAACGCGCATATCGGCTTTATTATCGCGGGCGGAAACGTTATTATTGAGAATGACGTGGTATCCGAGGAGATGAAGCTCGATCGCCTCAGGGCGATGATCGTTCAGGAAGTGCTGAAAACGGCCGATATCAGGGAGAGGAGACAGTAAACGGTGTTTAAAGGCCTATCGCAACGAGCCCAGAAATTGCTGACCGTGCAAAGCCAGGACGAGGCTAAGCGTTCCAACGCCGAACAGCTCCTTCCCGAGCATGTCTTGCTCGCGATGGTGCATTCCGCCGACGGCACGGGTTTTTCGGTTCTCCAGAACCTCAAGGTCAACCTCCTTTCCCTGCAGCTTCAGCTCGAGCAGTCCCTGCCGCAGCGAGCGGGTACCATACTGTTCGGCGACATCCCGCCTTCGAGGCGGCTGAGAGGCATGCTTGACGCGGCCTCGATCGAGGCGCGGACCCTCAGGCATGATTATATCGGAACCGAGCACATCCTGCTCGCGTGCATACGGGAACCGCAGAGCGTAGCGGGCCTTTTTTTCGAGAAGGAGGCCATTACCGTCGAGGAGACGAGAAAGGCCGTCCAGGAGATAACGGCACGTCGGGATACGACGATCGTGTCCCGGCAAAAACGCCCCGCCGTTCCCGAGGCCCAGGCCGCTCCCCGCCAGGCCAGCCTCCTCGCGGAATACAGCCGCGATCTCACGGCGATGAGCAGGGAAGGGAAGCTCGACCCCGTCGTCGGCCGCGAGCCCGAGATTAAGCGCGTCGTTCAGATACTGTCGCGCCGGAACAAGAACAACCCGGTGCTTATCGGCGAACCCGGAGTCGGAAAAACAGCGATAGTCGAGGGCCTCGCGGAACGGATCGTGGGCGAACGCGTTCCCCGGAACCTCGTGTCGAAACGCCTCCTCGTCCTCGACCTCGCGTCGGTCATTGCCGGAACGAAATACAGGGGCGAATTCGAGGAACGTCTGAAGCGCATCATGCGCGAGATCGCGGAAGCCGGAAACATCATCCTTTTCATCGACGAGCTTCATACGATTATCGGCGCGGGCGGCGCGGAAGGCGCGATGGACGCCTCGAACATGCTGAAGCCGGCCCTCGCTCGCGGCGAGCTTCAGTGCATCGGCGCGACCACCCTTGCGGAATACCGGAAGTATTTCGAGAAGGACGCGGCGCTCGAGCGGAGGTTCCAGACGGTAATCGTCCGGGAACCCTCGGCAGAGGACACGCTCGACATACTCCACGGCATCAAGTCGCGTTACGAGGAACACCATCGCGTGAGCTATACGGAGGAATCCCTCGAGACGATCGTCTCCCTTTCCGGACGGTACCTGACCGACCGTTTCTTCCCGGACAAGGCGATCGACGTTCTGGACGAAACGGGGGCCATGAAGAAAATCGAGGGAGACGTTCGGCCAATAGAACTGAAGGAACTCGAGTCGAGAATCACGGAGCTGGGAAGCCACAAGCAGGAACTCGTGCAGTCGCAGAATTACGAGCGGGCGGCGCTCGTTCGCGACGAGGTTCGCCGCCTTCGCCAGGAAGTCGAGGAAATCAGGCAGCGGTGGCAGAAGCCCGATTCGGTAGAGGTCAGCGTGGTGACCCCCCAGGACGTCTGTTCGGTCATCTCGACCATTACCGGCATACCCGCGAGTTCCCTGAGCGAATCTGAAACCGTGCGACTCGTCCATCTGGAGCGCGAGCTGCACGCCTCGGTTATCGGACAGGATCCCGCTATATCGGTAGTTTCAAGCGCCATCAGGCGTTCCCGCGCCGGGATATCCTCGACGCGCCGGCCGCTCGGCTCGTTCATCTTTCTCGGGCCGACCGGAGTCGGAAAGACCCTGCTCGCGAAATCTCTCGCGAAATTCCTCTTCGGAAAGGAAGACGCGCTCGTGCGCATAGACATGAGCGACTACATGGAGAAACACAACGCCTCCCGCCTCGTCGGCGCTCCCCCCGGCTACGTCGGTTTCGAGGACGGCGGCGTGCTGACGGAAAAGATCCGCAGGAACCCCTATTCGGTGATCCTTCTCGACGAGATCGAGAAGGCGCACCCCGACATATTCAACCTGCTGTTGCAGGTGCTCGAGGAAGGAGAGCTCAAGGACAACCTCGGCCACACGGTAAACTTCCGGAATACCGTCATAATCATGACGAGCAACGCGGGCGCGCGGATGATCAACAAGGAAAACCGTCTCGGGTTCAATACGGACGGCGAGGGCATCCTCGGGTACGAGGACATCAAGTCGAGCGCGATGGGCGAGCTCAAGCGCATCTTCAGTCCGGAGTTCATCAACCGCGTGGACGACATCGTGGTGTTCAACGCGCTCGCCAAAACCGAGGTTGCCTCGATACTCGAGATACAGATAGGCGAGCTTGCCTCGCGCCTCGGGGAACAGGGCATTTCGCTCGGCCTCAGGCCGGCCGCGCGTTCCTATCTCGTCGATAACGGATACGAGCCGGCGTTCGGCGCGCGTCCGATGCGGCGGCTCATACAGCGCGAGATCGAGGATCCCCTGTCGTTGCTGATAATCGAGGGAAAGGTCGCGCGTGGCGACACGGTACGGGTGGACGCCAAGGACGGACGGCTCGCCATCCGGCCCGTCCGGCGCAAGACGCCGTCGTTGCCGGCGCCGGTAACCGAGGACGGAAAGATAACCGTTTGTTCGGGACTGTGTTCACGGGATTCGGGCACTCTGTAACAAAAAACCGCGACGTGGTACACTCCTCGCGCAATGGAATACTCAGATTTTGGGATGAAACTCTCCGGGGAGTCGGGGATTCTCCGGTTGATGGACGACCTTGGCCGTCCGCTGCCGTTAGGCGTGACGCCGCGCAAGCTCGGAGGCGGAAACCCCGCGAGAATACCGGATGTCGAGGCGGCGTACCGCCGCGAGATGCAGCGGATGCTCGCGGACGGCGACCGCTTCGAGGAAACGATCAGCAGATACGACGCCCCGCAGGGTCGAGCGTCGCTCATTGACGCCGTCGTGTCCTTCCTTAGGCGCGAGTACGGATGGGACTTGGGCCACGACAACGTGGCCATCACCAACGGCAGCCAGTCGGCGTTTTTTTTCCTTTTCAACCTGTTCTCGGGAACACGTCCCGAACGGAAGACCATACTGTTTCCGCTCGTTCCGGAATACGTCGGGTACGCCGACCAGGGAATCGAACGTGATACCTTCGTGACCCTACCGTCCAGCGTGTCCACGGAAGGGGACCATTCCTTCAAGTACCACATCGACATCCCGCTCGTCGAGGACTACCTCTCGAGGCATCCCGAGGTTGGGGCCGTCTGCGTTTCCCGGCCGACAAATCCGACCGGAAACGTCCTGACGGACGTCGAGATCGCATCCCTGACCGCCCTGACGAGGAGATACGGCATTCCGCTGATGATAGACAACGCCTACGGAATGCCCTTCCCGAATATCATTTTCCCGGAACGGTTCGACGGAAGCGCGGCCCCGACCTGGCAGCCGGGGGTGATCCTCTCGATGAGCCTTTCGAAAATCGGCTTGCCCTCGCTGAGGACCGGCATCGTGATCGCTGACGCCCCGGTCGTCTCGGCCCTCTCCGCGGTCAATTCGATCGTATCGCTCACGTCGGGCTCGCTCGGGCAGGTCCTGGCGGAGGACATGATCCTGACCGGCGAGATAAAGACCCTCGCCGACGGGGTCGTCGCGCCCTATTACCGCAAGAAATCCTCCGATGCCATAGCCCATATCGGCGAGTTTTTCCGCGGAAGGAATTACCGGCTTCACCGGAGCGAGGGCGCAATATTCCTCTGGATGTACCTTCCCGACCTCGCCATCGGAAGCCGCGAGTTGTACGAGCGCCTCAAGGAACGAGGAGTCGTGGTGGTGCCGGGCGAATATTTCTTCTTCGGTCTTGAACGCGGGTCCGACGAGGAGACGGCATGGAAACGGCATCCGCACAGGGAAAAATGCGTCCGTATCAACTATTCGGGTTCGGAAGAGGACGTGCGCGAGGGTCTCAGGATCATGGCCGAGGTTAGCGCGAAGGCCGAATCGGGCCGCTAGCCGGGCGGCCTTCGCGCGTCCTTGAACGCTTATATTACAGTATTGTTCGGCACGCAGGCGTTCTTCGTGATGACGTAGATCCCGTCGACCACGTGGTACCAGCCGTAATCGCCGTCATCGGGCGTCTTTCCCATTCCGATGGACACGTCCTTGCCGATACGCGCGTTCTTGTCGATGATGGCCTTCCTGATGACGCAACGCTCTCCGATGCCTATGTTGGGAATTCCCGCCTCGATGTTGTAGGCACGCTCAGTGTCGGTTTCGTAACAGTCGGCTCCCATGCAGATTACGCCCTCGAGGTACGCGCCCGACTCGATCGTTGACCGGATGCCGATCACCGACCGCTTGATTGTCGCGTTCGTAATGACGCAGCCTTCGCTCGTGTTAACCTGGTCGAGGGTCGCCATGTTGATCTTCGAAGACGGCAGGTTCCGGTTGTGTGTGTAGATCGGGGCGTCCTCGTCGTAGAAATTGAACTTAGGCTTGATGCTCGTCAGGTCGAGCGTGGCGTCGTAGAAATTCCGTATCGTTCCGATGTCTTCCCAGTAACCGTCGTAGACGTAGGCCTTGACGTTGTAGTTCTTTATCGCGGCCGGGATGACTTCCTTGCCGAAGTCGGTAAGCTCGTTGTCGAGCGATCCCTCCATGGCAGCGGCGTTGAAGATGTAGATTCCCATCGACGCGAGGTATTCCTTGCCGTCGACAGCGGACAGGGGCCGGGCG
Organism: Spirochaetales bacterium Spiro_10; assembly: GCA_001604405.1. Lineage (GTDB taxonomy): Bacteria > Spirochaetota > Spirochaetia > Treponematales > Treponemataceae > Teretinema. Next base: position 146,430 of record LVBL01000003.1, read on the forward strand.
ACGGGAGGGATCTTCCAATCGTCGATGTTCTTGGTCGGTGCCGGTTTTTCCATGAACTCGGTGATGGTCCCCGCGTTATCCGTCTTGAGTATGCCGAGCCCGGAAACCTCCGAGTGGGGCACGGCGGTGGTGGCGATGGTTATGTCCGCGCCCGACTTCTCGTGGCGTTGCAGGAAATCCTCGAGATCCATCCGATAGAGCTGGTCTCCCGAGAGGATGATGTAGTGCGTCGGTTTTTGCGTCTTGAAGTGCTGGAAGTTTTTTCGCACCGCGTCCGCGGTGCCCTCGTACCAGCCGGAGTGCTCGAAGGTTTGCTCCGCGGCGAGTATCTCGACAAACCCTCCAGAGAAGGTGTCGAAGTTGTACGCGCGGGCAACGTGCATGTGCAACGACGCCGAGTTAAACTGGGTCAGGATGTAGATCTGGTTGAACCCCGAGTTGATGCAGTTCGATATCGGAATATCGACGATTCGGTGCTTTCCGCCAAAGGGGACGGCGGGTTTGGAACGTTCTTTCGTGAGCGGATACAGGCGAGTGCCCTTTCCGCCGCCGAGGATGATTGATAATACCCTGGACACACTTATCTCCTTTCGTAGCTCTCTGCCAGCAAGTATATCCCGTGTTTACTCCCTTTGCCAGCGAAAACCGCGAGAAATCGCAAGCGCCGGATACGGCTTCAATTTTCCGCGACCAGATGGTATACTCCCCGGGATGAGCGACGCCGAAACGCTGAATAAAATACTGGAGGACCCGGCCTTCAAGCCATTCGTTTCCGGGGTAAACGTTTTCCCCGCAAGGGAAGGCGATCTCGTGCCGTTTCCCGGGGGTCTTGACTCGCGGCTTGAAGGGGCCCTCAGGGCGCGCGGGGTGGAACGCCTTTACAGCCATCAGGCCGAATCCTGGGAATCGGCGCGCTCGGGCCGCCATACCGTGATAGTCACCCCGACGGCCTCCGGAAAGACGCTCTGTTACAACCTTCCGGTCATGCAACGCCTTCTCGAGGATCCGGACGCGCGCGCGCTCTATCTGTTTCCGACGAAGGCTCTCAGCCAGGACCAGCAAAGCGAGATCAATTCGCTCGTGGGCGAGGGCGAGGGCGGAGGCGGAGCGCCGGGCGAGGATAACCGCGGGCGGATACCGCTGCGCGTGTGCATATACGACGGCGACACCCCGCAATCCATACGCGCCGACGCCCGCGACAAGGGCCGGATCATCATTTCCAATCCGGACATGCTGCACGCCGGGGTTTTGCCGAACCATCCGAAATGGATTCGTTTCTTCTCGAATCTTTCGTACATCGTCATAGACGAGATGCATTCCTACAGGGGAATCTTCGGAAGCCACATGGCGAATCTCCTGAGACGGCTCCTGAGGGTCGCGCGCTTCTACGGTGCGCAACCGACCTTTATCCTCTGTTCCGCCACGATCGGTAACCCCAAGGAACTCGCGGAGGCCCTTGTCGGAGAGCCGGTTCGGCTCGTCGACCGGAACGGCGCGCCCTCCGGAAAGAAAACGGTCGTCCTCTACAATCCCCCGCTCGTCGACGCCGTGCAGGGAATCAGGCGCAGCGTGATGAACGAGGGCCAGCGGTGGGCCCTTGCCTTCCTGAGGGCCGGGATCAAGACCATCCTTTTCGCGCATTCGCGCGTCAGGACGGAGGTCATAGCCTCGTACGTGAACGATTCGCTCAAAAACGTCTTCACGGCGAATCACGGGATTACCGTAGTTCCCTACCGGGGAGGCCTGTTGCCCCTCGAGCGCCGGAAGATCGAAAAGGGCCTGCGCGAAGGGACGATACAGGGCGTCGTATCCACGAACGCTCTCGAGCTCGGGATAGACATCGGCGGGATCGACGCGGCCATCGTCACGGGTTTTCCCGGGTCCTTCTCGTCGTTTTGGCAACAGGCGGGACGCGCGGGCAGGCGCCAGACCGAATCGGTCGCGGTGTTCATAGCCTCGTCGTCCCCGCTCGACCAGTACATAATCGCGCATCCCGACTACTTCTTCGAACGCCCGCAGGAGGCCGCCAAGATCGACGCGAACAATCCGTACGTGCTTACGGATCACGTAAAATGCGCGGCCTTCGAGCTTCCGTTCACCGACGAGGAGCTGGCCGGCGCGGGCGTTCCGTCGGCCAACCGGTTCCCGCCTGAGGCGACCTCGGAACTCCTCGGGTTCCTCTCCGAGGACGGCATGCTCAGGCACACCGCCGGACGGTGGCATTGGTCGGACCGGTCCTTCCCCTCGGAAGGCGTCAGCCTCCGTTCGGCAACCGCCGACAACGTGGTCATCGTCGACATAACCGGCGGGAAGAACGCGGTGATAGGGGAGATGGACCGCCCCTCGGCGAAGGAACTGCTCTTCCCGAACGCGGTTTACATCCACCTCGGAAGGCAGTATATCGTAACCGGCCTCGATATCCCGAACCGCCGCGCGGAGGTGGAGGAGACCTCGGTGAACTACTTCACCGACGCCGTGGTCAAGACGGACATCAAGGTGCTGACGGAGGACGAGACGGTTCAAAACGCGCCGCGGGGAACCTCGGTGATAATCGGCGACCTGCTCGTCAGGACGCAGGTCGCGAAGTTCAAGAAACTCCGCTTTCACACGCACGAGAACATCGGATTCGGCGAGATAGCCCTTGACGCCGAGGAAACGGAGACGCGCGGCATGATGCTTCTGCTTGACGGCATCGGCGGAGGGGGAGACGCTGGCTACGGCGGTTTCGGGGAGCTTGACGAATCCGCGCGTGCCGAGGTCCTTTCGGGAATCGGTTCCGTCGTAAAGTCCGTCGCCCCCTTTTTCCTGCTGTGCGACCGGCGCGACATAGGCATAGCGCCGCGCGTGCGCGATCCCCATTTCGGCTGCCCGGCACTGTACGTCTACGATTCCGCACCGGGCGGTTCGGGGCTTTCGGAGTCCCTCGCCTCGCGCATATCCGAGGTGTTCGCCATCTCGTCCGAGCGCGTCCGCTCCTGCGGGTGCGACGGAGGCTGTCCTTCGTGCATCGGTGTGAACGCGACGGGTCCCGACATCAAACGCGTTGCCTCGTCGATGCTTGACGCGCTATCTCCCGTACCATCCGGGCCGTCATGAGCGCCTCGCGCCTTTCGGGCCGCCTTTCGAGAATCCGTACACAGGCCCGCGGACGGGATTCCGCGGGAAACGACCCGGGCGGAACGCGGCCCGAAGCGGGCAGCACCGGTCCCGTGCTTGAGGGCTGGGACGAAACCGCCCCGTATCTTCTGGAGCGAACGCATACCGTGTCCGTGCCCGGCCTCGCGCCGGCCTTTTCCGCCCATTTCCCCCTTTTGTTTCCCAAGGAGCGCCAAGCGCTGGAAGGGCTCTGCGACAACGAGGGCTTCGTGGAAAGACTGAGGTTCTTCGATCTTGAAACAACGGGGCTGTCCCGCGGGGCGGGAACGGTAGCCTTCCTCGCGGGCATAGGGCGGCTGGAACGGACGACGGCCGGCGGGCGCGGACCTGCGGGATACGGGGTATCGGTCACGCAGATTCTGATGACGGACTTTCCCGGCGAGGTCGCGTTCCTTCGCCGGCTTTCGGAGGTAATCGGAACGGACGTCGCGCTCGTTTCGTTCAACGGAAAATGCTTTGACGCGCAAATACTCTGGAACCGCTATCTCATGGCGGGCCTTCGTCCCGCTTTTCTTTCGCCCGACGTCGTCCATCTGGACCTTCTCTTTCCCTCACGAAGATTGTGGAAGGCATCGCTCGAGTCCTGCAGGCTGTCCTCGATCGAGGAGGGCATCATGGGGATGAGCCGCGTTGACGACGTGCCCGGAAGCGAGGCCCCCGAGGCCTGGTTTTCCTTCGTCCGCGGGGGCGACCCGGCCTTGCTGCGTAAGATTTCCGAGCACAACCTCACCGACTGCCATTCGCTCGCGCGGCTATCGTTCGCGCTTGACGGCGCGATATCTCGGGCCGAGGGGCGCGCGGGCCTCATACGCGCCCTTGACCTCAGGAAGCGGGGCCTGTGGCGAGAGTCAGCCGCGCTTCTCGATCCCCTCGCGCGCCAGGGTGATCCCGTCGCGACGCGGCTGCTCGCGATTGACTGCGAGCACCGGATCGGAGACCTTCCGCGCGCCCTCCTGTTGGCGGAGGCCATGAACGACGACGGACGGAGAGAGCGCGTTCTTTCCAAGATGCGGAGACGCGACATTTCATGAACGACCTTCCGATAACCGCCCATCTCCCCGGGATCGCGGACGCCCTGCTCGGTTCGCCTTCGGGCTTCCTTCTCCTGACCGCCGAGACGGGCGCCGGAAAGTCCACGGCCGTCCCACAGTCGCTCCTCGAGCGCGTGCCGGGAAGGATTCTCATGCTGGAACCGCGGCGGGTCGCGACGGTCGCCATAGCGACGAGGATTGCGGCGCTTCTCGGGGAGCCGGTCGGCAAGACCGTCGGGTACCGGGTACGTTACGAGTCGCGCGTCGGGCCCGAAACCCGCATCGAGATCGTCACCGAGGCGATACTCACCCGAATGCTCCAGAGCGACCCCGAGCTTGCGGGGACATCGGTCGTGATACTCGACGAATTCCACGAACGCACGGTTAACGGAGACCTTGCGCTGGCGCTTCTCAAGGACGCGTCCGCCTTGCGGCCGGACATTCGCGTCCTGGTCATGTCGGCGACGATCGACGCCGAGCGCATCGCAAGCGCGCTGGGCGCGCAAGTCCTTTCGGTGCCCGGACGCGGGTTCCCTGTCGATATCGAGTATGATCCTCCCTCGACGCGGGACGGAAGGATCGAGCCCTTGCACGAATCGACTGCCCGCGCCGTACGGCGTTCCCTCGCCCGCGCGAAAGGAAGCGTTCTCGCGTTCCTGCCGGGCTTGTACGAGATTCGCAAAACGGCCGAGGCCCTCGCGGGGTGCGGGACGGAGATCTGCATCCTTCACGGCTCGATCCCCTTTCAGGACCAGAAACGCGCCCTTGAGGACTCGGGAGAGAGGAGAATCATCCTCGCGTCGTCGATCGCTGAAACGAGTCTCACCGTCCCGGGCGTCGAGGTGGTCGTCGATTCCTGCCTTTCCCGCGTCGGCCGCGTCGACGCGAGGACCGGCATGACATCGCTCGTGACGGTAACCGAAAGCGCGTTTTCGGCAGCCCAGCGCGCGGGTCGCGCGGGGCGTACGGGCCCGGGGCTGTGCGTCAGGTTATGCTCCGCCTCCGACGCCTTGCCGAGACAGTCGACGCCCGAGATACTGAGGACGGACCTGCTTTCGCTCGTTCTCGAGTGCGTGCTGTGGGGCGTGAGTGATCCTTCCGGTCTTTCCTGGATAGACCCTCCCGGCGACGCGGCTTGGGAATCGGCGATGGGTCTGCTCCGCTGGATGGACGCGATAGACGACGGGCGGCGCATTACGGACAGGGGCCGGCGCATGGTCGCGCTTGGCGTGCACCCGCGCGTCGCCGCGGTCGCGCTTGCGGGAGGACTCGAGGTTGCCGTCCGGCACGCCATCGTGCCCGGAGGCGAGGACGAGAGAAGGAGGCTTTCCGACGACCTCTCCCGCCGCTTCAGGGAACTCGCCGGTTCGGGGGCGGACGCCAGCCCGCATGTCAGCCCGCACGCCGCGGATATCCCGGCGGGACCCGCCACCGCGCTTCTCGCGGGATTTCCCGACAGGCTGGCGAAAAACGTCGACGGCGCGTCCTATCTTTTCCCTTCGGGCACGATCGCGTCCTTGGCTCCCGAACTCTCCCGCGCCTTCGCTCGTCCGCCGAAATGGATCGTCGCGACCGACGTGGAGTCATCCGCGCGCGCGGCGGTCGTGCGCTCCATGGAGCCGCTCGCGGACAGGGAAGCGGAGGACTTTCTCGGTCGTCATGGCCGCGGCCGCTCCGAGCTCTACTGCGATTCGGGATCATGGTCGGCTGACGCGCGGGTCAGGAAGCGCGAGCGCCTGGAATACGGAAAGATCGTGGTTCTCGAGCGTCAGCGCGAACCCTCAACGGACGAGGTCGCCGCCTTCGTCTGCGCCTCCGTGCGCGAAAGGGGACTCGAGTCGCTTCCGTGGTCGGAGGCGGCGGAGTCCTTTCTGGCCAGGGCGCGATTCGCGCGCGCTCACGCGGGGACCGCCGTTCCCGACGCGGATGCCGCGCGGCTGCTTGCAAGTCTCGAGGAATGGCTCGTTCCCTTTTTGCAGGGCGACGGACGCCTCTCGGGAAAGAGCCTCCTGGACGCGCTCAGATACGCGCTCGCGGGCGCCGCGGTTGACCGTCTGGCCCCGGCGCGGTTGACGCTCCCGAACGGAATGGAACGTCCTCTTTCGTACGAGGTGCTCGATCCGTCGGAGGGTCCGATGCCCGTGCTCGAAACGAGGGTGCAGGACCTCTACGGGTGCGCGACGCATCCCGCGATTGCGGGCGTTCCCGTAATCGTCAGGCTGTTGTCCCCCGCGAGAAGGCCCGTTCACGTAACGCGCGACATACCCGGCTTCTGGCGGGGCGTGTGGGTCGACGTGCGCAAAGAGATGAAAGGCCGATATCCCAAGCATCGCTGGCCCGAGAACCCCCTTACCGAACGGCCTTGACGCATTCCACGAAGCGGCGCACCGAGTTGATGATGAATACCCGCCCGCAGGACTCGAAATCGCGCGGATACAGGGTCCGCTCGCGGATTTCTCCCGACGACAGGAGTTCGGCCCTGAACACGCCGGGCAATATGCCCGCTTCGAGCGGAGGGGTATATCTGACGCCGTCCATCTCGAGTACGACATTCGCCCTCGAGCTTTCGGTCAGCTCTCCCCGTTCGTTGATCATGACGACGTCGTCGGCGGCTTTCATCCCGTCCCCGCTGACGAGCCGTAAGGCCCGTTCGATCGGTTCGCGAACGCTCGTCTTGTGGCGGAGAAAGGGATTCGCAGAATCTGCCGTTTCCGGCGCGAGCGCGATCCGGTAGGGGTCGGGCAGGGGAGTCACGGCCTCCGCCGAGACGTCAAGCGAGCCCGAAGCGCGTACCGCAAGACGGACTTTATGGCTGCCCGCCGGATTTGCCCGCGCGATCCCGTCAAGCCGTTCGCGCGCCCGGTCAATAATGGAACGGACGCACGCCTCGGGGGCGGGCGAACCCGGCGCCTCGGCCGTGGCGAAACCGAAAAAGACGAGCGAACCGGCAAGGCGGGCGAGATGGCGCTCCCGGAGAAAATACGAGCCGTCCTCCAGGAGAAGGCTCTCGAAGACGTAAAAACCGTCCGTGCCGGTCACGACAGAGGCCTTCAGCATGCACTCCTCCCACTCTTCACGGTCGTTCGAGTCCCATACTATGCCGCTTCCCGTGCCGTATTCGACGGTCTTCGGCCCGTCATCGAACACGGCCGTGCGGATCGCCACGGAAAACCACGACGAACCGTCGGGTCTGACGACGCCGATCGCGCCGGTATAGGGACCGCGCGGCGAGGCCTCGAGGCGTTCGATGATTCGCATGCTGCTGACCTTCGGCGCCCCCGTAATCGAGGCGCAGGGAAAGAGGGCGCCGAAGGCCTCGGAAAGCGGGACTCGGGTCGTCGCCACTACCGTCGATGTCATCTGGACGACCGTGGGAAAGGTTTCGGTGCCGTAGAGGTCGCGGACGTACACCGATCCGGGTAGGGCGATCTTACCGACGTCATTGCGGATCATGTCGGTTATCATGAGGTTCTCGGCCCGGTTTTTCGGGTCCGCCTTCAGGCGGGCCTCCACCTCGGCTTCATGCCCGGTTTCGGGACGCGCGGTTCCCTTCATCGGCCTCAGCAGGATGGTACGGGTTCCGGCCCCGGTCCCCGCGTCCTCCAAGGCGGCGGCCGACAGGGTGAAAAAGAGCTCGGGGGAAAACGAGGCGATGGAACGCGTCCCGTCCCGCAAATAAGCCGCATACCGTCCGTGTCCCGCCGACGCGCGCTCCAGAAACCAGTCGAGCGTATCCCCGAAATACCGCGCCCGCAGGCGAAAGGTCAGGTTGACCTGGTAGGATTCGCCGTCACGGAGATGCCGCCTGATTTCGCCAATCGCGCTGCGGTACGCTCCCTCGCGAATCTCGGGGAGCAGCGGGCTCACAAAGCACCTGGATCCTTCGTGCCTTCCGCGAAAAGGGACTCTCCCCGCATAGAGGGCGAAACAGGCAAGGGGCATCGCGGCTTTTTTCGTCGTGCAGGATGCGTCGAAGGCCGCTGCCGCCTCGTACGAGACGTAGCCCACGGCGTACAGACGCTCGGACTCGGACCGACGCGAAACGCGTGCTATAAGGGCGGGTATCTCGCCGGCGCAAAGGGCGCGTTCCACGGTCACGGGATCGCGGTATTCGTAGAGGATGCCGGTTTCCGGTTCCGGAGCGACGCAATACATGGGGTCACTATACCGGAAATAAAAGGCTAAGTTCCATACCCGGCGTACCGATACTGTATGTAAGGAGAAACGCCATGGTACGAGGTTGGTATACCGGAGCTAGCGGAATGAACGCGCAGCAGCGCCGCCTGGACGCGATTTCCAATAATCTCGCGAACGTAGACACCACGAGCTACAAGCGCGACGTCACGGTCAGCAAGAACTTCCCCGAGCTTCTCCTTCGGAGGATGGACGACGACGGCGTGTACAAAAACCCCTTCGGTTCCGCGGACGTCGCGCCCATCATCGGCAAGATAGGTCTTGGCGTCGAGGTAAACGAGCTCTTTACCGATTTTCAGCAGGGCTCCTTCAAGCCCACCGGATCGTCATCCGACTTCGCCCTCGAGGGACAGGGCTTTTTCGCCGTCGAGACCCCCCACGGGGAACGCTATACGAGAAACGGCAATTTCACCGTCGGCGTGGAGGGCTATCTGATGACGAAAGAGGGCTTCCCCGTTCTCGGCGAGAACGGACGCATCTTCCTTCAGGATTCGCTCTACACCGTCAACAAAAACGGCGAGGTGTACGTCCGCCCGATATCCAATACCGACGCGGATCCCGTCCTCCTCGACCGGCTCAAGCTGGTCGCCTTCGAAAACGACAGATACATACAGAAGCAGGGATCAAGCCTCTACAAGGACACGCCCGTTTCGGGACCCGCCATACCGGCCGAGGGATCGGGACGCCCGCTTGTCACGCAGGGTTTCATCGAGGCCTCGAACGTAAACGTCGTCAACGAGATGGTTCAGATGATCGAGGTTAACCGCGCCTACGAGGCTAACCAGAAGACGATCCAGGCCGAGGACACCATGATGTCCAAGCTCTGGAACGATGTCGTCAGGATAAAATAAGCAAGGAGCCCATAGATGGTCAGAAGCCTTTGGACAGCGGCGACGGGAATGAACGGCCAGCAGGCCAACATAGACACGGTCGCGAACAACCTCTCGAACGTGAACACGACCGGCTTCAAGAAGCAGCGCGTCGAGTTCGAGGACCTGCTCTATCAGACGGTGAGAACCGCGGGGACCCCCGCAACCGAGGACACGATCACGCCCGTCGGCGTGCAGATGGGTCACGGCGTCAAGGTCGCCTCGACCCTGCGCATGTTCGACCAGGGCTCGCTGCAGAATACCGGCAACATAAGCGACCTCGCCATCCAGGGCGAGGGGTTCTTCCGCGTGCTTCAGTACGACGGTTCGTACGCCTACACCAGGGACGGCTCCTTCAAGATCGACGCCGATCGCCAGCTCGTCACGTCCAACGGACTCAAGGTGATCCCGGAGATCACCTTCCCCGAGGGATACCGCCAGGATACCATAGCGATGAGCCAGGACGGGCGCGTGACGGTTCGCGTGGCGGATCTCGACGATCCCGTCGACGTCGGGCAGCTCGAACTGTACAGGTTCCAGAATCCGGCCGGACTTACGACGGTTGGCGAGAACCTCTACAAGCAGACCCCCGCGTCCGGATATTCGCTGACCGGAAGGCCGGGCTTTGACGGTTTCGGCAAGACCATCCACAAGTTCCTCGAGATGTCGAACGTATCGACGGTAAGCGAGATGGTAAACATGATCGTAGCGCAGCGTGCCTACGAGTTCAACTCAAAGGCCATCCAGACCAGCGACAACATGCTGCAAACTGCAGCCAACCTCAAGCGATAGCATAGACGGGGGCAGGCTTTATGGGTGATATCGGAATCGTTCAGGGGTTTTCATCGAAGGCGGGCATTCTCGCGGGAAACGCGAGGGCGGCGGAAACGGAACGCCGCTTCAGTTCGCTCATCGACGGAATAAAAGCGGGCATGGACGAAGCCTCCGGTGAGGATTCGTCGTCCGGACTCGCCCCGACCGTCCCGACAAAGGCCCTGCACGACCCCCGGCTGGCCGGAGACTACATAAGCTCTCTCATACCCCTGCGCCAGACGGTTATGGATTCCTCATCACCCGCGACGGGTGCGGCGGCGAACTC
>LVBL01000123.1 GCA_001604405.1 Spirochaetales bacterium Spiro_10
GCCTTGACGAAGGCGTTCTCGATCTCGCGCGAGTGGATGTCGAGGGTGATGATCTGGCCCACGCCGAGGCTTTCGTAGAGGTGCCCCAGGAGGCTCGCGGTGAGTCCCTCGCGGCCCTTCTTCTTGTGCTGGCGGCTGTAGGGATAGACGGGGAGGACGAGGGTGATGCGGCTCGCTCCCGCGTGCCTGACGGCGTCGATGGTCACGAGCAGGCACATGATGTGGTCGTTGACGGAGAGGGCCTTCTTGTTCTTGCCCTCGTTGAGGTCGAGTTCCTGGTGGTTCTCGGCGTCCTGGAAGATGAAGACGTCCTTGCCGCGTATGCAGTCGAGGATCTCGGTCTTGAACTCGCCGTTCATGAACCAGGTGTAGCGCGCGCGCACCTTGAAGTCGGGGGCGCGGAATTTCGTCACGTCGCCCCTGATGCAGATGTCGGACGTCTGGAGGTCGTTGTAGAAGTTGACGTCCTTGACGAGGTTGAGCCGGTCGCGCTCGTAGCGCTTGGCCAGAACGTCGCTCTTCTGGCGGAACCGCCGGCTGTAGATATGATTCAGGTGCTTGATCGTCTCGTCGGCGAACTTTTCGCCTCCGGGACACGCCAGTACCGCGAGTTCCGTCGGCTCCGAATATGTCATTGCGTTTCCCCGCTACGCTATATGTACCATTTTTCCGGGAAACATGCAAGGTTTGGCACCGTATGCGAAGCAATCGGGTCGAATCTCTTTGAGAGGAGATTTTGCATTCGCAAAATCTCCAAGAGAAATAGGCGTTAGCCTATTTCTCAAGGATGGTGATCTCCACCCGCCGGTTGCGCGACTTGTTCGCCTCCGTGTCGTTCGGGGCGACGGGCTTTTCGGCCCCGAAGCCCCGCGTGTACACGTTGTAGGGGTTCCGCACCCCCGTCGACACGAGGAAGTTCGCCACGGCGGCGGCCCGCTCCTCCGACAGTTTCTGCCTCGCCTCGGCCGTTCCCGCGAGGGCCGTGTGCCCGGTCACGAGGAGTTCCTTGTCGGGGAAGCGCTCGAGGAGGGCGGCGATGCGCGTGATCTTCTCCTTTTCTGAGGGCAGGAGGTTCGCCGAGTCGGCGGAGAACTGGATGTTCTCGATGCTGATCGTGACCCCGTCCTCGGTCGCCGCGGCCGAGGCGTCCTTGATCCCCATGCGCGAAAGCTCGTCGTTCATCTCCTTGGCGATCTTGTCGCGGTCCATGAGGCGGCTTTCGGTGACGGTCGCCTCCGCCGTGCCCCGGTATTCCAGCGTCACGCCCGAGGCGAGCTTGAGGCGGATCGCGAAGTCCTCCTCGTAGTAGGGGAGGGTCCCCGTCTCGTTGTCCCAGTAGAGCCGCTGGCTCGAGTTTCCCATTGTGGCGACGGGATAGTCGCGCCCGCCCGTCTTCGGGGCGGCCGAGGCGGGGACGTCGAAGAAGAGGATGTACTCGGCCCTGATGAGGTGGAGTTTTTTTCCGGCCCGTTCGACGGGGCCGACGTAGGTGTAGGTGACGTTGAAGGGGACGGTGAAGGGCGTCTCGATGCCGAAGTGGTCGCGGAGGTCGTGGGCCTCGGTTCCCGAGCCCGTCCAGCTTTCTCCCGGCTTGACGTCCTTCTCGGGGAAGGTCGGCACGTTCCGCACGACGGGCATGAAAAGGTCGGGCGCTATGTCGTAGACGCCGAACTCGTCCCGGCGGAAGGCGCTCTTGTACTCGCGTCCCCAGCTGAAGGTGCGGTTCGATGTCTTCTCGCTCGTCATGAAGGTGCAGTCGTGGAGGGCCGAGCCGTCGCGCACGTCCGAGACGGCCACCGTGATGCGGTTCGTGATCTCGGCGTCGTGGGAGAGCCTGCGGTCCACGTAGACCTTCTCGCGCACGACGGAGTTGATCCGCCAGGAATCCCCCTCGCCGAATTTGAAGCGGAAGGTCTCCGCGTCCGCGCGGGTACCCGCGAGGGCGAGGATCGCGACGAGGGCCGCGCGGGCAAGGGCCGCCGTCCGGGCGAACGATGACTTCTTCATACGACGTATATCGGCGGGCGCTCGACGGCCCTTGAGCGTTTCGTTAGAATTATTCCATGGTATCCATGACCGAAGGCAGCCCCGCGCGCCACATCATCAGGTTTTCCCTGCCCCTGCTCGCCGGCAACGCCCTCCAGCAGCTCTACAACCTCGTCGACTCCCTCGTGGTCGGCAACTTCGTCGGGAAGGAGGCCCTCGCCGCGGTCGGGAGCACCTTCATCATAAGCTTCCTCGTCGTCTCGCTCTTTTCGGGGCTTTCGCTCGGTTTCACCATCGTCATAAGCCAGCTCTTCGGCGCGAAAAACCGCGAGGGCCTCCGCTCGGCGGTCGACACCGCCTATGTCGTGGCCCTGCTCGGGGCGGTCCCCGTCACCCTCGTCGGCCTCGTCTCGGTGCGGCCCCTCCTCGAGCTCCTCAACACCCCCGCGGGGCCCACGATGGAGATGTCGGCGACCTACCTCTCGGTCGTCTTCGCCGGGATCATCGGGACCTTCGGCTACAACCTCAACGCCGGCATACTCCAGGGCCTCGGCGACTCGGTGTCCTCCCTCGTCTTCCTCGCCGTCGCGACCGTCCTCAACGTCGCGCTCGACCTCCTCTTCGTCGTCGGCTTCGGCTGGGGGGTGGCGGGGGTCGCCTGGGCCACGATCATCTCGCAGGCCGTCTCCTTCCTCCTCGGCGCGGCCTGGATCGTCTTCCGCCTCGGGCTCACCGACCTCGTCCCGGCGCGCCTGCGCTTCGACGGCCGGCTCCTCGCCGAGGCCGTCCGCATCGGCTTCCCGACCGGCATCCAGTTCATGCTCTTCTCGGTCGGCACCATGGTCATCCAGCGGCTCATCAACGGCTACGGCCCGGCCTTCATGGCCGGCTGGAGCATCTCGGGCCGGATCGACTCCCTCGCCTTCATGCCGATCGCGAGCTTCGCGACCGCGGTCACCACCTTTACCGGCCAGAACGTCGGCGCGGGCAGGCTCGACCGGGTCCGCCGGGGCTTCCGCGCCACCCACGCCGTCAGCGCCCTCGTATGCCTGGCCGTGAGCGTCCTCGTATTCGCCTTTGCCCGTCCGCTCATGGCCCTCTTTACCCCCGACGCGGAGGTGATCGCCGTCGGCTCAGGGGTCCTCCACCGGCTCATGCCGACGTACATCCTCCTTTCCGTGCTTTTTATCACGAACTCCGTCCTCCGGGGCGCGGGCGAGGCCCTCTGGCCCTTCGTCGCCTCACTCGCCTCGTTCCTGTTCCTCCGCATGCCGCTCGCCTACCTCTTCGACCGCCTCTTCGGGAAGGGGGAGATCGTCTGGTCCTTCGGCGTCGGCTGGCTCGTCGGCTGCGTCATCGCCCTTGCCCGCTACCGCTCCGGCCACTGGGAACGCGCCGCCGTCGAGGCCCGAACCCCCGCCTCCGCCCCTCCCGCGACGATTTCGGGCGATTCCCCCTGAATCCCTGTAACGTTTTGCCCCCGTCGCCCTTTATATGTCGTATGTTGCGATGCTGAATGAGCACGGTATCCGATATGCCCTCCTTATTGTTCCAAGGAACCTACCAACGAGAGGTTCCAACCCCGGCAGGGTTTTCCTCCTTTTACCTGCCGGGTTTTTTTTATTTCGATCCCTAGTCTCCCGCAAATCCCGCACAAAACCGCAAAAAACGCCACCAAACGCAAAATACCCCATTGACCACATCCCCCAAACTTGTTATCTTTCAAGAACACGACGCAGGGTAGAGCAGTTGGCAGCTCGTCGGGCTCATAACCCGGAGGTCACAGGTTCGAGTCCTGTCCCTGCTATCAAAAGAAAAGCCTGACCACTTACGGTCAGGCTTTTCTTTTTGTACGCCGATAACCTGACGGGACAGGACTCGAACCGGAAGCCGCGCCGACCAACGGGAGGAAAAGCCGCCAGGGATGCCCAGTCCGTTCGTAACGAAGTGAGAACGGACGGTCGATAAATTTCTATTAGGCAAACGGCCCGAAGGGACGTATGGCGGCGTCAGCGGCTGGAGGCGGCCTGAAAGGAGCGCACACGACGTGCGCGACTGGAAGGCGAGTCCGATGCTACCACTTCAATTACACACAGTTACCAAGCACACAATCCTCTCCGTTTGCCCAATTCTTTCAATTTATCCTCAAATTCATGGCGCCGCGGGTTTCGCCCGCGAAACCCGCCGGGCTTTCCGCTTGTATCGTGCAAAACGGGGAAATGCCCCGCATTCCCCCGTTTCGCCCGGATACCGCTCCAATCCCTGGCGCGGGGGAGACTGTCAGAAAATTTCGGTAATATATGGAAAAATTGCTGCGGTTTTTGGAAAAACAGGTGTAAAATATTGTGAAGCAATGGAGTTATTAAATAAAGTGATTGATTTTTGGGTCATAGGTGGTTGTGTTTAAAAGAAAGGTGTTATTTATAAAAAATATAACATTGATTGTGAGGGATGAATGAGTAGTACTTTGAATTCTCTATTGGAAAGCAAAGGGATTCGTTTCTTCCGTACTGACAAAATCTCTCTCGATAACTACTATTATGAACCTTTCCAAGATGATAAAGAAAGCTTCGAAGAAAATAAGGTATTTGAAACCGAAGCAGTAGATGTAAAAAAATTGAAACCTTTCGAGGGTACGCTATTTTCATATTTTTTGGATGGTTCTCGTAAGCCATACAAAATAGGCGACATGATTACTACGGATAATAAATTCGCGCCAGTTGTTGCTGGACAGGTCGGTGCTGCCTGTTGTAAACGGGTTAATAAAGAAATGCATCGGTTTTCGCACATACAAAAAAATTATGTTCTTTTTTATGACAGCATAAATACAGATGATTTTACTGATATTAAAAAAGCATATAATCGCACTATTCATTTTCCAATAGAGGTAGATAAATACTCGTTTGATCGAATGAAAGATGAAGCCCCGACAAATGCTGCTGTTGCTCGTATACATAAAATGATGCAAGATATTGAAATTGAAATGATAAATTTAGTAGTTGGGAAGCGATGCCTTTCGACTGATTCTATGTTGGTTATCGATGGGTCTCTTCAGTTTATGTCACAGAAGTTTGATCCTAGAATATTTTACAATGTAATAGGAATTTCTAAGTCGTTCAATCCAAATCTTACCGGAGTCTTAAAAGGAAAAAAGCAAATTGGTGTACTTCTTGCAAATCTAGATTTTGGCGAAAGAACAGCTGTATATAAATATAATACCGAACAACGTAAGTATACCATTGGAGCATGGTATTTAAGAATAAGAAGTAAGATTCATATTAGAAATCCACTTGATGGTATTATAAAGATTGAAAAAATGGCAATGGAAGATGAAAAAGAGAATGGTTTTGATACCTCAATGATTGATAATATCTCGGCTTCAATCTTGGGAGAAATATATCCAACCTGTCATGGAAAAGATAGTCGTTGGAATAATCATCTATATCCAATATATCTTACAGAAAAATATTTAAAATCGAAGTTTATGAGTGATTTGCTTTTCACTAGCGCTTTTTGAGCTAGGTTGGAGGATGTTATGCCTAATAGAAAGATTGGAAGAGTGTCTGCTACGGAGAAAAATCCTTCTTCGTGTGACGAGTTCATGTTTTGGCTTGAGGAAAAGGTAATAATTGGACCATTTGATATTATTCGTGTAGAGAATACAATTGCGGGCAAAAAAACAGTAACCTATGGAATTGTCCAAGACATTTTCCACATTACTGACAGTCCTGGTCACCTTAGTAATTATGTTTCTTCTGACTTTGGAAATATTGATGTGCTTGAACAGACAAGTAAACTCGCATTGTCATATGCTAAAGCTTCAGTACTATATAATGACCAGGAAATATATATGCCTGTTCATGATGGTTCCATTGTCTATGACGCAGATGAAGAAGATATTAAGAAAGCGCTCGGACTTGAGAGTATTGATTCAAAGAATGCGATTTGTGCAGGTATTTTAAAGACGTCAGCAGGAGTCGCGGTACCAGTTGCCTATAACTCAGCTTTTCTAATTGGACCTGAAGGTGCCCATATTAACATTTCCGGTATTTCAGGACTTGCTACGAAAACAAGTTATGCAATGTTTCTTCTCCAAGCTATAGCCCAGCGTAATAGTGATGTTGCAATGATTGTGTTAAATGTTAAAGGCGAAGACTTGCTTATGTTGGATATGATCAACAATAAAATAACAGAAAACCAGAAAAAGGATTGGGGAAAAGCTGGTCTTGAATGTAAACCATTCGAAAGCGTTAAGTATCTTTACCCTTATAAGAAAGGGAGAGATGAGTATTTTTCAAACACTGCTCTTCCGCAAAAGCTAGTAGAATCGCAACTTGAGGTTGGAGTTGCAAAGAATTATATTTATACATATGATAATGATCGGGATAAGCTAGAGTTGCTTTTTTCAAATGTTGACGATCCAAACTTCACAATTGAATCAATTTTGAACTTCATTGCAGAAAACCAGGATTTTGAGAGTCTTACTTGGGATTCGTTTAAATCAAAGCTTAAGGAGTATACACGAGTTGAGAAACATAGAGCGGGGTCAAATAAGGAGATTCCAATACAATCTTGGAGGAAGTTTTCAAGACTAATATCTAACTCTATTGGTAATGATATATTTCAATCATCAGAATCTAGGGATAAGAAACGGGCCCATTGTTTCCTTTCGAAAGAAGTTGCAAGTTTGAAAGCTGGGGAAACGATGGTTGTTGATATTGCGAAACTGGATGAACAGCTACAGTGCTTAGTCTTTGGTGATATTATTAAGGCTGTATATGATATTAAACATGGCGATTGTGATTATTGTGGAGCGGAAACATTTCCCAAAAAAGTCATTATCTTCGTGGACGAACTGAACAAGTATGCACCGTCAACAAGCCCAAAGAATTCACCTATATTAAACTATTTATTAGAGATTACAGAGCGTGGGCGATCTGAAGGTGTAATTCTTTTCTCTGCAGAGCAATTTAAAAGTGCTGTGCATGACAGGATTAAAGGAAATTGTTCAACCCATGTTTATGGTCGCACTAACGCAATTGAAATATCAAAACCAGATTATAGATATATTCCCACAGTTTTTACTAATATGATGACAAGGCTTGGGAAGGGTGATCTAATAATACAGCATCCTGTATTTAAAACGCCTATAAAAGTTCAGTTTCCATACCCATCGTATAGACAATCAAGTGGAGAGTGAAGGTGAACAATACGACTACACCAACTATTGGTAAGCATACTCTTGAGTCGCTCACGGTGGGAATGTATTCGGACCCATTTACAATATATCGTGAGTATATTCAGAATTCGTGTGATGCAATTGATATTGCGATCGAGCAAAATGTATTAGACTTAAAAGATGCTAGGATTGAGGTCAATGTCTATGATACTGAAAGAATTATAAGAATAAAGGATAACGGTATAGGTATAAAAGCGTCGAATGCTTTTTCAACTTTGTGTGATATTGGAAATTCGTATAAGGATCATAGATATGCCCGTGGATTTCGTGGGATTGGAAGACTGGGTGGACTAGGCTATGCAAGTAGAATTGTCTTTAAGACGTCCTATATCGGCGAGAATGTGGAGTCAGAAGTTTCTTGGGACGCTGAAAAATTAAAACAGTTTTTGCGGCCAAGTGCCAATCGTGAAATGGATTTGGTTAAAGTAATCTCTGCTGTTACTAGTATAAATAACTCCGAAGTAAAGCCAGAAGATCATTACTTTATTGTTGAGCTTTATGGTGTTGATGAAAACTTTCCTGAACTTATTGATGAAATCGAAGTCGGTAATTACTTGTCTATGGTCGCTCCTGTTCCTTTTGATTGCCAAAAATTTATATATGGTAAAAGTATAAAACAATATTTTTTAAGTCAAAATGTTGATATAGATGAGTATCAAATATTTCTTAATGATTCACCACAGGCAATAACAAAGCGATATAAAACAAATTATTTAACGGGAAAGCAAGAGAGAACTAGTAAGCGAAATGATATTCATGATGTTGAGTATTTTATGGATAGTACGAGTGATGGAAAACTTGTCTATATTGGATGGCTTGGTATAAGTGATTTTTCTGGAACTGTTGATGATGATTTTATGCGAGGTGTTCGAGTAAGGAAAGGGAATATTCTGATTGGTGATGAGTCTACATTTAACCAGTTTTTCACCTCTGAGCAACATCGGGCCAATGGGGTTTTTATTGGTGAAGTACATATCCTTTCGCAAGACATCATTCCAAATGCGCGCAGAGATGATTTTGAGTCAAATGAAGCATTCGGATATCTGAAAGAAAAGTTGACTGATTATGCGGATGGTATCAATAAGAAATATCGTCGTGGATACTCACAGGTGAATTCAGCACTTAAGAAATATGAAGATGGAAAGCGACAGCTGGAAGAAGTGGAAGAGGAGATCAATACGGCTGGTGTTACATCAGAAGTTCACAAGGAGAAGCTTCTTAATGAAAAAAATAAAATTGAAAAGCAGTTGTCGGATGCTGTAACAGAGTTAGAAAAAGCAAAAACGAAAATCGGTGATAATAATCGTCGTACTTCACAGATTGATAGTGTGTTAACAGAACACAAAGAAAAGAAAAAAGCAATCATTTCACTTGAAAATAAGATTGTTGATTCCGGATATAAGGGGAAAGACGAACTTTCGTTTCTTAGTCGAGAAGAGCGGAAATTGTATAAAAAAATTATTGAAGTGATAGACAGTAGCTTGCCAAAAGAAGTGGCCTCTCCTCTTGTAGCTCAAATAATTGCAGCAATTATGCCAGGTAGGAAAAATAAGTGAAAGTATTGGTAGTTGAGCCAGGTTATAGAAATAAATATCCTCCGCTTGGGTTAATGAAGATTTCTGCATACCACAAACGAAAAAAAGATGAAGTTGTTTTTGTTAAAGGTGAAGTAAGAGACTTAAAATATGAATTCTGGGATAGGATCTATATAACAACTCTTTTTACTTTTTACTTTGACTTAACTGTCCATACAATAAGATTCTACAAAAAATATGTAAAAAAAGTATCTGACATTTATGTCGGAGGAATACTTGCTTCACTAATGACAGAAAAATTGAAAGAAGAGGCTGGAATAACTAATGTTATACCAGGTGTGCTAAACAATTCATCGGCTCTCGGGTATAGAGATGGGGTATGTATAGATTCTCTGACTCCTGATTACTCTATGCTTGAGCAGATTTCTTATTCATATATGGCATCAGATTGCTATTTATCATATACCACTAGGGGTTGCCCGAACAGATGTTCGTTTTGTGCTGTGCCAAGACTTGAGCCAAGCTTTGTGACTACTGGAGATATTGCAAAGCATATTCAGCAAGCTGATCGCATGTATGGCACTCGTAGAAATATATTGCTACTTGATAATAATGTTCTTAACTCTCCTGACCTAGAAAGAATCGTGAATTCATTACTCGATTCTGGTTTTACTAAAGAGCCTACATATTATAAGAAGTATCCTCTTGATTTTTTTATAGAAGACTATGAGAAAGGTAAAAGCTGGAAAAGGCAATTTTCCTATACAATGCGTTCGTTAGAAGATCTCTCGATTAATTCGGATGGTAAGAATGCTTTCTTGATTTGTGACTTGATAATGCGAATTAAGCGTTCGACAGATCCATGCAGGTATCTGTATAAACACGCTGATGAAGTTAGAAAAGCTGTTGGGATTATTGAACAATCTAGGCCAGTAAAGAGGTATGTTGATTTTAATCAAGGTCTTGATGCTGCACTTTTAACAAATGAACGGTTAGATATCTTAGCACGGTTGCCAATAAATCCTTTGAGGATAGCATTTGATAGTATAAATGATACGGAGGATTATTCCAAAGCAGTAAAACTCGCTCGTAAACATGGGTTTAAATCAATATCTAATTATCTTTTATACAATTATTTGGATCATCCGGCAGACTTGTGGAAGCGGATAAATATTAATACTAATCTGAGGGATGAGCTGAACTTGAGTATTTTTTCTTTCCCTATGAAATACTCACCTATAAGTTTGACTAATCGAAAGTATATTGGCAAGCACTGGAACAAAAAATACTTAAGGGCTATAAACGATGTTTTGCTTGTAAAGAAAGGGATTGTTTCATCCAGCAGGTCGTTTGTTGAAAAGGCATTTGGTAAAAACCTGGACGAGTTCTTTAAAATATTAGCGATGCCGCAAGATTTTATAATATATCGCAATTATTTTGAAAACAATGGAATGACGACGATGTGGGATGATCAGTACTCAAGTCTTACGCAAAGTGAACGTGATGAGTTGGTAAATGGCTTATCCGCTGGATTTCGTACATCTAGTAATAAAAAACTAAAAAAAATTTTGGAACTATATGAAATAACTTATGAAGAAGAGATTGAGCAAAACTGAATAATAACTGTCTCTTATACACATCT
>LVBL01000036.1 GCA_001604405.1 Spirochaetales bacterium Spiro_10
ATGAGATGTCCAATAACGTCCTGTTCCATATCGCACCCCCACTTGCGTCGGCGTGTGCCTGTCATCGGGCAAGCTACACGGAACTGGTCAGTATATTCTCGTACTTGCAAAGCGTTTCGTAAACGCCGATGGAATCCTTCTGCAACAGGAGATTCCGGTAGATATCGGGATCTTCCAACACTATGGAAAGGCGCTTGAGCACGCGAAGATGCATGGAACACTCGTCAACGCCCGAGATGATCAGGAACACGACGTGCACGGGCTTGCCGTCCATGGCGTCGTAATCCACGCCGGAACGCGATATGCCTATCAGCCCTACGACTGACTTTACCTGGTCGGTTTGGGCATGGGGAAAGGCGATGCCGGGCTTAACCCCGGTCGTCTGCTTGTCCTCGCGCGCGCGTACGGCTGCGAGGATCGCGTCGCGGGACACGCCCTTTCTGCCGGCCGCATAGAGCTCCACGAGCTCTTCAAATACCTCTTCCCTATCCTCGCCCTCGAGCCCCACCTTTATGAGCCCGGGGGAGAACACGCTCCCGAGTACCACGTCGCGCTCCGGTTTATTGCTCGGTTCCGGTTTCGGAAACGGGCGCGGCTTCGTTAGCCGCTGCGGGAGCTCCGGCGGATTCGTCCCACCATTCAGTCGCGGATTCGGCCTGCTCTATCCGGGCGGCCTCCTCGAGACCCGTGTCGCCGCGACTGCGGTTGATGAACGCAAGGAAGAACGCGGTAACGAAAAAGAGGGTCACGACGACGTACGTCGCCTTCGTGAGTACCGAGGCGGAGCGGGAACCGAAGGCAGAATTGCTGCCGCCCGCGAAAAGGCCGCCGAGCCCGTCTCCGTCCTCGTTTTGCATAAGAACGAGCGCCACGATGAGCAGGCACACTAACACGAAAACGACCAACAATACGACACCGATAATTGTCATACACAACTCCAAATAAACTTACAAAAAACTATACCGAAAAGGGCTGACTTATGCAAGCGAACCCGGGAACGCGGACGCGAACCCGGGTTATGACCCCGTCAGAAGGGTTATTTGCAAAGGGCGATGGGCTTGAAAAGCTCCGTTTTGAGGGCGGCGCCGCCGATGAGGCCGCCGTCGATATTCTCCTTGGCAAGGAGCGCCTGGGCGTTCTCGGCCTTCATGGAACCGCCGTACTGGATGACCATGGCCTCGGCGGCCTGCTTTCCGTACATGTCGGCGATAATCCCGCGCACGAAGGCGTGGATCGCGTCCGCGTCCTCGGGGGTCGCGGTCTTGCCGGTACCGATCGCCCAGACGGGCTCGTAGGCGATCGTCACTTTCTTGAGATCCTCGGCCGAAACGCCGGCCAGGCCGAGCCTCGTCTGCGACTCGCACACCTTCTCCGCCTTTCCGGCCTCGCGCTCCTCGAGGAGCTCGCCGACGCAGAGAATGACCTCGAGACCATGGCTCAGGGCAAGTTTGACCTTTTTGTTGATCATGGCGTCGTCTTCCTTGTAGGTATGGCGGCGCTCGGAATGCCCGAGGATGACGACCTTGACGCCAAGGTCCTTGAGCTGCAGGACGGAGACCTCGCCGGTATGGGCTCCGGCCTCGTCGGTGCTCATGTTCTGGGCGCCCAGGAGGATATTCGAGCCGGATACGACCTTGGAAACGGCATCGAGGGCGGTAAAGGACGGCGCGATCATGTACTTATGGGGACCGCCGGCAAGCTCCTTGACGAGCTCTGAAGCGAGGGCGACTGCCTCTGATACGGTCTTGTGCATCTTCCAGTTACCGGCGATAAAATAGGTTCGCATGGGGTTCTCCTTGAAAAAAACTGTGTAAAAATACCATTTTTGCCGCTTTCCATCAAGCATGGCTGAATCCTCCGCCGGACAAAAAAAAGGCCGCGGGACGTACCCGCGGCCTCAGTCATGCTTTTTGCCATGAAACCATGGCTTTCAGGTCAGTTCTTGAGGTTAGCCTGGAACTGCGGCGCTCCTGCCGGCTTGTCGCCGTCAAGCCCGAATTCCTTGTGGTACTTTCCCGCGGGCATGTCGCTCAGGGT
>LVBL01000037.1 GCA_001604405.1 Spirochaetales bacterium Spiro_10
GACATACGAAACCCCTCCGATACCGCGCATACATCCTTGCATGACGGCAACGCCGCCTGTATACAGTGTAAGCGACATCCCGGTAATTCGCGAATTTTCCCGCGCGCCATACTCCCGCTTACCACGTATGGATTGCGGCCGCGATATGGTATATCCTTATCCGGAAAGGATGTTCCGGATGAAACACGCCACGCTCGCTCTCCTGCTCTGCCTCTTCGCCGTCTCGTCGTGCGCGCGGAACGGGGAACGCCAAAAACCCGCGGACACGAAACTGACGATCGACCCGTCCGGGGAATCGTTCCATCTCGTGCATAACGGCAAGAAAAGAACCGGGGCAATTCATGTTCCGGCAGGCTATGACGGCAGCATCCCCTGTTCGCTCGTCTTTGCCCTTCACGGCAAGGGCATGACGGGCGCGAGGTTTCGCAACCGGGGCTTCGACGAATACGCGGACCGGTACAATTTCATCATGGTGTATCCGGACGCCATCGCGGGTATTTGGGAAATTTATCCGGGAATCACTGGCGCGAACGACGATGCCGGATTTTTCAAAAAAATGATCAAGGGATTCGCCGCGAAATACCATATAGAGCCTTCGCGCGTATACGTGACCGGACATTCGATGGGAGGCTATATGACCTACCGCCTCGCCCACGACATGCCCGGCACGTTTTCCGCGATAGCCCCGGTCGCGGGCCTTTCGGTGGTATTCGGCAACCCGAAGGCGAAAGGGCCCATAAGCCTTCTCCATCTTCACGCCGCGGACGACTGGACGGTACGGGTGGGATCGCAGGCCGATACCGACGTGTCGAGCGCGCGCGACTCCGTTCTTGAGTGGAAAATGGCCAACGGGATCGATACCGCATTCCGCGAGGAAGCCATCGCGGGAGGCGGCATGCAGAAAACATGGTACGGGAAAGACGGCGTGGAAGTCGCGTACCGGCTTTACGGCCACGGCGGCCACAACTGGCCTTCGGACGCGACTCGGGTAATAGCGGATTTTTTCTACGGGCATCCCGCGCGCGGCAACAGGGTATCGTTCCGCGAGGAGGCGCAACCGTTACTGGTTACCTCGACCGACGCGGTTCGGATCGAAGCACTGGTCGAGCATCCGGAAAACGCGGATACCGTGGAACTTGTCAGACGCGGGGAAGTTGTAGGCTCGCTGACACAGCCGCCGTACGTGTTCGAATACCGTCCCTTGATGAACACGTACGCCTCGCTCTACGCGCGTGCCCGCCGCAAGGGATCAGCGGTATCGTCCGGTGATTTTTTCAGGATCGTCGCGACTCCCGAGAATCTTGCGCAAGACGCCCGGGCCGTATCCGGCGAAAGCGAGCAAGCCTTGCCGCCGTCAAACGCCGTCGACGGCGATTTGAACACCCGGTGGGGAAGCGGTTTCAGCGACGACCAGTATCTACAAATTGATCTCCGCGAAACGCGAACGGTGCGCGGCGTTTCCCTGTTCTGGGAAGACGCGTACGCCGTATCGTACGCGATAGAGGTCTCGGTCGACGGGGCCGGATGGAAGCGTGTGTTTGGGCGGGACAACGGCACGGGAGGAAACGAGTTCATCGGGTTCCCGCCGGAACAGGCACGCTTCGTGCGCCTGCGCGGCGTCAAGCGCTCGACGCCGTACGGGTATTCGCTTTGGGAGATGATGGTGCATTGAAGAAACCAAAGAAATCAAATCGAGGCAGAACGTTCAATGATACGCGATCTCTCCCAGCGCGGAGCCCCCGCGTTCGGACGCCATTGCAGGGGCGAAGTCGCGCAGCGTAATGGACCTGTCAGTCCTCAGTTCGCACCTTGATGCTTGACCTGATTCTTTCGATATATTCGTCCGGGTAGTCCTTGGTTATCGGGAGAAACAACACGGACTCGAAATGATTGCCTTCGTTGTAGATAAAGCCGAATCCCCTGAAGTCTTTAGCGCCGATTTTGTACTTGAACTTGGCTTCGACCGTGGTAGCGGTTATGTTGACGTCGAAAAACTCGATATCGGTCGCCTTGTTGCTCGTCAGGGCGTTGACGACGCTTCCCTCGAGGGAATCCTCTTTCTTGACCGGGCTGTCCTGGAAATCGTATATCAGGTACATCGCGAGCCGGTCGGTGCGGTTATCGGAAAAGGCGCGCATCGCGCACACGAGACCCGAGTCATCCAGCTTCATCTCGCTGAATGTATTGGGATACTCAAAGGAAACCGAATCGATAACGCACGTATCCCACTCCCGCCGCAAGACCTGGTCGTCGCTCGAATACCGGCTGACGAACGCGACCGCCCCGAAAAGAAGGCCGATCTCGACAATCAGCGCCACGACCTTGATAACCGTCTTGGCGTTCTTGACGGCCGCGTATAGCCCGTACCCGACAAGCGCGCCCACCGCGCCGTAGACGGCCGCGACGAGCGTTTGGTTGACCTGCGTCGACGCGATCTTGCCGATGGCCGGCAACCCCGCGACGAGGATGACGATAAAGCAAACCTGCCAGTAATCCGTTTTCTTTTTCAACGCGTTTTCCATGATACCCCCGTTGTAAACATGTGATACTACTATCGCACCAGCTCGTTCCGCGCCAATAGCCCCGTCACAGGTGTTTTTTGAGGACCCGGATCAGCTCGGCATTCGGCGTCACGTCATCCATCGCGCCCCAGAATTCCCTGATAGCCTCGAACGGGGCCTCTTCCAGATTAATCTTCCCGGTGCTAACCGCGTGATGATAAATGCCCCAGTTGCCGCGGTCGGCGGTCGTTTTATAGGTCCACGTCGTCCAGTGCACGCCGGCCTCGTTCAAAAGCGCGAGGCCCTTGTCCCAGGCGTCGTAATTGCCAAAGTAGTTGAACTCGCCCATCAGCGAGGGAACGGGATAATCGGCGCTCGCTATCAAGGCGAGCTTCTTTTCCATGTTGGCGATCTGCCTGCCCTTCGCGTTGTCGTAATCGTCGTACAGGTAATTGTGGTACTCGTACATCACGTTCTCCCAGCCGAATCGCGCCGGGTCGGGCAGGTCGGCCGGATCCCAGACGGCTTCCATAATGATGACGTGATCGGCATCGACCGCGCGAATAGCCCGGTAGGCGGCGTCGTAGACGCCCCATAGCATCGAACGCAGCTCGCCGTCCGGGAGGCCGGAAGTATAGCGATAGGTGCAGTAAGGCTCGTTCAAAAGGTCATAGCCCGCGACGGTCGCGTTCCCCTTATACCGGGCGGCGATCTCTTTCCATAATTCGAGAAATCGTTGTCGGTTCCGTTCTGCGTGCGCCCCGAAGAAAAATTCCGACGCGCCTTTTTTGTCCCGCCCGCCTTCGACGCCCGAATGGTCGCTTCCGTTCTGCGAGCCGGGCGCGCCGTGCATGTCCAGGATGACGTACAGGCCGCGCTTGCCGGCCGCGCTCACGAACCAGTCGATCCGCGCGAACGCGTCCTCGCGGAACTCACCGTTTTCATCGATGAGGGTTCGGTGCCAAAACGGCAGACGAACGCAATTCGCCCCGAGATCGCGTACGTTATCGAAGTCGCGCGCCGTCCAGTAGGAATCTCGGTACGTCGCCTCGAGCTCGCGCGCCCCCTCTTTGCCGAAGCGGCTTTCCAAAACCGAATGTATGCTTGTCTCGTCTTTGACGCGAGCCGTCCCCAGCGTCGGCGTCATCCATAGTTCCTGCAAGAGGTAACCGCCTGCGTTCGTGCCGCGAAGCGTGACCGCCGTGCCCTTTCCGCGGTCGTCGCGCAAGTCCTTGCCGACGGCCTTGAGAAACGACTTGTCCGTAAGGCTTTCGGACGCGGGTGCGCAACCAGCCGGGACGGTCATCAACGAGGCGAGGAAAAGGGCAAAACAGGTTACGGTCTTATTCATTCGTAGTACTTACCCCAGAATTTCCTGCACGCGTCCGACGAGTCCCGACTGCAACCGGACCTTGATCCCGTGCGGATGATTCGGCGAGTTCGTCAGTATATCCTGAACGATCCCTTCGGTTCGCTTTCCCGTCCGCTGATCCTCTTTCAACACGATCGAGACCTTTAGGCCCGCATGTATGTCGCTCCGGTTTTTTCCGTCCATGCGTGTACTGTAGCATTTTGACGAAAGCCCTGCCAGACGGACGAATCGCCTTGGCCGATCAAGGAATCTGTTTTTCAATGAACAGGTCGATCAGCGGCTGGTTGGGGTCGGCGGGCGGCAGGTCGGAGCTGTTGGTCCAGATGCCGAAATTTTCCTCATGCCAGGTGTGGTAGTTGTAGTTAAGACTCTTTTCCTTGCAGATGTCCAGGATATCGCCTACCCAGCTACATCCTTCCTGCCCGGCGGCGTACAAACCCAGCCGCAACCGCGCCCGGGCACCGGCCGTAACGGACACTTCCTTCATCCAGCCGCTGACAGTCCAGGAGTTCCCGGGCGTCAGGATAACGCCGTTGGTTTCGTCAGGCAGCACCGCCTCGGCGACCGAACCGGTAATTCGTAAACAGCCCGAGCCGCTCCTCCCCTCGTCTGGGGACCAGGTTCCCGAACCCCTGACCGGGTATGACCAGTAATAATAGTTCCGATTTGTGTCGTACCTGAAGGTCATGGATTGGAGCACGGTACCGTCGGGGCCGGATGGAAGCGGGTGTTTGGGCGGGACAACGGCACGGGAGGAAACGAGTTCATCGAATTTCCGCCGGAACAGGCACGCTTCGTGCGCCTGCGCGGCGTCAAGCGCTCGACGCCGTACGGGTATTCGCTCTGGGAGCTGATGGTGCATTGACTCGCCCCTGCAACGCGAGCATCTCCGGCCTATTGACAGCGGAAGAACCTGCCGTGCATTCGTCGGAGGCGCCGGGCGCCGCCCGATATCGATCCCACATGCCGGAAGACTTCACAAAAAAAGTTTGACAGTGCCTCCGCTAACGATAGTCACTCCGTCGCGGTGATTCGCTCAAACAAAACGCGAATATCCCGGTATGATGCCATATTATACGCCGCTTTCGTGTTTGTCTCGCCGATTCTTATTGACCATGAAAGGTCGGGCAGAACCATAAACATGTCTTCATCCGTCGTGTCATCGCCGGCGCACAAAATGAAGTCGGACTCATGCCGTTCGATCAATTTTTTGAGCACTGTCCCCTTGCTCGCGTTCGCGTCTCTGAGCTCGAGAACCTTACTCCCGGAGAGAATGCTCATAGGATGGTTTTGAATGTAACCCATTAGCGTTTCACGAAGCTCGTTAAGCCTGACCTCGGCAAGTTCCGGCTCGCTGTTTCTGTAATGCCAGGCAAAGCCTACCGTCTTTTCTTCGATAAAGGAACCGGGAGTGCGGTCAACATAGGCCTCAAGAACAGGCAGCAAATCCTTTTTCCAGGAGTCGTCGATTGAAAGACTTGTGACCCAATCACTCCCGCGCTCGCGTAACCAAAGGCCATGTTCCGCGGAGAGCGTGATATTCATCATGCCGAACCATTCGTCAAGCTCCTGTTTTTTCCTGCCGCTGATTATCATTACGCTGTTTTTTGGGTCAGCGGACAGCTTTTCGATCAATGAATACAGCTGAAGGTCGGGTATTGCCTGCGAGGGAAGGCTCGCGAGGGGAACCAACGTGCCGTCGTAGTCGAGAACAAGCAAACGCTTGCCTGCCGATCGGTATGCGGCAACAAGCTTGTCCATGTCGGAAACCTTCATGAATCGCTGCTTAAAGCGTTCGGTTTGCTCACAGAGGTTCTTAAGGCGGTCAAGAAAATCATGAGACCATTTTTGCACCGAATACCTCATGATTCTTTTCTGCATAGCGGACATTTTATCGGCTTGAATTGCCTCGGGCATCTCCAATGCCTGCAAGATGGCATGCGCAATCGCGGCGTTGTCGTTTGGGTTCACCAAAAAAGCCTCGCCCAGCTCGCTTGCGGCACCTGCCGTTTCACTTAACACGATCGCGCCTCGCCTATCCGTTCGCGCTGCGATGTATTCCTTTACTACGAGATTCATGCCGTCGCGCAAGGGCGTGCACAAAAGAACGTCCGACACTCGGTAGAGGGATACGAGTTCATCAAACGAGAACGGCCTGCAAAAAAACCATATAGGGATCCAGCCCATATGCGCGTGCTTTCCGTTAACATGCCCAACCAGCTCCTCGACCTCTTTCTGAAGATTCTGATACGCTTCCACCCCTGACCGCGAGGGCGCGGCAATAAGGACCAGGTGCACCTTTCCGCAATACTCGCCGTTCGTTTCCAAAAAAGCCTTAAACGCGCCGATCCTTTCCGGGATTCCCTTTGTGTAATCAAGGCGATCAACGGACAGAATGATTTTTCTCCCCGCGACTTTCTCGATCAACACATTCATATCCGGGTTTGCGATCATCTCCTTGGATGCATCGCTGTACCGTTCATAATCAATTCCCATCGGGAATGTATCGACAACCGCCACGTGGGAAGGCATGGCAATGCGCCCAAAGTTGCTTTCAATGCCAAGAATGCGTCTTGTACAACTGATAAAGTGTCGGGCGTAATCGTAGGTGTGAAAACCAATAAGGTTTGCCCCAAGCAAACCCTCAAGAAGCTGTTTGCGCTGCGGGATGAGCCTGAATATTTCCGAAGACGGGAACGGGATGTGAAGGAAAAAGCCTATGGTCACTTCGGGGAATTCCTGCCTGATCATGTTCGGCAGGAGCATGAGCTGGTAGTCATGTATCCAGACCGTGTCATTCGGCCCAATAACGGTCCTCAATACGTCAAGGAACTGTTTTTGCCCGGTAACATAATCCTCCCACAGGTTGTCCGACCACTGGGTTTTCTCGGTAAAATAGTGAAAAAGGGGCCAGATCGTTTTGTTGCAGTATCCTTCATAGAATGTTTCAACGGTACTCGCGTTGAAATACACGGGGATGCATCCAAAATCAGATAGCAGTTCTTTCTCCTGCTCTATTCGCAGGGAATCGGGAATGCTTTCCGACGCGATGCCATTCCAACCAATCCACAAGGACTTCCCGCTTTCGTGAACCGTTTTTAAACCAGTAGCCAAGCCTCCTATGCTTGCGGTTATAGAAAAAGAATCGCCCGCTTCAGGAATACCAATCGATACCGGAAGCCTGTTTGAAATAAATATCGTCTTTGCCATGCCTAATTCTCCTTTACTTTTAGCGCTGCGAGTCACGTCAATGCCGCCCTTGTACCTGTTCGATTATCGCGCCATTTTCGTCAATCTTCATTTCTCCGATCGATATCGCGCAGTCAATGAGAGCCAGATGTGAATACCCTTGGGGGAAATTGCCCAACAGTTCCTTTGTCGTAAAATCAATATCCTCGCTATATAACCCATGCGGGTTTCTGTAGCAAAGCAATTGATCGAACAATCTCTTCGCGTCCTTTTTCTCTCCTGTTTGCCACAGGGCCTTGACGAGCCAGAACGAACAAACGGTAAAACTCGATTCAGGATCGCCAAAGTCATCCTGGTTGCGGTATCTGTACATTAAGCCGTCCCGTTCAAGCTCGGCGCGCGTTGCGCGAACGGTGGAAGTGAATTTCGGGTCCGTCGCCTCTATGAAACCGTAATCTGCAAACAGCAGGTTTGAGGCATCGGTGTTCGCAGAACCATAGGATTGGGTAAAAGTTCCGCGTTCTTCATTCCATCCTTTTTCCAGAATATCCGCGCGTATTGCTTGCGCGAGCTCAGTCCACTCGGCTTCATACTCTTTTTTATGAAGCAAGCTGGCGATTTTCGAGGATCTGTCCGCCGCGACCCAGCACAGCACTTTGGAATACACATAATGCGCGGGCTTTTCGCGAAACTCCCAAATTCCCATATCGGGGAGAGTCCAGTTTTCCGCAACCGTTCGCGCGAGTGTTCGGGTTACCGTCCACAGAAATTCAACGTTTTCGACTTCGTTCGGAAAGATATGTATGTAACTGTACATCACGTCCAGGAGAACGCCATAGATGTCATTTTGGCGTTGAATGAACGCGGCGTTTCCCACGCGAACCGGTTTTGAATTCCGATAACCGGCGAGCCAATCCAGCGTTCGCTCGGACAAGTCCGTTTGCCCCCTGATGCCATACATTATCCTGATACGGTCGCTTTTATACGGAACGATGCGAAAGAGAAATTTGGCAAAATTGCGGGCTACGCCGTAGTGGCCTAGCCGCGTTAGTATGTTCAGAATCATGGAAGAATCGCGTATCCAGCAAAAGCGGTAATCCCAGTTCCGCACGCCGCCGATTTGTTCCGGAAGGGATGTCGTTACCGCCGCAAGGAAGGCCCCGCTTTCCTGGTTGGATAGAAGCTTGAGAACAAGGGCGCTTCGCCTAATCTCGTCGGTGTAATGAGTAAATGCGTGGGTACGTTGAATCCAGTCCAGCCAATAGACTTTTGTTTTTTCGTATTCGAGCTGGATATATTCTTGGGTAACGGGCAAAAAGCGCTGATGGTAGCCTATGAGAAAATAACCGTCGCCCGTAATGGGCATTTCCCTGCCCCCCAACACCGCCTGTTTATCATAGCTGGTATACAGGTAGACGGATTCATAGTCTCCGTCGGTAACCGAGGTCTTTACGTAATCCTCACACAGCTCATTCGCGGAAGGGTACTGGGCATAGCCAGGCTTGGGATTATATGCAACGGAAAAAGAAGGGTTCCCGGAAACGAGCCGAATAAGGCGGATAATCTGCGGCGGATTGTGATAGTGCCCCTCGGAATCTTTATGCCGTGGCATGAAATCAAGAACCCGAAAAATATCATCGCCTGAAGAGTACTTTGTCTCCAGAATATTGGTGTTCGTTATATATTTTTGACTGATTGTATATCCTGGTTTGGCAACTATTCCAAAGGCCCCGCCTTTTTGCGTATCCAGAATGGAAGCGAAAAAGGAAACGGAATCAAAATTCGGCAAACAGGACCATACTATTGAACCCGAAGCATCGATGAGCGCCGCTGACTTACAATTGCCTATTACACCATAGTTCATGGCCCAATTATAACGGTAATACCGAATTTCATGGTACTCCCTAAGCGTATATGTCCAGGATTCTTGCAGAGGTATACATGCAATACCGTTACGCCCGACGGCTTCTCACACTAAACCGGAGAATCGACCTGCACGGAATAGTGCCGGCAGATAAACGAATCACCATGGCCGATCAGGGGATCTGCTTTTCGGTGAACAGGTCGATCAGCGGCTGGTTGGGGTCGGCGGGCGGCAGGTCGGAACTGTTGGTCCAGATGCCGAAATTTTCCTCATGCCAGGTGTGGTAGTTGTAGTTCAGACTCTTTTCCTGGCAGATGTCCAGGATATCGCCTACCCAGCTACATCCTCCCCGCCCGCCTTCAAAGGCCTGCCTGATGCACCCGAACTCCCCGAGGTACAGGGGAACCCCGTGCCGCTCGCCGAACGCCACATACCGGTCTAGTTCCTCTTCCAGATACGATGTATCCCAAATATGAACTTCCCGGTCGGCGGCGTACAAATCCAGCCGCAAGCGCGCCCGGGCACCGGCCGGTACGGACACTCCCTTCATCCAACCGCTGACAGTCCAGGAGTTCCCCTGCGTCAGGATAACGCCGTTGGAATCGTCGGTCAGCACCGCCTCGGCGCCCGAACCGGTAATTCGTAAACAGCCCGAGCCGCTCCTCCCCTCGTCGGGGGACCAGGTTCCCGAGCCCCTGACCGGTTTTGACCAGTAGTAATAGTTCTGCTTCGTGTCGTAACCGAAGTTCATGGACCGGAGCACGGTACCGTCGGGGGCGGATTCGGTCAAAACGACATCATCAAGCAAGACGGTGCCGGCTCCCAGATTGTTTCCCAAGAGCGCGATCCGGCCGACCTTGTGAACGGGATCGGTTATCGTATAGGGAACGCCTTCGTGCCAGGTCCAGTCCGATGTTCCCGTTTGGATCAATGGATTCGCGGAAGCCGCGGAGCTCCAGACAAGAGCGCCGGGCGACTCCAGCCGGTAGGGATCCGGCCAAACCGAGTCAACGCCCTTCATCGCCTCGATCCAGGAGGCGCCCTGATGGGTGAAGGCCATCGGCACATAGGTGTGAAACTCGTACATGACGTTCCTGTCGTTCAGCAGAAAGAAATTCATCTCGCCGTTTTGGTTCGGGTCCCAGATATTGGGCGCGTGTCCCTTGTTGGCATTGACCCGTTCGACAAGGATCAGGTGCTTGGGGTCAACCTGCCGGATGTGCCAGGTGGTTTCGGCGGCGAGTTCCCTCCACTGGTTCAGGCTTTTTGTCACAACCGGCTCGTTGAGAAGGTCCCACCCGAGGATGGCCGGTTCATCAGCATAACGGCGTGCGATCTCCTTCCAGAGGGCGGTGAATCGCAGTTGGTTGGACGGACTATTCCACAGGGCGTCTCCCGCGCCGTTGGACTGGAAGCCGCCCTGGGGACAATGCATGTTGACGATCAGGGTGATGCCGTGCGCCTTCGCCCACGCGATGTTCCGGTCTATCCAGTCAAAACCGCTCTGCTTGTAGGCGTAGGGGGCGGCATCGTCTTCGAAAATTCCGTAGTTGATGTAAAACCGGACGCTGTTGAACCCCATGGCGGCGGCCCGTTGGTAGTCGATCTCCCCGTGGTGGTTTGCCGGCGGGGTGGCCGGATTGGCCCAGACATTGTTTCCGAAGGCCACCCCCCGAATGGTATAAGGGGTTCCGCTTCCGTCAACGATCAACCGCCCCTCCGCGTGATAGAAGTCGTTCTCTTCCGGAAGGAGCCCCGTCGGGTCTCCGCTGAAATGCCCCGCATCGTTATGATCCTCGTTCTGGCAGTTTATCAACAGGGCCGTCAACAGAATCACTATGATCAAGTGCGCGTGTTTCATACCGTACAGTATAGCATGAAACCACGCATGGTTTCGTTTCGCGACCGCAGAAACTAAAGAACAACCATGAGGCAAGCGGTCGAAGGAGATCACCTCGCGCTTGCTCGACGGGCCAATAATCCGTACCTTTATGACATGCGAGAGTTTTTAGAGGATATAGGCGCTCTTCTGGGCGAGAGCCTGCCCCGTGTGGAACGATTCGATTTCCGGCACTTCGGATACGCCTGCGACGGGAACGAGATTGTCGAAATCCGCCTCAACAACAGGAAACTGGAAACCCTTCCGCCCTCGATCGGTTCGCTTCCCGGCCTGCGGCGTTTGAACGTGAACCGCAACAATCTGAGCTCCCTTCCGCCCGCCCTGTACGAATTGCCCCGTCTTGAATCCCTGTCGCTTGTCG
>LVBL01000038.1 GCA_001604405.1 Spirochaetales bacterium Spiro_10
GCATCGTCGACGAGCAGGGAAAGCCCCTTGCCGCCCGCGACACCGCCCGCCGCTTTTTCGAGGGCGCGTGGCTCCACTCGCACAAGGGGCTCTATTACCTTTCGTACTCCACCGGCGACACGCATCTTCTCGTATACGCGACGAGCCCGTCGATATACGGCCCCTATACCTACCGCGGCAAGATCCTCGATCCGGTGCGAGGCTGGACGACGCATCACTCGATCGTGAAGTTCAAGGGCAAGTGGTACCTCTTCTACCATGACAGCTCGCGCTCCGGCAAGGACCACCTGCGCGACGTCATGTATACGGAACTGAAGTACGACGGAAAGGGAAACATCCTGCCGGTGACGAGATAGGCAGGCTCTAACGTTTGTTCGAGCCGGAGCGGTTACGGCCCTAGCGGTTGTTGCGGCCCTAAAAGCTAACAGAAAGCCGGCTCATCGAGCCCGATACCGCCCGACAACCGCGCCCCACTCGCCCGAGGCCTTCAGGCGCCGGACGCTATCGCGCAGGTCCGCGACGATCGCGCCGTCGACGCGTTTCGAGCAGACGAGCCACAGGGGCTCCTCGGCGAGCGTCGCCGGATGCACGCGAAGCCTTCCCTCGTATCGTCCTTTCCGGATTTCGTGTTCCACGGCCAGATCCTGATAGACCAGGAATTGGCCGCGGTTCGCGAGGAGCTTGTCGAAATTCTGGATCACGGTCCCGGCGCCGTCGTCGCACTCGATCCCGTTTTCGACCAAAAAATCCCGGATGGTGGAACCGGACAGGGTAAGCACGGGAGCCCCGGCGGAGGCGGCCTTCAGCTGCGCAATCGAGGCGATATCCCCGCCCTCCCCGGCGCGCGAGACGATCACGTACCGTACCGAATACAGCGGTTCGACGAAGACGCAGGCCCGCTCGCGCTCGGGGTTTTTGAGCAAGGCGAAGTACACGTCAGTTTCGCCCATGCGGAGCGCGTCGACGATCCTCCGCAGGGGCATGAACGAATCGGGCCGCTTGAACCGGTATGCCGTGCGCGATTCCAGCAAATCCATCAACTCGACGCAAATGCCGGCAAAACTCCCGTCATGCCTGCGGATTACCTTGGAGGCCGTGTCCTGATATTCGGTACGGAGCGGTATGGACTGCGCAAATACGAAAGAGGCCAAAAAAAAGGCCACAACGCCGGGTATGCGTGCTTTCATCAAAGACTCCCACAGGTAAGTATAGAAGGTTGCCTCGCGATGTCAAAACACTCCCGCGCCTTTCAGGTGCGGGCGACGAGGACCATCGTGCGGGCCTTTTCGTTGTAGGGCGAGAAGTCGAAATCTCCGTAGACCTCCACGGAGGCGAACCCCGAGGCCATCATGAGCCGCTTCAGCTCGACCGCGGAATAGAGCCGCTGGACGAAAACGTGGTCGATCTTGCGGCCGTTTTCGTCGATGAGCATCCAGCGGGAGCGCAGGCCCTCCCAGGCGCCCTCAACCGAGAACTCGGTAAGCACGGTGAAGCCGCCGCGCTCGAACCACTCGCCCTCGGTGAAGTCGCGCACGGCTATTTCCCTCCCGGTCATCTCGAGGATGAACCATCCGCCCTTTTTCAGCGAAGCGGCGATATTCTTGAGGATCTGCATGTCCTCCTCGATCGTTTCGCAATACCCGAAGCTCGTATAGAGGCTCACCGCGGCGTCGAAGGCGAGCGGCCTCAAGAAGGCGCGCAAGTCGGCCTGTTCGAGATCGATTTGCACGCCCTCGTCCTGCGCGGACTCGAGGGCGGCGTTGAGGAAGGGCCTTATGAGATCGACGCCCGTCACGCGGGCGCCGCGAAGCGCGAGCTCCACCGCTATGCGCCCCGGACCGCATCCCGCGTCGAGAATCGCGGGTCCCAGGTCTTGCGCGGCCGGCGCCTTTCCGTCCTGCGCGGGCGCGCCGATGATGCGAAGCACTCCCTCCGCCACGGCCGGCGCCTCCGCCCATCGCTGCGCGTCGAAGAGCACGGGGGAGTACTGGGCCCAAAATGATTCGTTCTCGAACCAGTCTTTCTTTTTTTCCATGACAATAATCCCCCTCATGTCATTCATCGCGCAACATGACGATATTCTACTACAGAAGCCCGTCAAAGGCCAGCTTGAAAGTATGCCGCAATCGGAGTACACTTTCCGCAACGCGAAACAACGATCCGTTCACGTACCTCAGCTCAGGAGTATCATGTATGGTTATTCTTACCCTCAATTGCGGTAGCTCATCCGCGAAGTATCAAGTATTCGACTGGGACGACAAAAACGTCATCGCATCGGGCGTCGTGGAACGCGTCACGCAGGAAGGCGGCTCCATCACCCACAACGCCACGGGCAAGCCGGAATACAAGATGAGCCATGAATGCCCGAACCACACGATCGCGGTCGAGCTCATCATCCGAACCCTTACGGACCCCGAAGTCGGCGTCATACGGGACATGAGCGTCATCAAGGCCGTAGGACACCGCGTCCTTCACGGCGGCAACAAGTTCACCAAGTCGGTCATCGTCACACCCGAGGTGCTCGAGACCTTCCGGGAGGTACAGGATCTCGGACCCCTCCACAACCCCGCGAACATCATGGGCATCGAGGCCGCGCAAAAGGTCCTTCCGAACGTGCCCCATTGCGCCGTCATGGACACGGCCTGGCACCAGACCATGCCCGACACGAGCTTCATGTACGCCGTTCCCTACGAGTGGTACGAGCAATACGCGGTACGCCGCTACGGCTTCCACGGCACGAGCTTCCTTTATACCGCCAAGCGGGCCTCCGTGATTCTCGGAAAAAAGCCCGCGGACACGAACGTCATCATCGCCCATATCGGCAACGGCGCGTCGATGTGCTGCGTCAAGAACGGCGTGTGTTTCGACACCTCGATGGGAATAACCCCGCTCGAGGGACTCGTGATGGGAACCCGTTCGGGAGACTGCGACCCCGCGCTCGCCTTCTACATGATGCGCAAGGCGGGCATGACCGTGCAGGACATCGATACCGCCCTCAACAAGAAATCGGGACTCCTCGGCATCACCGGCAAGTACGCCGACCGGCGCGACGTTTCCAAGGCGATGGAAGCGGGCGACAAGCGCGCCGAACTCGCCTTCAAGCTTGAGACGTATCGCCTCCGCAAGTACATCGGATCCTACATCGCCGCGATGGGCAAGGTTCCCGACGCGCTCGTCTTCACCGCGGGCGTCGGCGAATTCCACTCGGGAGTCCGCGCCGGCGTCTGCGCGGGGCTCGAACACCTCGGCATCAAACTCGACCCGGCCAAAAACGCCCTCGCGAGGACGCGAAACGCGGAGACCTGCATCAGCACGGACGACTCCGCCATCAAGATACTGGTGATCCCGACGGACGAGGAGCTCGTCATGACCGAGGACGCCTTCGCCCTCATGAAGGGTTCCTACGACGTGCACACGAACTTCACCTACTCCTTCCAGTCGCCCGACTACGTGAACAAGGGACGCGCGGAGGGAATCAAGCGGGACCTTGAAAAATCGCCCGAGCTTGCTACTATTATAGTGAAGATACCGGGAGCGACGAAGTAGGAAGACCGCGTTCCCGACCCGAAGGAGTGCCCAGCGTATGGATATTTTGGGAATCGGGAACGCGATGCTTGACATTTTCAGTTTCTCCGAGGAGGAACATGCCCTCCCCCTCGGACTTCACCCGAACAGCTCGACGCACGTCGACCCCCACCGGCTGGACGAACTCCTTCTCATGCTGAAAAATCCCATCGTCGTTTCGGGAGGATCGGCGTCGAACGCCCTCAAGGCGGCCTCCGCCATGGGTCTTTCGTGCGCGTTCGTCGGATGCACCGGCACGGAGCAGAGGGAAGAGGACCGCTGGTCGCGCCTTTTTGCCGCGGAGTTGTCCTCGTTCCGGGTCGAAACCTTCCTTGAGGGAAGAAACGCCCCGAGCGGCAGGTGCCTCGTACTGCAGATGCCCGGGGGACTCCGCTCCGTCGCCTGCGCGCCGGGTGCCGCCCCGACCATCAAACCGGAACAAATACAGGCGGACATGGTCTCGCGCGCCTCGCTCGTCTTTCTTGACGGGCAGGTGCTGAGAAACGCCGCCGTGACGGACCGCGTGTCGAACCTCTGCCACGGCTTCACGATCCCGCTCGCGATCGACCTCGCCTCGCCCGAGATCGCGTTCAACCGGGCCGCCGCGGTGCGGGACCTGCTCGAGCGCAACGAGTGCGTGCTGTTCATGGACAGGGCCGAGGCCTTCGCCTTCGCCCGCGCGCTCGCTGACCTCGTTCCCGATTCCGAAAGAAGCGACCCGGAGCGGCTCGTTCAGGCCGTTTTCTCCCTCCTCACCGCGCACAAGCGCACCTATCCCTACATCGTGCGAAAGGAAGGCCCGCTGGGAGCGAGCGCCTGGCACGCGGGGGCCGTCATCCATCGCGACGGAAGCCCCGTAGAGAACCCGGTCGACGACACCGGGGCGGGAGACGTGTTCGCCGGCGCCTTTCTGTCGGCCTTCCTCCGAAAAAAGACGCTCGCCGAGGCGCTCGACATCGGCAACGCGGCGGCGCGGGCAACCCTCTCCGTGCCGGGAACGCGGTTGGACTGGGAGTGGTTCGTCTCGCTCGGCGAGAATCTCGCGCCGGCGACGGCGCCGGAGGAAACGGGCGTCGGAGACTAGCGGGCGACGATCTCGGAGCGGACGCGTTCGGCGGCGGACTCGCCCAGGAGGACCGCGATGAGGGCAAGAGAGAACTCCTCGGCCGTACCCGCCCCGCGGGACGTCACGAACGGGCCGTCCACGACGACCCTCTTTTCCGAGACGGTCACGCCAAGCCCGTCCTCGGCGCCGGGATAACAGGTCCACTCCCGGCCGTCCAGGAGACCCCAGGGGGCCAGGACGACGGCCGGCGAGGCGCACAGGGCGCCCACGATCCTGCCCGCGCCGGACATCCTCGAGACGAGGTCCCGCAACGGGGCCGAGGCCGCGAGGTTGCGGCTTCCCCGCGCGCCGCCGGGCAAGACGGCGAGATCGGGAAGCGGTTCTCCGGCAAGACCGTCAAGGGTCCTGTCGCAGACGACGGAGATGTCGCGCGCGGATACCGCGACGGGCCCGGTCACCCCGACGACGGTCACCCCGACGCCCGCCCTCCGCAAATAGCCGATCGGGGTTATCCCCTCGACCTCCTCGAATCCGTCAGCGAGAAAAACGTAGGCCTTTTTCATGGTAATTTCCCTTTCAAGAAACGTCTCTCACGGGTATAATGGTACTATATGAAACAGGTATTGTTAATAGACGAATCCAGCGTCTTTCGCGACTATATACGCAACAAGCTCGACTCCAAGCGCGTCTCCACCGAGATCGGCGTGGGCATGCTCGACAGCCTGTCCAAGATGCGCTCCCTGATGCCCGACCTCGTGATAATCGACTACAACACGAGCAAGGAATTCCTCTTCGACCTCCTCGACGGGAAAAAGCAGGACCCGAACGCGAAGGACATCCCCGTCGTGATGCTCGAGCAGAAGATGGAGCCGAACGACGTCGCGAGGCTCGCGCCCTACGGGATCAAGAAGATCCTTCCGAAGCCCCTGAAGATCGACCAGCTGTTCCAGGTCATCACCTCGATCCTCCGCGTCGAGTTCGACATCGACACGACGCCGTGCATACTCGAGGCGCGGGTCAACGACAACATCATATTCGTCGAGATCGCCCAGGGGCTCAACCGGGAGAAGATCGACCTCCTGAAGTACCGCATGCGCGAGCTCATCGGCCTTTACAACCTGAGCTTCCCGAAGATTCTCGTGATGATGACCGACCTCTCGCTCTCGTTCATCGACGGACCCAACCTCGAGCTGCTCATGGGAAGCCTTCTCGCGGACGCGTCGATCAGGAACAAGAACGTGAAGCTCCTCACGCTCGATTCCTTCGCGAGGGAGTTCATCGCGGGCAACCCGGAATACGCGGACATCCAGGTGGTAACGGACCTCTCCAAGGCGATCGATTCCCTGCTCAAGGACGTCGGTACCGCCGACGACGCCTCGACCGTCATCAGCGAACGCATCCTGACGGCGGGCTCCCCGGCGAACATCACGGGCGGAAGCCTCGAGATGCGGTTCAAGTCCGAGATCGAATCGCTCCGTTCCGTGGCGCGGGACATCCGCATCGCGGTCATCGACGACGACGTGGTGATCCGGAACGTGCTCCACAAGACCTTTCAGACGATCCACGCCAACGTCGACCAATACGAGTCGGGCGAGGCATTTTTCCCGAAAGGGCTTTCCGTGACGTACGACCTCATCTTCCTCGACCTCATGATGCCCGGCATGAACGGCTTCGACGTCCTCAAGAAGGTCAAGGAGGCGGAGATACAGACGCCCATCATCGTCCTTTCGGCTATAAGCCAGCGCGAGGCGGTTCTCAAGGTGCTTTCGTCGGGCGTGAAGAGCTACATGATCAAGCCCCTGAAGCCTGAGCTGATCCTGAAAAAATCCATCGAAGTCCTGCAGGCCTCGCTGTAAAACCATGATCGACAACGGAACGGTCGGCGATTACATCATGAACTCCCCCATTCCCTGCCTCGTTCTCGAGGCGGACGGGAAGGTCCTCCGGTGGAACGGGGCGGCGGAGGAACTGTTTCCCAGCCTCCGCGATACGCGAACCGGATCCATCGGCGACATGGTTCTCGGGAAGGCCGACGAGGGCGAGCACGTCCATTTCGGCTATCTTCTCTCGAGCGGAACGCCGTTCTTCTCGTTCGACTTCTCCCTCGCCGACGGGAACGGTTCCGAAACCTGGTCCCGGATCAACATGGCCCGCCAGGGCGACGGCAAGTACCTCGCGCTCGTCGAGGACATAACCCCCCAGAGGCTCAAGGAAACGCACCTCGTGCAGGCGAAGGAGAACGCCGAAAAGGCGAGCGTGACCAGAAGCCAGTTCCTCGCGAACATAAGCCACGAGATACGGACGCCGATACAGACCATCATCGGCATGATGGAACTCCTGTCGGACACCAGGCTCGACGAGGAGCAGACGGAATACGCGCGACAGGTCCGCTTCAGCGCGGACGTCCTGCTCACGCTCATCAACGACATCCTCGACTTTTCCAAGGGCGAGGCGGGACAACTCAAGATCGAGAACATCGAGTACGATTGCTCCTTCGTCATCGAGCGGACGATCGACCTCGTCTCGATGGAGGCCCACAAGAAGGGCCTCGAGCTCATAATCGACATCGACCCGGAACTGCCGTCGCTGATCATCGGCGACCCCGGCCGGCTCCAGCAGATTATCCTCAACCTCGTGAAGAACGCGGTCAAGTTCACCAACGTCGGCCATATCGTCATCCGCGCCGTTCCGGTCGTCAGGGAAGACGAGAGGGCCTTCGCGCACTCCTCCGACAAGTTCGTGCACTTCGAAATCGAGGACACGGGAATAGGCATCGACCCCAAGGTCCAGCAGGGACTGTTCCGGGAGTTTTTCCAGGCGGATTCCTCCACGACGAGAAAGTACGGCGGCTCCGGACTCGGCCTCGCCATCTGCAGGAACATAGTCGACTTGATGGGAGGGGATATCGGCGTCAGGAGCAACTCCCCGCGCGGGGCGGTGTTCTGGTTCGACCTGCCGCTGCGGCCCGCCGCGCGGAAGAACGATCCGCCGTCAGTCGCACTGCCCGTGGCGACGCGCTTCCTGCTCGTCGACGACAACGCGCGCGCCCTGTCGGTGCTCGAGAGGATTCTCGCGACGCTCGGGTACCGCAACGTGCGCAGGAGCGAATCGGGAGCAGAGGCGCTCAGGACGCTCCATGCGGCGCGCGCAGAGGGCAAGCCGATCGACATCGTGTTCATCGACATGGTCATGCCGGAGATGGACGGGTGGCGGCTCGCGGCCGAGATCAACAAGGACCGGGAGATCAACCAGGCGCAGCTCTATCTCATGGTCCCCGAGGGGAGTTTCGGCGCCGACGCCAAGATGAAGCTCCTCGAATGGTTCAACGGATACCTGTACAAGCCGATAAAACGCCGCCTGCTTGCCGACCTTCTGAGGGACCACTACCAGGCGT
Source organism: Spirochaetales bacterium Spiro_10 (assembly GCA_001604405.1). Classification (GTDB taxonomy): domain Bacteria; phylum Spirochaetota; class Spirochaetia; order Treponematales; family Treponemataceae; genus Teretinema. The sequence goes on from LVBL01000038.1 coordinate 8,025, forward strand.
CCATAGACCTCGAGGTCGTCGAGGAGCTCGTCCCCATAGAGGAAGAGGAGCCGGCGGTACCGGAGAAGGCGGAAATCAAGTTCGTCGAAACCGGCCGTTCGGTGGAAATCATCGAGACGGCGGGAGACAAAGGCGCGAAGGCCGAGGAAGGGACTCTAGACCCGGAGGCACGGACTGGCGAGGGGAAGACGATTCTCATCGCGGAGGACCATCCCGTAAACCGCAAGCTCCTCTCGATCGTCCTCGAAAAGGCGGGCGCAACCGTGCTCGCGGCGGCCGACGGACAGGAGGCGATAGAGCTCGCCGGACGGCACGCGATAGACATGGTGTTCATGGACATACAGATGCCGCGGAAAAACGGATATGAGGCCGCGCAATGGATGCGGGACAACGGGATATCCTGTCCCATCATAGCCTGCACGGCGAGCGCGCAGGAAAACGAGCGCGAACAATGCCTCTCGGTCGGCATGACGGACATCCTGCCGAAACCGTTCAAAAAGGCGGACGTGATCGCCGCGCTGAACGCCTGGCTCGGCGCCTCGGACGATACCCGCGAAACCGAGGCGGCCGCCGTGTTCGATCAGGACGAGCTGCTCGACATAATGGGCGGGGACGCCGCCGCGACAAAGACTCTCATACGGGAGTATCTCGACCAGACGACCGCGCACGTCGCGATACTCGAGGAGGACATCGGCAAGGGCGACGTCGCCTCCGCCGCAAGGACGGCCCACCTCATAAAGGGAAGCTCCCTCAACGTCACCGCGGGCAAGCTCGCGCAGGCGGCGCGCAACGTCGAAACCGCGGCGGCGGAAGAAAGCGCGCCGAGGATGCTCTCGTCGCTCGAAGACCTGAAGCGGGAATACGCGCGCCTTTCGGACGCCCTCGCCCGTTGCGGATACGCTACATAAGGAAACACCCATGGACAGCAAGGCAAGCTATCACGTTCACACCGTTTTCTGCGACGGGAAAAACAGTCCCGAGGAGATGGTCCTCGCGGCGATCGACGCGGGGATGTCGGCCATCGCCCTGACGGCGCACGCGGCCTGGCCCTTCGCGACGGAATGGCACCTCGCGCCCGCGCGGTACGGCGACTACCTCGCGGAGGCGAGGCGCGTGAAGGCCGCGTACTCGGGCCGCATAGAGGTGTGGTGCGGCTTCGAGGCCGACTACATCGCGGGGCTCACGGCCCCCGATCCCTCGACCTACGGGCGGTTCGACCCGGAGTTTCTCGTCGGTTCGGTGCATTACGTGACCGAAGGCTCGCGCGACGTAGCCGGCCCGCCCTGGTCCATCGACGCCCCGACCGCCGAGGTCGCCGAGGGGATCGAACGCTGTTACGGCGGCAACGCCAAGCGCGCGGTCGGCGCGTATTGGGCAACCGTGCGCGAGATGGTCTCCTCCTGCGCGTTCGACGTGCTCGGCCACCTTGACGTGCTCCGCAAGCGGAACGGAGAGCTTTCGTTCTTCGACGAGGAGTCGGGTTGGTACAAGGGCGAGCTTCGCGAGACCGTCCGCGCGATAGCGCGGTCCGGGATCGTGGTCGAGATCAACACGGGGGGGATCGCGCGCAAGGCCCTCGACGACGTGTATCCCTCGGCGTATCTCCTCGGCCTCCTCGCCCGCGCGGGCGTCCCCGTAACCGTTTCCTCGGACGCGCACGCCGTCGGCGACATCGACTGCGCGTACGACCGCGCATATCGCGCGGCGCGCGAGGCGGGATACGGGAGTCTTTCGTTCTTTACGGGAAACGGATGGAGGCAGGAGGCGCTCTAGTTCCCCGCCCGCGAGCGGCGGGGAGAGGAGAGCGGGAGGAAGGGGCCTAGCGGTTGCGCCGCTCGTCGGCGCTCTGGCATTCGATGCACATGAGGGCGTACGGAATCGCCTGGAGGCGCTCCTTCGGGATCTTCTTTCCGCATTTCATGCACATCCCGTACTTTCCCTGCTCGATGCGGGTAAGGGCGGAGTCTATCAGCCGGAGCCGTTTCATGTCCTTGGACCCGATGGTCTCGAGCATCTTCCTGTCCATGTCATCCGAGGCTATATCCGCAAAATCCTTGGGATCGAGACCTTCTACAATCGCGCGGAAGTCTTCGTTGTTGGATATAAGCGTGTCGATAATCTCCTTCTTGAGATCATATAACGACTTCTTGATCCGCTCGACGAAATCTT
>LVBL01000124.1 GCA_001604405.1 Spirochaetales bacterium Spiro_10
AAGTACGCCAAGGGATCGAAGCACTCGGGAACGGTCTGTCGCCTCGCGGAATTCGGCGCCTTCGTGACCCTCGAGCCGGGAATCGACGGACTCCTCCACGTCTCCGAGATGCGCGGCGAGGACGCCTACGGCAACCAGAAGGTCACCGTCAAGAAGGGCGACACCGTGGCCGTCGTGGTCAAGGAGGTCGACGCCAAAGCGCGCCGCATCTCCCTCGCCCAGGCCTCTTCCGTCGAGAACGACAGCGCGATCAGCGGCTACCTCGACAAGGGAGGCGACGGCGACACCTACAACCCCTTCGCCGCCTTGCTGAAGAAGAAATAAGTGGCCGTCCCGCGCAGGCCCACATCCCGGGACGCGGGCCTTTGTGGCCCCAATCCCGGCCGGAGTTTGAGCATGAAGGAATCGGATATCCCGATTCCTTTTTTTTTGTTTGACCGGACACGCCGGGACGGAAGATACTGGTACCGGAGGCGCAATCACATGAGTTCCATGCCGCGCGCGCAGTATGTTTTCGCCGGGATCTTTCCCGCAAGCCTCGTCATTGCCGCTCTAGCGATGGGCCATGGCGGGGATCTCGTGACGGGCATGACCCGCATCCTGCTTTCGCCCAGCGTCCTCTTGCACGACTACGTTTCGATCGGCGGTCTCCCCGCCGCCTTCCTGAACGCCGGGACGCTGGGACTGCTCTGCGTGTTCTTCCTCGCGGGATTGAAGATCGATCTGAGCGGCCCGTTCATCGCGGCCCTTCATACCGTAATCGGGTTCGCCTTCTTCGGGAAGAACCTTCTCAACGTATGGCCGATCGTCTTCGGCGTTTGGCTGTACGCGCGCGTCAGCGGTTCTTCCCTCAGGAAGTACGCCCTGCTTGCGGTCTTCGGTACGACCCTCGCGCCCATCGTCAGCGCGCTCGCCTTCGGAGGATGGCTCGATACCGCTCCCGCCATCGCGGTCGCGATCATATTCGGAACGGCCTCCGGCTTCGTGCTTCCCCCGCTCGCGTCCCACATGCTCCGCTTCCACGACGGATACAACATCTACAACGTGGGATTCACCGGAGGCATCATCGGTTCCTTCTTTGTCGCGCTGTTGAGGGGCTTCGGCTACGGTTTCTCGCCACCCCCGCTTTCCGCCTCCGGAAACGACGGCATCGCGCGGATTTTCATCATGATTTCCCTGGCTCTCGCGATCGTGGGCGGCCTTCTTTTGGGACGCAGGACGATCGCGTCCCTTCTCGACGATACGGGGAAGATATACCGTTCGACTGGACGTCTCGTGTCGGATTTCACCGTGATCGGCAGCGCGCCCGCGGCCGTCGTCAACATGGGGGTCATGGGACTGATCGCGAGCTCGTATGTCCTCCTGCTGGGCGGAAGCTTTTCGGGCCCTGTCATCGGAGGGATACTGACGGTCACGGGATTTGGCGCCTTCGGAAAGCATCCCGCAAACAGCATCCCCATTCTGCTCGGGGTGTTCATAGCCGCGCACTGCAAGATTTGGGAAGTCCAGGCGACCTCGGTCATCATAGCCGGCCTCTTCGGCACTACCCTCGCGCCCATCGCGGGAAGTTTCGGACCTGTCGCGGGCATGGTCGCCGGCTTCATCCACCTCTCGATCGTGCACAACGTCGGCGCGCTTCACGGCGGGGTCAATCTCTACAACAACGGGTTCGCCGGCGGCTTCGTCGCCTCGTTCCTCGTTCCCATCATCAACGCGTTTGCTAGAAAGGACGAAGGCCGATGAAACACGAAATCGACAAGGTGATGAAGATAGTCGACGAGTTGGGCGCGTATCTGTTGCGCTCGTTCGATACGGAACTGCTTTCCCTGTCGGTTCGGCGGGGGGACGACCGTTTTGAGATTACCGTCGAATGCCCCGTCAGGCTGGCCGACGAGTCAAAAATCGCGGCCCTTCGCGAGGCCTTCGAGCACGATCGCAAACCGGAACTCGAGGATTACTACTGGCAACTCGCGGGGGACGCGGCCGATTCGGACGCCCTCAGGCTCTTGTCCATCATGTGCGATCTGGTGTCGATCGACTATGACGGAGAAACGCTTTCTATCAGGCTGGTACGTGTGTCCGAAACGGGTGGTCCGCGCTGACATCCGCCCGCATGCGCGGTATGCATGCAGTATGCCATCACCTCAAGGAGGCAGCGTATGTGTTCCTTGACGATTCGCGGGTGCGACGACGCGCTCATGGACGCGATCAGGCGGGAGAGTCTGAGTCGTCCCGAAAGCATCAATAAGCTCGTTCTGGAGGCCCTTGCCGCCCGGAACGGAACCGCTCAGAAAACGCGCCGGCATCAGGACCTCGACGCCTTGGCGGGAACGTGGTCCTAAGAGGACGCGCGGGCTTTTGCGGAGACGCTCGCGGACTCCAGAACGATAGATCCCGGGGACTGGGCATGATACGCATCGCGCTCGACACCTGCGAATACGCCGCCTTCAAGCGCGGGGACGCGACCGCGAAGGATCGCGGCGGTGACCCTCGAACAGGGCGCGATGCTCTTTAGCGCTGACGCGCATTTCTCCTTCGTCGAAGGACTGCCGCTCAATGTACCCTTGTAGACCTGTCCCACGCGAGGGGGTGACGGAATAACAAAGCGCCCCGAAACGGGGCGCTTTTTATGGAGGCAGGGGGAGCCGTGGGAATCCGCTACGCGGAATCTCTTGGTGAAATCCGCGTTCGGCGGATTTCACCGGTTCTTACATTCCTATGCCGAAATTCTGTCGTGCCGTTTCCGGCGCTCCCCCTCCCGGGTTATTTTTCCATGTGGAGAATTTCGGCACCGCCGAAATTCTCCGGAAGAAATAATCGCTACTGCGATTATTTCTTCATGGCTTCCGAGATCGCGACCGCGACGGACACGGAGGCGCCGACCATCGGGTTGTTGCCCATGCCGATGAGGCCCATCATCTCGACGTGCGCGGGGACCGAGGAGGAACCCGCGAACTGCGCGTCGGAGTGCATGCGGCCCATGGTGTCGGTCATGCCGTAGGAGGCGGGGCCGGCGGCCATGTTGTCGGGATGCAGGGTGCGGCCCGTTCCGCCGCCCGAGGCGACGGAGAAGTACTTCTTGCCCTTGTCGGTGGTTTCCTTCTTGTAGGTACCGGCGACGGGGTGCTGGAAGCGCGTGGGGTTGGTGGAGTTTCCGGTGATGGAAACGTCGACGCCTTCCTTCCACATGATGGCGACGCCCTCGCGGACGTCGTCGGCGCCGTAACAGCGCACGGCGGCCTTCTCGCCCTCGGAGTACTTGTACTCCTTGACCACCTTGAGCTCGCTCGTGTAGTAGTCGAACTGGGTCTGGACGTAGGTGAAGCCGTTGATGCGGCTGATGATCTGCGCGGCGTCCTTACCGAGACCGTTGAGGCACACCTGGAGCGGCGTCTTGCGGGCGCGGTTGGCGCTGCGCGCGATGCCGATGGCGCCTTCGGCGGCGGCGAAGGACTCGTGGCCGGCGAGGAAGCAGAAGCACTTCGTCTCGTCGGAGAGGAGCATCGCGGCCAAGTTTCCGTGGCCGAGGCCGACCTTGCGGTCGTCCGCGACGGAACCGGGGATGCAGAAGGCCTGGAGACCCTCGCCGAGGGTCTTGGCGACGGACACCGCGTCCTTCTCGCCCTTCTTGATCGCGATGGCGGCGCCCACGATGTAGGCCCACTTCGCGTTCTCGAAGCAGATGGGCTGGATCTTCGCGACGATGTCTCCGACGTCGACGCCCTTCTCGTCGCAGACCTTCTTCGCGTCCTCG
>LVBL01000125.1 GCA_001604405.1 Spirochaetales bacterium Spiro_10
CTTGGTGAATCAGGCGGCATGATACACCTTAAACTACTGTAAAAAAGTGTGTTGACAAAAAGGCGCAGTTTACCTGGGCGCGATAGTTCGCGGCTACTACGACGAGGACTCCGACATCGACATCACCATCTTCAGAAACGATTTCCCGCAACGCATCACCTCGAATACGACCGACTACCACGGATACCAGCTCCACGTGTTTGAAGTCGACTATGAAACCGAACTCGCAAACCCCTGGGAGACGGGCAAACGATGGGCATACTCGACCTCCTCGGTGCATTTCGACCGGAACGGCGCGATTGCGGACTTGCTCGGGAACAAAGTCCCCCTGGGCGCGGAAGAGCGAACCTGGCTCGTCATGTCGGGAGTGGCCTCTCCGAATGGTACGCGCTCAGGCTGACCGACCTCTGGATACGGAGGGGCGACATCGACAACGCCCACTGCCAGATCAACGAGGGAGTGAGCCGGTTCTACGACGCCCTCTTCGCGGCGAACGGCGAACTCGTGCCCGACCTCAAGTGGCGGCTCCACTGCGCGAAAAACCTCCCGCTCCTGCCGCGCGATTTTCCTGAACGCCTCCGTGACATACAGACAGTCCGCGCGATGACCCCGGAAGAACTGGAGCGGCGGAAGCGGGCCTTCAAGGACCTGTGGGACGACTTCCTTCCCCACGCCGAGCGGATCCTCGGCATGAAGTACGAGGATTTCAAGGACAAGGTCTGAACGAGATCCCGCCTGAAACCGCTGCGCGCTTCTCGGCAACCTGATGTACACTGCAACAGTCGAGCGCGAACCGTACGGCGGCCCCGATCGGAGGAATTATGAGCGGGAAGTAGTACGGGTTTGCTACCGTAGTTTACAATGAGATAATGGTTTCGTCGGGTGCAACTCTCATTGTCGCAGATGGATTAATGTCGTAGTAAGTACTGAAAAAACGAGAAATATCCGGAATTATTCATTTTTTTTGATAGAATCTTTCCAATGCTGTTATACTGAATATTCGTATATGACACATGTTGCAACACGGCAACAAAGCAAAAAACGTTTTAGGGGTTTGATATGAAAAGTCTGGCAAAAGGTATCGTTCTGGTTTTTTTTCTCGTATGTTTTTTCCCTTCATGCTCGAGCAATGTAAGCGACGACAATGAGGAACAGGGGCAAACAGAACCGGGAAAAGCCGTAATTACTTACTCATCGGAATACGGCAATGAGCCTTCTTCCAAGACCGTGGATATAGGATATGTTCTCGTTTCAAGCGACCTTCCGACTCTTACCGCAGAAGGCTATGTTTTTGAAGGTTGGGATAAAATCGTTGGTGACATTATAACCTCTAACATAACCATAATGGCGTCCTGGAGGAGTGACTCTTCCGGCCCGGGACCGGTTGACGGAGAGTTTGAATATCAGGAATATTCCACATATGTGGTTTTAAAAGGTATTGGAAGTTACAAGGGTACGGAAATAATCGTGCCTGAAACACATAACGGAAAACCCGTTAATCAAATTAGTACCGGAGCCTTTAAGGATAATGCGACAATTACCAAAGTCGTAATTCCTCCTTCACTGACCAGTATCGGGTCTTCGGCCTTCTCTGGTTGCACGTCTTTGACCGCAGTGGTTATTTCTTCAAAAGCGGTTTCCGTAGGTACCTCCGCCTTCAAAGACTGCGTCAAATTGTCAGATATCAAAATCAACCAGGATTTGCCTTATGGTTATGGTCTTTTCGACAATTCCGGAAGAGACGTTCAGAACGTAACGGTGGAATTTGGCGAAGGCGTGACTTATATCCCGTCAAAATTGTTCCAGCCGAATTCAGCTTCCGCAAAATCTTATATTACGAAAGTCATAATTCCGACAACTGTGACAACGATCGGCTATCAGGCTTTTTATAACTGCACGCGCCTTGAGGAGATTTATTTCAAGGCGGAAAACCTTAACGATTTCAGCTCCGGAGACTATGTTTTTGAGAATGCCGGAACCGATGCCGTAAACGGAATAAAAGTAAAATTCGCGAATACGGTAAAAAAAGTCCCTCATTATTTTTCAGGGTACAATAACGTCGCTCCGAAAATCACTTCGGTTGAATTTGAAGAAGGTTCTGAATGCACTTCCATAGGCAAGTTCGCTTTTAACAGAACGGCGATTACAACCATCAATTTGCCGGGAACGATAGAAACAATCGGAAATAATGCTTTTTACAATACAAATCTTACAGGCATCGTATTGCCTGATTCCTTGAAATCAATCGGGCAATACGCATTCTACGGTTGCGAAAAACTTGAATCGGCAAATATTCCCGTAAATGTTACCTCCATCGGTATCTACGCGTTCTATTCGACAAAAGCATTGAAGACCATCGTGTATGCCGCGAAAAATATTGATGCTTTTCCCGAAGGTAATTTTGTCTTTCCCAGTCGAGAGACCAGCACCTTTGAGCTCGTAGTAAAAAACACCGTAGAGGCAATTCCAGATCACTTTATGAATAGATACAGTACTTGGGAGTCGGGATGCTCAAGAATCAGTTTTGAAGGTAATTCCTCTCTGAAAAAAATCGGCGAGAAAGCGTTTAATATGGCCTATAACATCACTTCCTGTCCTCTTCCTGATTCCGTAGAAGAAATCGGTAAAGACTGTTTTTCCAGTGCTTGGAATATTACCGACTGTCGTGTTCCTCAGTCTTTGAAATCCTTGGGTGAATCCGCTTTTAACGGTGTCGGCTTTGAAAAGATCGAAATTCCTTCTTGCCTTACCGTGATTCCGCCGTATGCCTTTGATAGCGCAAACGCGAGTGAGCTTTCCCTTTCGGAAGGGATAGTAACCATTGGGAAAAGGGCTTTCAACGGTCTTCAGATTACGTCTTTATCGGTTCCCGAGAGTGTCGAGGCAATAGGGGAAGGAGCTTTTTCGGGTAATACAAAACTTGAAAGCGCGGAGTTCAAGTGTGAGATGACGGCCATCCCTGATAACCTCATGAACGGAAACATTTCTCTCTCAAGTTTGGTTATTCCGCATACGTATACGACAATCGGCAAACAGGCTTTTTATGACTGCAGAAGCCTTCCTTCCATAGTAATTCCGAAAAATGTCGTTTCTATCGGTGATTCGGCTTTTTATAACTGTGCCAGCGCGACAAGTCTTACGATTGAAGAAGGCACATTGCTAAGAGAGATACCCAAATTTTGTTTTTACGGTTGTGAAATGATTCCTGAAGTCGATTTACCCGAAGGAATTACGACAGTAAAGACGGGTGCATTCAGTTACGGCGAGTCAATAACCAGCATAACAATTCCTGAATCCGTTGAATGCATAGAAAGAGGCGCTTTCCCGCAGATTTCCGGATCCGTTACTTCTTTGACTCTTAATTTCAACGCGGTTAATTGTCGCGATAACGAACTCCTCTTTTTTTTAGATCAACTTATCTCCACTAGTAGCGGATTGCCGGTTACTGTGGTTATTGGTGAAAACGTCACAAGAATTCCTTCAAATTTATGCGCGGATCTCTCTTGTGACAAAGTAAGTTTTATGGGCAATGCTTGTAAGGAAATCGGAGACTATGCTTTTTATTATTCTGACCTGAGCGGTTTTGATATACCGTCATCCGTAGAAACAATCGGCGTGGCGGCTTTTATGGGAAATTATAAGTATACTACTGTCAGGATTCCCGCCAACGTAAAAAAAATCGGAGATCGGGCATTTTACACAAACGGCAATGCTTCGACGAGCGGAGCCACAAAACTTGTTTCCCTAACGTTTGACGCTGCTACGGGTTGGTTCATTACGGAGAATTCAGATTATACGGGCGGAACAGCCGCTTCCCTAAGTTCTGCTTTTTCAAACGCGACGCTGTATAACAATAATGCCCTGAAATATTGGTACAGATAGAATTATTAAAAGCAATAAAGGGCTGTCTTTTTGAAAGGCAGCCTTTTTTTTAATGCGTAGTGAAAGATTACGCCAAACTCTTGTGGAAGAGATTTTTCTTTCTTGATACAAACTAAGGCCATGCCGAGACGATGGAAGATGGCCGCCGCAGCGCCACACACGATTGACCTGTGCAACGGAGGAAACAATGGACGGCTTGATTTCGCTTAAAACCACTCTGCTGAAATATCTGTTGATCGCGGTCGCGATCATCGTTTCCGCGAGCATTGTGTCCAACGCGTTTGTCTCCCGTAACAAGGAGAACGAGGTAATTCAGGTTACCGGGTTGGGCACGAAGGATTTCGAATCCGATTTGATCGTTTGGACGGGCGCGTATTCGCAAATGGACTCGACCCTGAAAAACGCCTATGAAAAACTGTATTCCGACCAGGGGAAGATCGTCGAATTCCTCAAAAAAAGAAGCGTTTCCGAAAACGAATACGTTTTTTCATCGGTGACGATTACCAAGGTATACGACAGCGTCATCGACGAGAACAAGAATCAAAAACAGGTATTCAAGGGGTATAGCCTCCGTCAGGAGATAAAAATAGAGTCAAAGGAAATTGACAAGGTAGAGAAAATATCACGAGAGATTTCCGAGCTTATCAACATGGGGATCGAGTTCTACTCCTTTGCCCCGGCATACTACTATACGCAATTGTCAGAACTGAAAAAGGAACTTATCGAACAGGCGACCGAGAACGCAACGGACCGCGCGAAAACGATAGCGGTAAAATCCGGTTTTGATTTGGGCCGGTTGAAAAGCGCGAACATGGGCGTGGTTCAGATAATCGCGAAAAACTCGAACGAGGACTACTCGTGGGCCGGCTCTTTCAATACAAGCTCGAAGCAAAAGACGGCCACCATTACGATGAAACTCCAATTCGGAATAAAATAGGC
>LVBL01000126.1 GCA_001604405.1 Spirochaetales bacterium Spiro_10
TATCCAAAGGTCGCAGGCAACGAGGATATAGAGCGACAGGTTGAAGATCCACGTCCAGAACGACGGCTGAAAGAGTATGCCCTTGGACGTTATGTCGATGCCCTGGACGATCTGCGTGATGACGACGCGAAGGGCCCACAGGCACAGGATCGCGAGCAAAACCGTGACGGAGGTCTTTCTCGGAAAGCTCCTGAACGCGTCGATGAGTATGAACCCGCCGCACAGGATCTCGATGACCCCGAATACGATCTCAAGGGTCGTGCGGTCGCGACTGAGGCTGAACAGCCCCTCGCTTTCGGGAAGCACGCCCGTGATCCCGAGCACGATGAAGAAAAACCCCGTCGCGATCCGCAACATCGCCATCGTCGAGATCACGCCCCGTTTCGCTTTTGCCATAGTATCTCCTTTTGCGCCCGCTCCCTCGCGGCGCGCGATCGCTCCGCAATCATGACATAGTATGCCCGGAACGGCGAAAAGAAAAGAAAAAAAACGCGGAGGGCCGATCCTTGTCCGCGTTACGAAAGGGGTCTATACTGTGCCCATGGATTACTCGATCAGGCCGGCCACCGAGGCCGATTTTGGGGGCATGTGGGAGATATTCCGTGAGGTCATCAAGGACGGCACGACGTACGTGTTCGCGCCGGAAACGCGCGAGGAGGACGCGCGCGCGTACTGGTTCGCGCCGGGCGTCAGCTCCTACGTGGCCGAGGACCGCGGATGGATACTCGGGATGTACCGCCTCGTGGCCAACCAGCGCGATCTCGGTTCCCACGTCGCGAACGCCTCGTTCATGGTCGCCCCCGGTCAGCAGGGACGGGGAATCGGAACGGCGCTCGGGAGGCATTGCCTCGTCGAGGCCAAAAAGGCCGGGTACTCCGCGATGCAGTTCAACTTCGTCGTCTCCTCGAACGAGGCAGCGGTCGGCCTCTGGAAAAAACTCGGCTTCGCGATCGTGGGCACCCTTCCCGGCGCGTTCCGCCACGCGACGCTCGGGTTCGTCGACGCGTACGTCATGTACCGCTTTTTGGACGACGTTTCCGCGTAAGGGCGAGCTCCGCGTCGCGGGCCTTTTCCTCGTATTGCGCGGCCATCGAGGCGACCCCGCGTTTCCGGTACGTCGCCGCCATCTCGCGCCAGCCGCGCGGATCCCGGGGGAATTTGTCCACGACGACGCGGAGCGTGGCGAGCGCCGAATTGAGATCCCCCGAGCGCGCGAGAAGCCTGCTCTCGATGAGCAGCGCCTCGACGTCGGGCTTGTACGCCCGGTTCGCCTCGCGCATGAGGGCGGCGGCGATGGGCGCCTCGCCCATGCGGTCCAGGCAGTAGACGAGCCCGTAGAGCATCGGGCGGTCATCCGGTTTTTGCCTGAGAATGTTCCGGTACAGTATGGCGGCCTTGCGGAACTGTCCCGCCTTGCGTCTATAAAGCGCGAGCTGCCGTTCCGAAACGCCGGCGGCCCCCTGGCCCAAGAGGACCTCCGCCTGGTCCGCGGCTCCTTCCCAGTTTTCCTGGCCCTCGAGATGCCGGTAATAGTCGCCCCTGATGTCCGAGTTGTCCGGCCACGACGCGAGGTACTCCGAGTACGCGCGCGTCAGGGCGCGGGCGTCACCAAGTTCCTCGAGACATGCTATGTGCCCGATCCGGGCGACCTCGTTTGCCGGGTCCCCCTCGACGACGCGTGCGTACCAGCCGACCGCGAGATCGGCGAGTCCCAGCCTGAAATACGTCCGCGCGAGGGCGAGCATGAGCTCGCCGACCGCGCCATGCCGGCGCACCTCGTCCTGCAAGACGGGAAGCACGGCGGCAGGGTCCCCGTCCAGGTTCGCGTCGCACAGGGCGCCGTAGTAGCGCACGGTGTCCGGATCCGCGCCGGAACGCTCGGCCTTCGCGAGTTCCCTTCTCAGGGAGACCCAGTCGCGCGAGCCGAGATGCACCATGAGTATCCCGTACCGCGGCGCCGGGTTTTCGCGGTCGAGTTCCGCCGCTCGGTTGAAGTGGTTGATCGCGCGCTCGGCGTTGCCGAGATTCCTCTGCGCCTCGCCCATGAGCGCGTGCGCCTGCGCGGAGCCTCCGTTTTGCTTGATGCAGGAACGCGCGGCCTCGGCGGCCGCGGCCCAGTTGCCCGCGTCGAGATTGCTCTTGACTATGCGGAGGCTGACGACCTCCGCTGAGAGCTCGGGAATCTCGCCTTCCGCACCGAGCGAGGCGAGTATCGCGGAGGCCTCCTCCGTCATTCCGAGCGCGAGAAGCACGGGAACGGGATACCAACGGAGCGACTCGTCGTCGGGCGCGAAGGACGCGGCGTTCGCGTACTCGCCGAGGGCCTCCTGAAGATAGCCCAGATCGCGCAGGGCATGGGCCAGATACAGGCGCGGCACGACACCGTCAATGTCGTTGTTTATGAGAAAGGTCAGCATCTGGCGGGAGGATTCAGCGTCTCCGCGCTTGTACGCGCGCACCGCCTCGACGAAAAGCGCGTTCCGGTACCCGTGGTTGAGCCGCTCGTCGTCCGGCGCGAGGGAAAGGGCATCCTCGAAAACGGCCCGCGCGATGGAGGGCTTTCTCGCCTTCAGGTACGCCATGCCGAGAAGGGCCCTGGCGTCGACCGATTGCGGATTCGTCTCGAGGCTTTTTTTCAGGGCGCCCACGGCGCGCGACACCTGCCCGTCGGCAAGAAGGGTCCGGCCCAGGAAAAACCAGCCCGAGCCGTCGTCGGGCCGCTGCCTTATGTACGCGCGGGCGCAGGTCGCGGCGCGCGGGAACATCCCCTCCGCGTGCCATGCGCGCGCGAGAAAGAGGTATATCTCCGGGTGTCCGCCCCGATCCGCACCGTCGCCGGCGGGTCCCGCGCCCGGGTCCGCGAGGCCCCGGGCGGCCAGGTCCTCGAGTATCGTAATCGCCTCTGCGTACCGACGTTTTTGGCCGGCCGCGAGGGCGCGCGCGAATTGTTTTTCGTACCAGGTTTTTTTCTCAGGCATGTGACGGAGAGTATATCCCGGCGGCCGGCGGTTGGAAACCCCCGTTCAGGAAAGAACGGTCCGCAAACCCTCGATGCCGAGCGGCTTGTGATAGAAGTAGCCCTGCGCGAGGAAACAGCCCTCGCCCAGAAGGATGTCGCGCTGTTCGGTCGTCTCGATGCCTTCGGCTATCGCGAGGGCGCCGAGGGAGGCGGACAGGCTGAGTATCGACCGCACGAGCTTCACGTTTCGCTCGCTCGTGGCTATGTCGGTGACGAATCCCCGGTCGATCTTTATCGTGTCGAAATTGAAGCCGCTCAGGCGGCTGAGAGACGACTGGCCCGTGCCGAAATCGTCTATCGCGAACCGGAACCCGCGCTCAAGGAGAAGCCTCGACGTTTTCCAGAACGTCTCCTCCATCGCCGATATCGCGCTTTCCGTTATCTCTATCTTGAGCCTGTTCCGGTCGACGAGCCTCGCTTCCACGAGGCGCTCCAGGTTCTCCACGAAATCGACCTCGAGGAACTGGAGCGGGCTCACGTTGACGCTGATAAACCAGTCGCCGGTTCCCAGGGCGCCGTCGTCCGCAAGCGCGTCGAGCGTCTGCTCCATGATGAACCAGCCGATCTCGATGATGACGCCGTTCTCCTCTGCGAGCGGAATGAAATCGGAGGGAGGGATGTTTCCGTGCCCGGCGCAGTTCCACCTCGTCAGCGCCTCGAAACCGACGATACGCTCGGTCCTCATGTCGACGATTGGATGGAACACGGGCTTGAGTTCCTCGCGCAGGCCCGCTTTCATCAGGGAGGAATCGATGAACACGAGCCGGTTCATCCGTTCGCGGTGCCGGCTTGAGTAAAAGACGTACGAGAGCGACGAGAGGGATTCCGTGGGCGAAAGCGCGACGACGGTGCGGTTTATCGCGTCGCCGGGCGAAAGGCCCTCTTCCATGCGGGCGACGCCGATCCTCACGCGGAGCCTGAGGCGCGTGTTGAAGGCGGTAACCGGCTCCCGGAACATGAGGGAAAGGCCCTCGAGAAACACCTCGAGAGACCGGTCGTCCATCCCCGTGCCGAACAGGAAGTAGGAAAAGCCCGCGCCGCGGTACACGCCGACATGGTCCGGGCAGAACGCGTCGAGCCGGTCGGAAAGGTTCTTGAGAATGAAATCGACGAGATCCCGGTCGAATATCGAGGAAAGCTCGCGGAGGTTTTCGAGAAAAAGCTGGGCGAGGAAGGCAGTGCGTATCTCGTCCGTCTCGATTTCCTGCATGCGGTCGAGCATGGCCTGCGCGTTCAGGAGTCCCGTGACCGGATCGTGATACGCCAGGTACGACAGCCGGTGGTTGAGCGCGTCAAGCTCGTTCCTCGAGGCCTGCAGTTCCCGTTCGAGCTTTTTCCGCCTTTTTATCTCGCCGCGCAGATCGGAGTTTTCGTCCTTGAGCCGGTCGCTCATCGAGCGCTGCTGGACGTAATTCGCGCGGAGGAAGATCGCGGTCGAAAGAAGGAGCCAGAGGATCACGAGAAGAGAGGCGTACGGAACCATCCCGGCATACGCGCTTGAACGCGCGCGCGACCTGTCCACCGCGGCGAAAACCCTCCAGGGAACGTCCGCGGAGCGGTGCGAAAAGAATTCCGCGCGGCGACCCGAGGCGGCGTACCACTCGCGAACGCGCGCCTCAACGTCCTCGTGCGAGTCCGCTGACTCGTCGATGATGGGCGCGTCGGCGCCGACCTGAAAGACGACGTGCCCCTGTTCGGTGAACACGGTAAAATAATCCATGTCGCCGAAATCGATGGCCGAAAGCATCTCGACGAGCGTGGGAAGGACGATCCCGACGGTGGCGACGCCGCCGGTCCTTCCTTCGCGCGCGAAGCTCGTGCCCGTGGTGATGTACACGAGTTCCCCGTCATGATAGAAATCGGTGGTTCTGACGGAACCGGATTCGAGACCGATAAGGGACCGGTACCATTGCTGCCCCGGATACCAGTACTCCGAGGACTCCCATTCATAGGTCGTGACGATCTTGCCGCGATCGGCGAGGTCTACGTGGACGTACGGACCGTAGAGGCCGTTCTCCCTGAACGGCATGATCCCGGGCTCATACCAGATGCCCATTCCGTAGATCGACGTGTCGACCGCCGACGCGAGCATGCTTTCGAGGAAGCGCTCGTGCGCGGCCTGGTCCGCGGGAAGGCGCGACGCGTAGGAAGCGAGCGCGCGGGCTATCTGGGAGGCGACGAGAAAAGCCTGATCGATGGCATGTGTCGTCAGGTCCAGACGCTCGGCGAAGCGCCGTTCCGCGTCAGTCCTCGCTTCCCCCAGGCGCACGAAGATAAACGCGACGAAGGCCGAGACAAGCGCCGCGAGGACGACGATCGAGCGGATAATGGCGACTTTGTGCAGAAAGAACCTGAACATAGGGTTAAGGATAGTTCCCGCGTACGCCGAATACAATACGCGCGGGACGAAATGCGCCGGTTGACGGGCCCGCGCCGACACCCGTCAGGGCGCCGCGCGGAGGCTTCGTTGCTACTTTTTGCCCGCCTGAACGAGGGTTACCGCGGCAGTGATCACGATGTCGTCGACGGAACAACCGCGGGAAAGGTCCGATATCGGTTTTGCGAAGCCCTGCAGGAACGGGCCGAAGGCCTGGGCGCCCGCGAGCCGCTGGACGAGTTTGTAGCCTATGTTGCCGGAGCCGAGATCGGGGAACACGAGGGTGTTGACCTTGCCGGTTACGGGACTTCCCGGGGCCTTTTTTTGCGTGACAGAGGGAACGAGGGCGGCGTCGGCCTGAAGCTCCCCGTCGAAGACGAAATCGGGCTTTCGTTCCGAAAGCAGGCGTACGGCCTCCTGGACGCGCAGCACGTTCTCGTCCTTCCCGCCCGAGCCCTTCGTCGAGAACGAGAGCATCGCGACGACCGGATCCGCGCCGATGAACTCCCGGCAGCTTTTCGCGGCAGAACAGGCGATGTCGGCGAGCTGCTCGGCGGACGGCGTCGGGATGACGGCGCAATCGGAGAAGATCATCAGTCCGCCCACGCCCCAGGAGCTTTCCTTCGTCTGCATGACGAAGCAGGAGGACGCCGTCTTGCTGCCGGGAGCCGTCCCGATGACGGTAAGGCCGGCGCGCAGCACGTCGCCGGTCGTGTTTTCCGCGCCCGCGACCATCGAGTCCGCGAGGCCCTTGGCGACCATCATCGCCCCGAAGCGGAGGATGCCGGCCATGTCGACGAGGGCCTGCTCCATCGTCATGCCCTTCGCCTTTCGCCGTTCGCAGTAGGTTTCCGCGAAATCCCGCAGAAGGTCCGAGGTGGCGGGATCTATGACCGTTATCCCGTCAAGAGAAACCCCCGCGGAACGCGCGGTCGCGGCGACCTTGCCGGCCTCGCCGAGCAGGGTAACCTCGCTCGCTATCTTTGCGTCAAGGATTTTCCGCGCGGCCTCGACGGTACGCGGCTCGGTGCCCTCGGGAAGCACGAGACGGTTGCCGTACGCGACGGCCTTTTCCTTCATAGACTCGATAAAACCCATATTTTTCTCCCGTTGGTGATGAAATAACGAACAAACACCCCGAGAGAATACCCCCGCGGGGGATTTCATGCAAGTAAGGGCCCTTTAGCTCCGGGCTTTGTTGACACGGGGCAAGGGGCGCTGATAGGGTACGGACATGGACAAAGTCGGCGTCATCGGCCTCGGCCGGTTCGGTGCATTCTGGACATCGGTTCTCTCGCACGGATACGAGGTGTTTGCCTGGACGCGCACGGCGCAGGAACATCCGCCCTGCGCCATCCTCCCGCTCGAGGAACTCTGCCGCCTGCCGGTCGTGTTCCTCTGCGTCTCGATGCGCGCCTTGCCCGAAACCCTCGAGCGCATCGCGCCGCTACTCGGGCCGGACACGCTCGTCGTTGACACCTGCTCGGTCAAGATGGAACCCGTCCGCTGGATGAAGGAGAAACTTCCCGGAGGCGCCGGTATCCTGGCGACACACCCGATGTTCGGGCCCGAGTCAGCCAAGGAAGGTCTTGCCGGCCTTCCGCTCATGATGCACCCGGTTCGCATGGGCGCCGAGGCCTACGAGAACTGGGCCCGCTTCTTCAGGTCGCTCGGCATCATGGTTGTCGAGATCACGCCCGAGGAGCACGACCGCCAGGCGGCGATGAGCCAGGCCCTCACGCACATGATCGGAAGGACGCTCAGCCGGATGGGCATCGAGGAAACTCCGATCGGGACCCTGTGGTACCGGAAACTCCTCGCCATTTGCCGGCAGGTGGAAAAGGACTCGCCCGAGCTCTTTCTCGACATGCAAAACCTGAATCCCTACGCGGCGACGATGCGCGATTCCTTCGAGAAGTCCTGGAGATCGGTACGCGAAGAACTTGACCGATAACGCCAAACGCGGCTACAGTGGGCGTATGGTAGACAACAAGGACAACGACCTGCTCGATCTTGACGAGGAAGATTACGACACCGTCCTCGCGCCCGATATCGATTTCTCGGGTACCATCGAGTTCGCCGAACCGTTCATGATAAAGGGCCGCGTCTCCGGCCATATTCGCGCGACGAGCGACCTGCTCGTCGAGACGGGAGCGGATGTCCGCGCGGACATCCAGGCCAACAGGGTCGTCATAAAGGGATCCGTCGAGGGGAACGTCACGGCCACGCAGATCGTGCACGTTTTCAGTTCGGGACGGCTCATCGGCGACGTCACGGCCCCCGAGGTCGTACTCGACAGCGGCTGTTTCTTTTCCGGCATCTGCACCATGAAGAGGCAGTAGCCGATGAGGACCGGAACCGGGCGTTTCTTCGTATCATTTGTCCTCGCGTTTGTCGCCGTTTCGGGCATGTACGCCCAAACGAGACCCGACGCGCTCGTACTCTACCGCGCCGGCAAATACACCGAAGCGGCCGACGTTTGCATAGCGGAAATCGCCGAAAAACCCGACAACGTCGAAAGCCACGTCGTGCTTTCATGGTCCCTCGTGGCCGCGAAGCGGTATGACGAGGCGGCGAGATGGGCCGAGAAAGGCCGCGCGCTCTCGAAATACGACCCGCGCCTCATCGAAATCCTCGCGGAGGCGCAGTATTACCGGGGCCAGAACGAGACGGCCCTGCACCTTTTCCAGGAATACATATCCTATGCCCCCAACGGCAGCCGCCTCTCGCTCGTCTACTTCTTCATGGGCGAGATCTACCTCCGGCTGGCCAAATACCGTCATGCGGACATGTCCTTCTCGGCCGCCCTGCAGCTCGAAAGCCATAACGCGCCCTGGTGGGTCAGGCTCGGTTACGCACGCGAGATGGCCAAGGAATACCGGTATTCCATCGACGCGTACGCCCGCGCGCTCGCGCTCGATCCGAATCTCCAGGACGCCATTCGGGGCAGGGAACGGGCAACGGCAAAGCTGAACTGATGGACCGCGTTCACTTCGAGACCCTTGGCTGCAAACTCAACCAGATCGAGACCGAATCGCTCGCCAGATCCTTCCGGGACGCCGGTTTCGTCATAGACGGAACCGATCGGGATATCGACGACGCTCACGGGTCGTCTGTATACCTACCGGTAGGTACAGAAAAACCGTCCGAACAGCCGCTGCTATCCGTAATCAACACCTGCACCGTTACCGGCAAGGCGGAACAAAAAGCCCGAAGGCTCATCCGCTCCATCCTTCGCGCCTGGCCGGACTCCGCGGTACTCGTTACCGGCTGTTATGCCGAGGTCGAGCGGGAGGCCCTTGCCTCGATCGATCCCCGCGTCGTCGCCTTTCCCGGCTCGCGAAAGGACGAACTCGCGGACTTGCCTGCCGTACTCGCGTCCCGTCTCGAAAAGAATCCCGCGGAGCGGGTACTTTCCGTAGTCTCCGAGTTCGCCGCGGCCCCGAACCGCGAGGCCGGGCCCTTCCGCCTTTCCACGGACGATTTTCTCTTCCATTCGCGCGCCTCGGTGAAGATACAGGACGGGTGCGACAACCGGTGCGCGTATTGCCGCATCAGGCTCGCGCGCGGAACGTCCGTCTCGTTGCAGTCTGACGACGTGATCGCGCGCATACGGGACATCGAGCGTGCCGGTTGGTCGGAGGTCGTGCTGACGGGGGTAAACCTTTCGCAATACCGCTCGGCCGGGGGCGATTTCGCCACCCTCCTCGCGCGCGCGCTCGGCGAGACGGAACGGCTTGCCTTCCGCATATCGAGCCTCTACCCCGAGCGCGTGGACGGCGAGATGCTCCCGATTCTCGCCCATCCCCGCGTCCGGCCCCATTTCCACCTCTCGGTGCAATCAGGAAGCGATCGCGTGCTCCGGGCCATGCGCCGGCCCTATTCGGCCTCGACGGTCAGGGACGCGGTAGCAAGGCTTCGGGAGGCGAAAGACGATCCCTTCATCGCGTGCGACCTCATCACGGGATTCCCCGGCGAAACGGACGCCGACTTTCTCGAAACGCTCGATCTCGCGCGGGAATCCAGGTTCGCGTGGATTCACTCGTTCCCCTTTTCGCCCCGGCCCGGCACCGAGGCATGGTCGATGCGACCGCGGGTTCCGGAGCGCGTTGCAAGGGAACGCGCGGCCCTGCTCGGGAAACTCGCCGGGGAGGGCTCGCGAGCCTATACAAACGCCTGGATCGGGCGGACCGCCGGGGCCGTCGTCGAGCGGGGCGGGACGGACGGCTCCCGCGTGCTCACCGAAAACTACCTCACCCTCGCGATACCCGGGGTATGCCTCGCGCCCGGACAGGCGGTACGCGTGCGGATTCTCGATCCCGAAACGGCCGAACTCGAGAATTAAGTTGAGGTTTCACCCGGTTTGGATTAAAATCAATACAGGAAAGGAGGGCGTATGAACAGTATGGCCCGTATATGCGCGGTCTCGGTCGTGACGCTTTTTATGGCCGTTTCCTGCCAGGATCTGTTTACGGCGTCGATCGGCGGACCCTTCGAACGCGACAGCCCGCCTATCTCGTCCTCTGCCTCCCTCGGAACGCTCGTGACGATAGC
>LVBL01000039.1 GCA_001604405.1 Spirochaetales bacterium Spiro_10
CGCGGTATGACCGCATGTCCATGAACTCCCCGGTCGTGTGCATCCCGCCGCCGCACGGGCCAATCCCGTCGATGATCGAAACGCCGAGCCCGGAAAGGTGGTTCCCGTCGCTTCCGTACCCGACCGCCTCGCCGACGAACCGGTAGCCCATCTTTTTGGCGAGGGCCGAAAGATCGGCGTCGAGTTCGGCCGAGTCCTTAGCCGGCATCGCGGGTAGCTGGGCGACGGGGGTCAGCGTGGCCGCGCTCGTCGCACCGTCCCGCGATTTCGGCACGTGGTTCGCGGCGACGATCCCCCCGATATCGGACATCAGGCGGGCAAGATCGTCCGCGTCGCGGTAGCGGATGTCGATCATCGCCTCGGCCGCGTCGGGGACGACGTTGGCCTTGGTGCCGCCCGCGATAGTGCCGACGTTCACCGTCAGGCCGCGGGAATAGTCGGTCAACGCCGAGATCCTGACGGCCTTCTCGCAGAGTTCCCGTATCGCGTTCACTCCGAGATCGTGCTCGAGACCCGCGTGCGCTCCCTTGCCCGTCACCGCGAGTTTGACCCACTTGACGCCCGAGTGCGCCGTGACGTAATTCCCGTTCGGAAGGCCCGGCTCGAAGACAAGGGCATACCGGATTCCCTTTAATGACGAGCGAAGGGCGTCAACGCTGTTCGTCGACCCGGTTTCCTCCTCCTCGGTGATGACTATCCTCACGTTGCGCCGGATTCTTTCGTCGACGGTTTCCGAAAGCACGTTGAGCATCATCACGATGCCGCCTTTCATGTCGATGACCCCGGGACCCGTGTAGCGCCCGTCCGAGATCCCGAACGCGAAGGGGTTCGTCCTGTCGAAGACGGTATCGACGTGTCCCAGGAAGAGGACGCGCGGTGAGGCACCCGGTACGGAAAACACGTGGACCGTCCTCCCGTTCTTCGCCTGTATCGCTTCGTGCTCGTAACCGAGCCGAGCGAATTCGGTTATGACGATCCGCATGCATTCCGCGATCCCCTCCGGGTTGTTCGTTCCGGTATTGATACCCACCATCCGGGAAAGCAGGCCTTCCCAATAGTCGCCGATGCCCTCCCGCGAGAACGCGAGCGACGCGGCGAGCAGCATGACCGGCAGAAAGCGGGACCGTCTCATATAGCCTCCTTGGGCCAGGCCTCGGCCCGCGCGAAATCGTCGGATCCTCCCGCCTCGAGCGGGCCGGGGAAGCCGGGGTTGTTCTCCGGCCGGTTGAGTTCCATGGGGTCCGCGCCGCGTATCGCCATCGACCCGTCAGCGTCAAGGCTCATCTCCACGTACTCGTACTTCGAGAAGGAGAATCGCTTGCCGGTCGGGACGAAGCCGTACTCGCGGTAAAAGGGCTCGAGACGCCGCTGCGCGTGAAGAAGGATTCGCCGGAAGCCCTTCCTGCGGCATACCTCGAGCATGAAGCGCAAGAGCTCGTGTCCGTGGCCCTTGCCGCGGTATTCCTCCCTGACGGCGAGCCGCTCGAGTTTGGCGAAATCCCCGAAGTAGCGGATGCGCCCGCAGAGGGCCGGCTCTCCGTCCACGTACCCGATGATCTGCGTGGAGGTGAAGTCGTTCCGGTCGAATTCCTCGTCGTACGGGCAGTCCTGCCCGTGCATGTAGACGATGGCGCGGACCGCGACGACTTGCATCAGTTCCTCGAGACTCTCGACGATCTTGATGTCGGCCGTCATGTCAGGCCCCCGTGTCCGCGGCGGCCCTGAGGATGCCGTCCCTGAAAACGAAGCGCGTGGAGCGGACGAGGAATTCTCCCGCGTCGCGGTTGAGGTTTTCGATGATGTCCTCCGTGATGCCGGCGGCCATGCCGCGCGCGCCGTCGCGGATCGCCGTCGCCGACACGTTGTCCATCCTGACGACGGGGTAGGGGTAGAACCAGCCCGACTCGTCATAGATGCTCCGTATCCACATCCCGCCGAGATCGCTTCCGTGAAGGACGTGTATCCTCCTGCCGCGGTTTTCCTTTCTGATCGATTTGAGTATCCCGTAGAAACCCGTCTTCTCGTACGTCTCGCGCATGTCGAGCACGCGCGTTTTTCCGGAAAGTCCCGCGTCGGCGAGGGCGAGCTCCATGATCTTTATTCTCGTTTCGAATTCGTAGAAACGGTTTCCCGTCGGGAAATACTGCGCGTGCACGTCCGCCCTGTCGGTCCGCTCGTAGACGCGCATGCCGCGCTCCCGTTTCGCTATCCGGATTTCGCCTTTCCGGAGGGCCTCCTGATGGAGGCGCGGAACGACGGTGCTGTGGAGATAGACGATGTCGAGTCCGCGTTCGTCGATGAACCGCCTGAGCATGGAAAGGTGCGTCTTGTGGAAGGGATTGAAGGTGCCGAGGAAGACGCCGATGCCACCCTTGGGAGCGAGGCGCGCTCGGATGTCGGAGGCTATCCCGACGCCGAAGACGAGAAGTCCGAAGAGGATGCCGTTGGCGAGAAACACCGGGCGCACCCAGGAGACGCCCGAGGCGGAAAGCGCCGTGACGACGATGTTGGCCGAAAGGCCGATCATGACGTTCGCGTTTTTGTTGCCGATCTCCCGGTTCGCGAAGATGATGCAAAGGTACTGGATTCCCTGGGAGGCCACCGTCGTGACGGCGGAGACACCGGCGAATCCGCCGACCGAGGAGATGTTTTCGCGGCTCACGACGCCCGAGACGATGAGCACGCGGAATATGAACAGGTTGAAGGCGAACTGGAAGACGAATCGCGCGAGCCGTCCCGCCGTCACGAGCGCCGTCTTGAGGCAGGCGATCTCCTCCGCCTTGTTGCTGATGCGCGAGTAGAAGGGCAGAAAAATGCCGACGAAGGCCGATATGAAGACGAGTCCCCCGTTCGACCACATCCCGCCCGCGAGGGCGTAACTCGCGTACATGAGCGCGCCTATGCAATACCCCAAACGAGTTGAAAAACTCCGAAGATACTGAATCATCCCGGTCCCCCTTTTTCTCAACCTATCATGGGTGGGCGGGACCCGCTTACTCTCCTGTAAAAAAATCGTATCGGTTTGTAAAGGGGTGGCACTAGACCATATACAGCGTTAGCGGTTCCGCCTTGCCCCGGATTTTCGCGTCTCCGACGCAAGTCGCGGGGATGTCGGGGGGAAGGGCGGCGGCTACTTGTCGCGAAACCAGGATGTCGCAGGAGTGGGCCTTGGTCAGATCCTGTATGCGGCTCGCGGTATTGACGGTGTCACCGATGACCGTGTACTCGAGCCGCTCTTGCACGCCGATGTTACCGACGAGCGCGGGACCGTAATGGATACCGACGCCGTGCGCGACGGCGAACAGTCCCTTTCGCTCGCGTTCGGCGTTGAAATCGGCAAGGTCCCGTCTCATCGCGAGGGCCGCTTGTACCGCCCTCGCGGCGTCGTCTTCCCCGGGATACGGCGTTCCGAAGGTCGCGAGGATTCCGTCGCCGATGAACTTGTCGAGCGTTCCGCCGTGATCGAGTATCGCGCGGACCATGAAGGTGTGGTAATCGCCCAGCATGGAAAAGATCATCTCCTGCGGGTACGACTCGGTCAGCAGGGTGAATGACCGGATGTCGGTGAACATGACCGCGACCTTCTGTATTCTTCCGCCCGGCGCGAAGAAGTCGTCTTCCTCGCGGTTGATCGCGGCCGCGACGTTGGGCGAAAAATAGCGGGCCAGTTGCGTGTTCCTGACTTCGGTACGTATGGACGCTACAAGGCCTTTTCGGACGCTGCGGCAGACAAGGGTCAGCATCATCCCGACGATCCAGACGAGCGCGGTCCACAGGGGAAACAGGCGCGCGACGTCGTTCAGGGGGCTGGCAGCCGTTCGCGCATGGATGACCATGACCGCAATCAGGTATGCGGCTGAAAGTTGCGTGAGTATGAACGGATACAGAGGCTGGATGCCCAGGGTATTGAGGGCGAGAAAAAGGACGATCACGTACAGAATCCCCGAGTCGATCACGCTCGCGCTGAGCTCGCCCAGTCCCTGATCCTGATAGTACCAGATGAGCGGCATCATGACGATAATGGAATAATCCAAGGCAACCGAGAGAAGGCCGATTGCCGTCGGTTTCCTGGCGCGGGAACGCATGAGCACGAGGAGAACGAGCGTGATTACGGCGACGGGAGCGAGAAAGGAAAGCGTATGCGCGCGCTCCGCGTGGGAATGCGAGAAGATGAACTGGACGAGGATGGTCAGGACTATCGCCAGGACCTTCGCGCCCAATGTCGCGATTATGCCGCTTCGTTCCCTGCTTTCGAACAGGTGTTTCGTGGTGTCTGTCATGAACTTTCTCCGATGCACGCGCGCGCGGCTGTGCCTATGAATATAGCATGGAATTATGGTGTTGAAAAAGCTGAGATGAGGCTGAGGATGTTATTGGTAGTGTTACGTTTGAAAAAGGTCTGTATTGCCTAAAAGAAGGCGACTGCCGGAGTATACGCTGTTGCGTCTTCCCCGGCAGTCAGCGCTTAGAAATTGCGGAACGCGCGAACGCGATTGGTGTAGTATTTGTAATTGTTCGTTTCCGCTCCTGTAACCGGATTGAAGATATGAGCAAGTTCGTAGCTTCCGTTTGATGTCCAGTAATCGCCATTCGTAAGTCCGCCTATTGCGGTACAATTGTCTATAAGGTAGGCGGCCTCGCCATTGGAAGGAAGATACCAGTCGGTATAGCCTCCGCCCGTATATGAATCGGCAAGACCAGCCGCATAGGTAGTTCCGGTTCCGTTTTGAGCGACTATCGCAGCAGTGTTTGCAGGGCCAGCACCAACTGCTGTACTTAACCCGCTAACATCATCACCATAGAAACCATTTGTTGCCCATTCAATATTACCAAGATCGTTGGTAGATACGATCAAACCGTGGACTTCGCCAGTAACGTATCCGGTCTCACCGTCTTCAAAGATGTGTACGATTTTACCGCCCTGATACGAGGCGCCGATGACCATCGCTCCGGGATTATCAGAGCCGCCGCCACCGCCACACGAAACAAGGCTAATGGCAAGTACTATGCCAAAAACCAGAGAACAGAGAGAAAACCTTTTTGAACACGCCATAATTAATCATCCTCCAGGAAAATTTGTAATGAAATCGGTATCTTTCATTAACTAGTTCGTAGTGTACTACGTGCTTTCCGGATAACAAGGTTTTTTGGCCATAAGAACGGAATTGGCTTACGTATATTGAAGCACAACCATTCTGACGGGAATTAGCTATGGAAGGCATGGCGATTTTTCTACTCCTCTTCCTAATTAGCGTCATTGATCTCAGGGAATTTCGCATACCCGACGTTCTGGTTGCCAATATTCTCCTGTTCACGGCCTGTGCCGACATCTCGGCGTGGGATCCGGTGTCCCTCATGTATCGGATGGTTTCCGCGGCGTTGGTCTTGACCCTGTTTCTGGTCGTCCGCACGACGGTCGGCCATATAGGCCTTGGGGACGTCAAGCTCGTGACCGCCTTGGCCTATGCCTTCGGGCTCGCGTACTTCCTCGCGGCCTTTCTCGTTTCGGCCACTGTGTGCCTTTTGACGTACTATGTGAATGCCCGGCGGCTGAACTGGATGGCGAACACGAGAATACCCCTTGCCCCGTATATCCTGGTGGGCTGCGTGATCGTAAGTATCGCGCGTGGAGTGATTGCGTATGAATAAACGGATTGCCGGTCTCGCGCTCGCCTGCGCGCTGTCCGTCACGGCTCTTTGGGCACAGAAGATCGGGAAGATGGAGTTCAAGAACCAGAACATCGTCGACATCCTGACCATCATCACCGATATGGCTGGCCGCTCGATAATCATCGATCCGTCGGTTGCGGGGCGAATCACCTTCCACTTCGGGGAATCCGACTACATGGACGCCCTGAAAAGCTTTTGCGCGGCCTCCAGTCTCTTCTACGAAGAACGTGATTCGGTCATCCATGTCACGAAGGTTTCCGTCAAACGGGGAACCAAGAGCGACCTGTTCTCGGTCTCGGCGACGGACGTCGATATCGAGCAGCTCGTGCGCCTTGTCGCCGCGGAGCGCGCCGTCACGATCCTCTATGACTCCCTTCCGAAGGAGGCGATAACCGTGCATCTGGCGGACACGTCGACGGAGAACTTCCTCGAGGTCGTCGTCAAGAAGTATCCGGGCTATGACGTGGTCGCGGAGAATAACGCCTACTATATCCGAAAGCCCGCCGGGAATTCGCAGGCAACCGGCGTGCGCTACGGTTCGGTATCGATCAAACGGGAAGCGGGAGACCTGTATTCCGTTTCGATCCCGAAGGGATCCCTGAGCGCGATCATCAGCCAGCTTTTCAAGATCGCCTCGCTCGAGTATTCGATGCTCAACAAGGTGGACGTTTCGCTCGAGAACCTCTATTTCAGCGGGAAGAAGTTCGACCAGCTTCTCAAACTCATCCTTGAACAGGGGAATTGCGACTATGTCGTGAAGGACGGCGTCTACTATCTCTTCGAGATTCAACGGAAGGACGTGCTCAAGAAGCTCAAGGATATCGAGATAGTGCAATTGCGGTACCTCTCGGCGACTGAGCTCAACTCGATACTGCCAGCCGAGATGAACGCCTCGCAGTTCATGAAGGTCGATCAGGCGAACAACGTCGTGTACCTTACGGGAAGCGGGGAGGAGGTCGGTCCCATCCGGCAGTTCATCGAGACGATCGACGCGCCCAATCCCCACAAGCGTTACTCGCTCTTCGTCACGAAGTTCCTGACACCGGCCGAGGTGTTGGCCATCATGCCGAAGAACTCTCTTCCCCCGAACCCCGTCGTCGTCCCGAACGCGAACGCCTTCGTCGCCCAGACGAGTTCCGAAACGGAGGGGAAGATCAGGGAGTTCATCGGGATCGTTGACATAAAACGAGACGCCTATCCCGTCTACCTCAAGTATATCCAAAGCGACGCCCTGCTCGCGGACCTCCCGCCCTCGATAAATAAAGAGGATGTCGTCAAGACAAGAAACGAGAACATGGTGTTCTTTATCGGTTCGCCCGAGAAGTTTGCCGCCTTCAAAAAAGAGCTTGCGCTCATCGACCGGCCGCGCCAGCAAATCCGCTACCAGATGTTGATCGTGCAGTATCAGAAAAACGACGGCCTCACCTGGGCGAAGTCCCTCTCGGCGACGCCGGGAAAGAGCGGAGGGGCGATGTCCTTCGAAAGCGGAGAGAGCCTTCTCAAGCTCAACTTCGACGTGATATCGAAGCTCGGCTATTCATTCTCCGCGAAGCTCAGTAGCGAGATCACGGAAAACCGCGCGCGCGTTCTCGCGGACACGACACTTATCGGGCTTTCGGGCGAGCAGGTGTCGTTTCAGAACACGAGTACGTACCGGTATACCGACCAGACGAGGGACGCGGACACGAACGAATACTCCTACGTTACCCGGGAGCTCACATCAGGCATCGTGCTCAAGATCAACGGATGGGTCTCGGGCGACGGGATGATCACCATCTCGGTCGACTCCAGGATCTCGAAGCAGACGGAGTCGGACGGGGAGGGCACGACGACCTCCATCCCGGGGACGTCGGAAAAGGGTGTCGTGACCAAGGTGCGCACGAAATCGGGTTCCTCGGTCGTGATCGGGGGCCTCTTGCAGATGGATAAAACGGAAACGCGGAAGCGGATTCCCGTATTGGGCTATATACCGATTCTCGGCCTTCTCTTTCAGGACATCATAACGACAGAGGAGACGACCGAACTCGTCATCTACATCACGCCGTATCTTCATAACGACGACGGCGTTCAGGCGGACATGAACAAGAACATCGAGGGGTACTACCTCAAATACGTCTCTGACAAGTCGGGGAAGACCGATGAATAGCGTCCTTTCGTCGATCGACGAATCGCTTGCAGGCCAGTACTCGCGCGATTTCATCCGGTCAAACGGCGCCATCAAGAAAAGCGAGAGCGACTCCGAGGTTTCGGTCGTCGTCACGACCGACTGTGCGGCGCGGACGCGCGAGTACCTCGCGGAGTTCCACTCGCCCAAGGCGGTCGCCTTCGTCGAGGTGTCCCGGCAGGATTTCGCCTCGTATATCGGAGGGCTTTCCGTCAAGGACGTCGCGGTACCGGCCGCGCCGGAACGCCGTGGCGGCCTTGAGCTCGACTCCATCACGAAGGACGCGCCCGTCGTCAACATCATAAACGCGATCTGCATCGACGCGATCGCCAAGAACTCCTCGGACATCCATATCGAGTCGATGCGGGATGCGATCAGGATACGCTACCGCATCGACGGGCACCTCGTCACGGTCAAGACGATCGACAGGGCCTTGTTCGCGCAACTCTCCTCGCGCCTCAAGATCATGGCGAACCTCAACATCATGGAACAGCGCCTGCCCCAGGACGGACGCATGACCGTGGTGATCGGCGGGGAGAGCGTCGACATTCGTGTCTCCACCATGCCCGTTACCTGGGGCGAGAGCATCGTCCTCAGGCTCTTCGATTCCCGGGGAAAGATCCTGACGCTCGAGACCCTCGGTTTTCTCGACGACGAGCTCGGGAAGATCACGGAGTGCCTCAAGCACCAAACGGGGCTCATCCTCGCGACGGGACCGACGGGGAGCGGCAAGACGACGACCCTGCACGCCCTGCTCAATGTACTCAATACCGAGGACCGGAACATCGTTGCCCTGGAGGATCCGGTCGAGCAGGTCATCGACGGGGTAAACCAGGTCCAGATCAACGAGGAGATCGGTGTCAGCTTCGGCACCATGCTCCGCCGCGTGCTCAGGCAAGATCCCAATACGATCATGGTCGGCGAGATTCGCGACGCGGAAACGGCCGATTTGGCGCTTCGCTCGTCGCTGACCGGACATCTCATCCTTTCGACGCTCCATACGAACGACGCGGTCTCGGTCGTCTCGCGCCTGCGGAACATGGGCGTCGAGCCCTACCTCGTGTCCGCCGTGCTTCGATGTTCCGTCGCCCAGAGGCTCGTCAGGAGGGCGTGCCCGCACTGCTCTCGGGAGGTCAAACCGCGCGACGCGGAAAAGCGCCTCTTGGAAAAGGCGGGTCTTTCTCCCGCGCGCATACTTGAAGCCGTCGGCTGCGATCTCTGCGAGCGGACGGGGTATTCCGGAAGGATCGTCGTCGAGGAGGTCCTCGTGGTCGACGACGACTTCCGGAACCTGATCGAGACGGGCGCGAAGGACGCCGAGCTTTACCGGCACGCGCGCACGCGCATGAAGCCGATGGCCTGGAACGCCCTCTCGAAGATAGCCGCCGGAATCACGACCTTCGCCGAGGTCGAGCGGGAGGTACGCCTTTCGTGAACAAGTACGACTGCGAGATTCTCAATCAGGACGGCACCGTCTCGCGGGCCGTTCGCGAGGCCTCCTCTCGGGAGGAAGTCATCTCGTTCTATACGGGGACCGGGAACTACGTGCTCTCCGCGCGGGCACTGCGCCGTTCGCGGCTCGGAACGCGCAAGGCCCGTCTCGGGGATCGCGACCTGTTGTCGTTTACCGAGATCATGGCCACCCTGATCCGGTCGGGCCTTTCGGTCCAGCACGCGCTCGTCGTGTTTCAGGGTCTTGCGGCGCGGCCCGCTGCCTCGCACCTCGCCAAATCCGTCCTTGACGCGCTCCGCTCGGGCGATTCCCTGCATACCGCGCTATCCCGGTATGACTCCGTCTTTTCTCCGCTCTATCTTTCGATGATCCGGATCGGAGAAAAGACCGGTTCCGTCGACGGGGTACTCAAGATCCTGTCCGACTACCTCAGGCTCCTGCAGTCGATCCGGGGGAAGATACGGAACGCGCTCATCTATCCGGTCCTCGTGCTTGTCCTGGCGGTGGCCGGGAGCTTCGCCATCGCCTTCTTCGTCGCCCCTCGCATGGCGGAGATCCTCTCTGTCTTCCGGCCGGACGCGTCGGGCCTTCGCGGAAGCGATTCGGTTCCGCGCCTATCAGCGCTCCGCGGCCTTCTTCTTTCTTCGGTTGCCGTCTGCGCGCTCTCTGTCGCGGCCCTTCCGGCCCGCCGGTTGTCCTCGGGCTTCGCGGAATTCCTTGACGGGCTTGCCCTGCGGCTTCCCGGGATCGGCATGGTGCTTGCGCATTTCGAGACCCTCAACTTCTCGTTTGCGATGGAGATGCTCGTGTCGAGCGGGTTTTCCCTCCCGGAGGCCCTGCGCGAGTCGGCCGTCTGCGTCGGGAACCGCGCGTACCGGAAGGCCCTCGCGCGAATCCTCGTCTCTCTGGAACGGGGGGAGCGCCTGTCCGACTCCTTCCTGCGGGAAAAATCCCTTCCGGCGCACATCGGCATGTGGCTTGCCGTCGCGGAGGAAACGGGAAACGTGTCCGCCTCCTTCTCGCACATCAGGTCGTTTTTCCAGGCAGGTCTCGAGGACGCGACCGGAAGGATCGTTTCCACGATCGAGCCTGCCGCGATACTCGTCGTCGGAATCATCGTTATGATCCTGGTCATACAGTTTGTGGTACCCGTATTCGCCATGTACGGAAAGGTGTTGTAATGAAACGGAACGAACGGGGAGGGGAGGACGGATGGACGTTCATCGAGACGATCATCGTCATCGCGATCATCATGGTACTGACGTCGTCGGTCGGCATCATCGCCATCCAGTACGTCGACAAGGCACGCGTCGCGACGGCGAAGGCGCAGATCGACAGCTTCAGCGTGGCCCTTGAGACCTACTACATGGACTGCGGGCGGTATCCCGACGCGGACGAGGGACTCGAGTCCCTGTGGAAGCGGGGTGAGTCCGCCTCCCAGGCGGACGGATGGAAGGGGCCGTATCTCTACCGGAGCGTGCCCGCCGACCCCTGGGGGACTCCCTACGCGTATTCCGTCCCGGGGAAGAACGGGCTTCCGTACCGTATCGTCTCGTTCGGATCCGACGGCAAGGAGGGCGGTGATGGCTATGCGGCCGACATCGATTCAAACGAGTAGACTGCGCGGGGAGGACGGATACATACTCCTCAAGACGGTCATCGCGGTCATCCTGATCACGATATGCTTCTCCGCGATCCTCGCGGCCCACTCGCCCGCGCTTTCGTCCGTTTTCCGCGAGGTACGCCTGATCGACGCGGAGCTCGAGACGAGAAACGCCTCTGTCCGGGAGTTTTCACGTGGACTCTGAATCGGGATCGACCGTGATGGAGCTCGTCGTTTCCCTCGCGATCATCGTCATGATCGGTTCGGCGATCTTTCTCGCGTTCCAGTCGGGCAATGACGTCCTTGCCGTGGGGATGCGGAGCATGCGCACGTCGTTCCGGGCGTTATCGCTCGACGAGACCTTCCGTTCCGCCGTCCGGGAAACAAAAGTCGCGTACTGGGAGAAGGCGGACGCGCGAATCGAAGAGCTCGAGGGGAGACTGCGCGCCCTTCCCCGGTCGGTGCGCGACATACGCGTTCGACCGGTTCTCTCGCGAACGGGCATCCCGGTTGGCGTCGCGATTCGCTCCGAGGTCGACGGCCGGGAACGCGAGACCGTGGAGACCTTCGGTTCCTGGGGCGTCGTGGAAGGACGGCGAGAGTGAGACGCGAGGCGGGATATGTCGAGATCACCGGGGTTGTTCTCCTTCTCTTCGTCTCCTCGGCGTTCGTGTGCGCTCTTTTGTACTTTGACGCGATCAGGAGGTTTTCCGTCCGATCGTTCGAGCGGGAGGCAATCAACCGTGACGCGCGCCGCGTCGCGTTATCCGTGCTTGAGGATTTGGAGGCCTTTCTCGACGAGCCCTGCGACTCGCGGAACTCGGATGCGTATAACCGCTTGATCGAACGATATGAGGAGTACTCCCTTGAACTCGACGACGTTTCGAGCGGGTTCAACCTGGCGTTCATGCCGGAAGGCGACTTCGCCGCTCTCCTCGCGACCTCCGTGTTTCTGCCGGGGAGGGAGACCGCGTTTCTTGAATCGGTCAGGAAGGAAGGCCCGCCCCGCTCGATGGACGACCTTCGCGCCTACGTTCGCGAGGAGGCCCTCGAGCGGTGCGTCGTGTACGGCTGGATTCACAGGCTCACGCCGGTATCGCCGGGATTCCGGTTTCTCGCCCGGCTTCACGGGACCGAGAACCGGGGAAAACTCTTTCCCTTGATAAACGAGATCCCGCTCATCAACGTCAACTTCGCCCCGCGCGAGGTCGTGCGGTACTATCTGGCGCACCCGACCTT
This sequence comes from Spirochaetales bacterium Spiro_10, assembly GCA_001604405.1. Taxonomy (GTDB): domain Bacteria; phylum Spirochaetota; class Spirochaetia; order Treponematales; family Treponemataceae; genus Teretinema. Next base: position 12,130 of record LVBL01000039.1, read on the forward strand.
TGACCTTGAGCGCCGGGAGGAGAAGGCAAAGAGTCTTTCAGACCTCGCGGAAGTCGGCGTCGTCGATGCCGACACGCTCAAGGCCGTCCTCGAGACGGAACGGACAAACGCCATCCATTCCGTGTTCGGCGTCAAGACCGCCTTCTGGCAGGCGACGTACCTGGTGCGGGGGCGGCGGTATCGTTGCGTGATGTGCGCAATCCCGAGCCGCGACAACGTAGCCGAAATCGACCGCTACGAGATGATCTCCTGGGGGAAGCTGGATGGGTAAGGGTATTGACCGCTTCGCGTCGAGACTCGAGTACTCGGTGTTTCCCGTCATCATCCCTGAGGCGGGGAGGGGAAGGAGACGCGAGATAGCCCGGCAAATCGTTCGGGGGATGTATCCCTCCTCCCTCGAGGGAACGGTCCTCATGCTCAGGCGGAACGGGACGGGCGGCTCGTATCTCGCGTTCGTCGCGGACGCCTCCGGCCGTTCGGGACTTTTCAGGTCGTCCACCCTCTATGCCGCGCACCTCGCGCGTCGGACGGGATTTCGGGACGGCGAGATCGTCGTGTTCGACGCGACGTACGTGGAGAAGATTTCCCTGCTAGCGGGATCCGTCGCGTCAACTGTCGCGCGGTCTCGGAAGGCCGAACCGTCCGGTCGCCTTTCGATGAATCCTTGCGTTGAAAACGGCACCATGGTTATCTGCGACAAGGGAGACGAGCTCGCGCGTTCGATCGCGGAACGGGCCGGCATCGCGCCCTCCTTTTTTCCTGACGGCCTCCTTGCGTCCGTCACGGAGGCGGCGTACTCCCTTCGACCCTTTTCCTCCCGCTTTGTCCGGTCCATGGGCGCTCTCGCACTTGCGCTGACGCTCTTTCTCGCCTCCTTCGCCGCCTCCCGCATCGCCGACCGGGCCGCCGAGGCAGCGCGCGAGGCCGAGGCGAGACGAAGCGAATTGGAGCGCGAGAAGGCCGAGTCCGCGCGGCAGGAGTCCCTCCGGGCCGAGTATGATCGGCTCCTTACCGAGTACAATATCCGCGTTCTCTCGCGACCCTATGACCCGTTCTCGGTCCTATCGCTCGTGCACGACGCCATCGGAGGGGAGCCGAAGGTCAGGAAAATGGAGATGAAGGGAAACGATATCGCCGTCTCGTTGTTCACGAACTATCCCGTGCCGACCCTTGCCTCGCTCGAGCGGAACCCGTACGTATACGATCTCGTGTTCCACGATTACGGCGCCGACCGGACGAAACCGGGCTTGTTCGTCACCGCGTCCTTGCGATACCCCAAACTGCGTGAGGCCGACGGCGATCTTGCGGAACGGATCGCTGACGTACGCAACCGCTTGCGGGAACTAACCGACCGCGCGGACAAGAGCCCCTCCCTGGTGTCGGGTTACTTTGACGATCTTGTTTCCCGCGCCCGGGCCGCGGGCTGTCGCCTTGAGCGCGTGGAATCGCTGGAAGAGGGCGGGTATGTCGCCCTGTCGTTTCTCGCGAAGGGCCCGGCGCGGTCGGTCTTGCGCTTTTTGAAGCTTACCTGTACGGGAGAGAATCGTCTTTCCTACCGGAGCGCCTCGGTCGAGTACGTCCAGGAACGTTCGACCATAACGCTGACGGGCTTAATCCTGACCGGGATACAGGCGGAGAGCGGGGATCGCGAGACCGCGAGCGAGCTTATGCACGGGCTTGCGCGAAAGGACCCGGCAGCTTTGACGGGATTGTTTTATCGCGCCGATGTGACGATGGTATCCGACGTCGCCCCCAAAGGCCCGCCACGGGAGCCGTCGGTCCAGAGGGCGCAGTGGCTCCGGTATATGGGGTATGTGCATGAGAATGACGAGGAGTTGCTGTATCTCCGGAACGAGCTGGACGGCTCGACGCTCCGCGTACGTCGCTCTGTTGACGGGTCTGACGGTTTTTTGCGAGCGACTGCCGGCGAGATCGAGCTACTGTTAGGCGGGTTGCGGTATATCATTGAGAGGTAGGTATGACTAAACGAAGTAGTGTGTTCGCGATTGTCGGTATTATCCTGATTGTTTCCACGAATTGCGCGACGGATCCGAAACGGGCAAGCGGAAAAAAAGACGCGATCATGTTCGGGATGCTCTATGACTACGAGAATAACCCGGTAAAGGGCGTGGCGGTCAGTATTGACGGCACGCGTTTCGGAGAAACGGACGTCATGGGACGATTTACGATCGTTGGGGTCCAGCCTGGCGGGCATCGGCTGCTCCTGGAAAAGGAGGGGTATGAGAAGATCGAGGACTCATTCGTGTTCGATCCGCTGTCAATGTTGTATTACCGGATGATTACCGCCTCGCAACTCATTGCAGAAGCCGAGCGTGCCCTAGCGGGATTTGACTACAACGTGGCGCAAGAAACGCTTGACAGGGCATTGAAACTCGAACCATTTCGGTATGACGCGCTCTATTTACAGGCTGTCGCGTACTTCCACGCGAAAGAATACGAGAACGCAAAAAAAAAGCTGGATAATTTGAAAGGACTGGGGTATACAGGCATATATTCAGAAAAGTTGTTTTACAAGATAGAGGAATGTAGACCGCAATGAGTAAGAATGAAAAAATGAGCGTTGTTGCCATACTTAATGGTGTCGGTATCGTTTTGCTCGTTTTGGCATTGTTCGTCTTGTTTAACGGAATGGTTAGGTTAGGTTCTGTTTTATTGTCAGTAAGTATTGCATGCCAAATACCGGATAATCTTGTTTTTCTTTTCAGGGTCGTAAAAAGGGAAGATTCATTATCTCTCTACTGGATAAGCAAGTTTGTCGGACTTGTAATGTGTTTCTTGCTGGTTCTTGCTGTCATAGTCGAATATGTATAGGTTTTCATAAAGGGAACATCACGCTTGAACATGTCGGACCGATTCCGGAAGGTGGTTCAGGCGAGGTGTATTCGCTCGAGCGGTATGATAATGCCTATGGCACGAACTATGGCTTCGGCATCGTCGACCCGCAGAAGCCCGATACCCCGAGTGTCTCACAACGGACCTTTACCTGGAATGAGCGAAATCTCCTGAAAACGAGTAAGGACGCCCGGTTCTCGGTGCAATACCGCTATGGCTCTGACGGACAGCGTGCTATCAAGGCTTCAACTAGAAGCGAGAACCTCTACTACAACAGCATGTGGCAGGTCAGGAACAGTTTCGACGGCGCGATGCTTCAGAGTAAGCACATTTTTGTGGGCGAGGCGCGGCTCGTGACAAAGTGCAACAAACGGGGCGAGGATAACCTCAGCTTTGAGTCGGTTAACACATACTACTATCATGCCGATCATCTCGGTAGCGTTCAGCTTGTGACGAACTCGCTAGGGAATATCCACGAGCGCATCGAGTATACGCCTTATGGGGAGACCTGGATCGAGAAGAAAGACGGTCTTGTGACCCCCTTCCGGTTTACGGGTAAGGAACTTGACGAGGAAACAGGTCTTTACTATTATGGAGCGAGGTACCTTGATCCGAAGTATTCGCGTTGGCTTTCGGCTGATCCCGCGCTCGGGGACTACATCCCCGGCGCCCCAATCAACGACGAAGCGCGAAAACGGAACAAGAACCTCCCCGGTATGGGTGGTGTCTTCAACACCGTCAACCTCCACCTGTACCACTACGCCGGGAATAATCTGGTTAAGTACCTAGATCCCGATGGAAGGGCTGTAGTCGGACTAGTTATTAAAGCAATAATCATTATTGATCTTGCGTCAGGGTTTCAAATAAGTGGTGCAACTAAAGACTTCATTAAGCAATATAAAATAATGAGAGATGAGAACGTTATTGGAAATGACCATTTTAATCATGCAATGGCAAACAGTAAAGCAACGTCAAGGGGGCCTTTAGGAAAACTAACTGCACAAGCTCTTAGTTTTGCTAGAGAGGCTACCGATGTTGCATTAAAAGGTGATACAAAACGAGATGTGCGTGAGGATAATATTGCCAATCGTCATGGAAGAGATATTAAAGAGGGGGAAAGCCCCTCTGAACATAATTCACAATTTGATACAAGGCAAGGTGGAAACAGGGCATCTCTTCCAGAAGTTGAAAATAAACCTCCTAAGAATGTAGTTGAGTTTTTTAAAACTTTTTTTACGAGGGATAAACCAAATGAGAACTAGTATGTTTGTGATTGTTACCTTTTTTATTTGTGTTCTTGTCTCTTGTGATGATGTCACAACAAAATATAGTAACTGGAGTAATCTTTTAGCATCAAATCAAAGTTCACGTGATTGGTTACCAAATTTTCTATTCATTGAAAAAAGCTATGAAAGGAATGTATTTAATATTATTGAAAAGCATAATCTAGATACTAATGAAGTTTGGGGGAAATTACAATTTATTAAAGATATTACTCCCGATCTATCAAAGTGGAAGAAAGAAGTAACATGTATAAACTTGATAAGTGAAAAGAATTATAAACGACTTAAAAAGTTTGGATTGAAAGTGGATGAGGAACTATCAATCTATACCTATAATGATGACATTTTTCATTGGACAATCCTAATAGATGAACTGGGGAAAAAAATGTTTTTTTTGGGTGTTTACAATAAGTTAGCATATAAAGAGTAATTATCAATGTTGAGTATTCCTTGTCCGCCCTCCGAAAGGGTGTTAAAATATACGAAGTCGCCCGTCGGGCGTCGCGTTCTTTGAAAACGAGCTTTTTTGGAGAAATTCCGGCACAGTTGAGAGCGGCCATCCCACGCCAGTATTGGTTCCGGGGAGGAACCGCTAAAGTATATAGATCCGGATGGAAGGATGGCTGTAGATCATGATAATAATACTGTTACGTGCGATATAAATGATTCTAAAGACATGCAATTGACAGCTGATTTCTTGGCGAATAATGAAGGATTTTCTGTTATAGGACAGGATAATAATAAGGGTTCTAGTTTTTCTTTCTCAAACGTGGATGAGTTTAATGAGTTTAGAGCTAATGGTGTGATTGTATCTTTTAGCAATGTAGAAAAAATATTGGAATCAAATGCTTTTGGTATTGTAATGGATACCGCATCATCAGGTTTAGAAATTTTTGGTCACTCTGAAGCATCAGGATGCTTTGGATTTATTGGTGGAGCTGTTGGAATTAGTTTAACTGTAAGAAAAGCTTTGAATGACGAACTTGACGCATATTTACAAGGAATTGATACTGGCATTGGCCTCACAGGTTTTTTAAATCCATTAGCACCGTTAGCATACCATTACTACTATAAGCCAATCATGATGAAATTAGCACATGACGGAGCACAGTTTAACTGTGCCTTTAAGAAAGATCCCTGGGGTTCTTTTAATAACTTAATGGAAAAGGTTTCTGGTACTTCCATTTTGTTTGGGAGATAAATTATGTATGATAATGGATGGGATGCAAAACAAATTGTTTTTGTTTTTTTTCTTGGTTTTGTGGCATTAGTATCAATACTTTCTGTATTATTTCTTGATAGTAAAGTGATTTCTTTTTTTCTTGATAGTACTTTGTTAATTTTTTTGTTAAGTTGTGTATTGGGAATATTATCTTCTATATTGATAAGTATAATTAGAAAAATACTAGACAATATTGATTTAAGCGGAGAAAAACCAAATGATTCAGTATTTGTAACAATTGTTTTGTTGATTGACACTCTTTTACATGGCCCCAGGTATTAGAGGATTGTGTCCAGTCTTGTTCGCAACTTGTCACAAACGATGATACACTATTTCCTGAAGGCTCGTGTGAGCTTAACGCCTTCTTTGAAAAAACTTTAGTGTAAATTCCGGCACAGTTGAGAGCGGCTATCCCGCGCCAGTATTGCCTCCAGGGAGGAACCGGTAAAGTACCTAGATCCCGATGGAAACATTGTAATTAGTGTTGGATTATCTTTAGGAGGGGGTGCAGGTGGGGGAGGGACTACTGGTCTTGGTCTTTCCGTTGGCTATTCAAAAGAAAAAGGACTTACATTTGGTGTTTTTGAATCTAAAAGTATCGGTTCATATTTTGGAGGAACATATAGTGCGACTTTGAATACTGGCGTTGACACGGCAAAAGGTGTTTCTTCTGGAAAAAGTGAGACAATGTCTGTTGGTGGATCTGGTGGAGAAGTTTTTGTCGTGGGGGCTGAGTTATCAAAGACTCTAAAAGATTCTGGAGTAGGGATTACTGCCAATATCGGTGTTGGAGGTGGAACTCCCGGAGAAGGTCATATTCTTTACAATACCACGAATACAAAAGCTACAAGTATGACAGACATTGCTTGTTCAATATCCAATAAAATCGAAGCTGCGAAGAACGAGCTTTATACTAAAATAATGGAAGGAGTACCAAAACGATAAAAATAGTCTTCTTAATCCTATCTTTATTTATCTCGATTACCCTTCTTGTAGTTCTAGCAAAGGGATACAATCGTTTTAAAATGATCAAATTGGTATTTGTCAATTTTCTAAAAGCTTC
>LVBL01000127.1 GCA_001604405.1 Spirochaetales bacterium Spiro_10
CGCCAGGAAGGCAAGGACTACGTCGTCGCCGACGGCGACGTGATGTTCTTCAAGTTCAACGTTTAGGGGGAGCGGCATGAAACACGTCAGGGCGTTCAATCCGGTTGCCGGCGCGGGCCATGGAAAAGCCGCGTCGCGCGTGGCAGTGGTCTTTGCGGTCGCGGCAGCGGCCGTATTTGCCGTGGCGCCGGTCTTTTTCCTCGCGGCCTGCCAGCCGAAGGCCGTATCCTCGGTGCCCGAGGGCATGGAGCTCGTCTGGTCCGACGAGTTCGACGTCGACGGCGCGCCCGATCCCGCGAAGTGGGACTACTCCACGGGCGGGAACGGCTGGGGAAACGCGGAGTTGCAGTTCTACACCGACAAACGCGAGAACTCCGCCGTCAGCAAGGGCGATCTCGTCATTACGGCGAAGCTGGTGAACGGCCTCTGGACGAGCGCGCGCCTCAAGACCCAGTACAAGGGCGACTGGCAGTACGGCTACTTCGAGATACGCGCGCGCCTCCCCACGGGAGTCGGCACCTGGCCCGCGTTCTGGATGCTGCCGACCTTCACCTCGTACGGACAGTGGCCGCGCTCGGGCGAGATCGACATCATGGAGCACGTCGGGTTCGAGCAGGACGTGATACACGCCACCGCCCACACGAAGTCCTTCAACCACCGGCTCGGCACGCAGCCGAACCACTTCGAGACCGTCCGCGGGGTTTCCAGGGGCTACCACGTCTACGGCCTCGAGTGGGACCAGAACTATCTCCAGTGGTACGTCGACGGCGTCCCCTTTCACCGTTTCGAGAACACGGGACGGGGCTGGGAGGAGTGGCCCTTCGACAAGCCCTTTCACCTGATCATGAACCTCGCCATCGGCGGCTCCTGGGGCGGCCAGAAGGGCGTCGACCCGAAGATGACCGAGGCCGTCATGAAGGTCGACTACGTGCGCGTCTATCAGCGAAAGTAGCCGGTACGGCGCGTCGCGACTTTGCAGGCGCCGCGCAAGCTGGCCACCGACACCGAAATCGGCCATATATACCCCGGAGGTTCCTATGCCTAACCGGGGTTTTTTATTCGCGTGCGCGGTATTCTCGGCCGTCTGGTGCGCCTCGTGCGCGGGGTGCTCGGGAACCTCATACCCGTACGGCGG
>LVBL01000004.1 GCA_001604405.1 Spirochaetales bacterium Spiro_10
GGCGTAATCGAGGACGTCGTTCTGCACGATGCCGAACTCCGCCTCGCCCTTGCTGATGAGCCTGAGGTTCTCGGCCGACGCGCCGGTCGACTGCGCCGTCACGTTCATGCCGGAGACCTTGGTGTTCCAGATATTGGCGATCGCGCCGCCGAAGGGATAGTACGTCCCTCCCGTGCCGCCCGTCGCGAGGATGAAATTCTTGTTTCCCGACCGCGCGCAACCGGCCATGGCCGCGACGGAAACGACCGCGACAAGCGCCGCGAACGTCCGAATGTGATTCCGTTTCATATATGCCCCCTTCTTTGTACTGATACGCGGGCGAATTCTACCATAATTGCCCCGGCCTGTACACGACGGACCGGGAAAAAAAGGCGGAAGAACGAGGCAGAACGACGGACGCGGGGCGGGGGTGCCAGCCTCGAAGCCCCCTCGAAAAAAGTCCCGCCGGGGCGTCGTCGTTGTCCGGTTTTCGCCTTTGCAACGGAGGGAAATCCGTTGTACAATGAGGGAGTTGGAGATGCGCGAAATGGACTTTACGGAACATAGAATCAACGGTGTGTCGGTAGTGGAAGTTCTCGAAGACGGAGTCGTCCTGCGCAACGCGCAGAACCTGCTCGACCTCATCTCGGACTTCGCCGTGAAGCACGTCATCCTGAAAAAGGAGAACATCACCGAGGCATTCTTCGACCTGCAAACGGGGCTCGCCGCCGACATCCTGCACAAGGCCCTGTCCTTCCGCATCTTCATCGCCGTCATCGGCGACTTCTCCGCGGTCGAGTCCCGGAGCCTCAGGGAGTTCATCATCGAGTGCAACGAGGAACGCCGGCTCATCTTCAAGCCGACCGTCGAGGCGGCCCTCAGGGTATTCTGCCGCAAGCGTTCGTAGCGCCGCGCTCGTAGCGCCGCGCGCGCTCATGACGGCGCGTTCATGACGCCGCGCGCCGTTCTCCCCTGATCGCCCAGGCGAACACGGCCACCGCCGCGGTTTGCGCGACTACCGAAAACGCCACGAGCGGAACGGCCCCCCACGCGTCGTACAACAACCCGATTATCGCGCTCCCCGCGAACCAGGCCGCGCCGAAGGCCGTGTGGAACACCCCGAAGGCCCGGGCCCGTCGGTCCTCGCCCACCCTGTCCCCGATAGCCGCCTTCAGTATCGACTCCTGCGTGCCGACGCTCACGCCCCACAGGGCCATACCGGCGAGTATGCCGGGCACCGGCGCGAGAAACACCAAAGGCGCGGTCAGCACCTCCGCGACGAACAGCGTCAGAAGGGCCCTCAGGCCGAAGCGGTCATAGAGCGCGCCCACCGCGACCGCGGCCGCGGCGTCCACCGCCATCGCGCCCGCGTACAAGAGCGGAATCGCCTGCTCGGGAAAGGCGCCCGTACGCGACAGATGCAGGCCGATGAGCGGGAAGTCCGTGATGCCCATGGCGAGCAGGGAGGCCGCCGCGGTGATGAGCCAGAAGGAGGCGGGAAAGCCGGCGAAACCGACCGTCGGGGTCTTGCTCGGTATCTCGAAGCGCTCCGGATGCGGAAAGCGGAACCGCGCGATCACCGTCAGGGTTATGGCCATCCCCGCGGGGATGAAGAGAAGGAGAAGCCCCGAGCGATAGGCCTCGATATCGGAGCCGCGGGGACCGACAAACAGCAAGAGCGAGAACAGGGCCGGCCCGACGAAGGCGCCGATCTGGTCCATCGCCTCGTGCAGGCCGAAGCCGAACCCGCTCCCGGTCTGCTTCGCGGCGAAGGAGATGAGGGCGTCGTGCGCCGGCTTCCGGATCGCCTTGCCGAGCCGCTCGAAGAAGAGGAAGGCGACCGCGAGCTCCCAGCCGGACACGAAGGCCATCGCCGGAAGCGAGCAGAGCTGTACGACGTACCCCGCTATGATGAACCACCAGTAGCGCCGCGTCCGGTCCGCGAGGGTTCCCGAGACGAGCCTGACGGCGTACCCGACGAACTCCCCGAGGCCTGCCGCGAAGCCGAGGGCGAAGGCGCTCGTCCCGAGAATCTTGAGGTACTGCCCGACGACGCTCCGGCCGCCCTCGTAGTTCATGTCCGCAAAGAGGCTCACGACGCCCGTCAGCACCAGGAAACCCATAGCCGCCGCGCGAGAATAGGAAACAACGCGGGTCTTGTCCTTCATGCATGCCCTCCTCGACCGTTGACAACCGTAAATTTCGGTACTACCATTCAGTATATGGGTACGCAGGCGCTAACGGCAACGGCTCCCCTGCAGAACGTGCACATGGAAGTCGCGATCCGCGTGGAACGGCTCGCGCTCACCACGATGCAGACGCAGGGCGCAGTCCTCGAAAAGATGCTCGACTCCGCGCAGGAGATAGCCGAGATGTCCTCGGGCGCCGGCGTGGATATTCTCGTGTAAAGGCCTGTCAGCGATACCCGGGCAACTGAGCGACTCCCCGCTCAGGACGGGGCCCATCCGAACGCCGCCAAATCCAGCACGCCGTTCTCTCCGACCCTTACGCCCTCGCTTTCAAGCAGGGCGCGCTGTTCGTCGAACCCGTCACCCCCGAGCGCTATCCTCCCGAGTGCTATCCTCCCGAGCGCCCCGGCTCCCGCCGTACGGGAGGCGGAGCCGACCACGCGATGCCAGGGAAGCGCGGCCGCCGCGGATCGCGCATGCAGGACGCGCGCCACCTGGCGGGCCCCGTTGGGGAGGCCCGCGAGCCGCGCGACCTGGCCGTAGGTGGCGACGCGCCCCGGAGGAATCGCGCGTATCACGCGCTCGATCGCCACCGTCGCGGGCGAAAGGCCTTCCGTCGACGAACCTTCCGCCGAACAACCTTCCTTCGAAACCCCGCCGCCAAAACCCTTACGCGCCACCGGTTTTCTCGTCCTGATAGGTCAGGTAGATCTCCTCGAAACGCCCGATGTGCTCGATCATCACCGCCGCTATCTCCGGGTCGAATTGCGTGCCGATCCCTCCCTTCAGGAGGTCTATCGATGCGGACTCGTCTATCGAATCCTTGTACACGCGCCGCGACCTGAGGGCGTCGTATACGTCCGCTATGGCCATGATCCGGGCCTCGAGGGGGATATCCGTGCCCGCTATCCCGGTCGGGTATCCCGTACCGTCCCAGCGCTCGTGGTGATACAGGCATATCTTGTACGCGATCCTGAAAAGGTCGGCGCCGCTTTGGCGGATGACCCGCTCCATCATCGTCGCGCCGATCGACGTATGCGATTTCATGCGCTCGAACTCGCCCTCGATGAGACCGCCCGGCTTGAAAAGGATCGCGTCGGGGATGGCGACCTTCCCGATGTCGTGCAGGGGCGCGGCCTGGAAAAGGCCGTCTATGAACTCGTCGGTGATCTGGTCGCGGTACCGGTCGTCCTCCGACAGAAGCTCGGCCAGCAGTACGCAATAATGGCGGGTACGCTCGAGGTGGGCCCCCGTCTCGGGATCGCGGGACTCCGTGAGGTTCGCGAGCGCGAAGGTCAGCGCGCGATACGCGCCCAGGAGCTCCGTCGAGGTCCGGTGAACGAGGGTGGAAAAGCGCCTCGTCATGATCTTGGCGATTCTCTGCGCGAGCGCGGGGTCTCCGTCAAGCAGGTCGTCGAAGCCCGCCCGGTCGAGCTCGAGGCACTCGGTGTCCTCGACCGCGCGCACCGTCGCCGAGCGCACGTCGTTCGAGATGAGGGCCATCTCCCCGAAGACCTCGCCGGGGCCCTTTCGCGCGAGTTCCCGCTGGCCCCACCCCATGTCGCTCGAGACCGTGACGAGCCCCGAGACGATGATGTACATGGAATCCCCGTCGTCGCCCTCCCTGCAGATCACCACGTTGCGCGCGAAACTGGCGGGCTTGAGCCGGCCCTCGACCCGGGACAGGGAATTGACCGAAAGTCCCGAAAAGAGCTCGCTGTTCGAGAGAACCTTCTGGACGTTTATCATGCTAGGGGCCTCCCGGTACGCCTTCAAGTATCCCGCCTTGCGGCGGGCATTGCAAGCGCAAAAAGCCGAATAGAGCCACGTTGCGCAAGGTTGCGCCGCGATGCGCCTCGTTGCGCCTCGGGTTCGAACCTGCTACGATGACGGCATGTCAGACCGCACGGGAACGACGACCCTTACCCTCGCGCCGCTCCATGGAGTCACCGGAAGAATCCTCCGGTCGGCGTGGTTTCGCTCCTTCGGCGGCTTCGACGCGGTCATGGCACCCTTTTTGCTCGCCGTCCCCGGCCCCTCGGCGAAGCGGAACCACTACAGGGACCTCGTTCCCGCCGAGGCCATCCCCGTCCCCCTCGTCCCGCAAATCCTCGGCAACGACGCCGACAGCTTCCTTTCGACGGCGCGCGCCCTTCGCGACGCGGGATACGCGCGGTTCAACTGGAATCTCGGATGCCCCTACCCCATGGTCACGAAAAAATTCCGCGGTGCCGGCCTTCTGCCGTACCCGGAGCGCGTTGACGGATTCCTGGGCCGCGTCTTCGCCGACGGACTGTTCGCGCGCGGAGAGGCGACACTCTCGGTGAAGCTCCGGCTCGGCCTCGCGAATCCGGGGGAAATCCTCGCGCTCATGCCGGCGCTCAACCGCCATCCGCTCGAGGCCGTCATCCTGCACGCGCGGATCGGAACGCAGATGTACCGGGGCTCCGTGAACCTCGAGGCCTTCGAGGCGGCCGCCGCCCTGTCCGCGAGGCCGCTCGCGTATAACGGCGACATCACCGGCCTTTCGGGCTTCATGGCGCTCTCGGAGCGCCTCGCGGGCGTGTCCGACTGGATGATCGGCCGCGGCGCGCTCGCGGACCCCTTTCTCCCGGCGCGCATCAAACGCGCGACGGCCCCGCGGGGCGGGAGCGGCTCCGGGCCTGTCCGCTTCCCCGCCGCCGGCGCGGAGCCTCCCGCGATCGGCTCCCCCGACTGGCTCTCCTCGATTCGCGTCTTCCACGACGACGCCTATGCGGGATACCGGGCCGCCCTCTGCGGGCCCTCGCACGTTCTCGCCAAGATGAAGGAGCTGTGGGGCTATCTCGCCCCCTCGTTCCCGTCGCGACGCAGGGAACTCGGCGGGATTCCCCGCGCGCGCTCCTTCGCCGAGTACGAACGGGCGGTCGGCGCGATCCTCGGACGAACGTGACAAAGTCACGCACGCGCCCGCGCGGTGCGGCAAACGCTTTCCCGCCGGTACCGAATGACCTATATTTGATTGCGTACGGTATGCAGCCGGGGCAGGGACCCGGAACGTCCGTACGGGAACGCAAAAAGGAGGTCGTCCATGGAAACAAGCGAAGGAAGTGTTTGCACAAAACCGTTCGACTCGGAAACGTCAAGACTCGAAGACGAGGATGACCCGTGCGATAACGGAGAGGGCTGACCGCACAGAGGGTCAGCCCTTGGACCGATACCCGACGGCCATGTTTCTGCCGTTTCGTTTGGCCTCGTACAACGCCTCGTCAGCCCTTCTTAAAAGCTCCGCGTGAGAGATGGACCGGTCGGGAACGAAAGAGACGTACCCGATGGATACCGTGACAACGTCCGAGCAGGAAGAAAATCCGTGCGGAATGCGCAGGTCGCGGACGGCCTCAAGCATGCGCTCGCTTACCTGCGCGGCTCCCCTCCGGTCCGTTCCGGATAGTATCGCGGAGAACTCCTCGCCGCCGTACCGGGCGAAGGTCTCGAGCGGCCGGCCGACCTGCAGATTGAGCGCGGCGGCTACCCGCCTGAGGCATTCGTCCCCGGCCCCGTGCCCGTGACCGTCGTTGTACGGCTTGAAATGGTCGATGTCGACCATGAGGGCGCTTATAGATACGCGCTCGCGCGAGCAATGCCGCCACAATCTCGAAAACTCCTCCTCGAAACTCCGCCTGTTCGGCACGCCGGTCAGGGAGTCCGTATGCGCAATCTCCTCGAGGAGCGAGTTGCGGGCAAGGAGGTTTACCTGGTTTCTGACCCGCGCCCCAACGACGACGGGGTTGAACGGCTTTTTGATGTAATCGGACCCGCCGAGCATAAATCCCCGAGCCTCGTCCGTCGGGTCGTCGCGCGCGGTGATGAACACGACGGCGATGTCCCGCGTGGACTCGTCGTCCTTCAGCGCGCGGCACACCTCGTAGCCGTTCGTGCCCGGCATGTTGATGTCGAGCAGGATGACGTGCGGCGGCCGTTCCCCGCGCGCTATCTCGAGGGCGCGGGTCCCGTCCCCGGCGACGAGCACGTCGTATTCCGCGCCGAGCAGGGCCGAAAGCGCCTGCACGCTGATGGGCTGATCGTCGACGATGAGCACGCAGGAGCGCTCCGCGGTAAAGCGCGGCTGACGCGCCCTCGCGCGCGTCGACGGGGTCGGCTCGCGGGGCGGATCGCGGGCGTCGCGCGGGGCGTCCGCGGAGACTTCCCTCGGGGCGGCGTGCAGGACTTCCGGCTGCACGGCGGATTCCCGCGCGTCCTGCAGGGCATCCGGCACGGCATCCGGGGAAGGAATCGTATCGAGGAATTGAAGCGATTCGAGGGCCTCCCCGATCGAGGCGTCAAGCTCGTCCGCGAGGGACCTGATCCGGTCGGGATCGCCCTGCGAGGCGTACAGCCGGTTGAGCTCCTCGGCGACCCGCGCGACCCTGACCGCTCCCACAATGCCTGCGATTCCCTTCAGCGAATGCACCCGTTCCCTCGCCACGGCCCCGTTCCCGGCGCGGATCGCCTCGCCCGTCCCGAGAAAGTCGTCGCGCAACTGGTCGCGGAACATGCCGAGTATCTGCAGGCGAAACGCCCTGTCCTTCTCGTCTCCGGAATCCTCCGGGCGCGTCTCGAACCCCCGAAGGATCCCGGGGACGAGCCTGCCTTCCGGAACGTCGCCCGCGGCGGGGACCTTCAGGGGGCGTGCCGGCGCGCCGGCCTCCGTTCGGGCGGTATCGCGGGACGTCCGGCGGGCCGAGTCCCCCGGAGAAAGCCAGGTGGAAAGAACCGCGTAGAGATCGGCGTCGTCGAGCGGTTTCGGAATGTGTCCGTCCATGCCGGCGTCCTTCGCGCGCGCGCGGTCCTCGTCCATGACGCCCGCGGTCAGCGCGATGACGGGCAGGGCTGGGGACGCGGCCTTGATTCGCCGCGACGCCTCGAATCCGTCCATGACCGGCATCTGTATGTCCATGAGGACGAGATCGACGTCCCCGCCACGGGCGATATCGACCGCCTCGGCGCCGGTCCGCGCGACGATGACGCGCGCCCCGGTTTTCTCGACGAAACGCCGGCCGACCTCGACGTTGAGCTCGTTATCCTCCGCAAGAAGAATCACCCTGCCGCCAAGCGGGGGGACACCCACGGTCCGCCGGAAGGTATCCGCGCCGAACGGGCAGGAGCTTTCGACCGATTCGCCCTTGTCCGCCTCCCGAAGCGGTATCTCGAAAAAAAACTCGCTTCCCTTCCCCGCCTCCGAGACAAACGAAAGCTCGCCGCCCATCGCCTTCACGAGACGGCTCGATATCACGAGCCCGAGTCCGGTTCCGCCGTACTTTCGCGTCGTCGAGGCGTCGCCCTGAGAGAAGGCGCGGAAAAGCGTTCCCGCCTTGTCGGGATCGATGCCGATCCCCGTATCGCGCACCTCGAAGCGGACGCGTGAGGCCCCGCCCGCGCCCGCCCGCGCCGACAGGACGACGGAGCCCCGTTCGGTGAATTTGACCGCGTTGCCGACGAGATTCGCCAGAACCTGCGCGATTCGGAGGGAGTCGCCGACAAACGCCGCCGGCAAGCCCGGCTCCGTCTCTATCGAGAAGGCAAGACCCTTGTCGCGCGCGTCGGCGGAAAACAGGTCCTCCATCTGCCCCAGGACATCAGAGAGCGCGAACACGTGCGCGTCCAGCTCGAGCTTGCCCGCCTCGATCTTCGAATAGTCGAGAACGTCGTTGATGATGCCGAGGAGGAGCCTCGCCGAGGCATGAATCTTTCTCATGGTATCGCGGTGCGCGAACGGAAGGGCTTCGCCGAGCGCGAGCTTGCTCAACCCCATGATGGCGTTCATCGGCGTCCTGATCTCGTGACTCATGTTGGCGAGGAATTCGGACTTGGCGCGGCTCGCGGCGTCGGCCGCCTCCTTGGCGACCACGAGCCGTTCCTCGAGGGCGCACCGGTTCTCGATGCCGACGACCATTCCGGCGAATACGGTCAGAAGCATGCTCTCCCGTTCGGTGTACGAGTGGACCTTGCGCAGGGACTCGAACCCGATAAAGCCGGCGCACGCTCCGTTGTCCATCATCGGAATGAGGATGAGGCTCCGAACGCCATGGGCCTCGATCAGGGCCCGGAGGCCGGCGTCGGCGACGAGTTGCGCGTCGGGAACCAGAACGATCCTACCCTCGACGTGAAGACAGGCCCATTCGGGAACGTCATCCATCGAGGCACGTTTCGGTATGCCGGAGTCGGCGGGAACATCCTCGGCAAGCCACTCGTGCCGGCATTCGCACGTTCTCGCGTCCCAGTCATAGGAATAGACGTAGGCCCGGTCGGCCCCGACGAAGGCCGCGACCTCCCGCAGGGAGTCCCGGATCGCCTTTTCGAGACGGTCACCCTCGACGTTCATGAAGCCCGCGGATATCCGAAGGAAGAGGTCCTGCAAACCGGCATAGGACAGGGCAAGTTCCTCCGCCCGTTTCCGCTCGGTTATGTCGCGAAAGCTCCAAACCCTGCCGGTCACGGCGTCTCCGACGCGCTGGGGCTGGGTGAACCGTTCATATACCCGTCCGTCAAGAAGCGTCAACTCGTCGATTCCCGATTCCCCCGGATGGTCGTAGTACCAGCGCACGCGTTCGAGAAAGGCGGAGGGATCCGCGATCTTTGCCGTGACGACGGCGAGCGCGGGATCGCCGACCTGGGCGAGGGTAAGCCCCTCGGGGAGTTCCCAGAGTTCCGCGAATTTACGGTTCGATTTCAGGATATTTCCCGCGAGATCCACGATGAGGATCCCGTCCGCGGTCGCCTCGAGCGAGGCGTCGAGTATGGAAAGCCACTTCTTGAGGCGTTCCTCGCCCAGGCGCTTTTCCGTGACGTCCCGCGCGGCGGCGTAGATGCGCCTGCCCCTGGGCTGGGAGCGCCACTCGATATACCGGTACTCCCCGTTCCGCGCGCGATAGCGGTTCACGAAGTTGAGCACGGGACGCTGCTCGCCGAGCTCGGCCACAGCCGCGAGGGTGTCGGCAATATCATCCGGATGGACCAAATCCAGAAAAGACCGACCGGTAAGCTCCGCCTCCGGATAGCCGAGAACGACTTCCCATTCGCGGTTTACCTTGAGGAATTTGCCGTCCGTATCCGCTATGCACAGGAGGTCCAGGTTAACCGAGAAAAAACCCTCAAGCTCGTTCGCGGCCCGGTGCTTTTCGGTGACGTCGAAGAAAAAAACGGCAAAAAAACGGGGGGAGTCGGAATACGCCTGTACGTGATACCAGCGGTCAAGCTGTTCGGAATACTGCTCGAACTGCAGGCTCCCGCCTTCGAGCGCGACCTTTCCGTAGGCGCCGATCCAGTCGAAGGCGTCCTCGCGAATTCCGGGAATCAGCTCGGTTACGAGCTTCCCCGCGACCGATTCGGAGGGGAGGCCCGTCATCCGCCCGAAGGCGTCATTGGCCTCGACAAAGCGGTAGTCCACCGGTTCCCCCGTCTGAGCGGTGACAATCTCGTGGTAGGCGTACGCAAACGGCGATTTTTCGAGCAATCCGATCATTGCCGGGACCTTCTCATACGGAAAAGTATAAGCGAGGGGCGATCGGGGCGCAAACGGGACGGGCGGAAGAACCCCGTCTTCCCGAAACGGCGCCGAAGGGCTACACTCGCCGGGTGCAAACGACCCTCCATATAGCGTCCTTCAACGCGGAAAACTTCTCCCTTTTGACCGATCGCGACTATTCCCGCGCTGAGCTCGAAGCCCTGGAAGAGCGGGACTACCTCGCCATGAACCCGTCGATATACAATCCCAACAAGGAACGGGACAAGATAGCCGAGATCGCGCGCATTATCCTTGAGAACGACTTTGACCTGGTAGGCCTGTGCGAAATCGGGGGGAGGGAAACGCTCGAGACCTTTACCCGCGCCTATCTCGACTCCCGGTACGAGTATCACATCCATGAGGAAAACTCCAGAAGGGGCATCTTCGTGGGAGCGCTCCTCAAGGCGGGAAGATTCCCGAACGCGCGGGCCCAAAACGCGAGCGCCGACTTTTCGCGCAACCTCCTCAGGCTCGAGCTCGGGCCCGAGGGCGGAGACCTGACCGTATTCGTCGTGCACCTGAAAAGCCAGCACGGCGACGACCGCGGGATCGACCGGAGAATCGACGAGGTCGGACGTCTCGCCTCGCTCGTCCCCCGCAGGAAATGCGTCGTTATGGGCGACTTCAACGGCATACTCATTCGCGGCTCGCACCAGTTCGAGTACGAGCGCTTCCTCGAGCTTCCGCTCACGGACGTACTGGCCGCTGTGGGCGTTCCGCCCGGGTCCCGGCGTACGCATTACTATTTCGGCAACGGTTCCAACTTCAACCAGCTCGACTACATCTTCTGCACGCATGACATAGAGGTGCTGGACGCGGGGGTACTCGAGGAACAGGTCCCGCGAACGCGCGACGAACGGCGGCGGCTGCCCTCGGACCACCTCTTCCTGCGGGCGATCATAGAGCCGGACGTCTTGCAAACCGGCACGCCGTAGGGCCGGGCCGCGCGTCGGCGTCGCCTTGCGCGCGGCGCGCTACGCCGTCCCCGTCACCGCGGCGAGGGCCTTGGCGTAATCGGGTTCCTGCTTGATCTCCGGCACCTGTTCCGCGTAGAGCACGGTATCGTCGGCGTCCAGGACGACTACGGCTCGCGACAAGAGGCCCGCAAGCGGGCCGGTCGAGATCGTCACACCCCAGTCCGCGCCGAATTTCCGGTCGCGGAGCTGGGAGAGGCTTATCACGTTCGACAGTCCCTCCGCCTTGCAAAAGCGCGCCATCGCGAAGGGCAGGTCGTTCGATACGGTCAGGAGCACGACGCCCTGCAGCGCGGCCACCGCGAAATCGAATTTCCTCGCGCTCGCCGCGCATACGCCGGTATCGAGGCTGGGCACGATATTTACTATCTTAATTTTCCCGCGGAATTCCGCGAGGCTCACGTCGCTCAAGTCTTCCTTCGTCAGCACGAAATCAGGGGCCTTTGTGCCTACCGCGGGAAGGGTTCCTACGGTTTCAACGGGCGCTCCGCCCAGGGTTATCTTTGCCATACGCACCTCCGCTTGTTAGCTTTAGTATACATAATGCCAATCGCAAAGGCAAACGGTTCCGGACGAATGTCCGCTACTGCAGGTTGCCCCGCTCCGCGGGAAGCTTGCACTCCGGCCGCAAGAAACGGTAGAGCACCGGGGTGTCGCCCGACATGTACGAATAGAGGGAGTAGTCGAAGGTGGAACCGGCGCGATACATCTCCATATCGTAGATGTCGCGGTTCACGATGACGCCGTAGTCGCGGCCCTCGATAGTCGTCACGAAATACCGCTCAGGACCCAGGGGACCGAGGCGGACGGCCTTTTCCTTGACGATCGCCGCGATGATCGTCGCGGCGGAGGGGGAATAGGCGCGTTTCGCCGCCGCGCGAAGGGGAACGCAGAGCGCGGCGAGGATGATGACGACGGCGGCGACGGTCGCACGGGAGCGCCTTCTCGCGGGCTTCGCGACAAGGACGAAGTACGCGGAAAAGAGAACCGCCGCGAGGACGGCGACCGCGAACGCGCGCGAAAGGATCGCGTTCGTCAGGGCCGGTCGCGAGATGAAAAAATCGATCGACAGGGGAACGGGCTCGAACATGAAGGCTCCTTTCGCGCGGAGACGCTCGCGCGCGGCCTCGCGTACCCCATGATAAATCCACTTCCGGCGAACGCGCAAGGGCGGTCATCGCGGCGGAAAGGTGCTACACTGTAAACCGGTTCGAAGCCCGGAAGGAGGCCCCATGCACGCAAGCCATCGTCTGCTGACCGTCGCGCTCGGCGCGACCCTTACGCTTTCTCCCGCGACGGTACGGGCCGATGACGTTCGTGAGACGGTCGTTTCGCGGGCACTTTCGCACGTCGGCTCCCGGTACCGTACGGGCGGAATCGCCCCGCCCGCCTTCGACTGCTCGGGCTTCGTCGGGTACGTCCTGAAGCCCTTCGTCGCGGGGCTTCCCCGACTCTCGCGCGACATGGCTGCCTTCGGTCGGCCGGTCGGCAGGGACGCGCTCGCGGCCGGGGATCTCGTGTTCTTCGCGACCACGGGCGACGCCGGCGCCATATCGCACGTGGCCCTCTACATCGGAGACGGCAAGATCGTTCACGCGATCTCCGACGGGCCCGAACGCGGGGTCACCGTCACGCCGCTCGACGCGCGCTACTGGAAAACCCGGTACCGCTGGGCCCGGCGCGTCATCGCCGGGGATCCGCTCCGCGCGACGGAGCCGTCCGCTCGGCCGCAGGCCTCGCCCGGGCCTCGGCCGTCAGACAAGAAGCCAGAGGCTTCGCCCGAGCCCGAACAGCGCAAGCCCGCCGAAGCGGCCAAACCCGCGCCGTCGCCCTGGGACACCTGGGACGGCATCGTGCGGGGAGACTACGAGCAGTGGAAGGAACAACAGAAAAAGGATTTCTCCGCGCTCAAGGACGCGTACGACCCGGACCGCGAGCAACAGTCCTTCGAGGAATGGAAGAAAACCCATGAGCAGTGACAGGTCCTTCGCGGGAGACCCGTCGGAGGCGCGTGTGATCGGAGTTTGCGAAACGGCCTTCGGCGCGGCGCCCGGTGCCATCGAACGGCTCGCGACGGGCTTGTGCAACCGGGTGTACCGCGCAGGATACGGCCGGGAGTCCTTCGTGGTCCGGCTGTCGTCCAGCGCGGAGACGCTTGCGGGCTCCGTGTATTGGCTCAAGACCCTCGGGGACTTCGGGCCGATACAGGCGGGCGCGACGGAGGGCGCGGCGGAGTGCGCGGCGGAGTGCGCGGCGGAGTGCGCGGCGGGAATGATACCGGGAACCGCGCCGGAAAAACCCGAATTGCCGCGCGTCCTCTACGAGGATCTCGCGTCGCCGTTTCCCGCCATCATCATGACATGTCTCGAGGGACGCGACCTCGGTCACGAGTACGATTCGCTTTCCATGGGGGAACGGGACGGCGTGGCCCGCGCAGTGGCCCGCGCGAACGCCTGGCTCCGCCTGTTGCCCGAGGCAGGGGGCTTCGGCTTCCTGTCATCGTACGAAGACCGGGACGCGAAGCCCGACTGGGAATCCGTCGTACTGGCCCACATCGAACGGTCCCGCGGAAGGATCTCCGCCAACGGCCACTTCGATCCATCCTTCGCGGACAGGGTCGAGTCGTTCGTGCCGCGGTTCGGGGACTATTTCCGGAGCGTACGGCCGCGCGCCTTCTTCGACGACGCGACGACGAAAAACGTAATGGTCTCGAGAGGCGCCTTCGCCGGCATCGTCGACCTCGACTGGCTCTGCTTCGGCGACGACCTCTATGCGGCGGCCCTCACGCGAATGTCCCTTCTCGACGCGGGCCGCGTCGGGGACTATGTCGACAGCTGGATCGCCGAACGCGGCGTCACCGCCGAAGAGCGGAAGGCGCTCGCGTTCTACACGCTCGTGTTCTGCCTCGACTTCATGTCGGAAAAGGGAACCCGGTTCAACGAGCCGGCTCCCGCCCGGGTTCTTCCGGAAGAAACGGCCGCTCTCGCCGGGCTGTTCGCGACGCTCGAACGGAACGTCGCGAACGCCTTTCTCAGTTGAGCGGGGCGTCGAGCGTCTCCATCTGCGACTTAGACAGCTCGAACTCCGACGAGGCGAGATCCTCCTTCAGGTGCTCGAGTTTGGAAACCGCCACGAGCGGGATGACCGGCGGCGTCGAGCCCATCATCCAGGCGTAGATGACCTGGTTGACCGTCCGGCCGGTTTCGGACGCGACCTGTTCGAGCCTGCGCCGCCGCTCGACGTTTTGCGGGCGCACGAAGGCGTTGAGCCGCTCGATCTCCTGATACTTGTGCGCCTGGGTATACGAGCCCCACAAAAGCGGCGTATACCCCAACAGGCTCATGCGGTTCCCCGATCGGACGTACGAGAAGAGCTCGTCGCCCATCTGGTCGGCCATGCCCGTCGCGGCCCCCTTCTCGCTCTGAAAATACGTGTGAAACATCTGCACGGCCTTGTACTCGCTCCAGCGGTACTTCGCCGAAAGCTCTCTCGCGCGCGCCGTCCGCCATACCTTGAAATTCGAGCACCCGATGTAGCGCGCCTTTCCCGATTTCACGACCGCGTTGAAGGCCTCGAGGGTTTCCTCCTGATCGACCGTGTAGTCGTCCACGTGGGCGTAGAGCAAATCGACATGGTCGGTGCCAAGACGCGCGAGGCTCCGGTCAACCGCCGCCAGTATCGCCTTTTTGGAGAGCCCCTCGGTGCGGTCGGCCCAGGGGTTCCCGGGATACTTGAAGAACTCGTCCCGGCTAACCGTGGGAAAGGCGCCGAGCTTGGTGGCCAGGAACACGGAATCCCGGCTTCCCCGCGAGCGGAACCACTCTCCGAGAACGTTCTCGCTTTCGCCGCCCTTTCCGTCGGCGTCCCAAAAGGAGTAATTGTTCGCCGTATCGAGAAAATTGCCGCCCTGCTCGCGGTAGTAATCGAGCAGGGAGAAGGATTGCTCCCTGTCGAGTTTTGAACCGAACGGGAGACAGCCAAGGGCCATCACGCTTACCTCGTCCCTCGTATCCGCGAATGTCGTCATCTTCATGTTGAACCTCCATCGTTCCTGATGGACGTACTATACGGATCGCGAAGTGTCCGAAATAGCGCCACTTTCGGGCGACTTTTTCGAGCCACTTGAGTTCCCGGGAAAACGGGGGTACGATGGCCCCATGTACGGAATAACCTTCGATCCCGAGTCCCGCCTGAGCCAGTACCGCCAGCTCGTCGAGCAACTGCGCGGAAAGATAACGGGCGGATCCCTTCCCGGCGGAACGAAACTCGCTTCGACGAGGGAACTCGCCGAGCGGCTCGGCGTCGCGCGCGGGATCGTCCTCGAGGCGGTGGACCAGCTCAAGATGGAAGGATACCTCGACACCGTCCACGGTTCGGGGACCTTCGTCCGGCCCGGACTCGTCTGGGATTCGGGCATCCAGCAGGGAGTCGTCCCTCCAGCTGCGGCCGCGACGGCGCGGTCCGAACCGCTTTCATTCGCCCCCGGGATGCCGGACATGGAACTTTTTCCGCGACGGGCATGGCTTTCGTGCTACCACGACGCGGTCGAGTACGCGAACCTCGACGACCTCGGATACAACCGTCCGTCGGGACACTGGAGCCTGCGCGTCGCCATCGCGGGCCACCTGCACGAGATCAAGGGCATCAGGACCGGCCCGGAACGGATCGTCGTGACCGCGGGGGCGTCGCAGGCCCTCGCCATGCTCGCGTCGATCTTCGGGCGGCCCCGCGTCGTCATGGAGGATCCCCAGGCGCCCTTCATCCGGCGCATCTTCGACGGCCTCGGTTGCGACATCGCGTACGTCCCCGTCGACGACGAGGGCATCCGCGAGGACCTCATTCCGGCGGGCGGGGCGGACCTCGTCTACGTCACGCCGACCCACCAGTTCCCCGTCGGCGGAACGCTCTCCGCGGAACGGAGGGTCGCCCTCCTCGGCAAGGCCCGCGACATCGGGGCCTGGGTCATCGAGGACGACTTCGACAGCGAATTCCGCTACGACCGCAAGCCCGTCACCCCCCTGCAGGTGATGGCCCCGGAGCGCGTCGTCTACGTCGGTACCTTCAGCAAGACGGTAAGCCCCGCCCTCCGCATCGGCTTCATGGTCGTCCCTCCCGGCATACAGGCGCGCGTCAAGACGCTCAAGCGGCGCTGGGACCTGTGGAACGAGGGTTTCCAGCAAAAGGCGATGGCCCTGTTCATCGAGCGCGGCCATCTCGCGCGCCACCTCGCGCGGGCGCACCGCGCGTACCGGCGAAAGAACGCCTTTCTGCGGGAGCTCGTCGCGGCGCGGCTCTCTCCCGCATGGCGGGTGACCGGGGCCACTACCGGGATGCACCTCGTCATCCGCCGCTCCGGCCCCGACGGAACGCCGGCGGACGCGGCACCCGTCATAGCGGCTCTCGCGGAACGGAATATCGAGGCGGAATCCGTACTGGACTATTGCCACGCGCATCCGGGTTTCGCCGACTCGCTCCTCGTGGCCTTCGGAAACCGGACGGAAACGGAGCTCGAGCGACTCGTCGCGGAAATCGCCGTGTTCGAAAAAAAAGGCGGATAATCGCGTACGGGACTTGATTTCCCGTACAGTCGGGGTTATAGTCAGTTTAGCTTTGCTTTGTAAAGCGCTTTGCAATAGCAGGCTAAAATGAGGATTAAGACATACAAGGAGCATACCATGAAAGAAACAAACGACGGGACGAACGAGCGCGAACGGGCCATGCAGGACCTCCAGACGATCAAGGCCTTCCTTGAGGAAGGCCAGCGAAAACTCGAGGACTCGGGCTTCCACTTCATGTTCTGGGGCCTTCTGATACCCCTCGGCATGATCGCCTACCGGATCGGCCTTTCCTCGCTGGGAGAGACCTCGGCCTTCGCCCGGTTCTTCTGGCCCGTTCTCGCGGGGACGGGCGGCCTCGTGTCGGTCGTTGCGGGGACGCTGACCGGAGCGCGCGCGCGTGACAAGGGCTTCGCCGAGGGGATCTCGGTCTCGATGTGGATCGGCCATCTCCTCTCGATCGCGGTACTCTTCGCCGTGCACTACGCGGCGGGCACGGCGAATACCGTCGCCTTCCTCGGCGCCGTCGCGATTATCCTGGGGCTGGCCTATTGGCTCTACGGCTCGCTTATCGGCCTCGCCTGGTTCAAGTGCGTCGGTCCCCTGTGGTGGATCGCGGCCGTCGTCATGTCGTTTAACGGCATCGCGGTCGCCTCGATCGTCCTCGCCGCAACGACCTTCGCCTGCTCGTTCGTTCCCGGCTGCGTCCTTTTCCTCGCGAAGCGGGCGGGACGGCGTCTATGAGCGGGGAGGCCGACAAGCGGTACGATTACCGCACGTACGACTCCCTCCTCAACTCCCCGATCAGGCTCGCGGTTATGAGCCTCCTCGCGGGAACGGGAGAGGCGGAGTTCACCTTCATACGGGACAAGACGGGAACGACGGACGGAAACCTGAGCCGGCATCTCGCGAAACTCGAGGAGAGCGGCCTCATCGAGGTCATCAAGGGCTTCGAGGGCAAAAAGCCAGTCACCCGCCAGCGACTGACGAAGCAGGGCAAGGCGGCGCTCAGGGACTACGTGAAAAACCTCGAGGCCCTCATCGGTACGATCAAGGAGTCGAAATGAGATGTCTCTTCGAGGCTGTCTGCTAGGGCCGGCCGCCCCGCGAAGCGCGCGATTTCCCGTTGAGGAGGTCGCGCGTTTCCTTCCACCGGGGAAGAAAGTCCGCGAGCAGTTTCTTGAACCGCGCGCCGTGGCTCGCCTCGAGCAAATGCGTCATCTCGTGCACCAGGACGTACTCGAGGCATTGCGTCGGAAACTTGACGAGTTCGAGGTTAAGACAGACGCGGCCCGAACGGATCTCGCAGGAGCCCCACTTGGTTTTCATCCGGCGGACCGTTACGGCGGAGGGGCGCCTGCCGACGCGCGGCGTCCAGGCTTCGACGAGCTGCAGGGCGGACTCGATAAGGAGTTCGCGATACCAGGCGTGCACGGCCTTTTCCCTGGCCGCGCGGGTTGACGCGGGCTTCGCTCGGATAAAAATCGTTCCGCCTTCGAGCCGAACCACCGCCTTTCCCCGCGACTCATCGACTACAAGCGGATACGATCCGCCCCACAACGGAAGTTCCTCTCCCGTTACGTAGGAAAGACCGACGCGCGGGCTTCGGGCGCGCACCTCATCCCGCTTTTTTTTGATCCATTCGATCCGGCCGGCGACGAGTTCGCGTATCGTCTCGTCGCCCACGCGCGCGGGAGCGGAGACGCGCACGCGCCCGTCCGGCGGAAGCACGGTAATCCGCACGGTCCTGATATCCTTGCGGGCTATTTCCACGTCGATGTCCTGGACGCTGAGGGCGCACGTGCGCGTTTTCGTTTCCCGTCTCGCCGATGCCATGGCAGGCAGTATAGCATACGGGCGGGCCTTGTCGCGCGCGAATCAGCGCCGGAAGGCGCGGCAGGAGAGGGCCACGACGCCCGTCCTCGACAGCGCCCCGGTCTTCCTGAAAATGGAGGCCAGATGGGCCTTGACCGTACGCTCGCTGATGAAGAGGTTCGCCGCCAGGGCGCGGTTCGAAAGACCGTCGCACAGGCCTTCCAGCACCTCCATCTCCCGCCCGCTCAGGGCGAAGGAGCGCCGAAACGCCTCTCGCGCGGGAGAGCACGGGACGGCCGAGTCGGCAGGGTCGCCCCTGCCGCCGGTCAGGTCCTCGATGCGGGAAAGAAACCGGAGATAGTTGTTCATGTGTCCGTTGAGGATATCGAGGATCTCGCAGTCCCGGCGCGTGAACGCGGGATAGTCCCTGGAGCGCTGTATGGATATGTTTTGTTCCCAGGCGGGACGGAACGGGCTCAGCCCCGAATGAAGGCCGAGCGGGCGGGCGAAATCGCGGGTAAACTCGCAGTCGGAAACGCGGTTCCACTGGACCACGTCCTTTCCGCGGTAGGCGACGCCCGCCTCGTTGTACAGGATGAAGGGGACCTTCGCGTAGTAGTGGCCGTTGTAATGCTCGAAGGTCCGCCGGTCCCACCCGGAACAGCTCACGCACCGTATGGCACGGTCAAACACGCCGACGCCGACGTCCCAGGGGATGATCCCTCCGACGCCCGCGAGCATCCGGTTATAGAGCCCGGCACGCGTTTCCGCCGATCCGCCCTCGAGAAGCAATGCGTTGATCTGATCCCAGGGTATATAGGACATCGCACCTCCCGCTACCGACAGTCTAGACCGTGTCACGCCGCATTTCAAACGAATATGCGCCGGTCCCGGTAGACAGGGACGGCCTTCGTCGCGCTATACTGCCCGTCATGAACCACGACAAAAACGCGCCGCGCCTCGGCCTCGTCGCCCTCTCCTGGCCGATGTTCGTCGAGGAACTCACCGGCGGAATCACCGCTTTCACGGACACGCTCTTTCTCAGCATGATCTCCGACGGGGCGGCCTCGTCCGTCGGCATGCTCGGGCCCGTCCTCATGCTCGGCTACTTCATCATGCCACAGTTCACCTCGGCGGGCACGAGCGTTTCGGCCCAGTACATGGGCGCGAAACGCGACGACCACGTCATCCCGACCTGGGTCGCAAACATCGCGATCAGCGTATGTATGGGAGCGATCTTCTCGCTCGTCCTGTTCGCGCTTTCCGGCAGGATAGGACTCTGGCTCGGCATGAACGCCGCGCAAAACGCGTACGCCTCGGACTACATGTCCGTCATCGCGGTCAACTTCCTGATGGTGGGGCTGCGAACCTCCTACGCCTCCATCCTCGCGTCGAAGACCCTGACCCGGTGGACCATGGTCTCGTCGGTGGTCACGAACCTGATCAACATTCCGCTCAACTGGGCCCTCATGACCGGCTTCTGGATATTCCCCGAGCTCGGCGTCAGGGGCATCGCGCTCGCGACGGTCGTCTCCTATCTTGTCGGTTTCCTTATCCTCTTCTTCATGGTCCATTACGGCCTCGGGATTTCCTTCGCCGTGCGCGGTCTCGCGAGGCGCGCCCGCGAGGTCGTCGGCCCGATCCTCAGGATCGGGATCCCCGCGGCCCTCGAGCCGTTCAGCTACACCATCCAGAGCATCGTGGTCTCGGCGATCATCATCAAGCTCGGGTCCGCGGCGATGGGCGCGAACACCTACGTCAACCGCTTCAACTTCCTCGACATGGCCGCCTCCTGGGCGCTCACGATGGGAGGCCAGATCGTCATGAGCCACCATCTCGGCGCGAACCGGCTGGACGACGTCAAGAAGACCTACTGGAAGATCGCCGCGATGGTCACCACGTTCGCCTTCGCCGTGTATCTCGGACTCGTCGTGTTCTCGGGGCATTTCCTCTCGCTGTTCACGCGCGACCCCGAGATCCTGGCGCTCGCCGTACCCCTTCTTTTCATCGCCCTCGCGATGGAGCCGATCCGCTCGATCAACATCCTCGGCGGCGTCGCCCTCAAGACGGTCGGCGACGGGAAATTCTCGGTGGTGATGGGACTCGTCTTCATGTGGGGACTCGTCCCCGTCCTCGTCGCGTGCGTCGCACTCGGCGGCGGCATCTTCGAGCTGTGGCTCTGCCTCCTCGCGGACGAGACGATCCGCGCCGCCATCAACGCCTGGCGTTGGAAGTCGGGACGGTGGATCGGCAAGCGCGTCATAGACGGGCCGTCATGACACGGACGACGATGGAACGGAGGGAACTGCGCTTTGCGCTGACGGGCTTCGGACCGGGCGCGCACGACTTCGTTCTCGTCGCGGCGACCGAACGCGGCGTCGCGTGGGCAGACATCGACGCGGACGAGCGCTCATTGCGTGGGCGGTTTCTCGCGTGGTCGGAAAAGCGGTACCCCGGCGCCGCCGCGCGCGAAGTAGTGCCCGCGGACGACCCCGTTCTCGCCGCGGCGATCGCGCGTCTCGGGAACCCGGCCGACGCGCGGGAGGTCCCCCTCGACGAAAGCGGTACGGAGCTTCAGCTCCTCGTGTGGCGCGCCCTCCGCGCGATACACGCGGGAAGCCGGTCGAGCTATGCCGAGATCGCGCGTTCGGTCGGCAGGCCGCGCGCGGCCCGGGCCGTGGCGAACGCCTGCGCGGCGAACCACATCGCGATCCTGATTCCCTGCCACCGGGCCGTACGCTCGGACGGAGGCCTCGGCGGCTTTCGCTGGGGGATCCCGAGAAAGCGCGCGCTCCTCGAGCTCGAGGCGGCCCTGTCGCCTACTCGGCCTCTTTAGTCAGGCTCGCGAGCATCAAACCCCAGAAACACAACGCGATATTGAAGAGCGGAACCTGCAGGTTCGACGGCATCGCGTAGATGACGCTCACGATCGGTATCCACACGCCCCAGGTCGAAATGAGTACGGTCACGACGCGCGAGCCCATCGTGGACCACAGCTCGCGGTCGACCAACGCGGCGGCTTTGAACGAACGCTCGAGCCACCAATAGGCCAGCACCTGCGTCCATCCGGCCCAGAGGGGATTGTAGACGAACTGGTCGACGAGAACCTTCGGGATGACCGTGGAGGCGCGGGCGTCGGCGCCGAAAACGACCGCCTGCATCCGGTAAAGGAAATCGATCTCGATGCCCTTCCAGCACCAGAAGAGGGTCAGGAAGAGACACGCTTGCCAGGCGGGAACCTTCCAGGGAGAGCGTCCGGCGGCACCCCGTGCCACGGCGCGGCGATGCGAGGCGAAGCGCCACGCGAAGGGGATAAGTCCGCCAAAGACGGCCGTCGATACGGCGGAATAGAGGTACCCGCCGCTTGCCTTGAGCGCGCCGAGGGCGCCGAGGGCAGTCGTGACGGGCTGCCACAGGTAGTACCCCGCGACTATCGCGACGGCTACGGCCCACAGTACGAGGCCGGGGATGGCGTTTTCCCGCGCGGAGGCGAGACCGGCTCGCGCTGCCGTGCCCAGGGGCGAGGCGCGCGAGGAAGAAGTGTCGGACGGGCGATTCACGGTGTCGTTCATGATTCGAGTATCGCGCATGGGACGCGAAATGTGAAGCGCCCCCGTCGAACGCGGCTGATGTCAGTCTTTACCCTCGCCCGCCGCGAGAAGCGCCGGAAGCGACCTGACGCGCTCCTCCACGATCTCCGGATCAGGCACGCCCTTCTTGAACTTGACCGGTATCTTCCGAGAGGCGACTATGACAAGATCCCTGTAGCCCTTTTCGTCGGGCTCTCCCTCGCACACGCGGAGCATGACCTGGATGTGCGGACCGAGCGGCGCGAGCACCATCAAGATCTGCAACTGGTCGGTCTTGCCGCGCTCGACCTTGTTCCTGAAACTCATTATCTTTACCGGTTCGCGGTATTCGCTCCAGTTGAGGGCGACAAACGAGGTGCCGCTCAACGCGCCTACGAGTCCCATGCTCGCCATTCCGCCGATATCGGCGTAATCGACCGCCATCTCCCAGGACGTCAGCACAATCTCGTCGTCCCCTTTTTCGTCCTTTCTGACGGTTGCCTTCAGTTTGCCTTCGTCGCGCAGCCGCCTGAACTCCGACGTGTCGACGATGACGCCGTACTCGCGTTCGGCCCACGCGGCGATCTCCTCGATGGGCAGGATATCAAGATGGTACCGCGTGTCGAGGCAGTCGAAGGTCACGATGTTGAGCTTGCGGTTCACCTCGACGTCGAAGGTCTTGAACTCGAACTTTTTTCCCTCAAGCCGCTCCCGCGGCCACGGTTTGGGCGTGCCCGCGCACGAAACCGCCAGAATCGCGACAAGCGCGCACATGCCGACAACAAACCGCCGATTGGCCGATGACTTTTCTTTCATGCTTCCCCCTTGCGTCCTTGGGAAAAGAGATCCGGCTCTCTTCCCCACCGCAAGGATAGGCCGTCCGCATGATTGCGGCATTGTACGAAAGTACAGTTCGGGGGAAGGCCGTCCGCAGATCACGCCCGCGGGTCACGCCCGCTATTCCGCCGCGCCCACCGGCGAGCCGGCCTCCGCGTCTTCCGCCTCGCGTTCGGGCGGCAGCGTCACGACGGCCGCCGACGTCAGCCGGCTCAGGTGCGAGCCCGCCTTGCTGCCGTCGCCGAGGCCCAGCGTCGACACGGCGACGCGGTTGACGAGTCTGGTGACGTCCGACAGGCCCCGCCGCTCCCGGTATCCCCAGGTCGCGTGGATGGCGTACGGCTCCCCGTTAACGTCGCCAAGATAGAGCATGATATGGCCGGGAAACCGGAGCAGAGTCGCCCCGGGGACCGCGCCGTTCGCGAGCAGGTCTTTCTTCGCGACCTCGGACACATCGGCGGAGAAACCGTCAACGGGACGCCCGACCATTGCCTGCCTCGAGGAATTCCTCGGGATGACGATGCCGACGGTGGAAAATATCTCGCACAGGAATTGCGAGCAGTCGCGCTCGCCGAAGCCGCCGCCCCACCCGTAGGGCGCGTGGAGAAGCTTGAACGCCTGTTGGTAGACCGTGCGCGGCGTATAGGGCAGGAAACCGTCCGACACGTCGCGCGCGTCAATCCAGGCGACCGTCTCGGCAAGAGTGCCGCCTTCGTCGCGCGTGAACAGCGAGACGCGGAGGACCCCGGGACGCGACGCGGAATCGGACGCTTCGGACCGATAGAGAAATGCGCCCATGCGGACATATCCGAGAAAGCGCGTCTTCCCCTCGTCCGCGAAGAGGTCGGCGCGCGCGGCCGTGACCACGAGGGGATCGCTCCGGCGGTATCGCGCGAAAAAGGAGTCGGGGTCCGTGAAGGCGACGTCGTCCGCGCTCAGCCAGCCTGAAACGAGTTCGGTCGTCGCGTAGAGCCAGGAGCCGTCCGCGCTTTCGTGCATGACGGCGACGGGAGTGCCCCGCTCGAGACTGCTCGCCTGCAGGTTGTCGACGAAGGCGTCTCCCGGGCCGTCGTAGAGAGGCTCGCGCGTCGGCAGGACGCGCATGTCGGATCTCCGGACGACAAATCCGTACCGGTACGCGACCGTCCCGGGCAGTCCGTTCGCGTTCTGGTCCCGGACGAGCGGCGCGAAAAACCCGTCGCGAGCCCGCTTTCCGTTCCGTTGGTAGACCTTCGCGCGCGAAAGCCAGGAGACGGTGTCGGACAGTTCCTTGCGCACCTCGTCGCCCGTCCGCGCGGGAAGCGTTCCCAGGTCGCGCGTCAGTTTCCGTCCGCGGATGGCCGCGTTGAGCGCGTCAACGCCGTCCGCGTCCAGGAGCAATCCGTCCGGGTCGGGATGGCGGGCAATCCAGTAACCGGGAGAGTTCATGTCCGCCTCGGTACCCGGAAGCAGGGCCGCGGTTCCGGGGTAGAGTTTCTCGCGGGGGACGGTAGCGCAGGAGGCGGCGCAGAGAGTCAGCGCGGTCAACGCGGTCAGCAAGAGCGCGAGACGGGGCATAGCACGGTGCGGGGCTGGCGACGCGGCGGTACGGCGGTGATTTCCCATAACGGCAGTTTTAGGCAGTATTGACGTTCTGTCAAGGTAGCCGGTCGCGCTTCACGCGTTGTCGAAAAGAGGGGTATACTGGCGGGGTATGCGAACACTATCTGTCGTCACGGTACCGCGACCGGCACGCGCGGTCATTGCACTGGCGTGGATTCTCGCCGCCGCGGGGCTCGCGGCCGAACGGCCCGCTACCGGTCCTGACGTACGCGCGTTCCCCATCCAGACTGAAACGCGCAAGGAGCTGACCAGGGAGTATGCGAAGGCCCACTACGGCATCGACGACTGGCGCCTCGCGGACCCGGCCCTGATCGTCGTCCATTACACGGGAACCGACTCCGACGACCATTCGCTCTCCGTCTTCACGCCCGAGCGGCTTGCCGCCTCGCGCGGGGAGATCGCCGCCGGGGGAGACGTCAACGTCGGCGTCCATTACGTCATCTGGCGGGACGGCACGGTCTGGTCGCTCCTTCCGGAGGACGCGATGGGCCGGCACGCCATCGGCTACAACCACGTCGCGCTCGGCATCGAGATGACCGGCTCAAGCGGCGAGCGCGTCACCGACGCTCAGATAGCCTCGTGCGCCGCCTTGATCGCCGATATCGCCGGACGCCGGGCGTCGATACGCTACCTCTGCGGCCATCACGAGTACGTGCAGGAGGGCCGCGCCCATCGCCGCCTCTACCGCGAACTCGCCCCGGACTACGCGCCCACCGTCAAGCATGATCCGGGCGAACGCGTCATGGCGGCGCTGAGGAAGCTTCTGAAGGAAACGCACGGCGTCACGCTCGTGGATTGAGCGGGAAACTACTCCAGCTTCGTGATGTCGGCCTCGAGGAGCCCCTTCAAACCTGACTCGAGTTCCTTCCGGTCAGAGGCGGAGATGATGCGGGCGCCCATGTCGTGAAGCCGGTCGAACTCCGGGCTTTTGACGTCGAAGGTCACGATGCTGACAAGCTGCGTCGAGGTTCGTATCGGGTTGTCCTCGGTGGACTTGTTGTTCCGGTTCGCGTATATCGCCTTCATCACCTCCTCGGGCTTCGGAGGATTCGTGTTCTCGCCGTCGGTCACCACGATGAGGCTGTTGAATATGGTCCCCGACTGCGCGAGGATCTCGCTTCCGCGCTCGAGGGCCTTGCCGATGGCCGTCGTGCCCTTCGGCTCGAAATTCCTGGCGTCGCACGCCGTCCGCATCCGGGCGATGCCTTCCTTGTCAAGGACGGTGAGCGGCAATACCGTTTTCACGCCCGAGCTGAAAGAGAGGATCGCGACGTTGACTCGGATGTCCGGCATCGAGACGGAAAGCGAGGCGAGATAGTCGGCAACCGTCCGGAGGGCGTTTGCGGCCTGCAGGTATTTGACCTCGCCGCCCGTTTGCGGACGGTTCGACATCGAGCCCGACACGTCCATCGCGATCACGATGGATATGCCGAGGTCGTCGACATAGTTCATCCCCGCCTTGAAATCGTCCCCGAACGAAAGCTCGTACCCGGCCTTCTTTGCCTGTTTGGACTGGCCTTGCGGATCCGTGACCGCGCCCGACGCGTCCCTGAAGCATCCCGAAAGAAGGCCGACTAAGAGGAGCGCCGCGGCCGCTTGCGTTTTTTTCATGCACTACTCCAGCGAGATGAACTGGACCTCGACGCGACGGTTCCTCGCGGGATCCTCCGGATCGATCGGGTTGTCCCATCCGCGGCCCTCGGTGACGATCCGCTCGGCGTCCACCTTGAACTTCTCGACCAGGAGCTTCTTCACGAACTCCGCGCGCTTCTTGGAGATGAGCTTCGCCTGCGCGCTCGCCTCGATGAACGCCTGGTTGCCCTTCGCCCGGTACTCCTCGACCTTGGCCGTGTCGAGGTGGCCGACGAGCTTGATGACCGTCGTCGCGAGGAACTCGGTCTGCTCGGTCACCTGCGCGAGCATCCGCATGTTGTCCTTGATCTCCTGTTTCTGCGAGGCGGGATCGAAATCGAGCCGCTGCGCCTCGAAGTAGAGCATGATGTCGTTGGTCAGGACGACGCGCTGGCTTTCGAGGTCGGCGATGTCGAACGAGGCCTTCTTGTTGAAGGAGTCGAGCATCGCGTTCTTCTGGTCCTTGTAGAGGCCTTTGGCCGCGATCGCGTCGATGACGGACGCGTTGATCACGCGCTCGGGATCGTACGAGGCCGACTGGGGCAGCGCGCCGAGCTGTTTGTAGTACTCCTGCGAGAGCAGGAATATCTTGTACGCGCCGATCTGGTTCGCGACGTCGAAGAACATCCGCGTCTCGGGCCAGTTCGCGATGTGCACGTCGTCGAGCATCGCCTTCGCCTCGCCGGGGCCAGAGAGCTTGTAGAACTCGGCCATGCGCGAGTACGTCGCGGTTCCTATCGCCTGCGACCCTTCGATCATCGCCTCCACGAAGGCGGCCATCATCTCGGGCTTGTCCTGAAAGAGGTCGTTTCTGACGATATACGTGTCGGCGATCAGCTGGTTCGCGTCGCGCGACGAGATAAGGAGGCGCGAGCCGGCCACGTAGCTCGCGGAATTGGGATCGACCACGTCGTTGATGAACGGCGTCCAGGAAACCCAGGCGACGATGCGCGAGTCGCCGCGGAACATCTCGAGCGCCTTTTCGCCGTCGTCGACCCACACGACCTTCACGTCCTTTCCGGTCATCCCGTTTTGCGCGAGATACCACAGGAGCATGAAGCTGTAGGGCGTGTTGCTCGACGTGAGCACCACGCGGTCGCGGAGGTCGGCGGGCCGTTTGATCTCCTCTTTCACTATGATGCCGTCACCGCCCGAGGACCAGTCGAACAGGCCGAGGACCTTCGGCATGATGCGCTTGTCGGCCTTGAGGGCGTCATAGAGGAGCGGAAGGCTGTCCATCGGCGCCCATATGACGGGATAGCGGCCCGCCGCGTATCCGGACAGCTGGGCCGTCGCGCTCTCCTCGCTCACGAGCTCGACCGCGAATTTCCCCTTCTTGTAGAAAAGCGAGTCGCGGTTCGGCGCGGATCCGCCGTTCGCCGCGAACAGGGCCGCGTACCCGCCCCAGGTGTCGAGCGGTATCCGCAGAAGCGGCACGGGCCCGTCCCCGAGGTCTACGGTCGAAAGCTGATACCCGCCGATGCCGGTAACCGTCAGCGGCTCCGCGACCGCGTACTGAAGGTCGCCGCCCTTCTTCTGCCCGGCCGCGCCGCCCCGAGATCCGCCGGAAAGGGCCTTGTATCCGACCCCGACCGCTATCGCGACGACGAGAATCGCCGCGCCGAGAAGTGCCCGCTTCATGCTTTCACCGCCAAGAGTTTGTTTTTCAGTTCATGCTCTATGTTGACGAGCTCGGCCTCGGCCTGAGCCCGCTTCGCCTTGCCCTCGCGCTGTATCCTGATCGTCTCCTCGATCGTCGCGAGAAGGTCCTCGTTCACCTTCTTGAGCGTCTCGATCTCGACGATGCCCCGTTCCATCTCGGTCGCGACGGCGACCGTTCCCTGCTTGAGCATGTCCGAGTTTTTCGTGAGCAGGTCGTTGGTCGCGTCGGTGACGGCCTTCTGGATCTCGACCGCCTTCTTCTGCCGCAGGAGGGTGATCGCGATGACGATCTGGCTCTTCCACAGGGGGATGGTCGTGAGAATGGAACTCTGGATCTTCTCGACGAGGGCCTGGTCGTTGTTCTGGATGAGTCGGACCTGGGGCGCGGTCTGTATCGCCACCATGCGCGACAGTTTGAGGTCGTGGACCTTCTTCTCGAACCGGTTCAGGAACTGGTTGAAGTCGTTCAGCCGCTGCGTGTCCGCGGGATCGGCCGAGGAGGCGACGAGTGCCTCGAGTTCCGGCAGCCGCGTCGAGCGGAGCTCGTCGATCCTGAGCTGTCCGGCCGCGATGAACAGGTCGAGCTCCTTGAGATACTCGAGGTTCTTGTCGTACAGCTGGTCGAGCATCGTTATGTCGCGAAGGAGCTTCATGCGCGCCTCGCCGAGGCCGTTCAGTATGCGTTCGATGTGCGTCTCGAGCCGTTCGTAACGCGCGATGAACCGTCTCGCGCTGTTGATGAGTCTGGAAAAGAGGCCGCCGCCCGCTCCGATCGAGTCGACCTTGACATCCTTGATCTTGAACATCAGCTCGGTGAGGCTTTCGCCGACGTATCCGGTGTCGTGAGAGCGGATTTGCCCGAGCATGGTGTCTGCGAAGCCCGATATCCTGGATTGCGCGCTGACGCCAAATTGTATGACGGACTGGGAATCCTCGATGGATACGCCCCGGGCGATCTCCTTCGCCTTCGCGAGTTCCGCCTCCGTCAAATTCAACGTGATGCGTTCCCCGTCCCGCACTCCTACCATGACTTCTGCCATCGTTTGCTCCTCTTTTCCTATATGTGTCTACTTTTCCGAAAGTCCTTCCATTTCAAGCGTCTTTTCGAGCAATGAAAGCTCCGTGTCGAGATCGAGCAGATCGTTCGAGAGAAGCCGCGCGAGCTGTTTTCCGAACGCGGCGTTTATCGTATCGAGCAGGCATTCCACGCGCGCGAGCGAGTCGCGTATGCCCGGGTCGGACACGCTTTGCGACGATATCGTCACGTACTTGTCGAGGATGGTGACGGTCGAGTCCAGGTAATAGGACAGAAACTGGCGCGCGGTCTTGAGGTCGACCGGATCGCGCCTGATTTCGGCGAAGATGCGCTCGACGCTTTCGCTTATGGCCTCGACTTTCGACTTTGTCGGGGCGTCGGGGATTTTCCGCCCGTAGGCCCGTATTTCCCCGAGTTTCCGCCTGCCCTCCAGGAGGGCGCTTTCGAGATCCGCCGGTATCTCGTCGCGCTTCGCGGGCTTGACCCGGAACAGGAGGGCTCCGCCCGCGAACGCGAGCGCGCTTACGCCCGCCGCAACCGGAAGCGCGAAGTCCGCGAATACGAACGTGAGGATGAACGCGCCGCCCGATAGCAGCGCGGAAAGTACCCAATCCGGCGAAGTGTCGCTCAACGGCAGTCCCCCTGAGGCGTTATTGTAGCGCGGATCAGAGGTTGTTATCAAGGAAGAACCGACACGAGGTTGGGTTTTCCCGCGCCCGTGTTGCCATTCCATATGCGGATTCCGGGTTTTGACCAATGCGGAAGAAAGTTTGACAAGAGCAATCGGGGCGTGCCATACTGGTGAAGGTACGTACGGTTCGAAGGTACCGCATCTCGAGCAAACGGAACTACCGATGAATTCGCAAAACAGGACTGGCAGTACAAAGCCGCGCATCGTAATAGTGGTCCATGAACGGACGGATTTGGCCAAGGACAAGTCGTTTATTGGCCAAATTGCGCAATGCTGGGAGAAAGAAGGCTACCGGGTCACGGTACTCAAGGGTACCGACACGTTTGTGGAGGCCGATATCGCCGTCCTTCATGTCGACATGACGGTGATCCCCGAGAAATACATGCGGTTTGTTCGTCGCTATCCGGTTGTCATCAACGGCAAGGTCAAAAGCATAGCAAAGCGTCTCGTCAGCAGGAATGTCGTAACCCTTCACGACCACTGGAAAGGCCCTGTCGTGGTAAAAACCGACAGGAACGCCGGCGGCAACCCGGAGACCAGATACATCAAATCCGGCACCCCCCTGTATCGGATCCGACGCAAGATGCGCAAGATCCTGCCATACTACTTTCACAACAGACTCGACATAAATGATTACAAGATATACTGGTCAAAAGCGGACGTCCCTCTTCCCGTCTGGTTCAATCGCGGATTTCTCGTTGAGAAATTCACTCCGGAAATGAAGGAAGGACTGTACTGCTTGCGAATCTGGCTGTTCTTCGGGGACAAGGAATCAAACTCCGTATGTTACTCGAAGTCGCCCATAGTCAAGTCGAACAATATCATACGGCGGGAACCGGCCGGTGAAGTTCCGGCGGAATTGCGGGAAGAACGGAAGAGGCTCGGGTTTGACTATGGCAAGTTCGATTACGCGATGGTCGACGGGAAGGCGGTCCTGTTTGACGCGAACCGGACCCCGTCCCTCGGCGAGTTGCCGCGGGAGTCCATGGCCGAGCGTTTCAAACTCCTTTCGGAGGGGATAACCGGCTTCCTCGGACGGCAGGAATCCGTCGTCGAGATATGGCCGGACATGGCCGAACAATGGAAGATGTACGCCCCGCCCTTGCGGCCTTCAAAGCAGGACGTGAAGTTGTTCACGTCAGCTCTTGCTCCTGTTCTGCGGAAAAAGGGCCCGATGCATTCCTTGATACTCGGGGTAACGCCCGAACTGTATCATCTGCCGTGGCCGAAAGGAACGACCATAACCGCCGTGGATCATACACAGGCGATGATCGATCATGTGTGGCCGGGGGCGAAAGAGGAAGCCGTATGCGCGGAGTGGACCGCGATCCCGCTGGCCGACGGATCCTGCGACGTCGCCCTCTGCGACGGCGGGATGGTTCTTCTGAACTGGCCCGAGGAACACCTGCGATTCGCGAGGGAGATCCGGCGAGTCCTCAAGCCCGGCGGGTTGTGCCTGCTCAGGATATTCTGCCGCAACGGCAAAACCGAAAGCGCCGAGGCCGTCCTGAAAAACTTCGTCGACGGCACAATACCTACCTGGAATCACTTGAAGCTCCGTCTCTGGCTCGCAATGCAGGAATCCCTGGAAGGGGGCATACAGCAGAAAAAAATGCTGGAAGAAATCCTGAAGGTCGTCCCCGACCTGGAACGCCATGCCGAGAAAATCGGATGGCCGGTCATACACATGAAGATGCTGAGAAAAACGAGCGACAACTCCACGAAATACTTTTTCCCGAATCCCGCGGACCTGGAAGAACTGATGTGCGCACAAGCGGGCGGATTTGAACTGGTATCCACCCTTACACATCGGGGAGCGTTGGGCGAATTTTGTCCGTTAATCACGTTCAGGAAAACCGAAGGACTATAGGGACTGAAAGACCGGATCGGGCATTGTCGGATACCGTCCGCAAACGATTGGGGCCAAGCTCGCGCGCCTGAATCACCTGCGTTAGTATCAAAGGGCATACGTATTAAGCGACATCTTCGCGCACGCTTCAGGTGTACTGCTATTGCCTCTCGTAATAGACATCATACCATTTTATCGTATTGTTTTTATCAAACCAAAAAGAGCTGGTCACGCGATTCAAGCTGTCGTCTTTTCTTGCGTAGGTGATGAAATCATCTTCAACCACCATGCCTCCGTCGCCCGTATTACTACCATCCAAAACTATTGTCGTTTTAGCGACCGTTTGCAAATCTCCGAGCATAGTCTTTATCTTTCTTGGATTGCCCGAGTTTGCTGTTATCCTAATTATTGATCCGTCGCTTGAATAGTGAAAAGAAAGGGTTTTCTTGTCATAATAGCAAACATCAAAACCACTCCAATCAAAATCCTCTCCACCTACGTCGAAGTGCTCTTCGCTCTCAGGTTGCCCGATCAACTTTTCGACATCACCACGCGTTGAAAAGCAGAGGAACAGTTTTATTCCGTTAATCTCCACGAAGGGGCTGTTTCGCTTATGCGGATTCTGGGCGGCGCAGGAGAAAATAAGACCCACAAGAAGAAATATATAAAGCGCATTCTTTACTTTTATTCGTTTTTTTATCCAACATCATAAAATGGCATTAACATATCAGCTTAATTAAACTAAGTATGTTACTATTTTATTACCCTAAAGAATTAGGCTTAAGAAAAAAGTGATACATATTGTATTACAACATACCTTACGTGTTCACAATTCTCTTCTCTCAACAAAAAACTGAATAACTAATAAATCACCTAGAATACCAGTTTCGAAATTTATTGAAAAAATATGCGCACACCTTTCTTCATCCACCAATTACGAACTAGTGAATATTACAAATGATAAGAACACACAGATTATTCTACACAAGCGAGTCACTGACTAGCTATTCCAAGATCAATTTCATAGATAATTTTGTCTGGCGAGAACTTAAACTCCATATAGTATTCAGAAGTAATAAAAGCGTCTTCCTGCCATTGAAAAAAAATGATCCACGAATGATCCCTCTTTATAAACAAATACGAATCATACTTTTTTTGTAGTTCATCAAGATGCTGCCCAACTGATACACCTCTCCGGGTTTGTAAATTGCAATTTGATGTAGTTATTCTTGTAATTTTTTTTAAACCAGCAAAATAGTATATAATAGTCCTATTATCATAATAAAATTGACGGGTTTCCCATTCATTTAAATCCGAGCTTTGAGGTGTTTCCGTCGTGCTAACATGGAATTGTATACCATCCTTAACTTCCTCACCAAGAGTCAGAGTGTTTGTATTGTCATATAAAATAAAATCATCAATACAAATTTCTTCTGCATAATTAGTAGTGACTAGTACCAGTAAAAAAATAGTCAAGAAGTGAAGTCTTCTATACATTTCTATTTTCTCCTCCCATACATAACAATATCCCTTTCAAAGAGTATCGCAGGATCTATAGGAGAATTATTTTTTCTTATTTCTAAATGAAGATGTATTCCATTTGATACTCCACTATTCCCCATTGATCCAATCGTAGTTTCCTTAGTTACTTTGTCCCCTTTATTATATAAAGAGGGCAAATCATCGTGATAGTAAAGTGAAGACCAATCGTTTCCATGGTCTACTACAGTATAATTACCAACCGAAGCTGATTTCCCAGTCTGCGCAATTTTTCCCTCTGCAATAGGTTTATAAGACTCTGTCTTTTTTCCTTCCGATGGTCCAATATCCCAGCCCTTATGAACCGCAGACGAATTACCTGCTGCTGTTGAGATTACTTTTCTAGGACCTGCTCGAGATGTTACCCTCGCATTTTTCACAGGAAGCTGTACCTTGGGAGCATCCTGAAAATATTTATTCCATGAATACGCAGCATCTGCACTCTCTCGTCCATCCGGATCCACATATCTTACCGGATTGTTCCCTGCGTAGTGGTAGAGCGCGAAGTTGACGGGGTTGTAGAAGCCGCCGAGGCCGGGGAGGTTCTTGTTTCGCTCGCGAACCGCTTCGCTGACGGGGGCGCCGGGCACATAGTCACCAAGCGCGGGGTCAGCTGACAGCCACCGACTGTACTTTGGATCCATATACCGAGCACCATAGTAATACAGCCCGGTTTCGCCGTCAATCTCTTTCCCTGTAAACCTGAAGGGCGTTGAATACGGCGCCTTTTCCTCGATCCATATCTCGCCGTAGGGGGCGTATTCCACGCGCTCGTATATCTGCCCCGCACAGTCGGTTACCAACTGGACGCTCCCCAGATGATCCGCGTGATAGAAATATATGTTCTTGCTTTCGTAGCTGACGCTGCCGTCCCCGCGCTTTCCGTACTTGGTGGCGACCCGCGTCTCTCCGACGTATACGTGCTTGCCCTGCCTGAGCTCGCGGTCGTACGAGTCGGTTATCTGCCACAATCCGTTGTAGTAGAGCGACTCCCCCCTCGACGAGTTCTTGACCGCCCGGTTGCCGTCATGCCCGTACGAATACCGCACATGACTCCTTGCGTCCTTGCTTGACCGCATGAGATTCCGCTCGTTCCAGGAAAACGCCCGCGCGTCCCCGCCCGGTTTTTCACGCCCGTCTTCCTCGAAGAGGGCGAAGCCGTAGTCCGCGCCGTAAGCCGAATCGCCATGACGTTCGACGGAGTATCCGGCCGCGCCCCCGGTCGCGGACGGTTCTCCGCGGCGCTCGAGCGAAAGATTGCCGTTGGCATCGTAACTGTAGTGCATGTCCCCGGACCGCGCCGCGCGATGCGCGAACTGCCCCGAATCGAACGAGCTCTCAAACGAGTAATTGAGGTCGCGAACGGAGAGGGCCGCCGCGTTGACCGACGAAACGCTTTTTTTCGACACGAGGTTACCTATCGCGTCATACCCGTAATCCTGAACATACCGCGCGCTGTAAACCGGGAGATACGGACGGGAGACGCTTGCACCTTCCGCCCGCACAAGGCGGTCGAGTCCGTCGTACTTGTATTCCTGGCGGGTTTTCGCGGCAAACGCGTCATTCTCGACGAACGTCACGTTGCCGACGCCGTCATACCCGTACGACATCTTCTGATAAAGACCGTCCGCGTCTCCCGCTTCCTCCGTCGTTGTCAATCCGGAAAGCCATCTGCGGTTTTTGTCGTACTCGTACGCCGTTCGTACGCCGTTTCCGTAGACAATCATAGAACGCTGGCCGAACTCGTCATATCCGATGAAACGGACGTAGTCGAACCTGACGCCGCGTTTAAGGCCGTGAACGCCGCTTACGAGCCCGCCGCGGTCATACGAATACGTCACGACCTCCTCGTCGGGATACGTTATCGCGCGCATCCTCCCGAGATAGTCGTATTCATAGCGCATCTCCTGCACGATTCCGTCGTCACAGACGTTCAGCCTTTTGATCATCCGCCTTTCGTAAACGACTTCGCCGAGTTTTCCGTACGAATAGACGATATGGCCGCTTTCGTCCCTTACGAGCGTTTTTCGCCCCGAATCGGGACCGGTGTCCGGACCGCCGTACGAGATCTCGGTATCCTCCGAGAAGGGATAGTCCACATGAACGAGCCGGCCAAGTCCGTCATAGGTATAGTGAACGGCGGCGTTCGCCCCGCGCAGCACGGAATCCGTCTCGCGGACGAGGTTGCCCGCCGCGTCATACGAGAACTCGCGACGGCCTGTGTCCGCCGACTCGATGGACGTACGCCGTCCCAGCATGTCGTATCCGACCGTGACGGGGTTTCCGAAGAAGTCCCGCGCCTCCAGCATCTGTCCGAGGCAGTCGTACTCGAAGGTCGCGCCGGTCAGGGCCTCCTTCGGATACATTGGTTCATAGGCTCCGGAATGGCGTTCGACCTTGACGACGTTACCCCTCGCGTCGCGATACTGGACGGAGGAATTCCCGTTTTCGTCCCTGACGGACGTCCACTCGGCCGGAGTCCGGCAGTTTCCGATTCCGTACGCGTATTCCACGGTTGTCCTGTCGGGGAACGTCTCCGTCACGATCCTGTCGAGGGAATCGTATTCCCTTCTCGTCGGCCTGACAAAATCGCGATACAGCCGCGCGATCTCCGCGTACCCGTCCCCCGACGCGAATGACTGCACATCCTCGACGCGACTGAAGGCGTTCTGGCCGTACTCGACGGCGCGCCCGAACTCATCGTATCGAGTCATCCCCGAGACGTTCCAGCCGACGATCTCGCTTCCCTGCCCGTCGCGGAAGGAACCCCGCTTCGCCGTGAAGAGAGCGCGCCTGAGAGGATCGACCGCCACGACCGTCTCCATGACCGACTCGTCATCCGGGTCGTGAACAAGCTTGTTGCGCGCGACCGCAAACCCGGGAGTTCCCTCGCTAGAAGGATAGTAGCGGTATTCCACCGCAGGAGTAACCGCGCCGTCATACGGAGACCAGACCCTGAACAGGCGGTCAAGGGAGTCGTACTCGTACCGCATGACGCCGCCGCCCGGATCAGTTTCCGACAGTTTGCGTCCCGTTAGGGGGTCCCATGTGTAGCGCGAGGAATACCGTCCGCGAATGCCCGGACCCCCGATCGAAACTTCTACGGGAAAGGACCGCGCTTCCGGATCGTACGCGTATTCCGAACGGGTCCCGGCCGGGTCGGTTACCGATAAAAGGTTCCCGAAATCGTCCCACGTCAGCGTCGTAGACGAACCGCTCCCCTGCTCGTGATAGGCGGTAAGCCGGCCGAGTCGTCCCTCCGCGGTATATTCGCCCGATCTCCTTCGGAGTTCGCGATCGCCCTGCGTCACGACGACGGACGTTACCGGGGAGACTATGTACCGGGACATGTCCCGGTAATGACGCAACGACACGAAGAAATCGTCCGCGTTATGCGATACATCGCCACGGTCGGTCATTTTCGTAACGTTCCCGAAATCGCTCCCGTCCTCCTCCTCGTAGCCGTACTCCACCTCCGTCGTCAGCTCGGTTCCGCGGTCCGCGTCGTACCGGGTTACCGTTTCGCGCGTGACGCGGGGATACCTCGCGTCGATCTCGTACTTCACGCGAGCCGCGAGCTCGTCAGGCGCCCGGTACCGCAACGTCTCCTCGACGGTCCCCTTTCGGTAATACCGGTCGTTCGCGTACAGGGTCCTTGAATACCCGGCGTCGCCGGCTCTCCGTTCGGTTACCGCGCGGAACCCGTAGAATTCCCGTTCCGCGCGATCGTAGTAACCACCCTCGTAGGAATACTCCGTCGCGAATGACGCCGGACCAACCGCTATGAAGGGACGGCCGTCTTCCCCGAATCCGGAAGAACGCAGGACGCGGCCGAGCACATACCGGTGTTGCGGCATGTCAACCGTATTCCCGGCCGACGAGTACTCAAGCTCGATCCGCTCTCCGTACGGCGTCCTCACCGCGCGAAGGAGCCCGTTCGCTCCGAGCGAGTTCAGTTTGACCTGGGCATTGGGCATCCCAGCGACGTGGCGGACATGATCGGGAAGACCGTCTCCGTTGATGTCGGTGAACCGCATCATCGAGGTCGTATGCCCGAAATTGAGGGAGGTCCCCG
This sequence comes from Spirochaetales bacterium Spiro_10, assembly GCA_001604405.1. GTDB lineage: Bacteria > Spirochaetota > Spirochaetia > Treponematales > Treponemataceae > Teretinema. The sequence continues at coordinate 36,548 of LVBL01000004.1, forward strand.
GCGTGATGAAAATGCCGAGCAGGTAGTACCGGATGACGACGTCCAGGCTGATCGCCGCGTTGTACGTGACGCCGCTTGTCGACTCCATCACGTCCTTCACGGACAGAAGCGCCGTCTCGCGGGCAACGGGATGGTCCTTCATCTTCCCCACGTCGACCTCGAAAGCCGGCTGACGGTCTTTCGCCTCGTCGTACAGGCTTCCCGAAGCCGAGCTCGTAAGCGCGCCCGCCCCCTCGCCCACGGAGTCGGCGATGGCCCTGTCCATCGCCTCCTCGTCGCGCCAGTCGGGGCGCCGAACCCGTGTTTCGTTCCGGTCAAACGAGTCGCCCAGATTCAGCCGGGCGACGAAGTACGGTTCGCCGTTTCGCTTGTATACATGATCGGGAAGACCGTCGCCGTTGATGTCAATCAGCGATGACACGGTCTCGTTCGTCGTTGACGACACCGAGACGTTTATTCCGAGCAGGAAGCCGAGGGGATGCGGCAGGCCGATACTCGCGTTTCTCGACGTGCTGATTCCGGCAGATTTCACGCTCACGCCCAGATCGTTCGACATCTCCCTGACGATTCCCTCTCCCCAGTTTTCGAAGGGAGCGAAGGTTCCGTTCCCCGTGTTCAGCGCGACGGCGAAGGAGCCGACTCCGTCGCGCGCGACCTGGTCGGGCAGGCCGTCGCCGTTCATGTCGGCAAACTGCGCCTCGACGACGCTCCGTCCGTACGTGCCGCTTATGCCGATCGACGGGAAGTCGCCGCAGCCGCCGACGGCCACGACCAGTCCCGTCTGCCTGCCCAGGGCGTCGTTCTTCGAGGAGACGAACCCGCCCGGATTGAGCGAGACGCCGAACCCGTGGCCGAAGTTGTCCGTCACGGTCATCGCGGGGAGGCGCCCCTCGTACCGCCGCTTCGGGCCGAAACCAAAACCGTTTCCCGGCTGTACGGAAAAACCGAAATCCCCCGGGTCGCAGTCGTCGTCGAACTGCACCATGTCCGGATACCGGTCGCCGTTCATGTCCATCAAGCCCTTGTATTGCCAGCTCGATCCCTTGTTCTCGGATATTTGCCCGCCAAGGCCGGCTATGCCGAGGCTCGCGCCGACGTCGGTCGCTCCGGACGCGCTTGCCACGAGAACGCCCGGCTTTTCACCGTCCGGTCCGGCCCGCGAGTTCGACGCCATCTCGTACGCCGTGCCGCCGATGCGCTCCACGTGAATCCTGCGTCCGTCGAAGAACGTACCGTACGAGGTCTCGGTCACCGTCGTCCTGAGGTCCCAATCGAGCGAGGGCTCGCTGACGACGCTGACGTCGCCGATCAGCGCGTTCGTCCCGAGAACGACCGCATGGTCACGGGCCGACCGGACGATGCAGGGCGCGCCGTCCGCGTTCTCGTTTTTCCGGATGTCCCGCGAGTACGGCGGTTTCCGGCCGCTCTGAACGTCCCTTGAACGGTCCGCCTCGGCGCCGATCTTGCCGGGATCGAAGTCGTAATACCCCGACCAGAGTCCGTAATACCACCCCTTGTTCCCGCCGCGCGCGTATTCGGCGAGGCCTATCCCTCCCTCGTCCCCGAGGTCGCCGATGTCCGTAGACGACGAAAGCGCGAACCTTTCCAGCATGCGGTCCGTCCCGCGCGCGTCGTCCGCCGTAAAGTCGCCGGCGCTGTCGTATCCCGGGATCTCCTTCCACAAGACCGAGACCGCGCCGTCGCGGACCACGGGTATCCTGATTCCCGTCGAACCGTCAGCCGCCGTCTCGACGGCAAACTCCGCCTCGCTCGAATACACGAACCTCGTCGCGCATGCCGCGTACCGCGCGAGGCCCGCGGCGGCGTAGAGGCCCGCGACCAGCGAAAGGTCCTCCGCGTCCAGGCCGTCCCGCGTCGCGTATGACGCGCCGTCGAACGAGAAAAGGCCAGAGAGGCCGCGCGCCGAGTCGTCGTCAAGCCGCGAGCGTTCGAGCATCAGCGGCATGACGCGCGCCTCGAAAGTCGCGCGATCGACGGAAACGAGGGAACTCGTCTTCCCCGTCAGGGTTGTCACCGTGAGTATCCCCGAACTTTCCGTAACGACCCGAAGGATGTCACCGAAGCACTCGACGGTCGCCGCGATCCGCGACTCCTTGCCGTCGGCCAGGCGGAACACCTCGTTCCCCGAGACGCGGCACTGCAAGCCCTCCGCATCCGCAAAACGGACCTCCCCGTCCGTCACGACGCCGACGCGGTCGACGGCGTCTATGCGCGCCTCGAGAAACCGTTCGGCCGCGGGTCCCGCGACGAAGGAGACGTTTCCCTTTCTGTACGGAATCGAGGCGGCCCCCGTATCGGGAGCGGGCACGCGGGCGAGCTCCAGCTTGGCCTCATCGTCGAGCGCGTCCCGGTGCCGCCTGAGATATCCCTCGGCGGAATCGCGGACGAACGAGCCGTTGAGACTGCCGTTGCTTTGGGAAACGAACCTCCAGACCTCGCCGTCTTCCTCCCGCCGGACGAACCTGCCGCGCTCGCCCTCGTACGAGTATCCGGAAAAAAGCACCCTGCTTTCGGGGAGACGTTCCTCGGCGATCTTGCGGCCGTCGTGGAACCGGAGCCTGACATCGGAGGAACCGGCTTCAGCGAGCGCGAAGAACGCCTCCTCGCCGATCGTTCGCGGAATCGCGTATGCGCCGTCCAGGTACAGCGGCGTCGCGAGGCCGGGATCGCGCTGGAGAAGCTCTTCCCAGGCGGGTTTGAGGGAGTACTCGTACGTCGCGCCCCGCTCCCCCGGGATCTCGCGGCAGTCATACAGGCTGTCAAGCTCGGGTCTCGCGCGCTCCGAAGATACGCGTTCCTCGAGCATGACCGACGAGGACTCGCCGATGTACGCGAAGGGCCGCACGGACCGGTAGGAGACGGCGACCGAACAGTCGGCGTCGTCCCGCTCGCACGAGTCCCCCGCGTCAAAATGGAAGAACAGGCGGTCGGAGACGCGCACGTCGAGCTCGGCCCCCGTTTCGCCGGCGGGCTGCGCGCGGGAAAGAAGGATGCGGCCGAAGCGGGAAACCCCGGTATCGCCGTTCGCCCCGGATCTCGCATGGTACCCGTCAAGGCTCGCGCCGTCCGCGCTCGCGGACTCGGGATGCGCGAGCGCCGCCCGGTGGGTCACGACGACGGTCCCCTCGAACTCCGGCCTCCAGAGGATATACGGCTCCTGCGCGTAGTAGGTGCGCTCGAAGGATTCCCTGTTTTTCAAAAAGAGCGCGCTCGGCTCCGCGCCCTCCTCCATCTCGGTCCAGTCGGCGCGCGCGAACCCTTCATGCGAATTCCGCCGGTAGTACGGGTCGTCGGACGTCAGGTAGTCGACAAAGCCGTCGCCGTCAACGTCGATGAAGACCCCGTGCGAGGCCGTATCCGACCATTGTTCCGTCAGGTTCGCGGCCGCGGGCCCGAGCGACTCGCTGAAACTCAGCGAATACGTCGTCTGGTTTTCCTTGTTGAGCGATTTCCCCGTCAGCGGAAACAGGGGCATCCCGGAAACCGCGTCTTCGAACGAGCCGGTCCCGTCAACGCCGACCCCGGCGTTTCTGGCGTAATGCACCCCCGACTCGCTTTGCCAAACCATGTCGCTCAGCCCGTCGCCGTCGACGTCGGTCATCGTCGTCTTCGTGCCGGTAGCCGTTGTCTGCACTCCGACGCTCGCGCCTACCGAGGCGATCACGTAGCGGCCGAATATGTACGGGATATAGAATTTCAGCCCGAGATAAAGACTCGCGCCGCCGCCCGACGAGCCGGTTTTCGACAAGGTCAGGCCGGCGCTTGCGGGAATGGCCCAGTCGACCGGTTCGTCGAACCCGTCAACCTCCGTGTCCGCGTCCGTGTCCGTCGGCCCGGAGCCGTAGTAATCGAATCCGTACCTCCAGAACTCCCTCCCGCCGACCTTCTTCGCGACCGAGCGCAAAATGAGATGCCGGTTCTCGTTGTGCGCGTACTCGAGCTCGTAGGACCAGGCGGCCGTTCCGGCGTACGACATCGTGACGGAACGCAGCTCGCGCACCGTCCGCTGCAGGAAGGCGCCGCGGGCCGAGCTCCTCCTGTCCAGACGCGTCTCCGTCCACGCGAGCTCGACGGAGTACGGACCCGGCTCGTCTCCGGGAAGGGGGATTTCGCCGTGCGCGCGGCCCGTGTACGACACGCGGGTCAGGTAGGCGCAATTCTCGCCTTCGCGGTTCTCGTAGGAGTAGTCGATCGCGTTTCCGAACGTGTCGATCTCGCGCGAAAGCTTCCATTCGAATTTCCTGGACTCGTCCGGTCCCGTCCACCCCGAACCGAGCCCGTAGACGCGCCGGCGCCCGGTTTTGTCGGTAACCGTCCAGTACGTCGTCTCGATCCCGCCGATTACCGCGAGCTTTCGCGTAATCCGCTCGAAGCTGCGGTTGCTCCTCGGGCGATACTCGATCTCGGCTGACCGGGGGCCGGGAGCGGGGGATTGCCCGGGAACCGCCTCGAGTTTCTCGCCGTCGAGGAGATACGAGTCCTCGTGCGTATACGAGGGAAGTCCGTTCCTCGTGTCGATCGTTATGGCCCCGCCGGCGCGAAGGTCGAAGCCCCTTCCCGCAAGACCGCTTCCGCCCTCGCTCGAATACGCAAGCGCGATGTCGGGCTTCATCCCCGCGCGGCCGCCCGGAAGTTCGAGCGGGATCCCGAATGATGCCGTACCGAGCGAGTTCGCCTCGAGTCCGTCAAACTCGGGAATCCCGGCGTTCGGATCGGCGGCCGCGAGACTCTTGATCGAGTTCACGTTGAAGGACACCCGCTCGGGCGCCTCGGGCAGGGAAAGCGTCGCGTTGACCATGTCGGTAAAATGCGTCGTCCGGCTTATCAGCATCGCCCTCTCGCGGTCGAACCCGACGCGTTCGAGGGCCGTCCATCGCGAGCGGGTCTCGTCGAAGAAATAGGTATACAGGTCCTCGAGCGCCCCCGGCCGCGTCCCGAGCGAGGGATCATAGCCGATGCGCACCTCGACCGGGACGTCGAAGGTCGCTCCCCTCGGTGAGAACCGGTAACCGGCGGCGCCTGCCGTCGCGTTCGAGAGTCCCTCGCCGAGGGACTCCGTCGCCGGAAGCATCGTGACCGTTATCTCCATCGCTTCGCGTACGGCCCCCGGCGGAACCGATATCTCGGCGAGACCGACGCGCGCGCTGCCGCCGGCCTCGGGAGTCACCGTAACCGTCGCGCTGACGCGCCTGTCATCGGACGCGCCGTCAGGTTCATTCGACCGCGCGTGAACCTCGACGCCTTCCTGCGCACCCGCGCCCGCCAGGGCGAAGAACAGCGCGCAACCGAACAGCACGGAAAACCCCGTCATCCTCTTTTTCATGCATCCCCCGGTCATCGCGAAAAGACGACCTTGACCGTCGATTCCGGAAAGTCGTCGTACGGCGATATCACGACGACATAGCCCGCGCCGCCGAACGCGCCGACCTCGGCGTCGCCTTCGAATTCGCACACGGCCGTGCCGTTGCACCAAGCCGTGAAGCGTCCGCCCTGCCCGTCACGGGTTACGCGAAGCCGGTTCTCGGCTCCCCACCCCGGCATGAGGGCGGACGATGCCGTCCACGGCCGGATCGGGACATACGCGGCGCGCACCGCCTTGCCCACGGCGAACTGCCCCCTGACGTTTGTCATGAGGACATACATCGACTCGTCTCCGGAACCGTTCTGCCCGCGGCAGAACACGAGGCCGAACCCGGCGGCCGCGTCGCCCGTTTCCTTGCTCGCGGCGCATGACACCTCGCGAAAGGACACGTCAGGGACCCCGCCCATGCCGGCCACCTCGGTCCACACCGTGTATCCCCGGGGCGACTGATACGCCGCCTCGTTCGTACTGAAGGTCACCCGTCCGCTTCCGTCGTCCAGGAAAAGACTCGTCGCCTCGACGTACGTCGCGCTCCCGCCGCCGTGCTCCCAGCCGGAGCCGGACGCCGACAGCGAGCAGGACGCGACCGGCAAAAGCGCGATGACGGCGAGCCTTGTCAGTATCGCGGCACGCGGGGCGCGCAGGCCTTGTAACATCGTCGTCACCCTCCTATCAGCTCGATCCGCTCGACGGCGATCTTGTAGACGATCACCCGCCCTCCCGAGTCGACGCTCGGTATGTACCTGACCGCGTTCGGCTTTATGGCGAAAAAGAGGTCGCGGCGGACGTTGGCGTCATTCTCGATTTCGAACGGGTGCTTGTTGTGTATCACGCTTTCCGCGAGACCCGCCCGGTAGACTACGAAATGGGTATCCACCTCGGCGCCCTCGGCCGAGTAGTCCGTCAGCGTCAGATAGGCGACCGACCGCGGCGGGAGCGTGACGCGGTACCAGTCGGCGTCGGAGAGAACCTGACCGTCCGATCCCCTGAAGTAGTACATGTTCGCGATCGCCGCGCTCTCGAGCAAACGGGCCTCCGCCATGCCGTCGTCCGGCTCGTACTCGTCGCGCGCCACCGGCGAGGAGACGGCGAAGGCCGGCCGCGACGGACCGAAGTCCCTCTCCCCGCGCACCTTCGTCAGGCAGTAGTAGTACCGGCCCTCCGCGGGCGAATCGGCGTAGCGCGTGCCCGTTCCGCGATAGACCTCCGCGTACTGGGAACTTTCCGTATCGCGCCTCCGCTCAAGAACGTAATAATCCGCCGCCTCGTCGGCGTCCCAATCCAGCGTTACCGCAAGCGGGGTTTCCATCGACGTGGCGCGCGGCGTGACGACAGCCGGATCCCCGGCGCTCCGCGAGAGCGTCCCGAACAGGGCGGATCCGCACGACGCGGCAAGAATCGCCAAGGCGATCACGAAGCATCCCCCAAGACCGGGGTTCCGTTCCCGACTCATCGTTTCAACTCCTTTCGGGACAGCTCCCGACTCACGCCGATGCGCGGCGACCAATTGAGGAGGGGCTCGTCGTAAAACTGGTAGAGAAAACCGCTTTCAAGCGTTATCCCCCAGGAGTCGCTTACGAGAAACCGGTATCCGAGTCCCAGAAAACAGCCAAGAACCCCGTCCACGCCGCTCGACTCCCGCGAGTGCCGCTCCGTCATGCTGCGGACGTCGGTTGAGAACGAGATACCCGCCGAGACGCTCGCCTCGTGCGATTCCGCGAGCCGAACGTGATACCGGAGGAGAAAAAGGCTGTCGAGGCAATGAAGGGAGGCCTGATACGTCTCGGGATCGCCGATTCCGTAGCGGTACCCGAGGCGCAGTCCGAACGACACGAACGCGCTCTTGCCGCCGAATCGGGACTCGCCGTCGTCATACACGAGGTCCGCCCCGACGGACGCCGCGCCCGTTCCCGCCAGCAACCGCAGCCACTCGGATGACACCGGCGTCCAGTACCCGACCGTCAGCGGCAACTCGAAGCCGAGCCAGCGTTTCCGCTCGTCCCTGACGGAGGACGGAAGCCCCAGGAACCGCTCGAGATGGTCGACGATCTTTACCGAGAGGTCGGAATACAGGCGGTCGTCCTCGTCGGGACAGTCCGACGAGTAAAAGGATTTGACGACCGAGCGGGCGGCGACGTCGAGCAGACGGATTTCCGCCGAGACGGAATAGTCGCTCCTGCGGACGAAGCCGAAGAGGACGTAATCCGCCCCCGCCTCCTCTCCGTACGCGACGGCCCCCGCCACGGATCCCGGCGCGTCTCGGCCCGCTGGAGCCGAACCGTCGAACCGGAGAAGGCCGTTCGCGCACGTCTCCCCGAGCCTTTTCGCGAGCCGGCGGGCTACGGCCCCGGAAACGCCGGCCCGTTCGTTCACGTCGTTCGCGATCGACGCGATCGGCGAGACGGCGACCTCGAGGGCAGAAAGGCCGCGCGCGGCGAGAAACAGCGACACGACGGCCGATACCGCGAGCCTATTCACGCGAGGCCTCCTGCTCCGCCTCAATGTACGCGATGATCTCCTCAAGCTCGCCGTTCCGGAAGCCGCCCGCGCGCAAGTCGCGAAGGACGCCCGTGATCTCGCGATACCGCTCGCGGTCCAGCGGGTTGATCCGGAATTCCGAGGCGACGAGGCAGAAGATCGCCTCGTCGTCGTCGCGCGCGAGCGGACGCACGGGGGATATCGCGCGGATCGCCCCCGCGTAGTCGCCCTTGCCGTACAGGCTGATGCCCTCGGCGCAGCGCCTGCGCACCTCGTCGAAGGCGAACACCCCGTCTATCGTCCTCTTCCTTTGCTCGTCGAGCAGGGACGACTGCAGGCCTCTGATTCCGCGCAGGTCCTTCGCGGCCGACTCCCGCGCCGCGAGAATCTCCCGGATCTCCTCCGCGTGCCGGGCGCGCGATTCCCGTACCGCGTCCGCGTGAAGCCGCAGGGCTTCCGCGCGTCCGAGAGCGAGGGAGTCGGCTACCCCGCGGACCCCCGCGAGACAGGCGAGCGCGGCTGCCAGCGCGGCGAGCGGGACCGCGACCGACGCCGCCGCGCGCGCGTTTGAGAGAATCGTTTTCGTCACGCATTTTTCCATTCGCACCCCGGCGCCGCGCGTCCACGTCCTCGCGCGGGCGGCGCCACGGGGTATATGGCCCGGATTCGCGCCGCTGGCCCGGTCTTTGCGCGATTACGCTCTGGCGCCGCGGGGGCGGACGGGTTATACTGGTCGTATGAATCCGTCATATGTACGTCGTCTCGCGCGCGCGGCGCTCGTCCCGCTTGTCCTGTGCGCGCCCCTTTTGGCGCACGGTCAGGCCAAGCCGTCCGTCGCGTTCATCCCCCTCGCGTTCGACGCGGGTGACACCACGCTCGAGATACTCGCCGGAACGGCCGGCGACTCGCTCGCGATTACCCTGCAGGCCGTCGGCGTGGGCTTGCGGTACGCGGAAGTTTCGGACGAGCGCGACCCTGGGGCGGCCTGCGCGAAAAACGGCGCGGACTACGCCCTGTCAGGCTCGGTCACGCGGCTCGAGAACGCGTACCGGATCGAGATCTCGCTCTTTTGCGCCGGGACGCTCCGGTCGCCGACCTTCTCGCGGGAGATAGCCCAGGTACTCGATATCTACGACGCGAGCGACGATATCTATCTTTCCGTCGCCTCCGAGATTTCGAGAATTCCCCCCGAGCAGATCAGGGCGACCGTCCTTCGCCGCCAGGAGGCCGTCGATTCGGGTGCGGCCGACGCGCCGGCGCTTCCCGTACCGAGGGCGGGACTCGAGGTCGAGTATCTGTTCGATAACGGCAAACAGGACACCTCGGGCAAGAGGGGATCCTCCGGCAGGCATGCGGTTCTCGGAGGGAAACCCCGATTCGAGGCTGACCGGAACGGAGCGCCCGACGCCGCGCTGAAGGTGCTGAAATTCTCGTCGGTCGAATATATGGTCGAATCCTGGATTCCGCCCTTCGACGACTTCACCGTATCCGTCTGGATAAAGCCGAATCCCGGGGCCTTCCCCGACAACGGACGAATCCTCGATTGCGGGGACGTCACCGGATCGCGCGGGTATGCCCTCTCGTGCATGATGGGCGGAAAGATCGTCTTCCAGTACGAGTCCAAAAAACAGCTCGTCCGGCTCGAGTCGGTCAAAAAGCTCGCGCCCCAGGCCTGGCACAACGTCGTCATCACCCATTCCGGGGGATCCACGAAACTCTACCTGGACGGGGAGCTCCAGGCGGAGGACGACTCGGGACTTCCCGTACAGGGCTTTCCGGATTCGCGCTACGTCATCGGGATGGCGCGGAACAGGAAGTACGCCTATAACGGGGCCGTCGACGACCTGCGCGTCTACAAGCGCGTCCTCACCGAGCGGGACATAAAGATCCTGCAGCAATGATGCCGGAGAGGCGCGAAACCGCTTGAGTAATGCCGCGGCGATGCTATACTGGAACGAGTTGAACGACAGGAGGCCATTCATGAACGCAAGCCTGATTTCCATTCTCATCACGATATCCTCGCTGCTGGTCGTGATGAACGTCATCTTCAGCTTTTACAGGCTGAGCGACCGGTACCGCAACTTTACCCTGCTTTTCATGGGACTGACCCAGATACTCTGCGCCTTCTACCTCGCCGGGCTCTACCTGCAGCTCCTGTGCGTCATTGTCGGCTGTTTCGTATTCGCGGTGTCGCTCGTCCGTCTCATCCGCAAGATGTAATCCCGTCATTCTGGCAAGAGTGGCGCGTTTCGCCATTTTGGACAGATCGCACTTTCATGCGCGCGCTCGGGCGCGCGCTATACTGGTCGCATGAAAGAGACAACGCCACTCGTCATCCGCCTTGAATGCCTCCCGGACATCAGCTCCGTGCGGGACCTCGAGCGTTACGGGTTCAAGGGATACGGACGGTTCGCCGTACTGCGCGACGGAGACTTCTGGATACAGGACCTCCATTCAAGCTATCCCGCCGAGATGGAAGCCGGCTGGTACTGGGCGATCGACGAAGCCGACCGCCTGCTCGTATCGGCGCGGTGCGCCATCTCCGACGGCGAAAGCCTGTTCCGTAACAACAAGCCCGTCCTCGCCCGGCTGATCGAGGAGCTGGTCAACCGGCGCCTCATCCGCCGTCCCCGGGCGATTCGGGTCGCCTGAGCCCGCCCCGGCTCGGGGCGCGCGGCGCATGCCCGACCGGCGGACAAAAAAAAAACGCCCGGAACCTGAGTTCCGGGCGTTTTTCATGGCCTGACGCGTAGATTAGTAGCGATAGTTATCGCGGAAATTGTCGCGGGGCTTGTCGATGGATTCGTTCACCTTGATCTGGCGTCCGTCGAGGGTGGTTCCGTTGAGGGCGCTGATGGCGGCGCGGGCCTCGTCTTCGGTACCCATCTCAACGAAGGCAAAACCCTTCGAGCGGCCGGTGTCGCGGTCGACGATGGTCTTCACGGAAACGACGCTTCCGTACTGCTGAAACACTTCGTTCAGCCCGGCGTCGCTCGTGTCATAGCTAAGGTTTCCGACATAAATTTTCTTGCCCATAGTGGCATCCTTCTTCCGATAAATCTTTACCGGATATAAAAAAGTTGCTTGTCAGCTGACAAGCGAAAGCAATTCGTGGCCTGTGTGTCCGAGTAAAAGGAATCAGGATGAACCGCCAATCGCCGTATTCTATCACATTTCAGGGGATCGTGTCTCGCAAAAAACGCATTTTTTTTGCCGTTTTGCGTTTCTTCCCAATTACCGCAACTAAACCCCATCCGCTCGGTCTAACAGGGGTATGACTGACAAAAACGTTACTATCGCCAAACGGTATTCGACCGCAGAAGAGATCGCGAACGCGATCACCCATGGAATTGGCGCCCTCCTCTCGGTTGCCGCGCTCGTATTGCTCGTCGTCAAGGCCGCGGCCCGCGCGCCCGAGGCGGCAAAACCCTCTTATATTGTAGGATTTGCGGTTTTCGGGGCCACCCTGATCATCCTCTATGCGGTTTCTACCCTGTATCACGCCCTGACGGCGCACCGCGCAAAACGCGTTTTCGGGGTTCTGGACCATAGCTCGATCTACCTCCTCATAGCGGGAACGTATACGGCCTATTGCCTCACCGCCCTGCACGGCGCCCTGGGATGGTCCCTGTTCGGGGTAATCTGGGCGATCGCCGCCACGGGGATCGTGTTCTACGCGATCTTCGGCTCGCGAATCCGCCGGCTCTCCGCCATCACCTACCTTCCGATGTCGCTCATCATCATCTTCGCGGGCAAGCCGATGAAGTCGAACCTCCGCGCCCTGAGCGGAAGCGACGCGAGCTGGCACCTCCTGCTGATCGGCGGGGCCTTCTACATCCTCGGGATGGTCTTCTACGCGATGAAAAAAAGGGAATGGACGCACTCCGTCTGGCACCTCTTCGTCATCGCGGGCAGCGCCTTCCACTTCTTTTCGGTCTACATGAGCTTCTAGGCCGCCGGGCAAAAGCTTGACCCGGGCCGAGGGCTGCCGTAAGATTACGTATATGGACGAAAGCCTGTATACGCATATCTTGAGGGACTCGACCTTCGGTTACACGTATAACAGGATCATCCTGGACGGCGCGGGTCGCCCCGCGGATTACGAATATATCGAGGTCAACCGCGCGTACGAGGAGATGATCGGGGCGGAGCGGGATTCCGTCGCGGGCAAGCGCGTTACCGAGGTCATCAAGGGCATAACCGGGGACTCCTTCGACTGGATCGCCTGTTTCGGCGAAGTCGCCCTCGGGGGCGAGCGCGTGGAGTTCGAGCAATATTCGAAGGTTCTCGACCGCTGGTTCCGGATTTCCGTCACGAGCCCCGCGCGCGGGTACTTCGTCGGCATCTCCTTCGACATAACCGACCGGGTAGAAACCGAGCGCAAACTCCGCGACAGCGAGGAGCGGAACCGCCGGTACGTCGAAAGCGCCCCGGACGGCATCTTCATCACGAACGACGCGCTTCGGTATACCGAGGCCAACAGGGCCGCCTGCGAGATGCTCGGATATACCCGGGAGGAACTCCTCGCGCTGAGCGTTCCCGACGTCGTGCCGGCGGGAGAAAACGTCTCGTTCAAGAACGCCATCAAAGGCCTCAGGGCCGCCGGACGAGCGCAAAGGACGACCCGGCTCCAAAGAAAGGACGGCAGCCTCGTCACGGTGATCCTCGACTCCGTGAGGATCGAAGGCGGCTCCTTCCTGACGTTCTGCAAGGACATCACGGACAACGAGCGGCTGGAAAACGAGAAGAACCAGTACTTTTCGGCGTTCCAGACCACGCCCCAGCCCATACTCATAACCGACAAGGACGGGACGATCACCTCCGTCAACGCGGCCTTCGTCACCATGTACGGCTACGATCGCTCCGAGTTGCTGGGCAAGAACCCCCGCATCCTCAATCCCGGACGCGAGGTGTACGAGAACCTCGGCGTGAGCGTCTTCGAGTACGAGTCGAGGTTCAGGGACATGTGGGGCGCGGTAACCGATCCGGCCGTACGGACCTGGCAGGGCGAGCTCATCAACCGGAAAAAGGGCGGCACGCTTCTATGGGTCAGCCTCCTCGTCAACGGGATTTACGACGACTCGGGCGAGCTCTGCGGCATCGTAGGGCTCCCGATCGACATGACCGTATCCCACGAAGTCGCGACGAAAAGCAGGATTCAGTTCTACCAGACGCTCGCCGACCTCGCGGAACTGCGCGACGACGAAACGGGCAACCACATGAAGCGGGTCGGGCTCTTCGCGAAGCTCATGGCGC
>LVBL01000040.1 GCA_001604405.1 Spirochaetales bacterium Spiro_10
TCGCTCTCCGCGGCTACCGGCGCCACCGATACGACAGGTTCGTCCGAGACGACGCCTTCAGCCGGTTGTTGCTTGCGCAGGGATTCCGCGGGAACCATTCGCTCGCCTTCTGAATCGACGATGGACGAAAGAGGCACCGCGGGATCCGCGGTTCGCGGAGAACGTACGGCCTCTTCGGGATTAACGTCGGGATCGCGTGAGGATAGACCCGAACCCGAGGCAATAAGGCCCTCGGCCGGCGTCTCTCCGACGGGAACGGGAATGCGTATTCGTACGCGGCTTACGGAGCCCTTGCGAATGTTGAGCGCCGAGGCGGTTTCAGGGGATAAAACGGCCACAAGGCCGGCGATTCCCGACGAGCCCGTTATCACCGCGCGAACAGAATTGCCTGTTTCCAGATTCTCTATTTCCACGATGGTGTTTCGGGGAAACATGTCGCTCTTGGCATAGAGACCGGATCCGGGAAATTCCGAAACCGCCGCTATCCCGGCGTTTCCCTCCCAAACGGCCCAAAGGCCGTTGATCGGCACGGTCGCGAGGAGTAAAGCGAGAATCGCTAACGAAGCGTGTATTCGTTTCATCTTTTAGTATCTCCCTGTTATGTCCCTGTCGATTGCTTTCATCGAATCCATGGCGATTTTTTTGGCCGACGACCTTGTTTGGGCGTAGGGGTCGGGATCCGCAGACTTGTAATCCGCGAGCCGCACGGTGCTTCCCGCAATCATCTTTCCCGTGGATAGCCTGACGACCCTCCAGGTAATGGTCTGCAAGTCGGCATAGGTGATCTTTTGCTGTTCGTCCGAGATCTCGTCCTTGGTGTACGTAAGGCGCGCGGTAACGAGATAATCGGCGAAACCCTCCGTAGCCTCGGCGACGCCGAACGACAGGTCGTCGAACGCGGAGTCATTCATCGAGAGGGCATTGCTCGTGACGATATGGCCCGAGTCGAAGAAAAAGCCCATGATCTCTTCCTCTACCGTTCTCGACATCTCAAGCGCTGTGGCCGGCGCCTCGGCGTTTTGGGCTATCGAGACCGTAACCGTCGCGGCCTGCGCAAAGACTACGGCGAGCAGGCATAAAAATGTCGAAACGCATGTTCGCAGACGCATGAAACCCTCCCCTACCCTTAGATTATCGACCCCTTTCCCGCGTAAATGAGTCAATTCGCGAGGACAAAACCGCTATTCTCATTTTACACCTTTTATGGTATCTTTTTTACCATCATGAACTTGTTCGCCCTCCAGGTTAAAACGCGCTCAGAGGAGCTGTTCATAAAACGGGCCGTCATGATCGGGATGAAGGACGACGTCGGCCATTGGAGGCTCGTGTTTCCCCGGAGGGCCATCACGGTCCGGAAGCAGGGCTCCTCGCGCCGGGAGGAACAGCCCGTATTCCCCGGATACGTGTTTCTCGAAACGGAGGCCCTCAGCGGGGAGCTCTACTGGCACATCAGGACGACAACCGGTTTTTTCCGCTTTTTGCCCGAGAATTCGGGACCCCTGCCACTTGAGGGCCGGGATCTTTCCACGCTGAAACATTTTATGTCATTCGGGGACGTAGCGGGGTCGTCCCGCGTCACCTTTGATGAAAACGACCGCATCAAGGTCCTTGCGGGCCCGTTGAAAGGGCTTGAAGGAAGGATAATTAAGGTCGATAAAAGAAAGTGTCGCGCGCGCGTAACGCTCGACCTGTACGACGAGTCTTTTCCCGTCGATCTAACCTTTGAGATAATAAGTCGGTAGGCATGAAACAAGAACAGCTCGACACGAACATCTATATCATCGGAGCCGGAATTGCCGGAACGATGCTCTCCAGGGAAATCAGGGAAAAGGGAATATTCGGGCGCGTGATCGCCTTTCTCGACGATGACCCGGCTAAGATAGGCCGGGTGATCGACGAGGTTCCCGTTATCGGCCCCATCAACCAGACGGCCCGCCTCATCAGGATAGGATCCAAGGACGAGGCGCTTATAGCGATTCCCAGCGCCGGACCCGACTCGCTCAGGGCGATTTACTCGGTGCTCAAGGCGGCAGGCTTCACCCGCATACGACTCCTTCCCGGCATCGCGCAGATACTGGAGGGTCAGGCCCACCTCATTCAAACCCGCGAGATCGACCCACTCGACGTCCTCGGGCGCGCCCCCGTCGCCATCAACCTCAAGAAAAGCCTCGCCTACCTCCGCGGAAAGCGCGTGCTCATTACCGGCGCCGGCGGATCGATCGGAAGCGAGCTATCACGGCAGCTTCTTTCGGGCGGGGCGGAACGCATCTACCTGTTCGGGCACGGCGAGAACGCCATCTATCAGATAGACCGCGAACTCAGGCTGTTGCAGAAGGAAGGAGTCGGGGAAAAGGCGACCATCGTGCCGGTGATCGGCGACATGAAAGACCGCGAGTACATGCGGTACATCGTCTCGCGTCTCAGATGCGACGTCGTCTTCCACGCCGCGGCCTACAAACACGTCCCCCTCATGGAGGAAAACCCCGTCGCGGTAATCGGAAACAACGTCTTCGGGACGGCGAATCTCCTCGAGGCAAGCCTTGAGGCGGGCGTCAAGCGCTTCGTGCTCGTCTCCACCGACAAGGCAGTCGACCCCGTTTCCGTGTACGGAATCTCGAAGATGCTCTGCGAGCGGCTCGTTCTCTCCTACGCGAGTCGCTCCGCGCGGGCCGGCTCGGGCGACGGGGCCTTCATGTTCGTCAGGTTCGGCAACGTCCTCGGCTCGCGGGGTTCCATCCTTCCTCTGTTCATCGACCAGATCAGGAACGGCGGGCCGGTCACCGTGACCGACCCGGACATGGTACGGTATTTCATGACGATCCCCGAGGCGTGCTCCCTCGTGCTGAAGACGGGAGGCGTCGGGACAAACGGGGCGTCGTATCTTCTCGACATGGGCGAGCCTGTGCGGATACTCGACGTCGCCGAACAGCTCATCCGCTTCATGGGCTATGAGCCCGGAACCGACATCCCGATATGCTTCATCGGCCGGCGTCCCGGCGAGCGGCTCGACGAGCCCCTGTGGTCATCGCGCGAGAACCCCGTCAGGACCGAGTACCCGAAAATCCTCACGCTCGAGCGCGCGGGGGATGAAACGGAGGCGCCGGAAGGCGCGACAGCGGCAGAAGACGTCAATCCCGAGCAGATGCTCGAGACACTCCGGCCGTACTGCCTCTTTGACGCCTCGCGCCCCGAATGTTTCAGGAACCGCGACGGGCTCCTGTCGGTACTCCGGGACAGCGTCAGGTCGTATCGGGAGGCCGCCAATGGCCGATGAGACCCCCGCGGACTTCATCCCCTTTTTCAGGCCTTCGTTCGACGCGCGCGAGGAAGAGGCCGTAATCAGGATACTCAGGTCGGGCTGGATCACGACCGGTTCCGAGGCGCTCGCCTTCGAGCGGGAATTCGCCGACTACACGTCGTCGCCGCACGCCCTTGCGGTCAACAGCGCCTCGTCGGGATTGCTGCTCGCGATGCAGGCCTTCGGCGTCGGACCCGGAACGAAAATACTGACCACGCCGTATACCTTCGTTTCCACCGCGACGAGCGCGATTCACCTCGGCGCGGAGGTCGCCTACGCCGACATCTCGCCGGACGACTACGGCCTTGACCCAAACCGGGTCGACGAGGCCCTGGCCCGCGACAAGTCGATACGCGCGATCGTCCCCGTCCACATCGCCGGGAATCCGTGCGACATGCGGGC
>LVBL01000041.1 GCA_001604405.1 Spirochaetales bacterium Spiro_10
GCGACGAGGTGCGCGACGGCCTCGGTTCCCTTCGCGAAGGCGTCAAACTCGAAGACGCCGACCGGACCGTTCCACACGATCGACTTGGAAGAAAGGATCGTGTCCTTGTAGATGGCGACGGTCTTGGGACCGACGTCCATGCCCATCTGCCCGTCGGGGATGTCGAGACCGGCCACGTTCGTGATCTTGGCGTCGGGGGCGAAGCCGTCGCCGCACACGTGGTCAACGGGAAGGATGATCTTGACGCCCTTGGCCGCGGCTGCCGAGAGGAGCTTCTTGGCGGTATCGATGAAGTCGTCCTCGACGAGGGACTTGCCGACCGTGTGCCCCTGGGCCTTGAGGAAGGTGTAGGCCATGCCGCCGCCGATGATGAGGGCCGAGGCGTTCTTGAGGAGGCTGTCGAGAACGGCGATCTTCGAAGAGACCTTGGCGCCGCCGATGATGGCGACCATGGGTTTCGGGGGATTGGTAACCATCGGCTCGAGGTACTTCACCTCCTTTTCCATGAGGAAACCGCCGACCTTCACCTTGACGAACTTGGCGATGGTCGCGGTGGAGGCGTGGGCGCGGTGCGCGGTACCGAAGGCGTCGTTCACGAAGATGTCGCCGTAGAGCGCGAGTTCCTTGGCAAGGCCTTCCTGCTCGGCCTCGGTCTTTGCGGTTTCTTCCTTGTGGAAGCGGGTGTTCTCGAGCATGAGGACCGAACCGGCGGAAAGGGCGTCAACCTTGGCCTTCTGTCCGAAACAGGAATCGGCGAACTCGACCTTTTTGCCGAGCTTGCCTTCGAGGTAGGCGGCGACGGGGGCCATCCGGTGCTTGCCGGCGATATACTTCGCCTCGTCGAAGGCCTTTCCGTCCTTCTCGGCCTTTTCCTTGGCCTTCTTGGCGTCCTTGGAGGGATCGCCGAGGTGGCTCATGAGCACGAGGGAGGCGGGACCCTGTTCAAGGATGTACTTGATGGTGGGAAGCGCGGCCATAATGCGGGTATCGTCCTGGACGACGCCGTCCTTCATCGGTACGTTAAAATCGACGCGCATGACGATGCGCTTGCCCTTGAGATCGACATCCTTCACGGTCTTGATCATGGAATCCTCCTGGAAAACGGCACGATGGCATGGTGTTGGGGAACGCGTGTCCCTCTCGAATCTGTGTATCTATAAAAAAATATAGCAATTTGCCCGGCCCTTGTAAATACCGCCCGGTACGGGTACGGTGGTCGTTATGAGTGACGGAAGTACGGAGCGGCATACCAGCGTCATCGACGCGCGGCATGAGGGCCAGACCCTCCTCGCGTATCTGGCGACCCGGTTCACGTATTTCTCGAGCGAGGCCTGGGCGCGCGAAGTCGCCTCGAGCCGGATTACGCTCAACGGGCACGACTGCGACGGAACCGAGCGGCTGCGCCGGGGAGACACCGTGACCACGACCTTTGCTGAGCGAAGCGAGCCTGACGTGGAGACGGACTACGGAATCCTCCTCGAGGATGACGACTTTCTGCTGATAAACAAGCCGCCGAACCTCCCCTGCCATCCCGGCGGGATATACCGGAGAAACACCCTGCTCTCCCTGCTCCGGGAGCGCTTTCCCGGGATACGGCTCGTCAACCGGCTCGACCGCGAAACCTCGGGTGTCGTCATAGCCGCGAAGAACGCGGGAGCGGCCGCGCTCGCGGGGGCGGCGCTTTCCCGCGCAGGAGACTCAGACGCGAGCGGCCATGTCGAAAAGGAGTACCTCGCCCTCGTCGAGGGGGGCTTTCCCGAACGGTTCGAGGCCCGCGGCTGGCTCAGACCGGACGCGGCCTCGCCGGTGCGGAAAAAACTCGCCTTCTCGGAAGAAAGCGGGGACATCGCGTGCGAGACGCGGTTCGAGCTCGTGTCGCGGAGAGTCTTTGACGACGGCACGCCGTGTTCCCTCGTGCGCGCAGTGCCGGTCAGCGGCCGCACCCATCAGATCAGGGCGACGCTGTGTTCCCTCGGCTTTCCCGTCGTCGGCGACAAGCTCTACGGCCGGGACGACGGGATATACCTGCGGTTCATCGAGGGGGCCATGACCGAACAGGACGTCAGGACGCTCCGCATGGGGCACCATGCCCTCCATTGCCGCGGGACGACCCTCGCCCTGCCGGATGGCGTGGTCCGCTCGGCCGTGGCGCCGCTCCCGAAAACCTGGCCTGCCGTCATCAGGACGTCCGTCAACTAGGGCTCCCGTGAGTTCGCCCTTCCTTGCGCCCTCATACCGCCCGGCTGGCGGGAAGGACAAGCGCCGGGCAGGGACCGTCTGCCTCGTTATTTTTTGAAATTTCCTAACTTGACAATTCGCCGATTTCCGTCAAAATGTTTCACATACCCAGGAGGATTACCATGGACCGCATTCCGGATAAAACGCCCGAGGCGTACGAATTCCCGCTGTTGATCAAGCACATCCTGAAGGCGCCGATCGCCTACGACCCCGACCGGGAGATCGTGTACAAGGGCTCGTCGCGCCTCACCTACCGGCAGTTTCACGAGCGCGTCGCCAGGCTCGCCTCCGCCCTCCTCGCCCTGGGCGTCAAGAAGGGCGACACGGTCGCGGTAATGGACTGGGACTCGAACCGGTACCTCGAGTGCTACTTCGCGATCCCCATGATCGGCGCGGTGCTCCATACGATCAACGTGCGCCTCTCGCCCGAGCAGATGATCTACACGATCGGCCACGCCGAGGACTCGGTCCTCTTCGTGCACGCCGATTTCCTGCCGATCCTCGAGGCGATCAAGGGACGGCTCGAGACGGTGCGAACGTTCGTCCTGATGCGCGATGACGCCGCTACGGGTGAAGGAAGCTTCGATTTCGCGGGCGACTACGAGGGTCTCCTCGCGGGTGCCGAGCCGCTCGCGGAGTTTCCGGACTTCGACGAGAATACCCGCGCGACGACTTTCTACACCACCGGAACGACGGGCTTGCCGAAGGCGGTCTATTTCTCGCACCGCCAGATCACCCTGCACGCGGTGACGAACGCGGCGAGCCTCGCGTCGATCCACGGGGGTCCGAACTTCCACTCGGAGGACGTGTACATGCCGATCACCCCGATGTTCCACGTACACGCCTGGGGGATCCCGTACATCGCGACCTTCCTCGGCGTCAAGCAGGTGTATCCCGGCAAGTACGTGCCGGCCGTGCTCAACTCGCTCATCGCAACAGAACGGGTGACCTTCTCGCACTGCGTGCCGACGATCCTCGCCATGCTTCTCAAGGACCCGAGCGGACAGGCGGTTGACTTCGCCGGATGGAAGGTGATCATCGGCGGGGCGGCCCTGCCGAAGGCCCTCGCGAGTCTCGCGATGGACCGCGGGATCGACGTGTTCGCGGGCTACGGCATGAGCGAGACGGGCCCGGTCATGTCGTTCACCCGCATCTCGACCGAGGAGACGAGACTTCCGCGCGATGAGCAGATCGCTCGCCGCGTGAGGACGGGAAGCCCCGCGGGACTCGTGTACGCGCGGGTCATTGACGCGAACGGAAAGGAAGTGCCCGCCGACGACAAGACCTCGGGCGAGATTACTCTCCGCGCCCCCTGGCTCACGCAGGGCTACTTCAAGGATTCGAGCAATTCGGAAAAGCTCTGGGCGGGCGGCTGGCTCCACAGCCAGGACGTGGCGACGGTCGACTCTACGGGCTCGCTCCGGATCACGGACCGGCTCAAGGACGTGATCAAGGTCGGCGGCGAGTGGCTCTCGTCGCTCGAGATCGAGGACATCGTGGCCTGTCACCCCTCGGTCGCGGAGACGGCCGTGATCGGCAGTTTCGACGAGAAATGGGGGGAGATCCCGCTTGCCTGCGTCGTCCTGAAAAGCGGCGAGGACGTTTCGGCCCATCGGATCATCGAGCACGTGAAGGGATACATCGACCGGGGGCTCTTGCCGCGCGAGGCCATTCTGCTGAAGGTGGCGTTCGTGGAGGCGATCGACAAGACGTCGGTCGGAAAGACGAACAAGCTTTCGATGCGGGAGAAGTATTCGACGAAGGCGTAAGGCGATGACCGGCGCGGGAGATCGCGCCGGTTTTTTTTGGTGATATATTGTACCTACCGGTAGGTATAATAATTATTTTTTTAACGATTTCAGATACGTGTTCATGGACTTGGACGCAAGGGCTCCGTCCGACACGGCCTTCGCGATTTGCAGGTAGCCGCCCAGACAGTCGCCCGCGGCAAAAAGCCCGGGTACGTTCGTCATGAAGTCGCGGTCGACGGCGATATCCTGTCCGCTCATGGCGATTCCGACGGTCGCGGCAAAGGAGGCCGCCCCCGCCGTTCCGACGGCGACGAATACCCCGTCTACCGGATGGCGCGTCCCGTCCTTCGTGACGATCGCCGAGACGCGATCCGATCCCTCGAAGCGCTCGATAGCGGAATCGACGAATGTCGCGTCATCGGGGAAGGTCCCCGCCGCAACCGGCTTGCCGTCGGTAAACACGGTGACATCCTTCGAAAAGGCCGCCAGTTCCTCCCGCTCGTTCGCGGCATACTCGCCCGAGCCGATGACCGCGAGCCGCTTGCCCCTATAAAGAAAGCCGTCGCAGGTAGCGCAAAAGCTGATGCCCCTGCCCTGGAATTCCTCGAACCCTACGGCCTTGAGGCCCGCGCGGGACTTCCCCGTGGCGAGAAGAAGGGCTTTTGAGCGGTACTCCGCCGTTCCGTCCGCGCCGGAAGCCGCGGCCTTTACGACGAAGGTCTCCTCAACGCCGATATGCACGACCTCCTGGCGGCGAACCTCGACGCCGAGACGTCTGGCCTGGGCCAAGCCGCGTTCTACGAGTTCCGAGCCCGTGACGGGTTCCGGGAAGCCGAAGTAATTCTCGATGCTCTCGGCCCGTTCCAGTGCGCCCGCTCCCGCCCCGAGCGCGAGAACCGAGTGTCCGGCCCGCGCGAGATAGAGCGAAGCGGATATTCCGGCGGGACCGGTGCCGATCACGATCGCGTCAAACACTGTTTCAACCATTCCTGTACTTTCAGCTATTCGGCCGAAAAAGTAAAGGCGTCCGACACGCGGACGCCTACCGATAGTGACAAGGTCACAAAATCCGTTCAGAACCGGTTCAGGCCTCGGACACGAGGCCGACGCGTATGACGGACGCCACGGACTGCACGCACGGAAGGCCCTCGATCTCGTTGAGGGCTGCCCGCATGCGCGCCTCCTTTACCGGATGCGTGATGATCGTGATGGAGGCGGAACCTTCCTTCGCGTCGATCTGCTCGAGCGCGCGGATGCTCACCTCGTTCTTGCCGAAAACGTTCGCGATGCTCGCGAGGACGCCGGGCGCGTCGTCGACGACCGACCGGATGAAAAAACTCGTGACGCAGTCGTTGATCGACAGCACCGCGCGCTCGTTGAGCGCGAACTCGGTGTCGCGGGAAAAACCCGGACCCTGCCGGAAGGCGAGGTTCATCACGTCGCCGACGACGGCCGAGGCGGTCGGAAGCTCTCCCGCGCCGCGGCCGTAGAGCATGGAATCCCCGAGGCTCGATCCGCGTATGAAGATCGCGTTGAAGGCGTCGCTCACGGTGGCGAGCGGATGGTCAGACTCGACCATGACGGGGTGGACCCGGAGCTCGATGGCGTCCGGGTGATTCACGCCGACCGCGAGTATCTTGATGGTATAGCCGAACTGGCGCGCGGCTGCGATGTCGGCCGCGGTGATCGCCGTGATGCCCTCGCGGTAGATGTCGTTGTAGTTGACGTGACAGCGGAACGCGAGCGAAGCCAGTATCGAAAGCTTGTACGCCGCGTCGTAGCCTTCGACGTCGTTCTTCGGGTTCGCCTCCGCGTACCCGAGCGCCTGAGCCTCCTTGAGCGTCTCTGCGAAATCGGCTCCGGTCGCCGTCATCTTGGAGAGGATGAAGTTCGTCGTTCCGTTGACGATGCCGAAAATCCGCTCTACGGTGTTCGCGGAGAGGGAATTGCGAAGCGCGTGAAGCACGGGGATGCCGCCGCCGACCGAGGCCTCGTACAGTATGGTGCACCCGTGCTCGCGGGCAAGCGCGGTGAAATGAAGGCCGTGCTTCGCCATTACCTCCTTGTTGGAGGTAACAACGTTCTTGCCGGCCATGAGGGCCTTCTCGATAAAGGCCTTGGCTACCGTCTCCCCGCCCATGACCTCCACGACGGTATTGATCTCCGCGTCCTCGAGGATCGCGTTGGCGTCGGATGTGAGCATTCCGGCGGGAAGCGCGATGCCGCGATCGGTCGTCACGTCGAGGTCCGCTATTCTCTTGAGCGCGATCCTGCAACCCGCACGTTGCTCGAGAACCGCGCGGTCGTTCAGGAGTATCTTGACGACTCCCTTTCCCACCGTTCCGAATCCGATGACGCCAATGACGATATCAGCCATTTTTCAAACTCCTCGGGAATAAGTAGGAAGTCAGTATATCTTTTTTCTCGCTTCGGCGTCACTACCCCCAGAAGGGGGGATGTCGAAAAAAAGGCCTCCCCGAAGGGAGGCCTCGTCCGGGCGGTTACGCGCCGCCCAAAGTCACGCTATGTTTGCTTCGCGCGAAGTCTTACTTCGCCACGACCCTGGCCATCTCGCAGACCTTGTTCGAATAACCCCATTCGTTGTCGTACCAGGAAACGACCTTGACGAAGTTGGCGTCGAGGGAGATTCCGGCCTTCGCGTCGAAGATGGAGGTGCAGCTCTCGCCGCGGAAATCGGTGGAAACGACGTCGTCCTCGGTGTACTTGAGAACGCCCTTGAGCTCGCCGTCGGCGGCGGCCTTCATCGCGGCCTTGATCTCGTCCATGGTGGCGCCCTTCTCGAGCACGCAGGTGAGGTCGACGACGGAGACGTCGGAGGTCGGAACGCGGAACGCCATTCCGGTGAGCTTGCCGTTCAGGACGGGAAGTACCTTACCGACGGCCTTGGCGGCTCCGGTGGAGGACGGGATGATGTTCTCGAGGATACCGCGTCCGCCGCGCCAGTCCTTGGCGGAAGGACCGTCGACGGTCTTCTGGGTGGCGGTGGCGGCGTGCACGGTGGTCATGAGTCCCTTTACGATTCCGAACTTGTCGTTCAGGACCTTGGCGAGGGGCGCGAGACAGTTGGTGGTGCAGGATGCGTTGGAGATGATGTCCTGGCCCTTGTATTCCTTGTCGTTGACGCCGTAGACGAACATCGGGGTCGCGTCCTTGGACGGGGCGGACATGATGACCTTCTTGGCTCCGGCGGTGATGTGCTTGCGGGCGGATTCGTCATCAAGGAAGAAACCGGTGGATTCGATGACGACGTCGGCGCCGACTTCGTTCCACTTGAGGTTGGCGGGATCCTTCTCGGCGGTGAGGCGGATCTTGTTGCCGTTCACGACGAGGAAGTTGCCCTCGACCTTGACTTCGCCCTTGAACTGACCGTGCACGGAGTCGTACTTGAGCATGTACGCGAGGTACCCGGGCTCGAGAAGGTCGTTGATTCCGACGATCTGGATGTCCTTGCTGAAGTTCGCCACGGCGGCGCGGAAGACCATGCGGCCGATGCGGCCGAAACCGTTAATACCTACTTTGATCATGAGGCACTCCTAATCTATAAAATGTTACTTATACTATAGCCAACGGGCCCATTTCAGTCAATGCCATGGGGGAAAATCCTGCGGTTCCCCGGAAGACGACCTCGTTTTGCGCGGTATCGTTGAAAAACGACCCGTCCGGTCCTAGGTCTCGGTCGGGTCGATCCGGCGGCACAGGAAGCCCGAATCCTCGAGGTATTGCCGTCTGGAGATCACGAGATGGATGAGTTCCTGATACATGTCGAAGTTGACGTCGAGGGCGATGGGAAAGATATAGAGCTCGGTTTCCTCGCAGTACCGCTCTATGAACTCGGGATTCGTGACGAAACCGAGGCTGATCATGTTGCTGATCCTGTCCGCGCACTTGAGGACCTTCGCCTTGTGCGAGCCCTTCTCGATGATCCGTTTGAGGTAGTCGCTCTTTGCCTGGCCTTCCTGCTTGGTGACCTCCATGACGAGGTCGTACACCTGGCCCGACTCGGAGTCAATCTCCAGGATCTGGTTGCAGTTGAAATCGGGGATGTCCTCTATCACGTCATGGATCACCGAGGCCTTCAGGAGCACCGAATCTATGTAGCCGTAGTCGATGAGGATGCCCATGGTGTCGATCTGATGGCGGAACATGTTTCCGCCGGCGTGCCGCTGCTTGCCGATAAGCGCCGTGGCTATCTGCATGTAGGGCGCGAGGTATATTCCTTTCAGAACGAGCATGTCCTGGGTATTCACTTCGGTCGCAAGTCCTTTATATAGCCTTCAAGCTTCGCGATTCGGCGCTCGGACTCGGCGAGCTTTTCCTTCTCCGCGGCGACGACCTCCTCGGGGGCGTTCGCGACGAAGTTCTGGTTGGAAAGCTTCGCCCTCACCCGCTCGCCGTTCGCCCTCTCCTTCTCCGACTCGCGCTCGAAACGAACCGCGAGG
The DNA here is from genome assembly GCA_001604405.1 of Spirochaetales bacterium Spiro_10. Lineage (GTDB taxonomy): Bacteria > Spirochaetota > Spirochaetia > Treponematales > Treponemataceae > Teretinema. The sequence continues at coordinate 8,450 of LVBL01000041.1, forward strand.
GTTTCGGGATCGACGCTTCCGTCCGTAACGACGAAGGCCTCGAATCCGCGACCGACGGTGCCGATGGAGCCCGCGGGCTTGGCCTTCGGCGAGTCGAGGTAGTCTACGTATGAAAGTCCCGCGAGCAGGCGGATGATGCTCTCCTTTTCGCGCGCCGCGGCGGCCGGGCTCGACGCCTCGACGTAGAGGGCGACGCGCACCTTGAGCGCGGGATCAATCCCGCACTCGACGCGAAGCGCGCGGATCGAACGGACGATGTCCTGCAAGGCGGAGAAGCGCGCCTCGGCGCTTTCGTCGCGCCGGGTCTCGCGCGATTCGGGATACCGGGCGGTGACGAGAAGCTTGCCGCGCTTGAGCGCGCCGCGTTCGCAATCGGCGTCGCGCGCGCACGATTCGGGAAGAAACCCGTAGATCTCCTCGGTCACGAACGGAAGGTACGGATGGAGGAGCCGGAGCGACTCCTCCAGGATCGAAAGGAGCACGGAAATGGCGCGATCCTTCTCCGCGTCGTCTCCGTCGCGGAACGAAAGCTTGGTCGCCTCGACGTACCAGTCGCAAAAGTCGTTCCAGAAGAACTCGTACACGGCCTGGGCGCCCTCGTTGTAGCGGTAGCCCTCGAGCGAGGAACGCACGACGGCGGCCGCGGCGTCGAGCCGGTGGTATATCCAGCGGTCAAGCTCGCTCAAGTCGGAGCGGCTGACGTCGACGAGATTCCGCCCCTCGAGGTTTCCGAGGATGTAGCGCGAGGCGTTCCATATCTTGTTCGCGAAACGGCTTCCGAGCTTGAAGGATTCCTTGTCGACGGGGATGTCCTGGCCCGCGGCGCACATGAAAGCGAGCGTGAACTTGAGCGCGTCGGCCCCGAACTCGTCGACGATCTCGAGGGGATCTATCCCGTTGCCGAGAGACTTGGACATCTTGCGTCCCTGCTTGTCGCGCACGAGGCCGTGGATGTAGATGTCGCGGAAAGGCGCCTTGCCGGTGAACTCGAGGCCCGCCATGATCATGCGGGAGACCCAGAAGAAGATGATGTCGTACGCCGTCACGAGGGCGGTCGTCGGGTAAAATCGCGCGAGATCGTCCGTATTCTCGGGCCACCCGAGCGTGGAGAACGGCCAGAGCCAGCTCGAGAACCAGGTATCGAGGACGTCGGCGTCCTGCCTGATTCCGGTCGAACCGCATTTCTCGCACGCGACGGCGTCCTCGCGCGATACGGTCATGTGACCGCACTCGTCGCAGTACCACACGGGGATGCGGTGACCCCACCAGAGTTGCCGCGATATGCACCAGTCGCGGATATTCTCCATCCAGTGCGAGTAGGTATTCTCCCATTTCTGCGGGTAGAAGCGGACGTCTCCCGCCTTCCAGGCGGCCAGGGCCTTGTCGGCGAGGGGACGCATTTTGACGAACCACTGGTCCGAGAGGTACGGTTCTACGGTCGTGTTGCAACGGTAGCACGTCCCGACCGCGTGGGTTATCTTCTTCTCTTCCTTGAACTGCCCGAGGGCCTCGAGATCGGCGATGACGGCCTTCCGCGCCGCGGCGACCTTCATGCCCCGGTACTTCTCGGGCACGTTTCCGTTCAGGGTCCCGTCCGGGTTCAATATGTTTATGACGGGAAGATCATGGCGCTTGGCCACCTCCCAGTCGTTGGGATCATGGGCAGGCGTAATCTTCACCATTCCCGTACCGAAAGCGCGGTCGACATACGTATCGGCAACGATCGGGATGAGCCGGTCGGCAAGCGGGAGTTTGACCATTTTACCGACGAGGGACGCATACCGCTCGTCCTCCGGATGTACCGCGACCGCGGTATCCCCGAGGAGGGTCTCGGGCCTCGTGGTCGCGATCTCGATGCGGGTCGAGCCGTCGGGAAGCGCGAGTCCGTCGGCGAGCTCGTACCAGATGTGATACATGGCCCCGTTCTTGTCTTCATGCTCGACCTCGTCGTCGGCGAGCGCGGTGCCGCAGGAGGTGCACCAGTTGACGAGATAGTTGCCGCGGTAGATGAGGCCGCGCTCGTACAGCGTGACGAACACCTCGCGCACGGCGCGCGAACAGCCCTCGTCGAGGGTAAACCGCTCGCGCGACCAGTCTACGCTCGCGCCTATCTTCCGCAACTGATTCGTGATTATGGCGTGATGCTCGTTCTTGACCTTCCAGGTTTCCTCGACGAAGGCCTCGCGGCCGAGATCATGCCTGCTCTTGCCCTCTTTTTTGAGGCGCCTCTCGACGACGTTTTGCGTCGCGATCCCCGCGTGGTCGGTGCCGGGAACCCAGAGCGTCGGCTCTCCGCGCATCCGGTGATACCGAACGACGATGTCCTGAAGGGAATTGTTGAGCCCGTGACCCATATGAAGGACGCCCGTGACGTTGGGAGGAGGGATGACGACGACGAAAGGCGACTCGGAGCCGGCCTGCGACTCGTCCCCGGCACGGGGCCTGAACGCCCCCGATTCCTCCCACGCGCCGTATACCCGATCCTCGAAATCCTTGGGGTCGTACGCCTTCTTGAGCTCGATTGCCTTCATATGCTGCGTTCCTTGATCCTTGTATGGCTAGTCTTGTCGTGGATAGTAACCCTTTTGCAGGGCTTGTTCAACCTCGTCTATCACCTCGTCGGGCGTCGAGGCGCCGGCGGTGATTCCGACGCGTTCGAGCGCGAAGGCCTCCTCCGGAATGCCGTCGGCCGTTTCGGTAAGCCAGGCCCTACCGGTCAGCGCGAGGGCGCTCTTGTAGAGACGCACGGTGTTGGCGGAGTTCTTCCCGCCCACGACCACGATGCCGTCAACCTCCCGGGAAAGCGCCTCAAGGGCCTTTTGACGGTCCATCGTGGCGGGGCAGATCGTGTTGAGCACGACGAGTTCCGGGACGCGCGCCGAAAGGGTCTCCGCTATGGCCTCGTACTCGCCTTCCCGGATCGTCGTCTGGCTGATGAGCACGGCACGTTCCGGATACCCCTCGAGGGAGTCGGCGTCGACGCGGTTCTCGAGTACGACGCACCCGGGGGCGAAACCCGCGATGCCGGTTATCTCGCCGTGGTTCCGGTCTCCGGCGAGAAAGACCGAGTAGCCGCGTTCGTGATACACGAGGGCGCGTTTTTGGCTCGAAAGGACGCGAGGACAGGTGGCGTCGACGACGCGCGCGCCCCGGCGCTCCAGCTCGCGCCGCTCTTCGGGCGGGATGCCGTGGGCACGCACGACGACCGTCGCTCCGCGAAAGTCGTCGGGGATCGGCTCGTAGCCGTCGCCTATGACGACGACACCCGAGGCCGCAAGGCGCTCGAGCGCCTGGGGATTATGGATAAGGGGGCCGTATGTGTAGACCGGGCGAATCGGGCTCTCCAGCAGGGCCTGCTCGGTTGCCTCGACGGCGCGCCGGACGCCCATGCAATACCCCATGATGTCGGCCCGAATGATGGTTCTCGAATGCGACATGGGGCCACTGTACCCGAACTCGGGACAAAAAAAAACCCCCGCGATTCGCTCGCGGGGGCATTGAATCCGGTCCAGAACGTTCCGGCAGGCTCTGCCGTGGCGCCTTCGGACGAAGCGCTAGGGCGCGCGAAGGCGCTTATACGATCTCTTCCGCGACCCTGACGCGGGGGGCCTTCTCGGCTATCCGGCCGCCGTCCTTCCGGTACCGGCCGATAAAGCTGATAAAGGCGCTCGCGATCATGATCGTCGAGTACACGCCGCTCGTCATGCCGACCAGAAGCGCGAGGGCAAAATCCTTCATGTCACCGGTCGTAAAGACGTACAGTGAAACAACGGCGAGCATCGTCGTGAGCGTGGTGATGACCGACCGTCCGAGCATCTCGCTCTGCGACAGGTTCAAGATGTCGGTGATGCCCAGTTCCGGGTGAAGGCGCATGTTTTCGCGGATGCGGTCGAAGATGACGACCGTGTCGTTGATGGAGTATCCGAGAATCGTCAGCAGCGCCGCGATGGTCACGGAGTTGAACTGCATCCTCGTCCACACGATGAAGGCGATCATGACGAGGGCGTCATGAAGTATCGCGAGTACGGCGCCGATGGCGAAGTCCCACCGGAAGCGGATCGTCGCGTACACCCAGATAAGGCCGAGCGTCATGATCACGAGCAGGGCCGACTGGCTCGCAAGCGTGGACGAGAACCGGGAGCCCACGAAGTCGGACGTGTACACGGCGACGTTGCCGGCGCCGAAGGCCCCGAGAAGAGCCGTGGATACCGCGCTCTTGATGGTCGCGCTTGCGTTCTCGTCGGTGCCGTCGTCCGGCACGCGAATCTGGAACATCCGGTCCTCGCTCTTGCCGACGCCCTGCACCGCCGCCGCGGGGTAACCCGAAAGCGCGGAGCGGACTTCGTCGGCGGACACCGGGGCCGCCCCGGACGGAACGTAGTGCAGGCGGTATTCGACTTGCGAAAGCCGCGCGAGCACGCTCGAGTCCGGGAAGACCGAACCGAGAGGCGTATCGGCGGGGGCCGCGACGCTGACGCGCACACCGGGGATGCTTGTTACCGCGGATGCGAAGCTTCCCACGGTCGAAAAGGAGGAATAGGGAAAATTGTACGTCTGATTGTCAGAGCCAACGCCGGTCACGACAAGATCGATGCCGGAGGAGGACTGCTCGACCGTCACCGACTGGCTTCCCTCGTAGGTAAGGGAGAGCGCGGTCGGCGCGATCCTGACCTTCTCGATGAAACCGGCCTGGAAGTCGATGCCGTAATTGATTCCCTTCGTGAAGTAGCCGAAGATTCCGGACGCGATAATCGCGACGCTCAGGATAACGCAGGGCAGAAAGGCCCTGCTAAACGGGATAACGCGCTTCATTACTTGATCCTCCAGCTGATGCTGACGTGTTTACTCTTGAGCGTGTCGGTGCCGAAGTCGAACATGAGCTTGGAGACGAACAATGCGGTGAACACCGAGGATACGACGCCGATCGCGAGGCTGTAGGCGAAGCCCTTGATCGAGCCCGTTCCGAGCTGGGACAGGAACACGGCCGCTATGAAGGTCGTGATGTTCGAGTCCATGATGGCCCAGAAGGCATGGTCGAAACCGGCCGCGATGGAGGCCTGCCGGCCCTTCTTGAGGCGCAACTCGTCCTTGATTCGCTCGAAGATGACGACGTTCGCGTCGACGGCCATGCCTATGGTAAGGATCATACCGGCGATGCTCGAAAGGGACAGCGTCAGGTTCAGGGCCGAAAGCACGCTGAACAGGATAAACAGGTTGAGTACCTGTGCGACAAAGGCGTTGACGCCCGCGCCGCGATAATAAAGAAGCATGAAGAGAAGCACCGCCGCGAGGCCCGCGACGACCGCCTTCATGCCCTGCCTGATGGACTCTTCGCCCATGCTCGCGCCGATAACCTGCTGGTTCTCGAGCTGGAGGGGAACGTTAAGCCAGGCGGTCCGCAAAACCGCCTTGAGATTCTCGGCCTCCTCGGCGGAGAATCCCGATATCTGCACGGAACCGCCCGTGATCGGCTCGTTGATCACCGCGTGGGACTTGATCTTGGAATCCGATACGATCGCGAGGGCCTTGTTCACGTTGTTCGCCGTAAGTTCGGCGAAGATCTTCGAGCCCTCGGAGTCGAGGATGAAGTTGACGGTCGGGCGGCCCATGTCATCGCGGCGGGTTTCCGCGCTCTGAATGTGCTTGCCCTCAAGGGCGACTTCCTTCTTGACGACCAGAAATCCCGAGCGCTCGTCGAGACCGTAGGAATCCTTCCGGTAGAGGCCAAGTACCTGGGTATCGGCGGGGATAATTGAAGGATTGACGAGGTTATACTCGGCGTCAAAGGTTACGGTCGGGTTTCTCGTATAGTAGTCCATGAAGGCGTTCGTGGCGTCCTGGTCTACCATGTGGAAGGCGAGCATGCCCTTGCCCATGATGATGGAGTTGATCCGGTCGGCGTCGGCCGTTCCCGGGATCTCGATGTAGATCCGGTCCTCGCCCTGCTTTCTGATGACCGGCTCGGAAAGGCCGAACTTGTCGATGCGGCTGTTGAGGGTATCGAGCGCCTGGGCCATCGCCTCGGCGCGGAAAACCGCCATGTCGGAGATCTCTTCCTTCTGGGCTGCCGCTGCGGCGTCAAGGTCGGCCTTGATGATTATGCTCATTCCCCCGGAGAGGTCGAGTCCGAGCTTTACCGCGTTTGCCTGCGTTTTTTTCATCTCGAGGATACGGTCTCGATAGCCTTCCTCGATAAAGGCGAGAACGTCGCCCTCGGAGGGGAAGGCGGCCAGAAGGCTTCGGGCCGTCCACGCGGACGGAAGGGCCTTTTTCATCGCCTTATAGTTTTTTCCCGCTTCCTTCACAAGGTCCGCGTATTTCGCGGGGATGGCCTCCTGGCTTTCGGCGCGCGCCTGGGCCATCAGCTCCTTGAGGTCGGATATGGCCATGTTCCTGGCGTAATCCTTGATCTTCTCGCGGGAACCGAGGGCAAGAGCCTGATCTTCCTTCGGCGTCACGTAATACCATTTGACCGAGGGCCATAGAAAGGCAAAACATACCGCGATAACCGCGAGAATGAGTATGAATCTGCTTCGTTTGCTCATAGTACAACTCCAGATAAGTCGCGGGGACGAACGGCGTTGGTCGCCTCATCCCTCGTTTGGGCTCGATACATCTCGTCGGTTTATTTACCGTCTTTCTTGGAAGACTTTTCGCCCGCGTTCTCGTTCACGACCGTAGCGATGGCGGAACGGCTGAACTCGAGCTTGCAGGACTCGTCGACCTTCACGATGACGGTCTGCTCCTTGGTCGAGGTAACCTCGCCGTGGATACCGCCGATCGTCACGATCTTGTCGCCCTTCTTGACGGCGGAGATCATTTTTTCGGTTTCTTTCTGCTTTTTATTCTGAGGCCGAATGATGAAAAGATAGAAGATGACGAACACGAGGCCGAAGGTCACGATCGGCATGAACACGGAACCCTGTGCGGGCCCAATCTGCATAAACGGAACAAAACTCATAGAAATACTTCCTTGGAAAGAAAATGGTCTTTTGACAAGGTATCATACACGGCGTTTTACAGTCAAGGTAAAAGAAACGGGGCCCCGGCAATGGAGCCCCGTACGGCGGGTCTAGAGCACGAGCGTTCGCGAGGCCGTTACCCTCGCGACGCCAAACAATCTCGGCAGGGCCTCCGGCGCGTACGAAGCCTTCGCGCGTTCGTTATACACGCGGGCCACGAGCCCCAGTTCCCCGTCCGGCGAGGCGGAACTGAGGGCGGATATCGTTGCGGCCCGGAAAAAGCCCCGTTCCGCAAGATCCGCGGTCGAAAGCCCTTCGTAGAGCCTCCGTGCCGAACCGTCCACAAGGGCTGCATCGCCGTCGTAGCCGATGGCCGCCACGGCGTCGGCACGGGAAACGATCCTTGGTTTTTTCATGCCTCTGAAAAGCTTTCCTTGCCGGCTCCGCACACGGGACACACCCAGTCGTCGGGAAGATCCTCGAAGGCGGTTCCCGGATTAATCCCGTTATCGGGGTCGCCGGCCGCGGGATCGTACTCGTATCCGCACAGATCGCAAACGTATTTCTTCATTATAAACTCCTTTTCTCGTTCACCGGCGCGGGTCGCGCGCGGCATCGCATGCCAAAGGCACAGGTCAAAGTATACGCGGTTTCCGCTTATCGGGCAAGCAATTCGTCCAGATTGGCAAGCAGTTGGGAGTACCGTCGGTTCGCGGGCTCGAGAGCGACGACCTGTTTGAGGTAGTATTGCGCCTTACGGTAGTCGTTTCGCGCGAAGTACCACTCGTACATGGCGAACAGGGCCAGGGGGTTCCGCGGATCGGCGAGGAGGCTCGAACGGAGTACCGAGAGCCGTTTTTCAGGATCAAGGATGAAGCGGCTTTCATAATAATGAAGCACGCTCTTGAGGGACGAAGAGGCCGACGGAAGCCGCGCCGCGATGACGGCATGGGCCCCCGTCGCGTCGCCGGTATCGACGAGCGCGCTCAGGTACAGCGCGACAATCTCGTCTGACGCGGGATTCTCCGAATACAGGGTCTTTCCGATGACGACCGCGCGGCCCGCGTTGCCCGCGCCAAGATAGGCGCGCGCCATCAATATCCTCGAGACAGTCGACGAGTCGAGCGAAACGAGCCGCTCGCCGTATCTGACCGCGTTCGCCCAGTCCTGCGAGGAGATATAGTCGTTCACGAGAAGCGAAACCGCCTGCCTGTTGTCAGGCTGTTTCGCGAGCGCTGCAAGGACGAGGTCCCTTCCCGTCTTTTGGCTGATTTGCTGGCCCGTCTGATAGGCGACTTCGGAGGTCGCGAGGAGGACGTCGAGATCCTCGGGGTACAGCCGGATCGCCTCCTGCAGGAAGGCCGTGGCGGAGATGGCGTTCCGGTTCCATTCGCGGGCCACCCGAGCCCTGAGGAGCAGATACGACTTGTCGGTGCGGTTCGTGGTCGCGAAGGCGTCGAGCAACGAATTCGCCTTGAGGTATTCGCGGCGCTCAACGAGTATCCGGGCGCGCAACAGAAGGTACGGCGCGTCGTTCGGCTCCGCCTTCAGGACGGAAAGAACGTACTGGTCCGCCTCATCCCATCGCCCGATGTGAAAGGAGGCCTCGGCGCAAAGCCTGGTCATGGAGAGGGACTCGGGATACCGGGCCAGCAGGGTGCGGGCGATGCGCAGGCCCTCCTCGCCTTTACCGGAGCGGGTAAGCTGGCGGGACAGGGACACGCCCGCCGGATAGCATGATCCGTCGAGATCCCAGGCGCGCTTGAAAAACGCCTGCGCGAGGGCGGCGTTACCCGTACGCTCGGCTATCATGCCCCGGAACAGCGGGGGCAGCACCGATTTTTCGTTCAGTTTCGCGGCGCGCTCGAGGGCGGCGTCCGCGTCGGCTATCCAGTCTCCCGCGAGCGGCGTTACGGCGAGGATGAACGAGGGAAGCACAAGCGAGAGAAAGTCGCTTGACCCGGCGGAGTAATCGTAGGCTCCGAGACGGGCCGAACGGATCGAGGCGAGATAGTTGTCGCCGTCCGGTACCGACGGCGTGGGCCAGGAAACTGTCTCCAGGGGATAGAGAATGCGCATGATCTCTCCCGCGACGGCGAGGGCGACGCGGTTCTGGTCAGTCATTCCCCTTGAGTCCGAGCTTATGCGCGAAACCGCCTCCCTGACGCTTTCGGGCGAGCCGATTTGCAGCAGGGCCATCGTTGCCGAGTCGATCGAGTTCTTCTTTAACTGGTCCCGCGACGGTAGGGCCAGCATCGTACCGCCCCGTCCGCCGCCGGCTGCGGCTGGATCGACCGTTACGGCCGAACCGTCGTCGGTCTTTCCCGAAAGGGCGGTCGTAGCCGTCGGGGCGGACGGCGCCGACGAGTTAGGTTCGGGCGTCGATTTGCACCCCGCGCCCGAGCCCAGCGAGAACAGGACGGCCAGTACCGCCACTACGCGCGTGGATACGGACTTATTCCTCACCATTCGCGCCCCGACGCCTCACGAGCCAGATCACGAAGGTGATGAGAGCGGGAAGCAGCAACAGCGGAACCCACCACAGGACGACGGTGGTGAAGGAAACGGGAATGAGATGCGTCGAGAAAAGCATGAACATGAAGCCGAGGGCCGCGAACGCAAGGGCGGGAACCATGAATATCGCCGAGAGGCGATGATACCGGAAAAAGCCCGAAACGATGAATGAGAGGCCGACGAAGAGCATCAACAGGGGCCACACGCCCGGGAAGCGGAAGGGAAACACGCCGGCGTCGATAAGCAGGAACAGCATCCCGGTCAGAAAGAGAAAGGTGGCCGTGAAGAGAAAATGGATGCGGTTATGCATCGCCGAACCCGCGTGCCAGAGGAAGGCGCCCGAGACTATGCCCACTATCGCGACGGTATACCGCGGAAGCTCGAGGTTCATCAGCATGAGCAATGTCACGGCCACGGCGACGAAACCCACGCTCAGGGGAAGGAGGACGACGGAAATCCGAAGGGTGATCCTGGTCACGAAATCCTTTACGCTCATCGTCAATCGCTCCTCATGCCTAATTGTAGCCTCTTTATCACGTCTTGCCAATACGGATACCGACATGTTACTATCCGAACCGTGCAAAACAATGCCCGCTTCGCCGCGTCGACGCCCGTTCGCCCGCTCATCGCGGCGCTCGCTTTATCCGCGCTCGTTCTGGCGACCTCGTGCGGGGAGGCGTCACGGGACTATCTTGTCGACGGCCTGACCCGTTACGGCGACGAACAACGCCAGCTGCTCGGCCTGCTGGAACGCGGCAAAACCGACGAACAAACCCGATTTGCCCTGACCAACCGGATCGCGGGAAACCTGAAGGCCGAGGGAAAACTGAGAAACCTCGTCCTCTTCCTCACGACCACCGTTGAGCGCAACCCCGACGATCCCTACAACGCCTACTGGCTGCTCATGGTGGCGAACGCCTACCTGGAGCAGGACGCGCCGCAGATCGCGGGATACTACTTCGAGCGGATCCTGGGGAGCAGCCGGGATCTGGAGATTCGCGGAAAGTCAATCCACCTTGTTTCCCTGCAGAACCTCATCCAGATAACGGACCAGCCGGAACTCCGCGTCAAGTATTACGGAGACCTCATCACCAGGTTTTCGGGAAGCATCGACCTCGGGTATTCGTATTTCATGCTCGCGCGCTCGTACGAACGGCTCGGCGAGTGGGAACTCGCAATACAAACATACGCGCAATTCATCGGTTACGGGCAATACGACGTCATCATCCCCGGCGTTCCCGACGCGTACGAGTACGCGAAGCGTATCGTCGACTACAACACGTCCTCAAAGGACTGGACCTTCGAGACGCTGGACGAGCTGGTCGGCAACATAAAATCTGCGATCGGGGACTACGATTACCGCAGGCTCGACCGGTACCGCGCCAAGGTCAACTTCTTCGCGATGTCGTGGAAGCAGGAGGCGAGCGACCATAACTCGCAAACCGACTTTCAGATGCGCGATTTCATGGGCGGAAACCGCATCCGCTTCAACGACGCCCTCGACGCCTCCTCGAACCCGCATGAGGCCTTCCTGAGGACGTCGGGCTGGAACCAGTACGTAAGCGTCTGGTATCTGTATTTCAGAAAGGTCAACTTCCCCGCGGATCCGGACATTCACGGACGCTGGGAATGGGCCGGCATCTATTACGGGGAGAAGATGTAGGATGACGCCGCAGAGAACCCGTTCGCGTCAGGGAAGAATCCGCGCCCTCCTTTTCGTCCTTTCGTCGGCGACGGTCTTCGCAGGCACCTATGACGCTCCGACGGACGTCGCGTCGCCGGTCGCGACCCCGCAAGAGACGGCCTCGACCACGGCCGGAGCCCTTGCCTCGCAAGGTACGCCACGGCGCTATCCGGCGCTCGCGCTCGAAATGCCGGACTCGCCGCTCATAGACAGATACCGGAACCAGTATACCACCCCCGAAGGACTCGCCTACCTTTCCGCCGTAATGCGCCGTTCGGCGCCGTATCGCGACTTCATCCTCGCCGAGATCGACCGGCTCGGCCTTCCCGAATGCCTCGTGTACCTTCCCGTCATCGAGTCCGGGTTTTCCGCGACCGCCGTCTCGCGTTCGGGGGCGACGGGCGTCTGGCAATTCATGCGCAACAGCGTGTCGGGATACGGCATCCGCATCGGCGAATGGATGGACGAGCGGCGGGATCCCTGGATCGCCACGACAGCCGCACTACGGAAGCTCGGCGACAACTACCGCGACCTCGGAAGCTGGGAGCTCGCGCTCGCCGCCTACAACTGCGGCCTCGGGGCTACCCGCAAGGCGGTCAAGAAATCGGGATCGAACGACTACTGGCACTTGTCCGCGAAGGGATACTTCAAAAAGGAAACCGTGCACTACGTCCCGAAATTCCTCGCGATCTCCGAGATCCTCTCGAAAAGCGAGGAGTACGGCATCGACTGGGGGGATTCCCCCGATACGGGCCCCTACGCCACGATCCCGGTAAAACGGCCGATTGACCTTTCGGTCGTCGCGAGGGAAACGGGAATCAGTCATGAGCTCCTTCGCGCAATCAATCCGGCCCTGCACTATTCAATTACCCCGCCCGACGCGACCTACGCCTTTCGCGTGCCGGCGAGCATGGAGGAACAGGTACGCGCGGTCCTTGAGGATCCCGAAAAGATGCTCCTGGACTACTACCTGTACGCGGTCAAGTCGGGAGACACCCTGTACGCGCTCGCCCTCCATTACGGGATTTCGGTCGACATGATACTGCAATACAACCCCGGCGTCCGCCCTAACACACTCAAAATCGGCCGCAAACTCGTCATCCCGGCCATCAAAAAGGTGGCGGCGTACGCGGGAAAAAAGGATCGGGACGACCTCGATTTTTCCGGGGTCTATCTCGTCAAGAAGGGAGACACCCTCTGGTCGATCGCGCTTGCGTACAACATCCAGGTGGAAACCCTGGCCGAACGAAACAATCTTGCGGTTAATTCGGTCCTTTCGTTGGGAAAACAGCTCCGCGTGCCGATACTGTAATACATGAGGTACGTTCCGATTTCCACACGGGTCCTTACCCTGCTTATATGCGCGGCGTTCGCGACCGCGCCCTTTTTCCCCGAGGAACGGTCCGTTCAGGCGGTTTCCAGCACGGACTGGAACCGGGGAACCGTGCATTCCGTCGTCACCCTCGACGCGGTCAGGGAGGGCATCGGCCTTCCGGCGGGCAGAAGCTCCGCCCTCCAGATCCTGGAGATGGAAACGCCGGCCCGCCTCAAGGACACGCTGTTCTCGATCCCCGTCGATTCAACCAACCGACTTGGGCACTACGTGGATCGCGGAGAGGTCTCGCTTGCCGAGATCAACGGCATTATAGAGAACGGGACTTGGACCCCGCCCTGGATGTCGCAGGATCTCGCAGGCGTATCGATGACCGTAACCCTCGAGCTCTCCCGTTTCGGCTCGATTTTTGTCAGGCATAAAAGCCCGTGGAAACCGCGGGCGCCGCTCGACGCCGTTCCGACCAGACCGTATACGGGTATCGTCATCGACGCACGCGGAAGCCTTCCCGTTCACGGTGAATACGTAGAAGCCCGCGCGGCCCCGTGCCTGTTCCCGCGCGTCTGGAGCGAGGACATGGACGTGCTGTACGAGCGTAACATGGTCGAGCCGGGGATTGCGCGCGGGCGCGGGATCGTCGTGTACGCGTCCCGTCCCGAGGATCCGGCCGTCACGAAGGCGGTCGGTACCGACCCGGCCAGGATCACCGCACGTCGGCTCTATGGCATCAACCGGACCGATCCGCTCATATCCCGGCATGACTTCCTGAGGATCATGTCCAGCCCCGAAAACAGGGCCTTGTTTTCCGCGGGCAAGGTCGCCATCCTCTGCGATGCCGACCGGCTTACGGGAATCCCCCTCGGGCCGGTGAAGGACGATGAGTATTATTTTACCTTTAACCGGATTGCACGGGCGCTTCAGGCTCAGCCGGTGGCGAAAATGGACTTTTCCGACGCCTGGGAAGGGCAGAAGATGACCATCTACGACATCAAATTCATCGCGGACAGCGCAAGGATACTCCCCGAGGAGCGAAGCCGGCTTGACAGCATCGCCAACGCCCTCAAGCAGGCCTCGGACGGCGCGACGTTTATCGTCGAGGGTCACACCGCAAACGTCGGTAAACCCGATGGCGAGCGAGCCCTTTCCATGGAACGCGCCGCGCTGATCGCGGCGGAGCTTTCCGCGCGGGGTATAGACGCCCGGCGCTTCACCTCCACGGGATACGGCGGCACGAGGCCCGTATCGACGAACGATACGGACGAAGGCCGCGCGAGAAACCGGCGGGTCGAGATAACGATACGGCTCGGACAGCAGGACCAATGAGCCGGGCAACGTTGACGGCACGTATCTTGCGTGGTAGTATGATATCAGTAAAAAAGGGGGAATCCGCATGTCCACGAATCTGACGCGGAGGCACACCGGTGAAACGGAGCTTCAAGAGGAAATCCTGTCCGAAGAGGGCTTTGACGCCGGAAAGATTTACTGCGCCAACTGCATCCATTGCAAGCTCGTTTCCGCGCCCGCGGACCATACCGGGCAGTTCTACCTGCGCGTACGCTGCGCCGCCGGAAAATGGAAGAAGAAACTGGGAGGGGAAAAACAGTACAAGTACTTCACTGTTACCCGACGCAGTATCGATTGTTGTGATGCATACGAGCCCATGGGCGACGCCGACGAGTTTATCAGCGATCTGAGGCGAAATCTCCCCATCAGGGACGAAATCTACGAGTAAAGGAAACGCCATTCTAATGAACCGGAATACCGCCATGGCATCGCTTGCGGCGATGCTTCTGCTAGCCGTGACGGGCTGTTCGTCCGTACCTGATCCCGCAACCATTCCCCTTGACACCTCAGCGGCCGAATTGAGCCAAAAGGGCCAAGCCGCCTTCGACGAGAGCAATTACAAGGCCTCAGAGGTCTATTACCAGCTCATTATCGACCGCTTTTCCGATTCCCCCGCGCTTGTCGTGGCGGCGGAATTCGAGATCGCCCATCTGCGCGTGAAGCGGAAGGACTGGGACGACGCGAAAGAGCGGCTTGACGCCATCATCGCGCGGTATGAGACCGCGGGCGGCGCGGGTTTGCCCCCCGAGTACCTCGTGCTTGCCAGGAACGACTTGAAAAAGATTCCCGTCAACCACGGCGGCCCCGCTCCCGTGGAGAAATAAAAAAAAAGAACCGGTTCGCCGGTTCTTTTTTTTTATCGCGGTCTCTTGTCCCGCTTCCCCTAGAGCGTCTCCCCGTGCGGGAGGATTATCACGTTCAGTTCGACTCCCTTGCTTGCCGCGGCCGCCTCGACCGATTCCCTCGTGATTTTACCGCGCGGTTTGGGATGCGGCGGAGCGTCCCCGATGAGGATGACCTTTCGGTCCCAGAGCGGCATCCAGGGCAGGGAAAGGGCCCCGTTGAGCCCCTCGTACACCGCCTCGGGTATGTCGCGCCCGCCCTGAACCCGGAAGGACCAGAGGGCCTTGCGAAAGGCCGCAAGGTCGCGGGTGAAGGAGACGGCCTGCTTGACGAGGAAATCCTCGTGATAATCCTTGTAGAGGACGAGGGCGACGCGCCAGTCCGGATAGCCGGCCAGAGCCTCCTCCAGTGCCGGCACAAGGTCCTCCCGCACGGTACCGATGTCGTCCTTCATGCTCTCCGTCGCGTCGATGACGAATACGAGGTCAAGGCCCTTCACGCCGCCCGATTCGAGGAGCGAACGTATCGTCGGGACTATCTCGCCGGGTCCCTTCGCGTACAGGGTCTTCCCGCGGTTTTTTTCCGCCAAATTGCCGAAGCTGTCTACGGTATCCTTCATGAAGATCTCGGGAGGAGGCGGTTCGGTGCGGCGTACCGCTACCTGCGTCACCCGTATCTTGAAGGGATTGTCCACGAAGGGCCCCGAGTAATCGGCGTATTCGCGGGCGAACGCCCGGATGTTGACGAAGGTTCCGTCGAGGATCTGTACCTCCCCGTGACGGGACCAGTCATAGCCGTAGGCGATCACGTACGGAATCCAGATATGAAAGGCCTCTCCGACGGGCGTATCGCGTTCGGTCGTCGAGTCTATGAGACTCCAGATGTTCTTTTCGGCGGGGATGAAGGCGCCCTCGAGGATACGCCGCTCGTCCCCGTTGATTGGGTTATACGCAAGCGCCCGGTAGGCGTAATTCGGCTCCTTCATCGCGGGGTCTTTGGTGGTTTCCGTCAGAAGGATCGAGCCGATATCCGGCTTTTTGCGGACATAGAGATGGTACCCGCCCTCGGGACTCTGAATTATACGCACGTCATCGGGGCCGATCGTCAGGTCGGCGCAGTAAAGCGGCGACAGGAGCAGGACGAGCGCCGCGAGGACCATTCCGTTCTTCATGTATAGAGTATCGGCCAGATGGCCCCGTCGATGAGGGAATCTCTCCCCGCCGGAAGGCCCCGACGGAACGGGGCGCGCAACGGGACCCGGATCGCGGCGATGCCTTGATTCCCCTCGTACATCGGTGCTATTGTTCCGTTACTATGGACAATAACGGAAAGAAACGCATACTGACCGGCGATCGTCCCACCGGCCGACTGCACCTCGGACATTACGTCGGTTCCATCGCGAACCGCGTCAGGCTTCAGGACGAATACGAGTGCTTCTTCATCATCGCCGACCTTCACACGCTTACGACGAAACCGGAGAAGGAACACATAGAGGAACTCGCCGACAACGTCAGGCAGATGGTGCTCGACTACCTCGCCTGCGGGATCGACCCCAACAAGTCGACGATCTACCTCCAGTCGGCGGTACCCGAAGTCACCGAGCTCAACCTCTTTTTCATGGATCTCGTGACCGTGCCGCGGATGAACCGCATTCCCTCCCTCAAGGACATGGCGAAAAACGCGAACCTGTCGGAGATGCCCCTCGGACTCCTCGGGTATCCGGTCCTCCAGGCCGCCGACATCCTCATGCCGAGAAGCCATCTCGTGCCGGTCGGCAAGGATAACGAAAGCCACGTCGAACTCACCCGCGAGATAGCCAAACGGTTCAATTTCATGTACGGGGAGACCTTCCCGGTTCCGGACGTCATGGTCTCCGATTTCGGGTCCCTCGTCGGCACGGACGGCCAGGCCAAGATGAGCAAGAGTCTCAACAACGCCATCTTCCTCTCGGACGACGAGAAGAGCGTCATCAAGAAGGTGAACGGGATGTACACGGACCCCAACCGGACGAGCGCGGACGTTCCCGGCACGGTGGAGGGAAACCCGGTATTCATCTACCACGAGGCCTTTAACCCGAACAAGGCCGAGATCGAGGACCTGAAAACGCGGTATCGCGCGGGCAAGGTCGGCGACGTCGAGGTAAAGCAGAAACTCAGCCTCGCGCTCAACGCCTTTCTCGACCCGATACGGGAACGGAGAGCCCACTTCGAGGCGCAGTCGGGACTCGTCGACGAGATTATCTACGAGGGAACCCTGAGGATGCGCGAGGAAGCCCGTGCGACGCTCTCCCTGGCGAAAAAAGCCATGGGGCTTTCGTCCGTGTGGAACCGCATCAGCCGCAAGGCGGAAGACGCGCGCAAGAAGCGGGAAAAGGGGGAATAAGTGGCGGGAAACACCTTCGGGACGCTCTTCAGGATCACTACCTTCGGCGAGAGCCACGGCGTCGCGCTCGGCGTGACCGTGGACGGCTGCCCGGCAGGAATACCGCTCGAGGCGGCCGACATCCAGCGGGAACTTGACCGCCGCCGCCCCGGCGCGCACGCGTACGATTCGGACGGAACCCCGCGCGACCCCAAACTCAATCCGGCCATGACAAGCCGCAAGGAGGACGACACCTGCGAGATACTCTCCGGCGTCTTCAGGGGCACAACGACGGGCACGCCCATCGCCATCGTCGTCCGGAACACGAACCAGAAATCGGAGGATTACGGGGACATCGTGCGCAAGTTCCGCCCCGGTCACGCGGACTATCCCTTCTTCATGAAATACGGCATCCGGGACTACCGCGGGGGCGGACGCTCTTCGGGCCGAGAGACGATCGGCAGGGTCGCCGCCGGCGCCATCGCGAAGAAGTTCCTCGCGACGCAGGGAATCGCCGTGCGGGGATGGACGTCCGAGGCGTGCGGAATCGAGTGCGCCTCGTTCGACGAGGCCGAGATCGAGCGGAATCCCATGCGCGCGTGCGACCCGGTCGCCGCGAAAAAGATGCTCGACCGCATTATAGAGCTCAAGCGCGACGGCGACAGCGCCGGGGGCATCATTTCCTGCCGCGTCACATCGGAGACGGGAGCCCTACCCGCCGGACTCGGCGAGCCGGTATTCGAGAAACTCGACGCCGCGCTCGCGGGGGCCATCCTGTCGGTCGGGGCCATCAAGGGAATCGAGTTCGGCGCGGGTTTCGCGGTCGCGCGCTCGACGGGCAAGTCGAACAACGACCCGATCAGGCGCAACCCCGAAACCGGGCGCGCCATGTTCGTGACGAACAACGCGGGCGGCATACAGGGAGGACTTTCCACCGGCGCCGAGATTTTCTTTCGCGCCGCGGTCAAGCCGGTATCCTCCATCAGCATCGCGCAAAAAACCGTAGACATGGACGGGAAGGACTGCGACATCGAGGTGCACGGCCGGCACGACGTCTGCCTGTGCCCGAGGATAGTCCCGGTACTCGAGTCGATGACCGCCCTCGTGCTAACCGACATGATCCTCAGGCAACGGGCGGTACGCCAGTAGCGCCCCGGCAAAAACCGTGGTATCCTGTCGTCATGACAATCACCGACGTGAAGGCGGCCCTCGAGGCGGAAGCCGTCGCGGACACCTGGCGCGACGGCGTCGAGATCGTGTCCGCGTGCGGCGCCGATCTCATGAGCGACGTCATGGCCTTCGTGAAAGACCAGGTACTGCTCATGACCGGACTCATCAACGCGCAGGTCATACGTACCGCCATACTCATGGACATCCAGGCAATCTGCTTTGTGCGCGGGAAGGCGCCGAATCAGGAGATGATCGACATGGCCCGCGACAACGGCATAGTCCTGCTCACGTCGCGGCTCCCCCTCTTTCTCGCGTGCGGCAAGCTCTACGAAGCCGGCGTGCGGCAGGGCGGAGTCAGGGCGATAGACTGACGCGGGGCCGGGATGAGATACCACTATGACGTGCCGGGCGACGATTTTTCGCGCGCGGGGCACGCCTCATCCGAGATAAAGAAAACGCTCCAGCGACTCGGCGTTCCAGCGGACGTCATCAAACGCACGGCCGTGGCGATGTACGAGGCCGAGATCAACATGGTCGTGCACGCCGGCGGCGGGAAGGCGGACGTCACGATAGAAAACCACGCCATCACCATCGTCATGAGCGACACGGGACCCGGGATCGAGAACCTCGATCTCGCCATGCAGGACGGCTATTCGACCGCGCCGGAGCTCGTCCGCGAACTCGGCTTCGGGGCGGGGATGGGATTGCCGAACATGAGGCGGAACTCCGACGAACTTTCCATTCGCACCGCGCCCGGCGAGGGAACGACCGTGACGATGGTCATTCGCATACCCGAAGCGCGCGGGGCCGCGGAATGACCCGCTACCATTCGGTCATCCTTGACGAGGAGGCCTGCAAGGGTTGCACCGTCTGCGTGACGACCTGCCCGGTCGAGGCGATCCGCGTGCTCGAGGGCAAGGCCCGCATCAGGGCCGAGCGGTGCATCGACTGCGGAATCTGCATACGCCGCTGCCCGCATCACGCAAAAAAGGCGCTCAGCGCGGACCTTGTTTCCGCGCTCGGTCCGGGCGCCGGGGAAGCGGCGGACGATGCCGGACGGCCGCCCTTCCGCGTCGTTCTTCCCGCGCCCTCGCTGTACGGCCAGTTTCCCGAGCGGTTTTCCGTCGCCGACATTCACGCGGCCCTTCTCGAGCTCGGCTTCGACGCGGTATTCCCCGTGGCGGCATCCACGCCGGCCATCGCCCGGGCGACGGCGTCGTTCTTCGACAAGGTCCGCCATCCCGATCTCCCCCGCCCGCTCGTCTCGTCGAGTTGCCCGACCATCATCAAGCTCATCCAGATCCGCTTTCCTTCGCTTGTGGCGAACGTAGTCCCGGTCATCGCCCCCATGGAACTCTCCGGCAGACTCGCGCGCGAGGTCTTCGCACCTGAGGCGGGAGCGAGGTCCGTTCACTGCACCTTCATATCCCCGTGTCCCGGAAAGATAACCGAGTCGGTCGCCCCGATCGGCGGGGGCGAGTCCTCCGTCGATTGCGTCGTCGCCATGAAGGACGTGCACCTGCCCCTCCTGCAAATCCTGACGAAGGGAGTCGCATGCAGATCATCCGTGTCCGTATCCGTCTCTTCTCCCGCCGAGATCGCCTGGGGGCGTGCGGGCGGCGAGGCCGAGGCCACGGCACACGGGGAGAAGGGCGCGTGGATCGCGGTTGACGGCATGGATCAGTGCATCCGCATCCTCGAAGACGCCGAGAACGGTCGGCTCTCCGACATCTCGTTCCTCGAGCTCATGGCGTGCACGGACGGTTGCGTCGGCGGTGCCCTCACCGCGGCGAATCCGTCCATGGCCCGCCACGTCCTCCGCAAGCGCGAGGAGGCCCTCAAGCCGGGTGGCGACACGCTTTCCGGGGACCGGATCGAGGAATCAGTCCTCGAGAGTTTCAGGAAGGAACCGTATCCCTCGCGCTCCGCCCTGCTCCTTGATCCCGACTACGCGAAGGCGCTTTCGATGATGGAGGAGATGGAACGCATCGTCGAACGCCTTCCCGGACTCGATTGCGGCTGTTGCGGCGCGCCGAATTGCCACGCGCTCGCGGAGGACATCGTCCGCGGAACCGCGGAGCTCACCGATTGCGTCATCATCCTGAAGGAACAGTACCGGGAACTCCTGGACCAGGAGTACGGAGGGACATGAGCCGGGAGAAGGACGAACTTCGGAAACGGCTTCGGGACGGTTGTGTTGCGGGAGATTTTGTATACCTACCGGTAGGTATACAAAACGACTGCCAGAGCCCAGGCGACAAACCGCGGATCCAACCCGACATCCTCGCGACGC
The DNA here is from genome assembly GCA_001604405.1 of Spirochaetales bacterium Spiro_10. Lineage (GTDB taxonomy): Bacteria > Spirochaetota > Spirochaetia > Treponematales > Treponemataceae > Teretinema. Next base: position 28,954 of record LVBL01000041.1, read on the forward strand.
TCGCGGCAGCCTCGACCGTGTTCGGCTACCTTGCCATCCCCCCCGAGCCCGAGGTTTTGCCGCTCATGAAGGCCGCCCTTGCAGCCGGCGCGAAGGTCCTTGTCCCCCGGGTCGTCGGAAATGACCTCGAGTTCGCCCCTCTCGCCTCGACCGCTGGCCCGTTTTCCACGGGACCGTACGGTATCCGCGAGCCGCTCCCGGGCGTCCGTACCGCGTGGCCGGGCCGCTCACTGGAGACACCCGCCGTCATCCTCGTTCCCGCTCTCGCCTTCTCGAAGGACGGCGCGCGCCTCGGGCGGGGCAAGGGGTACTACGACCGTTTTCTCGCCTCGCTGCTGAAGGAAGCCGGTTCGCGGAGGAACGGGATCACGATAGTCGGTATCTGCAGGCCCGAGCGCGTGCTCGAACACGTCCCGACCGAGCCGCATGACATCCCGGTCGATTGCCTGTGGACGGAAAAGGACGGTATATTTACGGTATACTGAATGTGGAGGAAACCCATGGGTGAGATACGATCGGCGATAGACATAGCCCTGGAAAAAACCGCTCATATCGAGGGCGACAAGACAAGTTCGGAAAACCGGGAATTGAAGAACGCGGGGAAGCGGGCGGCAAGCGAGTTTCTGGAGACGGAAAACCCCGAAACGCTCGCGAAGTCGCTCGCGGGAAAGGGAAGCGAGCAGTCCCGGATGATACTCGAGGGAGCCCTTTCAATACTTATCGCGGCCGTCAAGCTTCCGGCCTCGGACGCCGATCTCGCGCGCTCGGACCGGATCGGCGCGGCCCTCGAGATCGCGTTGCCCGGGCGCGGGATGCAGCAGCTGTTCGCCCAGGTGGCGCAAATACTCAAGCAATACCTCGACGAACGGTCCAACCTCCGCGGGGCGCTCGAGCAGCAGTTCGCGCCGAAGCTGAAGGCGAAACAGCAGGAGCTCTCGCGGCGGTACGGGCAAAACGTACCGATGGACATCAACCAGGATCCCGAGTTCGTCTCGGCTTACTCGAAAAGCGCGCGCATGCTCGAACAGAAATACGGTGCCATCGTCGACGAGATACGCTTCCGCGTTCGGGAAGCGGCAGGAATGCCCGAGGAGTGACGGAGCGGATGCACGCGGCCGACGCGCGCGGAATGCCGTTTCTCTTGACATTTTTTCCGCGTTCAGCTATTGTGACACTCGCCTGACGCGTTCAGGCTCTTTCCGCGGTAGCTCAGTCGGCAGAGCAAGTGGCTGTTAACCACTGGGTCCGGTGTTCGAATCACCGCCGCGGAGCGACGAAACCCGTCCTTGCCAGGACGGGTTTTTTATTGGTCGCACGGTTTCGCCGCTACAGAAGGTCGCTCGCGAGTTCCGCGAGGTAGCTCCGCTCGCTTTTTACCAGATGCACGTGGGTAAAGAGGTCCTGGCCCTTCATCTTGTCGATGAGATAGCTCAGGCCGTTGGAACAGGAGTCGAGGTACGGCGAATCGATTTGCTGGACGTCGCCGGTGAACACCATCTTGGTGCCCTCACCCGCCCGCGTGATTATCGTCTTGACCTCGTGCGGCGTCAGGTTCTGCGCCTCGTCGACTATGAAGAACGAGTTGGAAAGGCTCCGCCCGCGGATGTACGCGAGCGGGGTGATCGTGAGCTTCCCGTTTTTTTGCATCTCGTCGAGGTGCGTCACCTCTTTTCCGGTGGCGCGGAATTTCCGCTTGATCACCGCGAGATTGTCGAACAGGGGATTCATGTACGGGCCGATTTTCTCGTCCACGTCGCCGGGGAGAAAGCCGAGATCCCTGTTCGCGAGCGGGACGATGGGCCGCGCGAGCAGTATCTGGTCGTACTCCCCTTCCTGCGCCACGGCCGCGGCGAGGGCGAGCAGGGTCTTTCCGGTTCCCGCCTTTCCCGATAGCGCGACGAGCTCTATGTCCCTGCGCGTGAGCGCGTCGAGCGAAAAGGCCTGCTCGGCGTTTCGCGGCTCTATCCCGTAGCACCGCTTCTTCTCGACGCGGCTGATGAGGCCCGTCTGGCGCGAGTAATGACCGAGGGCGCTCGCCGTGCCGTTTTTCAGGATGTAGTACTGATTCGCCGCGGGGGTCTTCCTGAAGCCGAACTCGGCGAGGGGGATGCCCTCTCCGTCCTCGTAGAGGCGCGCGATGAGCGAGGCGTCGAGCCCCTCGATCGTCTCGATGTTCCGGTCGATGAGGGAAACGTCGCGTATCTTGTCGTTCTCGTAGTCCTCGGAACTGAGGCCGAGCGACTTCGCCTTCATGCGGAGGTTGATGTCCTTGGAAACGAGGATAACCTTCCGGGAGGGATTCCTCGAGGCGACGTATTCGGTAATCGCGAGAATCCGATGGTCCGCGGTCTGTTCCGGGAAGGACTCCGCGAGGGTTTTCGAAAAGGGTTTCCCCGTCTCGATAAAAAGCTTCCCGAGCCTCGGCCCGAGCCGCAAGCCCTCGGTGAAGATGGCGTCCCCCGCTATTAGATCGAGCTGGCGGGTAAACTCGCGCGCGTGAAAGTTGATGAGATCGTTGCCCTTCTTGAACTTGTCGAGTTCCTCGAGCACGGTGATCGGCAGGACGATGTCGTTGTCCTCGAACCGGTAGATGCAGCTGTAATCGTGCAGGATGACGTTGGTGTCCAGCAGAAATATCTTGGTGCTTTTTTTGGCCATACTTCCCTACCCGGTTGTATGATACCCCGGTTTCCAGCCAAAGTAAACGATAGCCTTTGTCAGAAATATGTTATATAATGTTGTTCGGAGAAACAAATGAAACGCGTACTAGTAATCGTCTGCATACTCGTTACCCTCGGCATCTCGGCGCTCGGCTGCTCCTCAGGCTCAATCGCGGACATCTCGGGCTACATCCCGCCCGAGGAGACCTATGGCGGACAACCGATAGCGCCTGAGAGCGCGAACTTCTCGGCGACCGCCCGCGCCTTCGTCGCGGGTATGGGAACGGGATGGAATCTCGGCAACACCCTCGACGCCCATGGCGTGTCGGGCCTCGACTCCGAGACCTACTGGGGCCAGCCGGCGACAACCAAGGCGATGATGGAAGGGCTCTACGAGTCCGGCATCAGGACGGTGCGCATCCCGGTGTCCTGGCACGATCACGTGAACGCCGCCTACACCATCGACCCGGCCTGGATGGCCCGCGTGCGCCAGGTCGTCGATTACGCGGTCGACTCGGGCCTCTACGTGATCATCAACATCCACCACGACAACGAGGAAGGGTTTTATTTCCCCGACCCGCGTTACCGCGTGCGCTCGCTCGCCTACGTGACCCGGATTTGGAAGCAGATCGCCCTCGAGTTCCGGAATTACGACGAGAAGCTCGTCTTCGAGCTCTTGAACGAGCCCCGTCTCACCGGCTACGTAAACGAGTGGAACTGGCTCGAAACGGACCCCGCGCTCGCGGACGCGGCCGGACTTATCGGCGAGATGGAACAGGCGGCCCTCGACGCGATCCGCGCGACGGAAAGCAACAACGCGAGCCGCTTCGTCATGATTACCCCCTACGTCGCCTCGCCGTGGGCGGCGTTTTCGGGCAAGTTCGTCATACCGGAGGATTCGGCCGACGACAAGCTCATCCTCTCGGTGCACGCCTACGCGCCCTACCCCTTCGCGATGGAAGACCCGGGCGTCAGTGTCTTCACGAACGCGCACAAAACCGAAATCGACTCCTTCATGGGCCGTCTCAACGCGGAGTTCGTCACCGTCAGGGACATGCCCGTCATCATAGGCGAATACGGGGCCACGAACAAGGACAACCTTTCCGAACGCGAGGCCTGGTTTTCGTATTACGTGGGTAAGGCCGCGGAATACGGGATGTGCGCGATCCTTTGGGACAACGGCAATTACCAAATCCCCGCGTCGGGAAAGTTCTCCGAACTCTACGGGTTTTATAACCGCACGTCGCAAAGCTGGTACTTCCCGACGATACTCGCCGCGATACTCGGCGCGCTCGACTGAGCAGGCTCGACTGAGCGCGTCGGTCCGGCGCGTCAGGAATACGATACGCGGATGAGGTTCCAGGACAGGGGTGGCAGCCGCGCGAGCAGGCGGTCGCCCTCGACGCGCGCTCCGTTTTCCGCGCGGGGCGCGACACGGTCGGGAGCGTCCCGCCCGTTGGCCGCGAGCGGATCCGGATCCGCGAGGACGACGTGCTCGACGACCGAAATCCCCGCGAAGCCCGAAAGCCTCGCCTCGAGGGAGAGGGCCTCGGTTTCGTGCCTGTTCACGCAGAAAAAGGAGACCTCGCTGTCGGTACGCCGCAAGACCGCTATGGCCTCGAGATAGGGCACCGTGCCGTACTCCCCCGATTCGTACCCCGTTGACTCGATCCTCGTTTCAAGGACCTCCCCGCGCCCGTAGCGCGAACAGTGAAGGAAGGGATAATAGATCGTCTGCCGCCAGGCGCGTCCGCTGGTATCGGTCATGATGGGGGCGATGGTGTTCACCAGTTGCGCGAGGCATGCCATGCGCACGGAATCCGCGTGCCGCAAAAGGACGATGAGGAAACAGCCGACGACGAGCGCGTCCTCGACGTTGTACCGGTCCTCGAGGAGCCGCCGTCCGACGCCCCACAGGTCATCGTCGCTCTCCGCTCCCAGGGAATGATACCAGACGTTCCACTCGTCGACCGAAAGCCTGACCGTCTTCTTGCTCCGTTTCTTCGCCTTGACGAACCGTACCGTGCTCTCGACGGTCTGGATGAAGTGCTCGAATTTCACCGATTCGGCGAGAAACAGCGGGCGGTCGTCTTTTTCCTTTCTGGCGTAAATGTGAAGGGAGATGAAATCGACGTGCTCGTAGCAGTATTCGAGCACGGTCGCCTCCCATTGCGGAAAGGTCGGCATGCCGGGTCCCGAACTGCCGCAGACGACGAGGTCGAGCGTGGGGTCAAAGAGCTTGAGGGCCTTCGCGACCTCGGCGGCGAGCTTGCCGTACTCGTCGGCGGTCTTGCATCCGATTTGCCAAGGACCGTCCATCTCGTTGCCGAGGCACCATACGCGGAAATCGTAGGGCTTCTCGGCGCCGTGCGCGCGCCTGAGGTCGCTCCAGTAGAGGCCTCCGGGATGGTTGCAGTATTCGACGAGGTTGCGCGCCTCCTCGATGCCGCGGGTCCCGAGGTTGATCGCCATCATGACGCTGCTGTCCGCCTTCTTGGCCCACCGGCAGAATTCGTCGAGACCGACGGTATTCGGCTCGGTCGCCTTCCAGGCGAGGTCCATGCGGCGCGGGCGGTCCCCGACCGGTCCGACGCCGTCTTCCCACTTGTAGGCCGACACGTAATTTCCGCCGGGATACCGGATGACCGGCACGCGCAATTCGCGCACCAGCTCCAGAACGTCCGTCCTGAAGCCGTCTTCGTCCGCGAGCTCGTGATCGGGCTGGTACACGCCGCCGTATATCGCGCGGCCAAGATGTTCCACGAACGAGCCGAAAAGCCTTTCGTCCACCGTTGCAAGGATCGACTCCCTGTCGACCCGGATTCGTGCGATGCTGTCTCCCATCGGTTCCTTTACCTCACCAAGTGCCCTTCGGCCGGGCGGCGTCAGCCTTTGACCGCGCCGGCTGCCAATCCCGACACGATGTGTTTTTGCGCATAGAGATAAAACGCTATCGCCGGGGCCATGCAGATCACGAAAAACGCGAGTATGATATTCCAGTCGGCGAGATACTGGCCGACGAAATCCATGCTCCCCATCGGCAGCGTGTATTTGTCCCTGTCGTTGAGGATGATCAGCGGCAGGAAGAAATTATTCCAGCTCGTTACCATCGCGAGGACCGATATCGTCGCGATCGCCGGCCTCGACAAGGGTATCACGACATGGAACAAAAATCCCATCTTCCCGCATCCGTCTATCTTGACCGCGTCCTCGAGGTCCCCGGGTATTTGCCGGATGAAGCCCTTGAAAATCAGTATGTGGAACGGCAGAAGGAAGGCGGTCTGCGGCAAGATGACCCCGACATACGTGTCGAGCAGCTTGAAGGTGCGGAGCTGGATGTATATGGGAAGGATCGCCAGCGTCATGGGAAAGAGGAGGCCGAGCAGGAAGTACTGGTAGATCAGGTTCTTCGTCTTTACGTCGAACCTGCTCAGCGCGTACCCGGCCAGCCCCGCGGCGACGACGTCCAGCGCGACGGTCGCCGCCATTACGATCAGGGAGTTCCCGAGATAGAGGAAGAACCTGCTTTTGACGAAGATATTTACGTAGTTTTCGACATAGGCCGGCCGCGGCCATCCTACCGGATCAACGTTCAATTGGCCGATCGACTTGAATCCGCCGAGAACCGCGAGGTAGATTGGCAGAAGGACGACAAGCGCAAAGCCGGCCAGCAGGGCGTACTTCACGAACGTGAACGTAATGCCGCTTTTCGTCAGTCTCATACTCTGTGTTTTCACGCTTCCTCATCCCTCTTCGTAAGCCTTTGATAGAACACGTTCACGACGAGGCAGAGCGCGAATATCACGATTGCCGTCATGCTTCCAAAACCAATCTTGGACGACTTGATGCCGAACTTGTAGAGGTACACGACCGCCGTCTCGGCGGCGTGCACGGGGCCGCCCTGTCCCATCGACCATATGACGTCGAACACCTGCAAGGAGCCGATGATGCAGAAGAAAAGGGACATCTGTATCGCAGACCGCATGAAGGGCAGCGTAATGTTCAAGAAGGACTGCAGGGGGCTCGCGCCGTCGATGCGGGCCGCCTCGTAGTACTCGGCCGGTATTCCCTGGAGGCCGGCGACGTACAGGATCATGTGAAAGCCGAAGTATTTCCAGAAGATGACGAAGAGGATCGCGGGAAAGACGGTTTCCGGATTCGCGAGAAAACCCTGATACGCGTAATCCGGAAGGACGGCCGCGAACACCTGCTTCAGGAGCCCGAATTGGGGATGATAGATGAACCGCCAGATGACGCCGGTGATGATCTCCGAAAGGATATACGGCAGAAAGAAAATCGTGCGAAAGAGAATCAGATGCCTGCGGTAGTTCCCGCTTACCAGTATCGCGAGCAAAAAGGCGATCGGAAGCTGGACGATGACGGAGAAAGCGATGACTATCCCGTTGTTCCTGAGCGCGTTCCAGAACAGGGGGTCCCGCATGAGCGTAAAGAAATTCTCGAGACCCACGAATTTTTTCAGCGGCCCGAAGCCGTTCCAGTTGTAAAACGAGAAAAAGACCGTATTGATGACGGGATATACGATAAACGCGGTAACGAGAAGGAACGCGGGCGCCAGCAACAGATAAAAAACCAAGGTTTCGCGACTCTTCGATGTGGCGCCCATGCGCTCCCCTCCTTGCGAAGGCGGAGGGCTCGAACCCTCCGCCTGATGCGTTTTTTTTTTACTTCTCGGCCTTGTACGACTTGTCTATGGCGGCCGCGGCCGCTTCCGGCGTAATCGTGCCGGCAAAGAGGCCCTGCGTGACGTCCTTGACGACCTCTCCGGTAGCGGGAGGCAGGTACTGGTCGTAATAGAGCTGGAAATAGCTCGCCTCGCCGACGGCCTTGTTGATGGCGATGAGGTTCGGGTCCGTGAGCGCGGTCTCGGCCCCGATGGCGGTCGGAACGATGCCCAAGGGTCCGGTGGTGAGGAACTTCTGCGTCTCGATGTTCGTTATGAACTTCAGGAACTCGACCGCTTCCTTCGGCGCGTTTTTCCCGATGACGAGACCGTCGCCGCCGCCCATCAGGTCGGTGAGCTTGCCCTTTCCGCCTTCGACCGCGGGGAAGGACATGAAGCCGAGCTTGTCGCCGATTCCCTGTTTCGACTCGGACGATCCGATCTGGACGGCCGGGGCCCACTGGCCCATGAGCTCCATGGCGGCCTTTCCGTTACCCATCAGGGCGGCCTGGTCGCCGCCGTAGGTCGCGGCGAGGAATCCCTCCTGGAAGGGCTTCAGGTCGATGAGCTCCTTGAGAAGTACGCCGGCTTTTACGAAGGGTTCGTCGGTAAACGAACCGTTGCCGATCGTCGCCTTGTCGAAGGCCTCTTTACCGCCAAGCCGGACGGCGAGATACACCCACCAGAAATGGCCCGGCCACTTGTCACCCTCGCCGAGGGCGATGGGGGTAATGCCGGCGGCCTTGAGTTTCTTGACGCAATCGAGGAAATCCTTCCACGTCTCGGGGGGAGTCGTATACCCGACCTTGGCGAGCAGGTCCTTGTTATACCATATGCCGACGCCGCCCATGGTGTACGGAAGACCGTAGATCTTGTCCTTGTAGCTGTACACGCCCACGGCGCCCGCGCCGATCTTGCTGTCCCAGTTTTTCTTGTATTCGTTGGTGATATCCTTGAGGAGTCCCGACTCGGCGAAGGAGTTCATCACGCCGCCGCCCCAGCTTCTGAAGATATCGGGGGGATTCCCGGACTGCATGACCGTCGCAAGCTTGCTCTTGTAGGCCTCGTTCTCGAGAACGGTGATCTTGATGTCGACGTTCGGATGCTTTTCCATGAACTTGGCCGCGATCTTTTCCCATTCCGGATAGTGCAGGTCATTGCTGTCCAGGTGCCAGAAATCGATTGTCACCTTGCCACCGGCGGTTTTATCCTTGCCGGAGCAGGAAATGGCCACGCACGCGATCGTGAGGATAATCAGTATCCCCGCTAGTCCCTTTCTTAGAACCATTCGGTCCTCCTTTTCCTTTCTTGTGCGGTAGTGTAACCCGGAAAAAAACGGCTGTCAATTTTTTTGTTATGTATCCGTTATTATGATATATAAAGAAAGCGCAACCTTGTAAACATTGATGAATTGGTTTATATCTTCACTTATTGTTCTTTTAATATATCAGTTATTGTGATATAAATAACCACAAGGAAGCAATCCAATGGGGAATCAAAGTATCCTGGTAATCAACAGCAACGAGGACAGCACCATCCTCAAGGGCATTTGCTCGGAACTGAGAATCAGGATCCTGCAATGCCTTCGGGACGAAAGCCTGAACGTCAACGACCTCGCGAAACTCCTCGGCATCCCGCAATCCACCGTGGCCATCAACGTGCAGATACTGGAGAAGGCGTCCCTCATCCGTACCGAGACCGTCAAGGCGAAGAAAGGAAGCCAGAAGATATGCCACGGCCTCTATCAGGAGATCGTGCTGCAGTTTCCGAATTCCAAAAAGGACGAGAAGAACAGCATCGAGGTGGAGATGCCGATCGGACTCTTCACCGGCTTCGAGGTATCGCCGCCCTGCGGCATGTGCTCGACCGAGTCCATCATCGGCTTCCTCGACGTCCCGGACGAGTTCCTGAATCCCGAACGGATGAAGGCGGGGCTGCTCTGGTTCGAGAAGGGATTCGTCGAGTATAAATTCCCGAACAACAGCCTCTACAAGGGCACGCCGGTACGACGGCTCGAGCTTTCGGCGGAGTTGTCGTCCGAGATTCCCGGCACCAATCCCGAGCTTCAGTCGGACATAACGCTATGGGTCAACGACGTCGAGATCGGGTATTGGACGTCCCCGGGAGATTTCGGCGACAAGCGCGGCAAGCTCACGCCCTCCTGGTGGAAGCTCGAGGGATCGCAGTACGGCCTGCTCAAGCAGTGGAGCGTGACGAACGAAGGCTCGTTTATCGACGGGGTCCAGATATCCGGCGTCCGGCTCTCGGACCTGAAACTCGACGAACACCATTCGATACGGGTCCGCATCGGCGTCAAGGAAACCGCCGCGCACATGGGCGGCATCAACATCTTCGGAAAGGGTTTCGGCAACTACGACCGCAACATCCTGCTCAGGCTGTATTTCTAGCGCGGAACAGCTCCCGCTTTGCTTCAATTATGTACTTTCGTACAATGCGCGTTCTCGGTTCGAATGGTACCGTGGAGTTTACGGGGAATTCGTCCCCAAAGGAGAACGCAATGAACAAAGCGAACCGTACCCGCCGGCCGGCCCTGACCGCGCTCTTGGTGGCGACAACGCTCCTCGCGTTTGTCGCCGCCTGTTCGTCTGATAGCGAACCGGAAGGCCTTTCCGCTCCGACAAACCTCACCGCGACGGCCGTGTCCGAGAACAGGATCGACCTTACTTGGTCCGGCACCTACACGAGAACCGCCGCAAAGGGCGTCTCAAGGGCTGCGACCTACGAATCAGGATTTCGGGTCGAGCGAAGCGCAACATCCGCGACAAGCGGTTTCGCGCTGGCGGTCGTAACCGAAGGGACTACCTTCAGCGACACATCTGTGAGCGCGTCGACTCAGTACTGGTACCGGGTGCGCGCCTTCGACCAGGAGGGCCCGTCCGACTGGTCGTCGGTGGGTACCGCCACGACACCGGCATCACTATTTGCGACACCCTGAAACAAGCGCTCGCCAGGACGGGCTCCAGGAAAGGCGCTCAGGCGATCTCCCGGAAGCTCGTCTTGTCCTCACCGAGGATATGCCTGACGATCAGATCGGTACAGATGAACGATACCACGGTGTACGTGGGTGTTTTGCCTCTCTCGAAGGCCTCGATATGGGACTCAAGCTTCTGCAATAAAAAGGCATGCTCCTTCATGTGCCGCTCGATATACGAACTCTTGCGCGACCGCAGATACCCTTCCTCATCACTGAAATGTCTGGTCGACCCTTCCTGCAGGGACCGCAGAAGCGGGAGGATCTCATCCGTGGGTCTGCCGTTAACGATGGCGTTAACGAGACCGTTCGCGAGCGAGAACAGCGCCCGGTGCTGTTCGTCGTACGCCTCTACCCCGACGCGGTATTCGTCACGCCAGGGTATTTGCAGCATCAGAAGCTCTTCGCGGGAATCGGTTGGCAGATCCGGCCGGAGGCCGGACGAGACGACGGTCCTGTTGCGTCCCGTCTCCTTTGCCCGATACAAGGCACCGTCCGCTTCCTTGAACCATTCCAGGAAGTCCTCGTCGGAACCGTGCTGAGCCACTCCGATACTGATGGTTATTGGCGGGCATGAATCAAACCTGAGATCCATGACGCATCTCCTGATTTTTTCTGCTAGCACGAAGCCGCTTTGCTCGTCCGTGTCGGGAAGGAGAACGATGAACTCCTCGCCTCCCCAGCGGGCAAGGGTATCTGTGCCGCGGATCGAGTCCTGCATCGCCTTACCTACCTCTTTGAGGACGACATCGCCAACGTCATGCCCGCAGGTGTCGTTTACTCGCTTGAAGTGGTCAATATCCGCCACCATGAGCGCGGCGACGCTTCCGAACCGCGTTCTCCTCTGCAACTCATATTCCACCAACGGCAGAAACGCGCGGCGGTTGAGAAGGCCGGTGAGCGAATCCTTGAGCGAGAGCTCCTCGGCTTCCCTGCGCGCCACGAGCAGCTGGCGGTTAACCGCGCTGAGACGCTTGTAGGACCTGACGATGAGGACGACGGCGACAAGGAGCGCGGCGATGAAAGCGATAAACACGAAATTCGCGACGCGCATCACGGTTCTCGCGTATCGCACGTAAAAGGGTTCGGGACGGTTGATGATCGTGGCGGACTCGGGTATCAAGCCGGTACTCAGGCCGTGCCGCTCCATCGCGGTCCAGTCGACTACGCACTTCGAGATGGTATACTCGCTTCCGAACCTTCCCGTATTCAGGTAATCGCGAATCGCGTGAACCATCTCCTTCGCGGCCGTTCGCGCGCTGATAACGTAGCCACCGACCGTTCCGCTTCCGGTCATCGTTTCCCAAAAGGTAAAGATTGGCGCCGGGGATATCTCGGCCAGCTCGGACAAGAGACGCTTTGGCGTCGACTGAGCCCCCGTTTTATCCCTTAAAACCGGAGTAAAAAAAATGGCCGTTGTCGCCGGGGCCTCGGAGACCGCTGCCTTGAGCTCGTCGAAGGTAAAGTCGGCGAGCAGTCGGACCGGGATGCCGGCGTCGCCCGCGAGCTCGCTGACAAGGGAATAGACGGTTCTCGTGGAATACGGGTCGCCGGAGATGACGATCACTCCGTCCATCCGTGGGAAGACCTCCCCGACGAAAGCCCAGGTATCCCGGATCACCCGGTCGTACTTGGCCGATATGCTGAATATCCAGGGCTTCGGGTTTTCATAACTCGTCGTGTAATACGCGCGGGGTATACTTAGCGGAAAGCGCAGGTATTCGTCGATAAAGACGCAGGCATGATCCGAATTCCCGATGACGGCATCGAGGGAAACGTTCTTGTATTTTTCAAGGATAAATCCCGCCAGGGCCGTGCGTTCAGGGACGGTGCCGAATCGGGTAACGTCAAGGTTCTCGATATACAGTTCCAAACCGCTTCCCGGAGCTTCTGCGAGTTCACGAAGGCTTTCCTCGAAGGCGGTTGTCCAGGGAAACGAGGTATTATACGAATGGATAACGAGAATCTTCTGTGCGGAAAGCGGAATGACTGATAACAGTAATAACACGCAAACGCACGCTATCCTTGAAGGGCACCTATACGCATTCTTTTCGAAGAAATTACGCATTGACCAAGTATAACACACTAAACCAAAACGTGCCCTACGGAATCCACGCCAAGGCAACGGCGCCGACGCCCGCGTGTATCCCGACGATCGGGGAGATCTCCATGATATAGTCGCATTCCCGTCCGATGGCATGGGCGGCCTCCCGGGCGAAATCCGCGGCACGTTCGGGACTCGCGGCATGAACGACCGCGTACCGCGATATCCCCGGCGCTCTGCGCCTCGCCTCCGAAAGGATCTTGCGAAGGCTTGCCGCCTGGGTGAATGACGCGCCATACGCCACGCCCTTTCCCGTTCCGTCGAGCGTGATGATCGGTTTGAGGTGCGTCAGGGCGGCGATGGCGCCCTTGAGCGCGCTGATCCTTCCGCCCCGCACCATGTACTTGAAGGTCGCAACGCTCACGAGGATGCGGGCGTCCTTTATCCGATCCTCCGTCCGCGCGAGTATCTCGTCGTGGGAAAGCCCGTTGGCCGCGTCCTCGGCGGCCGAGAGGACGACGAGCCCCTGCGCGGCGGAGTTGAGCCTGCTGTCGACGACCGAAATCCGGTACCCTCCGGCGGACAGGCTGTCCGCGCAACGGCGCATGACCTGCCAGGTTCCGCTCAGCGCCTTGCCGACCGGAATCGCGATCACCGACTGGTAGTGCGCGGCGAGCCAGGAAAAAACCTGCTCGACACGCACGGGGTCGGGAATCGAACTGCCCGGGTAGTCCTTCCTGCTGTCAAGATACGGGTAAAAGGTATCGGCGTCGATGGTGAGTCGATCCAGATACTCGTCGTTTCCCCACAGTATCTTGAGGGGGATGACGTGGATCTGGTAGCGGTCGATGAGGGCGGAGGGTATGTCCGCTATCGAGTCGGTTACGACGGCTATTCGCGCCACGGGGGCGTGCACGGCCCTGTATTGGCGGACCATGTCGTCCACCTTTTGCTCGATTATCCGGCCGTGATCCTTCAACCTGAAAAAAAGCCGCGCCGGCTCGTTCGTATGCACGTGGATCTTCGTTTTGTCGCGCCCGGTCGATATGATGAGGGAATCCCCGATGGGCCGGAGCTCGCGCCTGAGGACGTCGGCAAAACCGTCGGGGGTCGTTCCCTCGTGAAGGAGGAGCGCCTCGGTACAGTAGCGGTATTCTATCTCTTCCGAGCTTTCCGGAAGGTCGTGGGCGTATTCCGCCGAGTCGGCGGTTTCCGTCGCGAACGAGGAACGTTCCCAGGAAACCTTTCCCGTAACGAGCATGCGGGCTATGCCCTCGAGAAACGCGACGAGACCCGACGCTCCCGCGTCCACGACCCCGGCCTTTTTGAGGGCTTCGAGCTGGTTCGTCGTTTCCCGGAGCGCGACGCGGGCCGCATCGAGACTTTCGATGAAGTGTTCCCTCATCGCACCGCCGCGGGATGAAAGCCGGCGCAACTCTTCAGTCCATACATGCAAGACGGTAAGCAGGGTTCCCTCGCGCGGGTCCTCCATCGCCTTGCCCGTGTCCAGCGCCGCCTTCGAGAGCGCCGCGCCGAACTCCTCGGCCGAAACGACCGGCTTGTCCGGACAGTGCGCGGCTATCCCGTTTATGAACTGGGCGATGATTATGCCGGAATTGCCCCGCGCCGAGGAAAGGGAGCGGTCGGCGAGGGACGAGAGCGTTTTCGACAGGGACCTGAACACGCGCGGAACCTGCAGGGTCGAACGAACGGTCGCCACCATGTTGCTTCCCGTGTCGCCGTCCGCCACGGGAAACACGTTTATGTCGTTGAGCCGGCGCTTCTCCCCGAGAAGGCTCTCATAGCCCGAAAGAAGGCTGTGATACAGTTGAAACCCGTTTATTCCGCCGGATTCTTTCATATATGACTCCTGTCAAAGCGATTCCTAAAACAGCCTTGGCTCGGTTCCGTCCCGAAGACGGGCGATATTGCCAGCGTGTGCCGTCAGCACCGCTACCGGCACCGAGATAACTATGATTGTCACGACGGGATCGATTCTCGCGCCCGCCGCGATCGTGAGCGAAACGAAGGCAACGGGCAGAGCAAGGGAAGCGCAGAGGGACGCGAGCGACATCCTGCGCGAGAGGCCGAGCACGGCGATAAACACCGCGAGGCACACCGGAAAGAGGAGCGGCATAAAGGCCGTAAAGGCTCCGGCTCCGGTCGCCACGCCCTTCCCGCCGCGAAAGGAAAGCCACGGAGTAACCATGTGTCCCGCTACCGCTGCCGCTCCCGCGAGTGCCGCGACGCGCGGGGAAAAAGCCGGGGAGACTCCTACAAGGGCAACCGCAACCGGCACAAAACCCTTGAAAAAATCCGCAAGGACGACCGGCAGGGCCCACCGGAGGCCCAATACTCGGTAGGCGTTCGTCGCGCCCGGGTTTCCGCTCCCGAGCTTTCGTATGTCTCCCTTGCCCGCGAGGCGCCCCGCGATATACGCGGAAGGAATCGACCCCGCGAGAAAAGAGAACACCAGCAGCAAAGAAATTCTTGCGATGTCACCCATCACGTCCCTACCCGTTTCGCGAAGGGATTCGGCACGAGCAGGGGCGTTCCCGCCTTGTACTCGCGATACGCCTCGTCGCCTCCCCACTTTTTGTCCGCCGATTTTTCCAGCAAGGGAATCCCGCTCACGAAAAGGAGAAGCAGGGTTATATGCAGGGGACCGAGGAAATAGAGCCACTCAAGTCCCGTGAACACGAAGGCTCCGGGGAGGGCCAGGGACCACCACACGACAATCTCGCCCAGGTAATTCGGATGGCGCGAGAACCGCCAAACACCGGAGGACATGAACCGGTGTTCGTTTTCCTTACGCCTTTTGAAGGAGTACTTCTGCGCGTCGGCCACCGTTTCCAGGGTCAACCCCGCGACAAAAAGAGCGACGAAGGGGACAAACGCGGTCACGGGTATCTCCGAAATCCTGCCGTCCGCCAGGACAATTCCCGTTACGGGCAGCATGATGATCCAGGCGGAGACTGCCTGCAGGAGCCAGAACGAACCGAAGGCGACGACACTGTTCCTCCTGTCGTCAAACCGGTGGTCAACCTTGATGTGCATGATCCTGAAAAAAAGGTATGAGCCAAGGCGAATCGCCCAGAGTACGACCATGGCAAGCGTCGCAAGGGCTGTCGTCGATCCCGGCCGAAGCGATACGTACAGGAAAACGGACAGTACCGCGAAACTCAGCGAGTAGGTTATATCGGTAAAAACGTCGGTACGAAGAATCGCGGCGAAGACGAAAAAAACGGCATTGATGGCTAGTGACGCCAGAAGCAAATACCAGATATTCATGTACACCTCCATAACGTTTTACACTGAGTATACCCCATATTCCCCGGGAGCGCCGTGACTTGGTCACCGATTTCGCGACCGCTTCAGGACTGCGGCGCGTCACGCATGTGGTTCGAGTCCCAGCACGCCCTCGAGAAAGGCAACCGAGTCCGCGACATAACGAAGGCACCTCTCGTGCATGAGCTCGACCTTGTATCGCGTCTGCCCCTCCTCGGTCAGGAGGTCTACCCCGTCCAGGAGTTTCTTGCAGTCGATCGTGCAGTGCGCCCCCTCGAAACGGGAGACATACTCCCGGACAAGGGCGTACGACTTTTCCTGATCGTTCTTGTCGCCGCCATGACCGCGTCCGTGCAAGAGCGAGATCACGAGCAGGGCTCCCGACACGGCGCCGCAACAGCCCTGCCGCCTGCCCCCGCCCGCGCCGAAGGCGCATGCCATCCTGCAGGACAGGTCGGTACCGATGCCCGTATCCCCCGCGAACGCCGCCGCCACCGACTGCGCGCAATTGTATGACGAGGAGAATAGCCCCCTCGCGACTTCTGACCGATTCATGCGTAACCCCCTTGCGGCCGGCGCCCTGAGCCGGCCGTACTGACTAGCAACAGGTTCCCGACGAGCAGGTGCGTCCGGGCCGGTCGTCCGGGCCGGACTGGTCGCAGGAACACGCCCCCTTCCGCCCGAGGAGCCGGTCAATGATCGCTGCCGCGCATCCGACGCCGCGGTTAACCGCGATGGCGCGGGCCGGGCAGTTGAGCGCGCAGGCTCCGCATTCCATGCACGAACCGCGACGCGCGACGACGGCCTTCCGCGAGACGGCGTCGGTGTCGAACACGGCATGCGGGCACACCTCGACGCACAGGCCGCAGCCGACGCACGCGTCCGCGTCGAGCGCGAGGCTTTCGCCGTTCAGGGGATAGACCTGATGCGAAACGCGAGCAGAAACGTCCTTCATGCCGCGCCTCCCCGGACGAACGCGAGCAGCAAACGGATAATCGCGAGAAGCGCCCCCGCGCCTGCCGATGCCGCCATAACGGGAAGACTCAACGAAACCTCGCGCTCCGTTCCGCGCTGGGAGGTAAACGTCGAGGCGCCGGTGAAGTTCATGGCGAGATACCCCGACAGGGCGCATCCGATCAGGACGGACGAAATGGCGACAAAAGGATAGACCTGGAATATCCCGCGCGCCGCGAACAGGACGGCGGCGTTCCAGGCAACGGCCAGAACGCATCCCTTCACCGAAAAAAATCGTCCCGGAAGAACGGGCAGCAACAGCGGGAAGGCAAGCGTCCCCATGACGAGCGAGCCGAACAGCATGACGAGCGCGGGAATGAACCGCGCGCCGAAGGAAGCGGTCCAGAGCGGGGAGAACATCGGTCCTTCCGTTCCGTTCCCCGGGAAGGCCGCGCAGGCGGCAACAACCGCTATTACGGGCAACAGCGGCCAGGAATGCGAGAGTTCAACGGGAATGATGACCGCCCTGTCGCGAAGAGCGAACCGGACCTTTCGCATGGACGGGGCTTTCTTCATGCCGGACTCCAGGAATTCCACGATGTCGCGGGCGTATACCGGACCGAAAACGACCCGCCGTCCCGTGGCGGCGGAAAGCCCGCGCGCGTCGACGCCGCTCGCGGAAAGCTGGGGAAGGACGAGCGTCGCCTGTGGCGCCAGCCGGTCAAGGGCGGTCAAGGCGATTCGCCGGCCGATCTCCTCCGCGCAAAACGTTCCCTTTCCCGCCGAACACCAGACATTCACCCCCTTGGTGTCGATGACGAGAAGCCAGACACTCAGGTTGCCCAATTCCTTCCTGACCGCGTCGAACGTCAGCCGGTAATTGGCGGTGACGAGCACGGGGGACCCCGCGTCGGGTTCACCGGCGAAATAGAGACCGGGCTCGACCGCGGCCTTGTCGCGTCCGACGCCGAAGCGGAGTCGCACGGCCGCCCACCGGTCCCCGGGCGAAAGACGCGTAGCGACCTTCCTGGCGGCGGCTCCGGCGGACAGCAGTCCCGTTCTCGCCGTCTTTACCTGTCGCAGAATGCTCCCTTCCTTTCTTTGCGCGCCTTTTCCATCGCGTCAGCGAGGAGGGCGACGGACTCGATCACGTCGGCATGCCGGCCTTTCGGGATATGCCTGAACACGTCCGAGAACTCGCCGTTGCAAAGACCGTTGATAACGTCGCATTTCTCGCGGCCGACCGGCGTCAGGCACAGGGAAAGCCTTCGGCGGTCCGCGCCGTCGCCGTCCCTCGCTATGAAACCGAGCCTGACGCAGGTTTCGACCGTGCGGCTCAGCGTGCTCTTGTCGAGGGAGAGCGCGTCCGCGAGCTCCTGCAGGCTCGCGGAGCCTAACCGCTCCAGTTCAAGAAGGAGATGACATTGCGCGACGGACACCGAACAGCATTCGGTCTCTCCCGAGAGCGCGAGACCCGTCTCACGCTCCAGTTTTCTGAGGAAACGCCTGAATCGCGTCGCGCTTTGTTGCGTCATACAATGGTTGTACAATACAACTATATCGATGTCAATGGCGCGGATTTAATTTGCTGAAAAGCGGTATCCGCGCCCTATACAAAAAGGCGAAAAACAGCATATTGTGCGGTAATACCGAAAAACAGGAATACAATCATGCGATACGAAATACGAGAGGCGAAACGGGAGGATATCCCCGGTATCCTGGCGGTTATGGAGCCCTTCAACATGCACAGGGTTCCCTCGCCCGAGATGGAAGAACTGGACGCCGGCTGTTTCTATACAGCCTGGTTCGACGGAAAGCTCGTCGGCGCGGCGGGATACAAAGTGCTGGGGCCAACGCTGGCGAAAACCACGCTCCTGGCCGTCTTGCCCGAGTATTCCGGATTCGGTATAGGAACGGCGCTTCAGCACCGGCGAATGGAGAAGCTCCGCGATCTGGGAATTTCGACGCTCCGGACAAACGCCGACCGGCCGGAGACTATCATATGGTACAAAAAAAAGTTCGGTTATCGCGAAATTGGCAAGCTCAAAAAGGTGTCGTCATTCGGACTCGACTCTGTCGATAGCTGGACGACGCTCGAAACCGACCTCGTTGCCTATTTCGACGGCATTGACGAGAGGGAACGCGAACGCAGGGAATACATCGCGCGAAACGACGCATTTCCCCTCGCTCCGTATCCTCCGCTGATCATCAACGCCTGTTTGACCGGCATGATCCCCACGAGAGTCCAAACTCCCCATGTACCGCTCAGTTGCGATGAGATCGTGCAGGATGCCCTTTCAGCCGCGGCCGCCGGCGCGTCCGTAGTCCACTTGCACGCCCGCGACGTCAACGGTGAGCCGACATGCGATCCCGATTTGTACGCGCGAATACTTACCGGAATCAGGCGGGTTAACAGGGACTTGATCTGCTCGGTTACGACCTCGGGCAGAAACCAGCGCGAATTCGATCAAAGATCCGCCGTCCTCCGTCTTGAAGGCGAGGCCAAGCCCGACATGGCGAGCCTCACGACGGGCTCTCTCAATTTCATCAGCGGCACGAGCGCAAATTCCATCGAGATGATCGAGCGGCTCGCGATCGCCATGAAAGAACGAGGGATCGTCCCCGAGCTCGAGGTGTTCGACCTCGGCATGGCGAATCTCATCAAGTATCTGGAACGCAACGGTCTTGTTTCGGGGAAGAAATACGTCAATCTCCTTCTCGGCAACCTGAACACGGCGCCCGCGACGGTGGGAAGCCTGTCCGCGCTGATTTCGGCCCTTCCCGAAAATTGCGTCTGGAGTCTCGCCGGGCTTGGCCAGTTTCAGCTTCCGATGAACGCGATGGCCGTCGCCGCGGGCGGACACGTGCGCGTCGGAATCGAGGATTCGATATATTACGATTACGGGAAAACGCGACCTGCAACGAACAGGGAACTCATCGAGCGAGTGGTAAGAATCTCGGGAGAGCTGGGCCGTTCCGTAGCGACGCCGGGAGAGGCCAGGGCGATTCTGGGTCTACCGGCCAGATAGAAATCCGAAAACGGTCAGCCCTCGCGCGTGGGCATAACGACCGCATCGAGAAGGGTCTTGAAACGGGGGAGCGCGAAAACGCGGTCGACTTCGGCAGTCATTCCCGCTCCGGGCGTAAAGGTCATTTCCCCGAAAACGATCCGTCCTTCGACGATATAAAAGTCGATCCTGACCAAGGGGATTCCACGCGACAGTATCTCAGCGTATCGCTTGAGTCCGGCCAGGATTGGGGCGTCGGGTATGAGCGCAACGAGATCGGCATCCGGTTCACTCGCGCCCGGAAGTCGTATGATCTCGCCGTCAAAGTCAAACCGGATAGAACGGCACGAGCCTCTTTGCCGCTCGGTAAACGCAACAATGTACACGGGGACTCCGTTCAGGCAATGGACCTTGTAATCGTCTAGCCTTCCCGTGAAGGGATCCTCGAGATACCGCTCGCAAACGATCCTTGCCTTCATTCGCCCATAATGGGGCTCGGCCGTCTCCCTGCCATAGGGCACTTTTAGCCACCGTGCCAGCTGTCTCCGGGCCGCGGACTCGTCGAAGGAAGCGTCGCGCTTGATGAGATTGTATTGGCAACCGTTGCTGACCTTGAGCGCATACCGGTCGGGAAGCGAAGCGAACGGAATATCCTCAGGCGAATCGAAAACAGCGACGAGCTCGTTCAGGATTTCCGGACATCCGCGCTCGATCACGAAATCCCGGACAGTGAATTTGTCGCCGCACCTGACGGAAAGCGAGTCGTTACCGTACAGCTTGAGCCAGAGAAGCTTTTCGTTGTAGGTCGAGGGATCTTTCAGGTTGAGACTGCGGCCGAAACGCATATGATAGAGAATTCCCGTCGCGATTGCCGGAAACGCGGGCGTAAGCAGGGAAACGATTCCCAGAAGCGCCGTTTCCCTCGCTTTATGACATCGCCTGGCGAACCGTTTCCCGGTCAGCCGCTGTAGCACCTTCTTCATGTCCGCATTGTGCGCATTAATAAAAAACGCTGTCAAGGCTTGAATGCGGCCCAGCGGACAGCGAACGGGATGCGTTGGCCCGAAAGCAGGACGGGAGAGACGAACGCGAGGTCATCGACGCGCGCGTCGACTGACGGTACGACGAGACTTCGCTCGTTTCCCGGCAAAAGACCCTTGAGGGACCCGCCGGACGGTTCCCCGCCGAATGTCGCGTAGACGTCATAGGTGACCGAGGCGACCCCGTCGTTGCGCACGAGAACCGTCGCGGCACCGGCGTCAGGCTCCACGGAAAGGACCGTGAGCGAGTACCCGAGCCGCGCGCCGGCGGCGGCGATCTCCGAAGGTGTGCGATATTCCGTTTGCCCGTCGCCGATGACGAAGCTGAGACGGCACTCGCGCGACGCGTCAACGAGGCTGTAGCCGTTCGGACCGCCGGGAAGCCGCAGGGCGTTTCGTTGGTCCGCCTCCGTGTAGTAGCTGAACTCCCCGCCGTTGTGTGAGGCGTTTCTCCGGTCGCCGAAGAAATCCCAGTTTTTCCGGTTTTCCGTCTTCCATGCGGCCTGCAGGAGCGAATCGTCGAAGAGGCCGAAGCCCGGCGCGTCCGCGGGGGGAGTCGCGGCGTAGGGGCCGAAATCGGTGTCCGCGGCGTCGATGGAGATTCCCCACGGAACGTTCGTAAGACAGGCGTCGATTGCCCCGAGAATCCGAACCTGATCGGCCCGCGACGGGAACAGCCTGCCGTAGGCGCCTTCCTTCACGGACGTTTGCGCGTCGGAGAAATCGCTGAGGTTGCCGTAGTCGATATGGTACTCGGCCCACAGGCCGAACCCGACCTCCACATAGCCAAGGCCGGTCCCCTGGTCGGGGTACCGCTCCGCGAGCTCCCGGTAAAACCCGATGATGAAATTCGCGAGAGCGGGGTTTGTCCAGTCTGGAAAGACGACCGTCTTTTGGCTCGCGCCCTCGATACCCTCGTCGTATCTCGCCGTACGCGCGCCAACCCACAGGGAATCGGGAAGGCTCTTTTTCGCCGGTTCAAGCTCGGGGTCCGTGTCGCGAAACCGCACGATCGCGTGATGACCCCGGCCCTTCGCCGTATCGACAAACTCGTCAACGACCGACCAGTCGTAGGAATACCCGCCTGCCGGATCGTCGCTCGCGACGTCGGAGTAATAGAAGTAGGAAAACTCGAGGGTGATCGACGATCCGTACCGGTCCATCTCGGTATTCGAACCCCACAGGACGATGCCGCACAGGGGTGCGGGTTCCTGCGTACCCGCGGTGGCGGGATCCTCCGATCCTCCGCCCGAGCAGGAGAGCGCCAACGCTAATGCGAGGATGCCGGCGCAGGTCAACGTGATTCCTTTCATACGATAGTGTATATACCGTTTTGATCGCCCGGACAAGTTCCGTCGGCGAGCGGCACCTGTATCTCGGTGAGCCATTCGTCGTCGCTCTCCTTGTTCCATATCCCGTCGATGTACGATTCCCTCGGCGGTCCGGAACACAGATAGCCGTTGTCCTCGATCCAGCGGAATACCGCCGAATAGGCCAGTGGCAGCGAGGAGTACGGACCCTTGTGCAGAACGCAGGCGGCGGCGGGAACGCGCTTGATCGTCTTGAACTCGATCCCTGACGGGGCGACGCCGGCGCTCGTTACCGCCTCGCAGAACTCGACGTCAATGTCCCGTTCCTTGAACTCGCCGTCGTGATAGACGATGAAGCAATACGGCGGATCGGCGCAGGCAAGGTTCGGATTCGCCGCTGTTATCTCCTCGCCGATACCGGGAATAACCCTGAAGTAATCGTCGTACGAACGGACGATCAACCGTTTGCTGTAGACGATCGCGCCGGGGAGCTCCTTGATCATTACCTGATACTCGATCGACGGATCGGAACCAAGCCGCTCGAGGTAATGCGAAATCGACGCCAGTTGGCGCGCGGTTTCGGTCGCGGACCGCTCGAGTTCCCGCTTCTTTTCCGAAAACAGCGAGGGTATGTTCCTCCCGGCGATTATCTGGCGTATCTCGGGAATCGAGAAACCGCATTGCCTGAGGGACACGATCTTGTGGACGCGGGGCAGCTGGTCGGTCGAGTAATACCGGTAGTTGTTCGCCGCGTCGATGTGGCATGGCTCGAGAAGGCCCTCCTCCTCGTAGAAACGGAGGGCCTTGACCGTCACCTTCGTGATCTTGGAAAACTGGCCGATTCGGTACACTCGCCTACTCCCACCGGAACGTCGCTAACGATACCGCGTATGATACCGCCGCGAGCGCGCCGAGGGCAAGAACCGCAACCGTGGAATTCCCCGTCTGGACGCCGAGCACCGCGGCCCTGAGCAGACTTATACCCTGGGTAAGGGGAAAGAAGTCCGCGAACAGGGTCACACCCCTCGGCAGGACGTCGTACGGAACCGTGGCGCCCGACAGGAGAAGCATCGGGAAGTAGGCGATGGTACACGCGAGATTCGCCCGTTTCATGTCAGGGGCGAGGCTCGCGATGAGAAAACCGATCGAATAGACCGAGACCTGTACGAAGACAAACACGGCAATGATTCTGCCGGGAGAGCCCGCCAACACCATGCCGAATGCGAGCCTGGCCACGAGAAACACGCCGAGCGCGGAAACCCAGGCAAACAGCACCTGCGTCAGGGCGACCGCCAGAAGGAGGGACGCCGGGCTTACCGGCGTGACCCTGAACCGCCTCAGTATTTTCTCGTGACGGTATGACGCGAACGTCAGGGGAATACCCATGAGCCCCGAGGCGCACAGTCCCACGCAGGCGATACCGGCAAACGAGGACGGAACGGACGCCCGACCCGAGATGGACCCGACCAGCAGCATGATAGCGAGCGGAAAAGCGACGCCGAAAAGGACCATGTCCATTCCCCGCAGGGCGACTTTCGCCTCGGTCGCGAACAGCACGGAAAAACCCCTCATCACACCACCTCCAAAAATACGTCTTCAAGATTCCTCGCCCCGCGCTCCCTGACCAGGCACTTCGGCGCTCCCTCGAGCGCGATCCTGCCGCCACTCATGATCGCGACGCGGTCGCACAGGTATTCCACCTCGTCCATGTAATGCGACGTCAGCACGATCGTGACCCCCCTACCCTTCAGTTCCTCGAGAAATCTCCAGATCTCGCGGCGGGCGGCCGGGTCAAGCCCGGTTGTCAGCTCGTCGAGAAACAGGAGTTCCGGATCATGCATGAGCGCGAGGAGCACCGCGAGCTTCTGGCGCTCTCCGCCCGAAAGCTCGTTGCAATACGAGTTCTCGGCGGCATCGAGCCCGAACCTCGCAAGCAGATCCCTCCAGTCTCGCGCGGATCCGAACATGGCCGCGTACTCATGGCAAGCCTCGCGGACGCGGATTTTGTCCTGGAACCTCGTTACCTGGAACTGGACGCCGACGCGGGCGAACAGGCGTTTGCGGTCGCGACGGGGGTCCATCCCGAGAACGCTGATTGTCCCCCCATCCGCCCGTTTCGTCCCGACGATGCATTCCACGGTCGTTGATTTTCCCGCCCCGTTATGCCCCAGCAGGCCGAAGATCTCGCCGCGCTCCACCCGAAAATCGATCCCATCCACAGCTACGCGCGGCCCGTACGCCTTCCGGAGCGACCGCACCTCCAGGGCGGGCCCGTCCGGAGCCGATAGTGTTGCCTTCATGATTTCCCCCTTTGGAACGATTCTCGTGTCTCCCGCAGGAGGAGGGTCAAGCCCGAACCGGGAAAAAGTCGCGCAAAAAAAAGCCTCCCGAAGGCGTTCGGGAGGCTCGTGCGGCGGTTAGCGCGCCCTACTCAAGGACGGGGAACTCGGAGCGGACGCGCATGACCATGTCGTACTGTTCGCGCACCTGTTCCATCGCCTCGGTGTCGATCTCCGAAGCCGCGTCCGCCAGGGCGGCTTGCTGCTCCTCGATGCTCGCCTCTATGGCCGCGCGCTGTTCGTCGTCAAGGCCCTCGAGCTCCTCCATGTCTATGTCCGCAAGCTCCGCCTGCGACGACTCGAAGGACGAGGCGATCACGCTGCCGATGCCCTGGGTACGAACGGCGAAGATGGCGATGGCGGCCTTGTTGAAATCATCGAAGCTGTAGCTCGTCTCCGATTCTATCGTCTTTTTCAGGTTGATCCCCGCTTCCATCGCCTCGACGGCCGCGCTGTAGGGTATCTCGAAATGGACGGTCGGGTACTTCTTCATGAGCCGGTCAACGGCGCGGTAGAAATCACGCACCTCGCCCTCGCTCATGTCGAAACTCGCGGGATCATAGGATTCGTCCTGGTTCCCCATTTCCTCGTAGGCCTCGGCCGTCTCGGTAATATTGGAAAGATTCTCGCCCATCGACTTCAGCGCCTTTATCTTGCTGCACGACACGGCCAGGATAACCAGCAAAACGATAACTGCAACACGCGCAAACTTCATGTAATGCTCCTTTTTTGGAAGTCTTCTTCCACGTAAAGTATACCGCACCGGGCGGTTTTTGCCAGCGCTCCCCTATAAAAGCGAGAACGCGCGTTCCAGAATCGGCGCGAGTTCCCTGGCGCGGGAAACGGCGGGCAACGAAGGCGCCCGTTCTATGTACTCCCTCATCCGGTCGCTGAAGGCCCGGTTAAGTCCGTTACCGGGTCCGAAGGAAACAGTCCCGTCGCAGGTATTAAGGATGAAAAAGCGGTTGCGCAGGACACCCCTTCGCCGATGCTCCGGGGTATCGAACAGCTCGTAGAGGTATATCCCCCCGGAGGGGGAACTGACGAGCCAGGAACACCGAACGCGCGCGATCCTCTGGCCGGGGACGTTCGCGACGGCGGACACAAGTGAGGCGGACATCTCGTCAAACCGGATCTCTGCCGTTTTGAGCCACGCAAGGACGCGCACGGTTACGGTCCATGATCCGGTAAGGGAGTTCCTCTTGCGGGATGTCTCCCGAAACGAGAGGTTGTAGGACGGGCATCGGGTTACCGAAATCCCGGAAAACCATTCTTCGATCAACGGTCCAAACATGGGGACAGTATAGCACGTCAATGTTCCAAAACGGTAAACCGCGTGGTACAATTGCGAAAAGGAGCAATCCATGAACCGAAAAATGTCATCGCGCGCACGGACCCGTATGTACGCATACGCGCCTCTTGCGCTCGTCCTGCTCGTATCGGCGCTGTCTTCCTGCGCCGGAAAACCGGAACGCGACTACTGGCCGACGGAGTCCTGGCGACGGGCCAGCCCCGAGAGCGTCGGCTTCGACTCGGAAAAACTCCTTGCGGCCCTCCGATCGCAGGACCTGGCCGCGATTGGCCTTGATTCGCTGATCGTAATCCGGAACGGATACATCGTGGCCGAGGCGTACCGGTACCCGAACGCGCCCGATACCCCGCATAACGTCAACTCCGTAACCAAGAGCTGTGTCTCGACCGTGTTCGGCATCGCGCGGGACAGGGGCCTCGTCGGCAACAGCGGAAAACGCGTGTTGGACTTTTTCCCCGAGTATGCGGAACACGAAACCGACGCCCGCAAGAAACGGCTCACGACCGGCGACGTCCTTACCATGCGGACCGGACAGAACTGGAACGAGAACACCACGCCGAACATGGTTAACTCCATGGATGCCATGATAGCCTCGGACAACTGGCTGACGTACGTCCTCGACACCCCGATGATGATGCCCGGCGGCGTCGCCTTCGACTACAATACGGGCGCCTCGCATATACTCACGTCAATCCTGCAGCGCGTCACGGGCGACGCGGAGGGCTTCGCGCGCGAGGCCCTCTTCGAGCCGATCGGGATATCAGGCTACCGCTGGAAAAAGGACCCGCAGGGGATACCCGCGGGTGGGTACGGGCTATCCCTGAAAAGCGAGGACATGGCGCGTCTGGGCTTTCTCATGCTCAACGGCGGACTGTGGGACAGCAGGCGGATAGTTTCGGAGAAATGGGTACGCGAGGCGACGAAGGCCCATACGACAACCCGGGGCTCGTTCAACTCTTCATGGGAATACGGCTACCAGTGGTGGATCGATCCATCAAGGCGAAGCTTCTCGGCCCAGGGCTACGCGGGGCAATACATTTTCGTGGTGCCGGATATCGACCTCGTCGTCGTGACGACGGCAAACGCCGATTTCAGCCGGACCCACGAAGTCATGGGCCTGGCCATGGGGGCTCTGCCAGGAGCAATCGTCTCCAACGGGGCGCTTCCCGAAAACGAGAAGGCGGCCCGGGAACTCGCGGACTTCTGCGCCTCCCTCGGACAGCCTCCCGAGCCGAAAGACGTCACGCTCCCCGCGCGGTACTCGCGCGCGGCGCTCGCGACTCCCGCGCGAATCGCCTTCGAACCGAACGAGGCGGGCCTCGTGACCGGCACGCTCGCGCGCGCCGACGACGGATCGCTCGCGTTCGGCTACGAGTTCGCCGGAAAGGACGGCTCGAGAATCCGGGTTTCCCTCATCGCGGGTACAGACGGGCGGTTCCGCACGAGCGAGACGGCCTTACCCGAGGCCTGGTATCAATTCGGTTTCGAGAAGATCCCGGTCGCGTGCAGGGTCATCAAGTCCGAGGGAGACTCGGTCGCGATCGAAACGGTCGTAACGGGTTCCACCGTCGGGCCCTACGTCGACTGGATCACGCTCGAGGGTGACCGCGTCACCGTGTCGCGCACGGAACGGCGGTCACGGCAGGCGACAGTCGCGAAGGGAACCGTCGTCCGGTAAGCCGTCAGAGCCGTCGACGGTCCGACACGGCCCGCTGTCCGCGCCGGACCACGCCCCTACCGCGCGTAGAAGGGCGCGTACCGCGCGGCGACGAGGATCGCCTCCGCCATGCTGACCGCGCTCGCGATCCCCTTGCCGGCGATGTCCATCGCCGTTCCGTGATCGACGCTCGTCCTGAGGATGGGCATTCCCCCGGTTACGGCGATGGTACGCTCGAAATCGAAGGTCTTCGTCGCGATGTGGCCCTGATCGTGATAGAGCGACAGCACCGAGTTGTACCGTCCCTGCAGGGCGAGGTGAAACACCGAGTCCGCCCCGACGGGGCCCTCCACGTCGAATCCCTCCCGGCGCAAGGCCTCGACGGCCGGGGCAACCTCGTCAACCTCCTCCGTCCCGAAAAGTCCGTGCTCGCCCGAGTGGGGGTTGAGCCCCGCGATGGCCATCGTGCCCGAGCTGACCCCGAGCGAGGTAAGCATGGCGAGCGAACGGCGCACGTAGTCGACGATCCGGTCGCGCTTCACCATGTCGCAGGCCCTGCGGAGCGAGACGTGCCGCGACAGGAAGAACACCCTGAGGGACCTGACCTCGAACATAGTCAGGGGATCGGCCGTGCCGGTAAGCGCGCCGAAGATCTCGGTATGCCCGATGAACTCGACACCGGCCGCCTTCAGGGCTTCCTTGTGTATCGGAGCTGTCGCGACGGCGTCTACCGAGCGGCTCAGGGCAAGGGCGACGCTTTTCTCTATGTATTGATAGGCGGCCCGGCCGCACATCCCGCTCACCTCGCCCGGCCTGAAGGAGGCCCCGTCCACGTTATCGAGATCGATGAGGTTGAGCGTTCCCGGCGACCAGTCGCCCTCGGCGGGATCCGCCACCGGCCTGAGCCGCAGGGAGCTCCCGGTTTGGCCGATCGCGAGCGAAAGCGTCCTCCGGTCACCTATGACGACGACGCGGGCGGCCTCGCGAACGGCCTTGTCGGCCAGGGCCTTGACGACGATCTCCGGCCCGATTCCCGCCGGGTCCCCGATCGGCACGGCTATTAAGGGTCGATCCATGCAATTCCTCCCCGAAAGCGCCGCCATACGGCCGCTTCGCGATTACAGTGTAACCCACCTCGAAAGTTGTGAAAACACGTCGGGGGACACTATACTTTCAGGAAAGACCGCTTTGGGCAATAAAGGGGTAGATCATGGAAGGGGATAAAAAAGTCGCCTCCGGCGTCATTCACGCGAGCGAACGCAGGCTCGGCATGAGCGCGGACGCCATCAGACAGTCGTTTTTCCACCATCTCGAGTACAGCCTCGGCAAGGACGCGTACTCCGCGACCGAGCACGACCGGTATACCTCGCTCGCCATGGCGACGCGCGACCGTCTCATAGAACGCTGGATCGCCACCCAGCAGACCTACTACAACCGGAACGCCAAACGGGTGTACTACCTCTCGCTCGAGTTCCTGATCGGCAGGACCCTCGGAAACAGCCTCATCAACCTCGACCTCTACCCCGAGGCCGCCAAGGCGATGAAGGACATCGGCTACTCCCTCGAGGAGATACGCGAACGCGAATGGGACGCGGGACTCGGCAACGGGGGACTCGGGCGGCTCGCGGCCTGCTTCATGGACTCGATGGCGACGCTGGAACTTCCGGCGGTCGGCTACGGCATCCGCTACGACTACGGCATCTTCTTCCAGAGCATCCGTAACGGCTATCAGGTCGAGACCCCGGACAACTGGCTCAGGCTCGGCAACGTGTGGGAATTCCCCCGGCCCGAGTTTTCGTACGTGGTTAATTTCTACGGACGGAGCGAGGACTACACCGATCACGCGGGAACGAGGCGAAAGCGGTGGGTCGACTCCGACGAGATCGTCGCGCTCGGCTACGACACGCCGGTTCCCGGCTACGGTAACAACACGGTCAACAACCTCAGGCTCTGGTCCGCCAAGGCCTCGCGCGAGTTCAACCTCAACTACTTCAACGACGGCGACTACATCAAGGCCGTCTCGGAAAAGGCGAAGAGCGAGAACATCACCAAGGTCCTGTACCCCAACGACAACCGTCACGAGGGAAAGGAACTGAGGCTCAAGCAGGAATACTTCTTCGTGTCGGCGACGATCCAGGACATCATTCGCAGGTTCAGGAAGGCCCACGCCTCCTTCGCGGACTTTCCGGACCAGGTCGCGATACAGCTCAACGACACCCATCCTGCCATAGCGATCCCGGAGCTCATGCGCATCCTCGTCGACGCGGAGTCGCTCTCCTGGGACGTCGCCTGGGACATCACGGTGCGCACCTTCGGCTACACGAACCACACGATTCTCCCCGAGGCGCTCGAGCGCTGGCCGGTGGAGCTCTTTTCGCGCGTGCTGCCCCGGCATCTCGAGATAATCTACGAGATAAACCGGCGTTTCCTCGAGGAGGTTTCCCGCTTGCGTCCCGGCGACTCGAACCTGCTTCGCGAGCTTTCCGTGATCGAGGAAGGGGACCAGAAAAGCATCAGGATGGCGAACCTCGCGATCATCGGCAGCCACTCGGTAAACGGCGTCGCTGCCCTCCATACCGAGATACTCAAGGAGAGGGTGTTCTCGGGATTCCATTCCATACTGCCCGAGCGGTTCAACAACAAGACGAACGGCATCACGCAGAGGCGCTGGCTCAAGCTCTGCAACCCGGAGCTTTCCTCGCTCATCACCGAGGCGATCGGCGAGTCGTGGGTCACGGACCTCTTCGAGCTCAGGCGGCTCGAGCCCCTCGCCGAGGACGCGTCGTTCCGTTCGCGCTGGCTCGCGTGCAAAACGCTCAAGAAGGAAGGGCTCGCGCGGTATATCGCGAGCAGGAACGGCGTGGCCGTGGACTCGGGATCGATCTTCGACATCCAGGTCAAGCGTATCCACGAATACAAGCGTCAGCTCCTGAACGTCCTCCACGTCATCGCGCTCTACAACAGGATCAAGGACGATCCGGGCGGAAACCACGTGCCCCGGACCGTCCTCTTCGCGGGAAAGGCCGCGCCCGGCTACTATATGGCGAAGCTCATCATAAAGCTCGTGAACTCCGTGGCGGACGCGGTCAATTCGGATCCCGACACGAAGGGCCTTCTCAAGGTGCTCTTCCTGAGGAACTACGCCGTCTCCAACGCCGAGAAGATCATCCCGGCCGCCGACCTGTCCGAGCAGATATCCACCGCCGGGACCGAGGCCTCCGGCACGGGCAACATGAAATTCGCCCTGAACGGCGCGCTCACCATAGGAACCCTCGACGGGGCGAACGTCGAGATCAAGGAGGAGGTGGGGGCCGACAACATCTTCATATTCGGCCTCGACTCGAAGGAAGTACAGCGTCTCAAGGCGGAGGGATACGATCCCCTGCGCTACTATTACGGCAACCAGACCCTGCGCCGGGTCATCGACCAGATACGCCGCGGCGTATTCTCGCCCGATCAGATAGACCTCTTCGCGCCGATCACCGACGGGCTCCTGTTTCAGGGGGACCCCTATCTCCTGCTCGCGGATTTCGAGTCCTACGTGGCTTGCCAGGACCGCGTATCACGGGCCTTTCTTGACCGTGACGGATGGGCCCGCATGTCCATACTGAACTCGGCGAGAATGGGAAAATTCTCGACCGACCGCACGATAGCGGAATACGCCCGGGATATATGGAGGGTTTCGCCGGTACCGATTACCCTGTGACGGGGACGATTTCGGCAAATTTGGTGCAAATTCGGCGAATTTCTTCGAAAACCCCTTGTCATTGAGTATCGTTTTGGATACAGTGGCAAACGATTGCGCAAACGTTTGCTATTCGTTGCGCCGAGGAGAAACCATGAAAAACGATCACACCTACCGCTCTCTGCTTCGTATCGGATTACCCATACTGGCGAGCATGTGCGTTAGCCAGGTTCAGATGATTACCGACCAGGCCTTCCTCGGTCACGCATCCCCCGAATACCTCGCCGCGGTCGGCAACGCGGGTTACACGATATGGACGACCATCTCCTTTCTCTTCGCCCTCGGTACGGGAACGGCCATCCTCGTGAGCCAAAAACTCGGGGAAAAGCGGCATGACCAGGCCGAGGAGATCGCCGGGTCAACCTTCGTCTACTCGAGCTTTTTCGCCCTTATCGTGTTTTTGGCCTGGTTTTTCGGCAACCGCCAGATATTCATGGCGATGGGCCTCAAGGACCCGATCCTCTCCCACGCGGCCCTCTACGCCAAGGTCGTGACCTCCGGCATCGTCCTGACGGGCTTCACCTCGGCGTCCAACGCGATTTACAACGGAACCGGATACACGAGGCCGCTCATGATCACCTCGATACTCCGGGCGGCCATCAACATCGCGCTTGACTGGCTGCTCATCTTCGGGCACTTCGGTTTCCCGAGACTCGGCATACTCGGCGCGGCCGTCGCGACCCTTATCGCGGACATCGTGGGAAGCGGCTACACCGTAAGCCGGGCCTTTTCGCGCGCCCTTCCGCTCAGGATGTCGCTTCGGGCGATACGCAGGGCAAACCTCAGGAACTACCTTTCGGTCATAAAAGTCGGCGTCCCCGCGAGTCTCGAGGAGTTCTCGTGGAATGCCGGCAATATCCTGCTCATCAGGTTCCTGAACCAGGTCGATTCCATGGCGGCGGGCATCTACACGATCATCATGGCGGTGACGCTCATCCCGGCGCTCGTGTTCACGGCCGTCGGCAACGCGGCGATGACCCTCTCGGGCAGGCGAACCGGCGAGGGGCGTCCCGAGGAGATATCGCATACCGGTAAGGCGGCGCTTACCATGAGCGCGGTCGTCGCGGTCGCCTTCGCCCTTGCCTTCTCGCTCGCTCCGGACGTCTTCGTCGGCCTGTTCACCAAGGATGGCGGCATCATGAGCCAGACCGGACGGCTCCTCCTTATCTGCTCCGTCACCCTCTTCCCGCGCGCCGCCAACATAATCTACGGCGGCAATATACGCGGCATGGGCGATACCAGATGGATGTTCGGGACGCAGGCCTTCGGCACGACCTTCGTCGTTCTCGCCGCCTGGATCCTTATCTTCAAGCTCGGCTTCGGGATAACCGGCCTCTTCATCGCGGTGTTCCTGGACGAGACGATCAGGGCCTTCCTGAACGGCCACCGCTTTTACGCGAGCGTCAGGCGGCGGGTCCGCGAGATAGAGGTTACGCGGGGAGCGGCCTGATCATGGCAACGCTCAAGGACGTAGCCGCGCGCGCCGGGGTATCGTACACGACCGTCTCGCACGTCATCAACGGAACGAGGACGGTCGCGGAAGAAACGAGGGAGCGCGTCGAACGCGCGATCCGGGAGCTTGCCTTCCGCCCGAACATGGCCGCGAAGGCCCTCCGCACGGGCGAGACCGCGACGGTGGGCGTCGTCAGCATCTCGGGGAACGACCTCTATTTCGCCGAGGTGCTCCACGGCGTACAGGAGCGGGCATGGAACGGACGCTTCGGCGTCCTCATCTCCTACTCGGAGCTGACCGATTGCTGTCCCGAACACTGGAGCGACGGGTATTACGCCGATATCTGCGACCGCGAGCGCGGGCATCTCGAGGGCTTCGCCGACAAGGGCGTTCAGGGCGTCATCGTGAATTCCCTGCAGGAAGACGCGGAGCTCGAGGAGCAGCTTCGCTCGCTCAACCTGCCCGCCGTGCTCTTTCAGCGCCTCGTGAAGGGTCCGTCCTGGGACAACTTCGTATGCGACGACTATCTGGGAACCTCCCAGGCGATGGAACGGCTCATCTCGCTCGGGCACCGGCGCATCGCCCTTGTCGAGGGTTTCGGGTTCGAGTCGCATACCGTGCAATTCCGCAAGCGGGCCTGGGCCGACGCGTTGACGCGCGCCGGCATCGGGGTCGACCGGACGCTCGTGCGTAACGGCCGGTACGATCCCGCCGTGTCCCTCAAAAAAACCCGCGAGCTCCTGGCTCTCTCCGATCCGCCCACCGCCATCCTCTACTATTCCGACTCGATGGCCATGGCCGGCATCCGGGCGGCCCGCGACGCCGGTTTCTCCGTGCCGGACGACCTGTCTATAATCGGATACGACAACCTGTTCACCGACGAATATTCGGTACCGCGGCTGAGCTCCGTCAATCAGATGAGCCACCGCATCGGCCTCGAGATGATGACCCGCCTTGCGGAACGTATCGAAAACCCGGGCCTTGAACCGATCGTGCGCCGGTACCCGCAGGAGTATATCGAGCGGGAGTCGACCGCCCGGGTGCGAGTCCGCTGAGTACGTAATAATTGAAATAATGGAGATTTCTTCCTGATTTTTCCCCCGGGAAGGGATACATTTATCTATTATATCAAATCAGGGGGAAATGTATGAAAAAACTGGCCGGTCTCATCTTCCTCGTACTCTTGCTGATTGTTCCGGTTTTTTTCGGTATGTAACGGATGAGGGGACTCGTAGCGTAGCTTCAAACGGTCGGACCCCCGGTGCTCGCCACCGACCGGCACCGAGCTTGGGAAGCAAAGCAATCGCTTTGCAAAAAATAAAGAGAAATTACAGCGGATGAGGGGAGTCGGACCCCCGTCACGAGCTTGGGAAGCTCGGGTAATAGCCGTTATACGACATCCGCTGTAATTTCTCTACAAAGTATTGCAAAGCGATTGCCGTAATAGCCGTTATACGACATCCGCACGGGTACAATTGTGCCAATTTTACCGTCGGTTGTCAACAGCCGTCTTTCTGTTGTCGTATCAAGACCGACACGGTATAGTACCGCAACGGGAGACTCTCCATGGGATTAGTTCCGCTCGACATACGAAACCCCTTCGGCGCGCCATGCTACAGCGTACCGGAAACGGAAAGCACGATGGCCGACGCGCGCGCGCTCGCCGGCGCGGGCGCTCCCTCGGGCACGGTGATCCGGGCCGACAGGCAAACGGCGGGACGCGGCCGGATACCGGGGCGCCGGTGGGAATCCGCCCGTGGAGAAAGCCTCCTTTGCACGATACTGCTCCGCATGCGGGCGCCCGCGGGCTTCACACTCCGCATCGGGCTCGCCGTATCCCGCGCGCTCGACGCCTGTCTCCCCGCCGAATCCCGAACGAAAATCAAATGGCCGAACGACGTCCTCTCGGGCGGTCCGGCGCCGGGCTCCGGCAGAAAACTTTCGGGCATCCTCTGCGAGGCCAGCGTCTCGCCCGGTTCAGCGGGTTCCGTCCTCTACGCGGGTGTTGGCGTCAATATCTCCCAAAGAGACTTCCCTGCCGAGCTTGCCGGCAAAGCGACATCGCTCGCTTGCATCCCCGGCGCACGGGTTCCCTCGGTCGACGACATGCTCGAGACGTATCTGGCGTGCCTCAAGGACGTCCTTGAAGACGAAGACTGGCGCGCGTCCGTGTCAGAGCGGCTCCTCTACCGTGGCGAGCGCGTCACCTTTCTCGCGGGAGACCCCGAGAAACGGGAAACGGTCGACGGAACGGTCGAGGGAATCGGCGAATCGGGGGAACTCCTCCTCGCCCCCGCGCGGCCCGAGACGTTTCGCGCATCCGATTCCCAGTTCAAACCGGACGCCTCCGGGCTCATTCACCTGTGGTCAGGCGAGATTCCCTATCCCAGCTGCGTCTAGCAAGGCGACGGCTAACCGTGCGCGACGCGTTCCAGCCAGTCGCGAACGAGACTCTCGAACAGCGGCACCCGTTCTGTCTGGAGGTTATGTCCCGCACCGTCGAGGCACGCGTAGGTCGCGCGCGGGAAGTTCTCTATCAGGGACCACATGTCCCGATATCCGACGGTCGCGTCCTGCCGGCCTGTAATGATCAGGGTCGGACGCTCGAAGGGAGACATCCCCTCGTCCGGATTCTCGCTCAAAAAGGGATTCTCACCGAGATTGCGTTCCAAAAACCGCTTGTCCGCCGCGCGTATTCCAGGCATCACGTCCCGGGAAAAACGCTCCCAGGAATCCCTCGTCAGGCGCACGCCCATGAAGCGGAAAGCATCGGAGTCGTCACGGCTCAAGGTGCCCATGAATTCGGCGTCCTCCTCCGTGACGCGGTGCTCGGGCACGTCGCCCTTGTCGAAGCCCGTGTCAGTCTTGATGAAGGGCCGGAGGGCCGGCGCGACAAGCAATAGTCCGGCGACTCGTTCCGGTATCCTCCTCAAAAGGGCGCGCGAAAGATATCCGCCGAATGACTCGCCGGCAAGCAGAAAGCGCCCGTCGGGAAGTACGGAGTCGATAAAGGAGATCACGGCCCCAAGGAGATCGTCAGCTCCGGTAATCGACTCTGGGCCCGGCGTCTTGCCCATGCCGGGAAGGTCGGGGTATATCCTCCGGTACTGACCGCACCCGTCGGCGCCCGAAAAAACCGGCTCAAGGCATCCCGACATCAGCCTGTGGTCGACTCCCCAGCCGTGAATCGCGAGCAGGGGAAACCCCTCGCCCATCGTCTCGTAGTAAAACGGAATGTCACCGACGCTCATGCTCATAATGGGCCATGATGCGACGCTTCGCGGCGACTCGTCAAGGAGGCCTTTTCGCCTCGCCCCTTGAAGTTTCCTTCGTCCCCGCGCTATTATTGTGCCATTATGCTAGACTACCGATTCATCAAGGATAACCTCGAGGCCGTCAAGGCGAATATCAGGGCGCGGAACATGAGCGCCGACGCGGACGCCGTCGTGGCGCTCTTTGACAGAAGGACCGCGCTCGTCACCGCCCTGCAGGCCCTGCAGGCGAGGCGCAACGACAACGCGAAGTCGATGAAGGGAAAACTCTCCGACGACGAGAGACGGCGCCTCATCGACGAGGGAAAGTCGATCAAGGACGAGATCGCCGCGGCGGAGGCCGAGGTCGCGAAGGTCGAGGAGGAACTCGACATCGCCGGACGCACGATCCCGAACATGGCGCACCCGGAAGCGCCCGTCGGCAAGGAAGACAAGGACAACACCGAGGTCAAGCGCGTCGGAGAGCCGGCCACGTTCGGCTTCGAGCCGAAGGACCACGTCCAGCTCGGCGAGGCCCTGGACCTCATCGACTTCGAGGCGGGAACGAAGGTTTCGGGCGTCAAGTTTTACTACCTCAAGAACGAGGCCGTTTTCCTCGAGCAGGCGCTCATCATGTACGCCATGAACATCCTCAGGAGGCACGGTTTCACGCCCTTCATAACACCGGACGTCGCCAAGGCGGAGATCCTCCAGGGAATCGGCTTCAACCCGCGCGGCAAGGAATCGAACGTCTACAATATCGAGGAAGAGGGAACGTGCCTCGTCGCCACCGCGGAGATCACCCTCGGCGGCTACCACAAGGACGAGATCCTCCCGAAGGAAAGGCTTCCCCTTTTCTACTGCGGGCTTTCGCACTGCTTCCGCCGCGAGGCGGGGGCCGCGGGCCAGTTCTCGAAGGGCCTCTACCGCGTACACCAGTTCAACAAGCTCGAGATGTTCGTGTACTGCCTGCCCGAACAGTCGGACTCCATACACGAACAACTCAGGCTCATCGAGGAGGAGATCTTCGCCGGGCTCGGCATCCCCTTCCGCGTCGTGGACACCTGCACCGGGGACCTCGGCGCCCCGGCGTACCGCAAGTGGGATCTCGAGGCGTGGATGCCCGGAAGGAACGGCGGCGAATGGGGCGAGGTTACCTCGACGTCAAACTGCACCGACTTCCAGGCGCGCCGGCTCAACGTGCGCTTCAAGGACGACGACGGCAAGAACAAGTACGTGCACATGCTCAACGGAACGGCGATAGCCCTTTCGCGCGCGATGATCGCGGTAATTGAAAACTGCCAGCAGGCGGACGGGTCCATCAGGATACCGGCGCCCCTCGTGCCCTTCTGCGGGTTCGACGTCATCAAGCCGCGCTCCTGAGGCCGCGACCGCCGGTCCGGAACAGGAACCTGAAAAGGAACCGGACAAACAAAAAAGGCGAGACGGACCGTGTCCGTTTCGCCTTTTATTTTGCGAGGGCCGTGGAAAGCCGCGGTGCCGTCCGTCAGGGAACCTGACTGAAACTCCCGGCGATCTCGTTCCGCCACTCGGCCCGTGCCTCTCGTCCCTCCCACTCGATCGTCCTGAGGATCTTGAAGGTCTTCGGGTCGGACGGATTCTCGAAGCGCATCACCGCGAACTTCCCCTGGCCGACATACACGATTTTTTCTTCCGCGGAGACGTTTTCGGCCCCGTTCAAAAACGCGAGGGCGCAGTCAAAATGGATCGGACCGCCTCCCGCCTTGTCGTTGAGGGCGCATGAAACGTCCTGGATCGGCTCGCCGCACCGGGCGCACGGCGGCGTCGGAAGCGTCGGAACGGGAAGCCTGTCGGCGATGGTGTCGTATTTCGACTCGGGACGCCGCGAACGCCTGTTTTCCTGGCGGGCGCCCTGTTCGCGTCCGCCGGAAGGACGGCCCTGATTCGTGGACTTTGCCCCCGGTCCCTGGCCCTGAACCTGCTTTTGCGTCCCGCCGGACGAACCCCGGCCTTTGTGCCTTCTATGCCTGTCCCGACGTTTCGGGCTGTCAGAGTAATCGCTCATCGGTTTGTTCCTTCACCTCAATTAACCTGTTGCTCATGACGAGAGCCAGGCGGAGGATGGCGCCCTGAATATACCCCTCATCCTTGATCTTTTCGCGCAATTCCTGGATTTTAGGGTCTTCGGCACTAACGGTCTTGGTCATCCTGCACGCTCCGCAATGGCATTCTCGAGGTGGCGATACCGTCGCGCTCCGTTCCCCCGGGGATCGGACTCGATCAGTACCACGTCAAACCTGACATACATACCACTATATTGTCGATTCGCGTTCAGGAAACATTTAGCCGTTTCCATCAATCTTTTTCGTTTCGTCCGCCCGATCGCGTATTCCAGGTCGCTCGCATCCCCGCGGGGCCAAGTCTTGACCTCCACGAAAACGATCGCGTCCCCGTCGATACCTATTATATCTATTTCTCCCCGGCGTGTCCGCCAGTTTCGGGCAAGAATCGACCACTTTTTTTCTTTCAGGATGCGGCAGGCGAGGTCCTCGCCCGCCTGCCCCACGGCCTGACGTCTCGGCCGCAGGGGCTCCGGAACGGGACTAGCGGGATTCACCGGCCTTCTGGTACTCCGCGGGATCGATGGCCCGGGCTATGAACATCGTCCGGTTCTTGGTCAAATCGATCACGTCGCCCTCGTTTTGGGTATAGGGTTTGGCGAATTCGTCGATAAGCACCCGGATTTTCGGCCGAAGCGGCGCCTCCCGGTTGCTCTCGACGACGCGCGCGATTACCGAGTTGTTCATCAGGACGATCGATCCGACCGGATAGATGCCCATGCTCTGGATCATTGCCTTGATGATGTCCGGATCGAACCTGCGGGCGTTGTCCGAGAGGAGGTTTTTCATGGCCCGATAGCCGACCATCGAGTCGCGCCAGCTTTTCGGCGAGACCATGGCCTCGAAGGCGTCCGCGACCGAGATGATCCTGGCGCCGATATCGATGTTCTGGCCCGAAAGCTTGCCGGGATACCCCTCTCCGTCCCAGCGTTCGTGGTGCTGGACGGCGGCCTTTCCGACCTCGTCGGCATACATGAGTTCGTTGACGATCTGTTTGTAGCCGTAAAAGGTGTGGCTTTTCATCACCTGCTGTTCGTTGTCGTCGAGCTTGCCGTCCTTGTTGATGATGGACGAGGGTATCTTCAGCATCCCCACGTCGTGAAGCAGGGCGCCCGTGGTGACCTGCAGCAGGCGGTGGCGGGGAAGGCCTATGTGCTCGCCGATGATGATCGAAAGGATGGCCGTGTTGATGGAGCTCTTGGCGAGTTCCATCTCGCGCACGTCGCCGCCGAGGATGAAGCCGAGCACGCCCGAGCGTTCCCGCTGGACGAGCGAGATGAGCTCGTTGACGATCTGGTCTATGGCACGGGCGCGGATCTCCTTCTGGTCGCGTATGGCGGAAAAAACCGCGTCGAGCGACGAGATGAGCCCGTGGTAGGCCGAATAGAGCTCGGTATTCTCGAGAACCTCGGGCAGTTTCAGTATCTGTTCGGTCGTATACTCGAGGCCGTCAATGCCGACCACCTCGCCCGAAACGGAGGAGGGATCATTGGCGACGGAGATGGCATCGCCCGTCCTCCCGGGAGCGCCGGCCGACACGCGCGCGGGCCGGGACGGGCCGCGCACCGGCTCGAGACCGGAATCCTCGGCCTCGTCAAGGTCCTCAAGCTCCGAAAGTTCCTCGGGCTCGTCGGCGTCGTCGACCAGTTCGCCGGTCACGGGAGCGCCAGCCGTGAGTACGAAGGATATCTTCCAGCGGTCAAGGGCCTTCAGCTCGCGCGCCTTGATCGGGGACCCCTTGCTCACGAGCATGTT
The DNA here is from genome assembly GCA_001604405.1 of Spirochaetales bacterium Spiro_10. Lineage (GTDB taxonomy): Bacteria > Spirochaetota > Spirochaetia > Treponematales > Treponemataceae > Teretinema. Next base: position 68,545 of record LVBL01000041.1, read on the forward strand.
TTCCCCGTCGTCGAAAAAGACGGGTGCCGAAAAGCGCATGCCCTCCGTCAGTTCGTTGCGATACACTTTTTTTAGCATTTCAGACCTCTACACACTTTTAGAAAATTAGAACCACTTTTCAACGCGGCCCCGCTCGAGAAAGGCGAATATGGCCGCAACCGCTTCCCAGGTCTCGACGGGAACGAAACTACCCACTTGCTCATCGCTCAATATATCGGCAAGGAACGGGTCGCTCACAACCGTTATGCCGTTTTCGAGTGCGATCTCGAGCATGCGTTCGGCAAGAGCTCCCTTGCCGCTCGCCACCAGGGACGGTGCCGGCTCTCCGCGTTCGTACTTGAGGGCAACCGCAGACTTTCGTCTCACTATGCCTCCAGGTCTACCGCGGGTATCTCCCGCGAAGCGGCCGACGAGAAATCCTGGTAACACACGTCAGTGTAACCCACCATCTCTAGAATTCCCCTTAAATATACGGCAATTTCCCCGTTTTTTACAGGTGCGAACGGGGGATTCGCCCGGAAATCGCATCTGACGCCGAACAGATCGAAGTCCCATACCCGTTCCCCGTCATTGACGGTCACGAGCGTCTCCAGGCAACGGGACGTCGCAAGGTCTATCATGCAGCGGACGGAACCCTGTACGGTTGCCCCCGCGATCTCGCGCGTAAACGGGATGACGATCCAGTGCCGCTCGTGCCCCTTCTTGTGATTTACGAAGGCGACAAAATCGCGAAGCCGCCGTTTCGCGCCGTCACCGGCATCGGGTTCCGCATCCTTTCCCTCGCGTTTCCCGCCGCGCGAGCCGTCGCCGTCAGTTTCCCCCGGGAACGGCCGCCCCTCGATCGCGTCCATCAACATCGAGACGGTCTCGTCGTCGGAACGCAGGCCGTGCGACTCGAGGATCGCGGCCGCCTCCACGGCCCGGCGTTCGCGGCCGGGAAAGCGGGACGAGACGGATAGCAGGGCACGGCATTGCACGGAATCGAGTTTGAGGAGGGAACGCGCGAAAAAACGGACGAGGAAGGCGGCGTCCCCCGTATCGGGCAGGGAAAGGCGGGCAAGGACGCTTGAACGCGCGGCGGCGGGACCCTTTGCGGGATCGAGAAACACGGCGTCACGGGCAAGCCGTACGCGTGCCTGAAAGGCGTCGCCCGGCTCGAAGAGCCCCGAGGACGCGGCGACGAGGATCTTTCCCCCGACTCTCACCCGGATGGCCCCGTCGGACGCGCGCGCGAGAACCTCGACGTCGACCGTAGCCCCGTCGGCGAGCGGGACGCGCAACGGTCCGCCCGCGTCGATTCCCACCCGGATGTACGGATCAAGACCCGTTCGCACCGCGCTCAGCCTCCCTAATAAAAAAGCCGGTCATGACGACCGGCCTTCGCTCGCCGTTATTCGGCGCCTTCTTTCTTGACGATAAGGGTCTTGATCTTCGCGGCCTTACCGATCTTCTCGCGGATGTAGTAGAGCTTCGCGCGGCGCACCTTACCGGGGCGGACGAGCTCGACGTTGGCGATTCGCGGCGAATGCAGGGGGAACACGCGCTCCACCCCGACACCGTAGGAGTTCTTGCGAACGGTGAAGGTCTTGCCGATACCCGAGTTTTTGAAGCAAATAACGAGGCCTTCATACACCTGGATGCGCTCGGTCTTTCCCTCGATGATCTTGAAGTGCACCTTCACGGTGTCCCCCACCTTGAACGCGCCCACTTCGCTCTTTTTCTGTCCCTCTTCGATCGTGCGGATAAGGTCAATTCCCATTTTCCAGCTCCTTAACTATCTTCTCCGCTTCCTTTGGAAAGGAGTCGGACGCCCTCGCCTTCGCAAGAAGGTCGGGCCGCACGCTGAGCGTCTTCTCGACGCGTTTCCGCAAACGCCAGCGGCGTATGTTCTCATGGTGCCCCGAAAGGAGCACCTCCGGCACCGGAAGGTCCCGGAATATCTCCGGTCTCGTGTACTGAGGGTATTCAAGCAGGCCTCCCGAGAAGCTTTCCTCGTCGAGGGACTCGCTTGAAATGACGCCGTCTATGAGACGGTACACCGTGTCGATGATGACGGTCGCGGCGAGCTCTCCGGACGACATGACGTAATCCCCGATGGAGATCTCGTCGTCGACGAACAGGTCGATGACCCTCTGATCGACGCCTTCGTACCGCCCGCAGACGAAGACCAGCTCCGACTCCGCCGCCAGCTCGTTCGCGAGCGCCTGATTCAGCGGTTTCCCGGAGGGGGAAACGTAGATCACGCGCGCGCGACTGGCGGCGGCCCCGTCATCCGCGCGGGCGGACTTCGGGACGCACCCGACGGACTCGAGCGCAAGGGACAGCGGCTCGGGAAGCATCAGCATCCCCGGAACGCGCGAACCGAGCACCCCGCCATAGGGCTTGTCGTCGCAGGTTTTGTGCCTGTCGTACGCGAAATCGCGTATGTTTACCAGATCGTAGTCGATAATCCCCCGCTCGACCGCCTTGGCCATGATCGAACTCTCGAAAAAGGCCCGCGGTATCTCGGGGAATAAGGTCAGCACATGGAACTTCATGGATGCTACTCCAGAATCCAGCGGTGCATCAGCTCGACGGTTCGCGCGCGTAAGTCGACTTCGCCGACAAACTCCTTTCGGAATGGCACGAGACGCCGTTGCGGCGCGGAGGAATCCGCGTCGCCGCCATCGGTCAGGGTAACCTCGAGAAGGTCACCCGCGCCGCCTTCCAGTACGTTGGTAACGGTTCCGACAGGAACCCCTAAGTACGTAAGAACGCAATTACAAAGATCGTTGACATAGTACTCGCCCTCCGAAAGAGGACAGGCCTTGTCGCGGGGTACGAGCAACTCGAGGCCGGCAAGCGTTTTGGCCTGCTCGGGCGTCTCGATCCCCAGGAATTTGATCAACAAAAGATGACGGGAACCCTCGACGGCCTCTATTACGAGGCGGCGCGGCGGTCCGTCAGAACCCGGAGCCCTTCCGAGCACCTCGGAAAGGCCGGCGAAGTGATCCACCTCGCCCGACGAACTTTCGACCTTCACGAATCCGTCCAGCCCGTGGGACGAACGGACGATTCCGGTCACGAGAAGCTCGGCGGCCTCCCGCGTTTCCCCGTCCCGTGCCATCAATCCAGTATTTCCAGGGTTACCCTTTTGCCGGACTTGCCCGACGAGGCGCTCAGCACCGTCCGCATTGCCTTGGCGATGCGGCCGTATTTGCCGATAACCTTGCCGATGTCCTCAGGGGCCACGCGAAGCTCGAGGACGGTGGCTTTTTCGCCCTCAACCTCGCTCACGCTGACCGCCCCGGGATCGTCCACAAGGGACTTCGCGATGTATTCAACCAGGTCTTTTTCCACGCCGTATGCCTTACCCGGGCTTTACAGGGAAAAGTTCTTGCGGTTGAGAATCCCGCGAACGGTAGGGGTCGGCAGGGCGCCGTTCGCAAGCCACTTGCGAACCTTGTCCGCGTCGAAGGCAACCTGCTTGTCCTCGGCCTCGATCGGATGGTATATGCCAAGCTCGTCGATGGTCCGGCCGTCGCGGGGCTGGCGGGAATCCTGTACCACGATGCGGTAGTAGGGACGGGCCTTGCTGCCGAATTTCTTAAGTCTGATTTTAACGCTCACTGTCTATCCTCCATGGGTAATCGCCCATAATTTCACGAGTATATATGAACCCTATTTATACCTGAAAAGAAAAAAGGCGTCAATACGAGCGAAACCGCGGCATTTGCCGCGATTCTGCGTTACACTACACAAGTATGGGCGGGAAGTCAAAATTGCGCGAAAATGCGGCTCACAATCCGAAATTCATCATGATAAACGACCGGAAATTCCCGTTGTGGCCGGCGATACGTATCGGGGCCATCTACCTCGCCTTCGGCCTGGCCTGGATCGTCTTTTCGGACAAGGCGATGAACCGCCTCGTGACGAGCATGGAGCTCCGGCACGAGATCGAGATATGGAAGGGCTTCTTCTTCGTCGGCATCAGCGCCGTCGTCATCTTCACCCTGGTGGCGGGCGTGCTCAAGCGCCTTTCGGACCGCGACCAGATCATCGTCGAAAACCGGGACGAGCTTCGGGCCATGGCATACTATGACAGCCTGACCGGCCTCCATAACCGGCGGAAACTCTACGAACGCCTCCCCCTGTTCATGGCGGACGACCGTGACTCCGCCCCGATCAAGGCCCTGCTCTACCTCAATATCGACAACAGCAAGCTCATCAACGACACGATGGGGCACAGCTTCGGGGACACCTTCATACGGGCCGTCGCGTCCCGCATCTGCGACGTGCTCGAGTCCGACGAGGAGATATTCCGTCCCGGCGGGGACGAGTTCATCGTGCTCCTCCCGGCCCGGCAGATGCAGGACGTCAAGGCGCGGGCGGAAACCCTTGTCAGGGTGTTTTCCACGCCCCTTTCGGTGGACGGGATGACGATACACACCTCGGTGAGCGTCGGCGTCGCCTACTACCCCGGACAGGCGGGCGGGCCGGGGGAATTGCTGAAATGCGCGGACATCGCCCTCTTTAACGCCAAGAAAAACGGCAAAAACCGCATATCCTTCTTCACCATAGCCATGATGGCCCCGATAAACGAGCGGATGAAGATCGGCGAAAAGCTCCATCAGGCCCTCTCGCGGAACGAATTCGAGGTGTACTTCCAGCCGCAGATCAGGACGGACTCCGGCATCGTCGCGAGCGTCGAGGCCCTGCTCCGCTGGAAAAACGGCGTGCTCGGCGAGATACCGCCCGACAAGTTCATCCCCGTAGCGGAGGAAACCCTGCTCATCGTCGAGATCGGCGAATGGGTGCTCAGGACGGCCTGCGCCTTCGCGAAGAGGATGCACCTCGCCGGCTTCCCCGACCTCGGCGTCTCGGTCAACATCTCGATGGTCCAGCTTTTGCAGGAGGACTTCAGCGACCTCGTGCGGTCGATCCTCGAGTCGACGGGCATCGACCCGATACGGCTCGAACTCGAGATCACCGAATCGATACTGATGGACTCCAGGGGAGAGGTGCTCAAGCACCTGGCCAGCCTGAAGGCCCTCGGCATCGGGATCGCGCTCGACGATTTCGGCAAGGGCTATTCCTCGCTGAGTTACCTCGAGCAGCTGCCGCTCACGGTACTGAAGATCGACAAGATTTTCGTCGACAGCCTCACCGGAGTCAGGGACGAGAACTCGCTTGCCGGGAACATCGTCGGCATCGGGAAGAAGCTCGGCCTCGAGGTTATCGCCGAAGGCGTTGAAAACGAGGGTCAGGTCTCGTACCTGGCAGGGCAGAAATGCGACAAGATCCAGGGGTGGGTGTACAGCAAGGCCCTGCCCGCGACCGAGGCCGAGCGGTTCATCAGGGACAACCGCGCAAAGATTACCGCTCGTTGAAGCGCGCGAGAAAGGAGCGCGTCCGGGGATTCCTCGGATTGTCGATCACCTCTCCCGCCCTGCCCTCCTCGATGACGACTCCCTCGTCCATGAAGATCACCCGGTCCGCGACGTCGCGCGCGAAGAGCATCTCGTGCGTCACGATGACCATGGTCATCCGCTCTGCGGCGAGCGACCGCAGCACCTTCAGTATCTCGCCGGTAAGCTCGGGGTCAAGCGCGCTCGTCGGCTCGTCGAAGAAGAGGACGTCCGGGTCGAGCGCGAGCGCGCGGGCGATGGAAACGCGCTGCTGCTGACCGCCCGAAAGCTCGAAGGGATAGGCGCTCTCCTTGTCGGAAAGGCCCATCTTGGCGAGCAGGGACCGCGCGCGGGTCTCCGCCTCGGCGCGGGACCTTCCGAGCACGAGGGTTTGGGCCTCGGTCACGTTCCGGAGCGCGGTGAAGTGGGGAAAGAGGTTGAAGTTCTGGAACACGAGGCCGACTTTCAGGCAGATACCCCGCAGGGTCTCCGCGTCCGCGTATACCCCGTCGCGCACCATGTCGCGGCCGGAAACGGCCACCGATCCGCCCGATACGGTCTCGAGGTGCGTCACGCACCGGAGGAGGGTCGACTTGCCCGACCCCGACGGACCGATGACGGCGAGCACCTCGCCCGAGCGCACCGAGAAGGAGATGTCGCGGATCACCTCGAGGCTGCCGAACGACTTGGAAAGATGCTCTACGCGGATGATCTCCATGGCTTCCCCTCAGGCTAGCGGTAATACGAAAGCTTCTTCTCGAAGCGGGTAAAGGCGAACGAAACGGCCCAGTTCATGGCGAAATAGAAGAGGCCGGCGACGAAGATGGGCATGGTCGAAAACTGCCGCGCCGAGGCGTTTTGCGCGACGCGAAAGAGCTCGGCCACGCCGATCGTCTGCGCGAGAGCGGTGTCCTTGACGAGCGTGATCACCTCGTTCGCGGTGGCCGGGAGTATGCGCTTGACCACCTGCGGAAGGATGATGCGGAAGAAGGCCTGGGGCCTGGTGAAACCGAGGACCTTGGCGGCCTCGTACTGGCCGCGCGAGACCGACTCGATCCCGCCGCGGTAGATCTCGGCGAAATACGCCGCGTAGTTGAGGACGAAGGCCACGACGACCGCGGCGAAGCGGTCGTAGGAAACGCCGAACAGGTAGTACGGCGCGAAATAGACGAATATGAGCTGCAGGATGAGCGGCGTGCCCCTCATGACGAGGAGGTACGCGTTCACGAGCGAGCTTATCGCCCTCGAGCGGGACATGCGCCCGAGCGCCAGCGGCAAGGCCAGCGGCAGGGCGCCGAGCAGGGTCAGGGAAAAGACCTGGAGGGAAACGAGCGTTCCCCCGGCCATGGCGTTCAGCATCTTGATCATCGGTTCCATGTATCCCCGTCCCTATCCCGTTGCGCCCGGTCAGGCCTTATTTACCCACGATGGAGATGTCGGCCTTGAACCACTTCTTCGAGATGCCCGCTATGGTGCCGTCGGCGGCCATGGCCTCGAGCTGCCGCTGGACCTCGTTCATGAGCGAGACGTCCTTCTTGCGGAAACCGACGCCGTATTTCTCGGGCGCGAGATCCTCCTGAAGGATGGAATAGGCCTTGCCCGAACGGTTGATGTTGTCGTTGGCCACCATGAGGTCCATGACGACGGCGTCGACGCCGCGGGCCTCGAGGTCCATGAGGGCCATCAGGTTGTCCTTGAACTCCACGACGCCCTTGAGGCTCGCGCGGAAATCGCCCGAGGCCTCGAGCGCCTCGGCGGCGGAGGAACCGGCCTGAAGACCGACCTTCTTGCCGGAAAGGTCCTTGAGCGCCCGGTAGGGAGAATCCTTGCGCACGACGACGACCTGGGCGTTCTTGAGATAGGGCTTCGAGAAGGTGATGACCTTCGCGCGCTCGTCGGTGATGGTGAAGCCGTTCCAGATACAGTCGATCTTGCCGGTATTGAGCTCCTGCTCCTTCGCGTTCCAGTCGATCGGCTGGAGGACGAGCTTGACGCCCATGCGCCTCGTGACCTCGCGGGCGAGGTCGACGTCATAGCCGACGATCTCGTTGTTCTCGTCTCGGAATCCCATCGGGGGGAAGGAATCGTCGAGTCCCATGACGAAGGTCTTCTTCGCCTGGATGTCGGCAAGGGAGGTGTCGGCGCCGTCCTTTTTGCCCCCGGCGAAGGCGAGGGAGGCGAGCGTCAGCGCGATCGCCATGCATGCGAGTCTTTTCATCGGTAGTTTCTCCTTGGTACCCATAGTAGCCGGTTTTTATCCGTCTGTAAACGCCGCCCCGTTCACGGCCCCTACGCGTTTCCCCGAAGAGCGCGGGCGAGTTCCTTCCAGACGGTCTTGTCGCGTTCCGGCAAGGCCGAAAAGTCGGACTGCCGGCCCCAGGCCGAACACTCGATGAAGGCGGACGAACGGGCGAGAAGGACCTCGAAGGCCGAGGCCTGGAAGTCGGAGAGCCAGCGGGGAACGCGGCGGGTCAGCGAGAGAAGGCGCGCGTAATGCGGCACGCACAGGCCTCCGGACGCGGTGAAGAAGGAGACGAAGTCCTCCTCGTCGCGCTCGGCGATATACCCGAGAAACTCCCGTTCCACTCTCCCGCTTTCGGCGCAGGCGGGACACAGGCCCTTGCGCCGGGGGGCCTTCCGCTTTTTGAACTCGGGCATGAAGGACGAAAGCACGTCGACGCCCAGGATCGCGACGGCGAGGCCGTCGCGCCAGGAGTCGAGATTCGCGGAATGGGTCGGGCAAAAGCCGCCCGCCTCGCGGTAGACGGCGCGGAAGCCGCGGTCGGAGACGTGCTCGAAGAGCATGTTGTCGATGTATTTGGCCGTCCGCTCGCCCACGATGGTGCAAACCGGGCACGCGTGCGCGGCGCAGGCCTTCTCGAGGGCGAACCAGTTGACGTGTCGTTCGGTCATGCCGGGCTCAGGCGCTGAAGTCGACGACCGCGCGCGAGACGCGCACCTTCGAGACGTACTCGCTTACCCTGACGTGATTAGGATGCGCGGCGTAGATGTCGAGATCGTCCTTGCTGTCGAATTCCGTCATGAGCACCATGTCGTACGCCATGGCGCCCGGGAATTCGTTAATGCCGACCTCGAGTTTCCTGATGACGGGAACCGTGGCGGGCAGCGCCTCGAGCATCCCCTTGATGTACGCGCAATTCTCCGCCTTCGTCCTGCCTTCCGCGGAATCCTTGAACTGCCACATGACCACGTGCTTGAGCATACCCTGCCTCCCTTTCGAGCCTTGATTGCCGCGACTATAGCACGGGAGGAGGGCGAAAGTCGATAACTACACGGTCAATTCCTTGAGGTCGGAGATGACGTCCCTCGTGTCGGAGGACACGTTTCTCAGGAGTTCGAGGTTCTCCTTGAGCTCCTCGTTGCACTCGCTCTGCTCGCGCGAGGCCGTCACGATGGATTCGGTGACGCGGTCCAGAAGCTCGAGGGACTCGCGCAGGTTCTCGCCGCTCGAGCGCTGCTCGCCGGTCATCACGGAGATGTGGTGGACGGCCGTCATGAGGTCCCGCACCGTCTCGCTTATGCGCTCGTTGCGCGCGAGCTGCTGCTCGAGCACGCGGAATATCTCCTCTATGGAGACCGTTATGGTCCGGTTCTCGGAGACGATCTCCCTGAGCCTGCCCGAAACGAGCGCCTCCTGGCGCTGGATGTTGGCGATCTTGTCGACCATGGTTCCGAGTATCTGCTTGATCTGGTTCGCGCTGTCCCCGGAGCGCGTCGCGAGCGAGCGTATCTCGGCGGCGACTACCGCGAAGCCCTTGCCCATCTGGCCCGAGCGCGCGGCCTCGATCGCGGCGTTGATCGAAAGGATGTTCGTCTGTTCCGCGAGATCGCTGATCGACTTGACGATCTCGTTGATGCTGTCCGAATAGCTCGCGAGGTCGTCCGCGAAGCGGCGCGACTCCGCGACGTCGTGGTCGGCGGCGAGGCACACGTCGTTGAGCTTCCGTATCGTCCTCCCCGACTCCTTGACGAGCTCGTCGGTCCTGTGGATGCCGTCCGTCAGCTCCTTCACGGTCGACACGGTAATCCCGACGAGGCCCTCGTGATGGCTGACCATGCCCGAGGTCTCCTGTATCGCGGAGAAGATCGTCTCGACGTGTTCCTTGTTCTTGCGGACCTGGTCGCCTTGCGTCTCGATGTTGCGGTTGATGTTGTCGATGCTCTCGAGGTACTGGGACACGAGGGATCCGACGCGGTCGATGCTCTCGCCGAGGCGCTCGCTCGACTCCTCGCTCTTGATCGTGTCGTGCCGTATCTGCTGGAAGAGCCGGTCGCGCTCGTCCTTGTTCTTGCGCATCTCGTCGGCGTACACCGAGCACTGGCGGTTCGTGTCGGCGACCTCCTGGGAAAAGCTGTAAAACGTTCCGACGATGAGGCTCATGAACCCGATGCCCTGAAGGAGGATCATCGGCGTCAAGTCTCCGAGAAAAAAGTAGATGTCGTAGGCGGAAAAGACGATCGCGGCCACGAAGCCGAGCGCGGCGGGTATCGTTCCGAAATGGCCGTTCCTGAGGGATTTCGCGACGCCGACAAGTCCGTAGACGATCGCTGCTATCGGATACAGGAGCATGATCGAGTGCCAGGAATCGAGGGCGGCTGTGGTCCGCTGGAGGAAGTACCCGCCCGCGAGCGCGAGGCCGATGGCCGTCACGACGCGCATCGTGTTCTTCTTCGGGTTCATCCGGAAGAACCGCGCGAAAAACCTGAAGATGAACATGATGGAAAGGGGGAAGCAGGAGTAAAAGGCCGCCTTGAGCGCGAGGTACGATACGGGGACGTCGAAGGCGCTTACGTTCAGGAGATACACGGCGAAAAAAAGCGCGGAAAGCGCGAGATACAGGCTCTCTTTCTTGTCGGTGTAGTTGATGAACGAGAAGAGCGAGTACATCGCGACGAAGATGAGCAGTACCGAGGCGAACCGGGGAAGCTGCACGTCAAGGAAGTTGTAGCGGCTCATCACCGCGCGATAGGCGTCGACGTCGAGGAGGTCCATCATCCGGAGCTTGTAGGTGCCCGTGTCGTTCCAGAGTTCGAGGGTGAGGCGGTTTTTCCCGGCAAGGACCGAACCCGGCACGAGGACCCCGCGGGTAATGTAAGGCTGAAAGAAGAAGTCGGGCCCCGGGCGCCCGAGGGTGTCGATGTACACCCCGTTGACCGACACGCGGCAGGACATGTTGTTCTTGTACAGGACGATGCCGACAGGACGGTCAGGGTCGGCGGGGGCGTCGAAAAAGCCCTCGATGACGATTCCGCGGCCGGAGGCCGGCGGAGGCGTCTGCACCGTGACGGGCAGGGAATCCCCGAGGGCGGCGCCCTTTCCCCCCACGAGAGCCCAACCGTAGGGCCGGGGCGCCTCGGCGGCCGCGACGCCCGAGGCGACGCACAAACACAGGAACGACGTTATGATATTTCTTTTCAGCATAACGAAAGAATAGCACCATTCCGCGCCGATTTCGAACAATTACCCGAAAAAAGTCAGTTTCCGCCGCTCGCGTACTGCCTGACGGAGGCATTCCACAGGCGCGAGGCCAGAAGGCCGAACACGACCGGCGCGGCGATACCCCAGGCGAACCAGAGCGGCGGCAGGCGGCCGAGGGCGAAGAGGGCGGGGAAATTCGTTATGACGAAGATCGGCACGACGAAGACGCCGATCAGCTGCCCGACGCGGCCGTACACGACCATCGGCACGTTGTTGAAGTCCCAGAAGGTATCGGCGAGGCCCGCGATCGCGTCCGCGCGGACGATGCGGAACACGAGGCTGATCGGGATGATCCACAGGGAATAGCCGACCGCGGCGCCCGCCGCCGCGAAAAACGACCAGCCCAGCACGAGGGGCGCGTCGATCGCCGTTCCCGACCGGACGAGACCGATGGCGACCATGACGATGCCCGCGATCGCGTCGAAAAAGAGCGGCCCCATGTCCGAGCGCCGGAAGGTCGCGTAAAACTGGGTGTTGACCGGTTTGACCAGCAGGAGGTCGAAGGAGCCGTCCCGGACGAGGGTGGTGAGCTGGAAGAGGTTCATGGCGAACACCCCGGCGTAAAAGCCGGTCAGCGTCACGTAGCTGCCGACGAAGACGAGCAACTCGTCGGGCGAATAGCCCGCGATCCGCTTCCCCGCCGAATACGCCACGATGACGTACATCACCTTGGCGAGAAGGTAGCCCGCCTCCATCAGGATGCCGGTGACGAAGTTCGCTCGGTATTCCATCTGGCTCATGAAGTTGATCCGCGCGAGGCCGAGCCATATGCGCGCGTGCCTGATGATTTCGCCCATGTCAGCTCCCCACCGCGGCGAACCGCCTGATGCCGCGCGCCCAGACGGCCTGCCCGACCAGGGCGAGCGCGAGAATCCAGAAAAGCGCGAGCGCGAAGGACGGGAGCACGTCGCCCGGCGCCACCCGCGACGAGAGGATTTCGGTCGGGAACTGGATGGTGAAGCGGAACGGCAGGAGCGCGAGGACGCCGGATATGCGCGGGCCGAAGACCGCGAGCGGAAGGACTCCGCCCGAGGCCGCGATGATGACGATGCGGACCGCCTCGAAGAGGTAGCCGATCTCGGTGAGCCAAAAGCCGACGAGGGCCACGCACCAGAAAATGAGGAAATTGAGGACGAAGGCGACGAGAAGCGCGAGGACGAACAGGGAAACCGACGCGAACGTCGCGGTAAAGCCGAGCGCGACGGTGAGGACGACGACGGCGGCGGCGAGAAAGAGCCCCATGAATACCGTCTGCACCATCTTGTCGCCGACGAACGAGAACAGGCGATAGCCGAAATAGCCGATGGGCTTGACGAGATAGCGGTCAAGGCTCCCGCTCCTGATCTCCCAGTTCACGTCGTACTCGAAGCCGGTGCGCACGAGCCGCGAGACGAGCTGGGCGATTACCGTGTAGGCGACCATCTGCGGGAAGGTGAAGCCGAAAAAGGAGGCGGACGGGTCGTCACCGTAGAGCACGATCCACAGGGCGGTCTGTATGACGACCGGCGCGACGGCCCCGGCGAGCGACATGAAGAAATTCGCGCGGTACTCGAGGGCCGCGCGGAAGCCCGTGCGGACGCAATTCGCGTATTTGCCCGCGATGACGTTCTCAGACACGGCGCGCCTCCAGCCGGTACAGGCGCTCGATGCCCTCCTCGAGCGGGGCGTCCTCGATGGTGAGGTCGACGACGGGAAGGCCGTCGAGGGCACGTCGCGAGAAGGCGCGGACCTCCGCGCGGTTGACCTCGAAGACGGCCGACACGCCCTCGACCGACTTAAGCCCGCCGTATCCCGAGAGGACGGAACCGTCGACGGCCTCCGAGAACACGAGCGTGACGGTCTTCCGGTCGGCGAGCGTCTCGTTCACGCCCGAGAGGGCGCCGTCGTACACGACCGAGCCCGTGTTGATGAGGATGATCCTCTCGCACAGGTCCTCGATGTCGGAGAGATAGTGGCTCGTCAGCATGACGGTCGTGCCGAACCGTCCCTTGAGGGCCTTCAGGAGATCCCGGATGGACTTTTGCGAGATGAGGTCGAGGCCGATCGTCGGCTCGTCGAGAAAGAGGACGCGCGGGCGGTGAAGGAGCGCGGCTATCACCTCCATCTTCATCCGCTCGCCGAGCGAGAGGCGTCGAACCTGGACGGAAAGCTGATCCTTGATGCCGAAAAGATCCACGAGTTCGTCGAGTGTTTGGCGGTATGCAGTCCGGTCGATCTCGTAGATGGACCGGTTGAGGCTGAAGGACTCGAGGGCCGGGAGATCGGGCCAAAGCTGGCTCCGCTGTCCCATCACGATCGAAATCTGCCGGCGGAAATCCTTCTTGCGCTGCCAGGGCACGAAGCCCATTACGCGCGCCTCGCCGGAGCTCGGGTGCATGATGCCCGAGAGCATCTTGAGGGTCGTGGTCTTTCCCGCGCCGTTCGGCCCGAGAAAGCCCACCGTGGAACCCTCGTCTATCGAAAAGCTGACGTCGGCGACGGCCTTTTTCACGAGGGTTTTCCGCGCGAAGAGGTTCCGGAACGAACCGGAAACCCCCTCGGCCTTTTCGTAGTAGGCAAAGTCGCGACAAAGGCGTTCGACCTCGATGATGGGCATGCGCGCTCCTCCAACGCCGGCGGGTCTTCCCGAACGGCGCACGCCCAGTGTATCCCCTATTTGTTTACGCTGTCCACTATTAAATTGTCCCGGACGTAGGGAACGAAACTCTCGGCCAGCATGTCGCCCGTAATGCGGTGAGCCGACTTGAACTCGCGAATCCCGACCGGGATGCCCGCGGCCTGCATGGCGTCCGCGATATAGCGGGTGCCCCGGGGTATCCACGCGTAGTCGTCGAAGGCGCCGTAGGCAAAACGTATCGAGCGAAGCCGCGCCGTTCCCGCCTCGTATCGTTCGAGCTTCGCCTCGATCCCGCCGAAGCCCGTTTCCCAGTCGGCCTTGACGAGGGCGTCACCGTAGGTTCCGTCGAGGGACGGTATGCGGGCATGGGGAGACGGAAGCGAGAAGTCGGGTGAAAAGGCGGCCCCGTAGGCGTTCCGGTAGGTCGCGCCCCAAACCGCGAGGGTATCCCTGAGACCGTCCCGGTCCCAGGCGCCGGGACAGCACACCCAGGCATGGGCAAAGACCCCGGGGTGCTTGAGCGCGAGATTCCAGGCCCCGAAGCCGCCCATGGAAAAGCCCGAAAGCATGCGGCCCTCCGGACGGGCGACGGTGCGGAATTTCCGGTCGACAAGGGCTACCGTCTCCTTGACGACGACGTCCTCCCAAAAACCGGTCGCGGGGGAGTTCGCGAAAAACGAGCCGCCGAGGCTGTTCGTGCCCTCCACCGCGACGAGGATTACCTCGGTAACGCCCGCGGCCTTGAGGGCGCGGTCAAAGGGGGTAATCATGCCCATGGCGCCGTCGCCAAAGCCGTGAAGACCGTAGACGACGGGGTACCGGCGGTCAGGGGATGAGGCGTAGGACTCCGGCAGCGTCACGTGGATCTCGGTATCCGTCTTTTTCTCGAGCGAGCCCTTGGCGATGGCGGCGGACCTGATCTTTAGGACGACGTAGGTGTCCGAGTGCCGGATCTCCGAGAGGACCTTGGGGACATCCCCGCCGCACGAAACGGCGAACAACGGGAGGAAGGCGAGAACGGCCGCGAGAAGGACGGGAGCGCGCAAGGGCGCGCGTCCCTGGTTTGTGGACTGTTTCATGCCCGCACTATACCACGGGGTGGCCCAGGCGAATGAACCGTTCTTGCTCAGATGGCCCGACCGCTGGTAGAATCGGACCGATGAACGGGCACTATCGCGAGAACCTCACGAGGGTCATCGACCGGATCGAGCGGACCCTTCATTCCCCCGTCGGGCTCGACGAGCTGGCGGCCGAGGCCTGCCTTTCTAAGTATCACCTCCACCGGGTGTTCAGGGCCCTTACCGGCTTTCCGCTCGTCGAGTACGCCCGTGCCCGGCGCCTTTCCGAAAGCCTCAACGCCCTGCTCGCCACGGAACGAAGCGTCCTCGACATCGCCCTCGACTTCGGCTTCAGCCACGAGCAAAGCTATATCCGCGCCTTCCGTTCGCGGTGGGGACTGAGCCCGGGGGAATGCCGCGCGATAAAGCCCCTCCTCGAGGTGACGCCTCCCCTGCGCGCCTCCGACATCGTCCCCGTCGGCGATGACGGGGCCCTTGCCCGCCCCCGGCTCGTCGTCCGCCCCGCGATGTTCCTCTGCGGCGCGCGACACTTCATTACCGACGAGGAGAACGCGGTACGCGACACCGTTTCGGAGGTCGCGAACCGTTTCATGACGGAAACCGCGGCGCGGATACCCGAGCCGGTCTATCGGGACCGGTACGTCGGGTACGTCGAACGGTGCCCCGACCCGAACGACAACTGGTACATGGCCTGCGCGGAGCTGCGCAAACGGCCCCGTGCGCCGTCGCCGCCCGAGGGCCTGGAATACCGCCTGGTCGAAAGCGAGGCGTACCGCGAGTTCCTGCTGGTCTCGCGCGTGCACCCGACGAACCTCCTCTGGAGGGACGTCGAAAGCCTCTACGCGACGATTTTCGGCGACTGGATTCCCCGCCATCCGGAGGACGAGATAGCCGGATGGCACCTCGAATACGTCGACCTTTCGACGGCCCGCGAGGATTACGGCGAATTCCGCGTCCTCGTTCCCGTGCGCTGATTCCGGGCCAAAACGCCGTGCGTTTACTTGTTCCTCCGTCCGTTTTTTTGCTATAGTATGGCTACACACGCCAGCAGGAGAAAGAATGGAAGACCTAACCACGGACTCGGGCGACTTCGCCTCCCTTTTCGAAAAAAGTATCGCCAAAACAGACAGATTCACGCCCGGACAGCCGGTCGAGACCGCGATCGTCTCGATATCGGGCGACACGATATTCCTGGAACTCAACGGAAAAAGCGAGGGCGTGCTCGAGCGGGCCGAACTCGTCGACAAGGACGGGAAGCTCACCGTCAAGGAGGGTGACCCCATCAGGGTCTTTTTCCTTTCCGCGAAGGACGGCGAGCTCC
>LVBL01000128.1 GCA_001604405.1 Spirochaetales bacterium Spiro_10
ACGCGCTCGCGCAGGACGAGCGCGCCCGAGGTGACCCCGAACAGGGGCACGAGGAGCGAGAAGGGCGCGATCCTCTTCGCGCCGTGGCGCATGATGAGCTGGTTCCACACGCCGTACCCGAAGAGCGTCGAGAGGATCACGAGATACGCGAGGGCGCCGACCGACACCGCCGAAAGGCCCGAGAGGGCGCCGGGTATCGCGTCGCGCTCGAAGAAAAGCGAGAGGCCGAGAAGCGGCGCGGGGGAGAAGACGCTCGACCAGACCATGAGCGAAAGGCCGTCCGTCTTCGGCATGCGTTGCGCGACGACGTTCGCCGCGGCCCAGAAGAAGGCGGAAAGCACCACCATCGCGACGGGCCAGAGGGCCAGGGCCGACGCGTGGCTTCCGACCGTGGCGCGCGCGATGATCGCAAGCCCGATTCCCGCGACCGCCATGCCGGCGAGGCTGCTTGCCCTGACGCGCTCTCGCAGCGCGACCGCCGCGATAAGCGCGGTGAAGAAGGCCTGCGACTGAAGGACGATCGAGCTCATGCCAGCCGGAGCGCCGAGCTTGATGGCCGTGAACAGGAGTCCGAACTCGCCGACCCCGAGAAGGAGCCCGTACGAAGCGAGCTTCATCCACGGAACGTTCGGCCGTTTGACGAAGAACACGGCCGGCACCGAGCTCAGTATAAACCGAAGGGCCGCGAGAAAGAGCGGCGGAACGCCGCGCACGCCGACCTTGATGACGATGAAGTTGAAGCCCCAAATGGCCGTAACGAGAACGATCGCCCCGATCGCGCCGAGGGGGAGGGCGGATCCGCCCGATGAACGATTCATGCCGCCATAGTACCATGTCCCGGCGGAGATGTCAGGGGTACGTCGCGCACGAGTTCCCGTTTGAAGGGAAGGGCGCGGGAGGGGAAACTTTCGAAAGTTTTCCCTCCCGCTTGATTCCTTCGTATTACGCGCTGAGAATCGCGGCGAGGTCGGCCTCGGGCGTGGTGATCGGCGTCACGTTCCATTTCTCGACGAGCACCTTCAGGACGTTCGGCGAGACGAACGCGGGGAGGGTCGGGCCGAGGCGGATGTTTTTGATGCCGAGCGAGAGGAGCGTCAGGAGGATGCACACGGCCTTCTGCTCGTACCAGGAGAGCACGAGCGAGAGGGGCAGCTCGTTCACGCCGCACTTGAAGGCGTCGGCGAGGGCGAGGGCCACGCGGATGGCGCTGTAGGCGTCGTTGCACTGGCCCATGTCCATGACGCGGGGGAGTCCGCCGATTTCGCCGAGGTCGAGGTCGTTGAAGCGGTACTTGCCGCACGCGAGGGTGAGGATGACCGTGTCCTTCGGGGTCGCCTTCACGAAGTCGGTGTAGTAGTTGCGCCCGGGCTTCGCGCCGTCGCAGCCGCCGACGAGGAAGAAGTGCTTTATCGCCCCCGCCTTGACCGCGTCGACGACCGTGCCGGCGACCGAGAGCACCGTGCCGTGTCCGAAGCCTGTGGTGAGGGTCGACCCTCCGTTGATGCCGGTCATCTTGCGCGTCTCGGCGTAGCCGCCGAGTTCCTTCGCCTTCGCGATGACGGGAGCGAAATCCTTCTTGCCGTTGACCGACGGGATGTGGACCATGCCGGGGTAGGCTACGACGGAGGTCGTGAAGACGCGGTCGGCGTACGAGGGCTTTACGGGCATGATGCAGTTCGTGGTGAAGAGGAAGGCGCCGGGTACGCCGTCGAATTCCTTCTG
>LVBL01000129.1 GCA_001604405.1 Spirochaetales bacterium Spiro_10
CCGGCCTGGGCAACCTCCGCCGCCTGCTGTATTTTTCTGAACGGACGCTCAGCGCTTCCGTCCCCGTTAACCGCCGCTCGATGGTCTACGTGAATAATCATTGTTCTAACCTCGTGTTACAGTCGCTTCGGGAATAACGGTACGCCTTCGGACCGTTCTGCGCAATCGGGAAAACTACTCACGGAGGTGCATAATCGAAGAAATTTGACAGACGGCCGTTCGCTTCTTATAGTAAAGGAGATGAGCAATTCACTAGCGGGCAAAGAGTCGCGGATACGCGCACGAGGCGAACGACAGGGAAAGGGAAGCCTTTCGCTCAGGCTTGTCCTCTGGATCGGCGGATCGGTCATGCTCGTGCTCGTAGCGAGTTCGATATTCATACTTACGCAGGTGTTTGCCCTCGAACGGGATAACGCGCGCCGCTATCTTGAAAAAACGGCAACGAACCACGCCTACGAGATCAGGACCGACTTGGAAGGCGCAATGGTCGCGAGCAGGCTCGTCGCGCGTTCGATGGTTTCTTTTTCCGGCCTCACCGGAAATACGAGAAGGAACATTGCCGATAATTTCCTGCAGGAAATCCTTCGGGCGAATCCGGGATATTACGGCGTATGGGTGTGTTACGAACCTGATTTATTCGACGGACTTGACGCGACATACCGCGGTACCACCGGAAATGACGCCACGGGACGATTCGTGCCGTATTGGTACCGCAAGTATGGAACCGATTCCAGCGTGCGGCACGCGTCGCTCCTCAGCGAAACGGTCATTGCCAGCGAAGACGTCACTCTTGAGAGAACGATCCTTTCCGATTACGCGACGCCCGGCAAGGGTGATTACTACCTGTACACCAAGTCCACCGGAAAAGAGCAAATAGTCGAGCCGTTCGTGAGCCGGGCGGACGCGAGCGGGCTGATCATCACGAGTATCGTCACCCCCATCAAAAACTCATACGGAAGGGTGATGGGGGCGGTGGGCGTCGACATCAGGCTCGATACCATTTCCGAAAAGCTTGTCAACGTGCCGCTCTACCGGTCGGGGTCCCTGGAGCTCGTCTCGACGGCAGGCACGATCGCGGGTTCCCCGGATATCGCCGCGATAGGCAAACCATCGGCCGTTTTCTCGGGAGACGCGGGCTCGGCCTATCTTGAACGTCTTGTCGCGGGCGAGACGGTCGTGATTTCCGAACGAGGCTCCGGCGGCAAAGGCTCCATGACTCATGCGATGATCCCCGTCTTCGTCGGCAACGCGCTTGATCCCTGGATCATCGACGCGAAGGTCCCGGAGCGGGAAATGCTCGAGGCTTCGGTCTATTTCATTCTCCGCGTAATCGCCGTATTTGCGGTCGGAGCCCTCGTGATAATCGTCCTCGTCACGGTGCTCGCGAGATCCCTCGTCAAGCCGATCAGGATCGCGAGCGCCGCGCTGGAGGGAATAGCCGAGGGCGAAGGCGATCTGACGATGCGCATTGCCGTGTCGGGCAACGACGAGATAGGGAAGCTCTCGGGCGACTTCAACAAATTCATCGCCAAGCTCGAGGAGATAATCTCCAATATCCGAGCCGCGATGGATCGGCTCGGCGCGGTGGGACAGGGACTTTCCGCGAACATGCAACAAACCTCGTCCGTCGTCTTCGAGATAAACGCGAGCATTGAAAGCGTCAAGCAGCAGGTGACGAACCAGGCCGCCGGAGTGACCGAGACGTCGAGCACCATAAAGGAGATAGCGGGAAGCATCGACAGGCTCGGGGACACGATCGCCGCGCAGGGCGGGAATATCGCCGAAAGTTCGGCAAGCGTCGAGGAAATGGTCGCGAATGTCGAGTCGGTCACCAAAACGCTCGAGAAAAACGGATCGCAGTTTACCCTGCTGAAGGAATCCTCCGACAAGGGATACTCGCGAATCACGGACGTCATCGACCGGATGCGGATGATCGAGAAGCAGTCCGAAAGCCTTTCCGAGGCGAACGCCATAATAAGCGCCATCGCGTCGCAGACGAACCTGCTCGCGATGAACGCCGCCATCGAAGCGGCCCATGCCGGCGAGTCGGGCAAGGGATTCGCCGTCGTCTCCGACGAGATACGAAAGCTCGCCGAGAACGCCGCGAGGCAGTCGAAGGCGATATCGACCGATCTCCGCGAGCTCAAGCAGGCGATCGGCCAGGTCGCCCATTCGTCGACGGAGGCCGGAGCCGCGTTCGGTTCCGTCCGCGATTCCATCACCGCCGTTATCGAGCAGCAGAATCAGATCCTCTACGCGATGGAGGAGCAGTCTACCGGGAACGAGCGCGTGCTCGAGTCCCTGGCCCGCATGCGCGAACAAAGCGTCACGGTCACCGCGAGCGCCCACGAGATATCGGGCGGGAGCCGCGCGATTCTCGACGAAATGAACGAGCTCGTGGAAATCACGCAACGGATCAAGGACAGCATGGACGAGATGGGATCGGGTACGGAGGAGATCAACAAGGCGATCACCGACGTGGTCTCGCTCAGCCAGGAAAACAGCGAGGGAATCGGATCGGTAAGCTCCGAAATAGCCAGATTCACCGTCAGCAGCAGGACCCAATCCGGCGCGTAAAAATGGCACAAGGGGATCTAATGCCGCTTACCGCAACTTGTCCTTTCTGTACACTACCGATACGAACTCGCCGTTACGAAATACGTCTTTGTCGATGATGTCTATTTTGTCAAACAGTTCCTCGAATGATCGTACGCCGTATTGTGCCATCAACGGCTCCAGCCCCTCGCAGTACAGAAAGGATTTTTTGCAGAAGGGATGGATGTATGCCGTACTTTTCCGTACGTCAATATTCCCGCAGCAACGAATCATGTTCCCGATGACGACCGTACGCAAGGGAACGTCGCTATGCGCTGACACGATTTGATACGAATCGTCCATGAGAGGAAGCAGTTTTTCAAGACTCTCCATATACGTCTGGACGGACATGGATTCCTTCAGGCAAATCCACACATGATTGGAAACGGTGTCGCCGCTATAGACGAAATGGTTTACGGGATCAAGCAAACATACGGATCCTTTCGTATGACCCGGCGTCCCGACTACCGTAATGGCGATGGTGCCAAGATCGATCACGTCACCGTCTTGTATGTATGCGATCTTCGGTTTCCTCAAGGTAATCGTTTTCAGATATCGCTTCTTGTCGGCGTTTGACGATTTCGAAAGGTACAACAAATAGAACGCAAGCTTGTAAAGAATGCTGTTGTTCTTGCTTAAAAGCGGGACATCGTCTTTGTGGATCAGTACCGAAGAAAAGAAACTGTTCGCCTGAATGTGGTCAAAATGCCCATGGGTATTGAGTACCATGAGCGGTTTGTCCGTGAGCGTCGAAACGCGTTCGGGAAGGTCGCTGCATCCGAACCCCGAGTCGACAAGCAATGCCTTTTCGGATCCGATGATCAGCGTGCAATACACCCCGTTTGACTCGTACATATGATACACGGAATCACTGAGTTTGACGGTCTTGTTCATGGCTTCTCCGCTTCGCGTCGGCAGGTTTCCTGTCGCAAGGGCCTGCCCGCTTCCCCGCTATTCAATTGCGCTAACGGATCGGCGGCGGCAAGTTCGGCGCGCATCGCGGCCTTGGGATCCTTCCGGGTTTTCGCCAAGACGCGCGTTTTCGCGATGAACGCGGACAGGTCGCCGTCGCAGAGCGAATCGCAGTATCGCGCGTAGAGGTCGTTGTCGCCCCAGTACAACCGGAAGAGATCGAGGAAGGCGTTGTTCACGCGCGCGAAATCGAAGTTCCTGTGCGCCTCGTTTTCGAAGAGCCGCGGCGCCGACTCCGCGAAGACGCGGGCGCGTCTTTCGAGCAGTTCCGCCTTGCGTTCGAGAACCTCCTCTTTCGGCAGTCCCCCGGAATACAGCCGCTCGAGCTCGTCCGCGGTTTCGCGCATGAAGGCGATGAAGGCCGCCGACGATCTCCGCCGCGCCTTTTCGTCCTCGAGCGCTTCGGAGTTTTGTCCCCCCAGGCTTTCCAGATACAGGAGCGAGCCCCGCTCGCCGATGAAGGTAGCCACTTCCTCGTTGAAACTTTCCTGTCCCTTCCGGTACACGGTCGCATGGGTCAGTTCGTGGATGATGAGCTCCGAGAGTTCCGCCTCGGAATAGTCGCGCATGAATGTCCACAACGGGTCCTTGAAGAAGCCCAGGGTGGAGAATCCGTCCACGGGACGGGTGATGACGTCGTAGCCTTTCGCCCTGAGGGCGGCGGCTTCCTTTTCGGCCGATGGACGGTCGAAAAATCCCTTGTAGGGCAGTTTGCCCACGAACGGGTAATTCCAGAGATAGCGCTCGAACCTGTCGGCGGCGCAGGCCTGGACGACGTCGGCGATGTAAGCGCGGCCCGAGTCGGCCAGGGTCGTGTAGTTGCGGCTGTTACGCAGTCCGAGTTCCTTGACGGCGAAGGAGCGGATTCTCTTGCCGCGCTCGAGAAAGGCCCGGGTTTCAGGATCGAGGGAGGGATCGTTCAGGAGCTTGTCCACCGGGCGGGCCTTCGCTTGGTAGGAGATGTACTTGGTTCCCACCTTGAGGACGTAGCAGGAGGTCAAGAAGGGAAGACAGAATGCGACGAGGAGGATCGGACACTGAACGCTCGTTCTCATGGCCTAACAGTATGCCCGGTCACGCGTTCCGCGGCAAGTGTGTGTCGGTACAATAAAAGTGTTGCTTTCCCGGGGAAGAACGGTACAATAGGCGAAACGCGGGCGGGACTCGCCGGCCGCGGCAAGGGTGGAACGAATGAGCGCGGAAATCGAGATTGTGTATACCGACGAACGATACGTTGAGGGATTCAACAGGGTCGTCGACATCGTCGCGAGGGAAAGAAGATATCTGGCCATGACACGCGGGTTCCCGATGGAAAGTTCGCGATGGTTCGTCAATCACATGGCGAAAAACAAATACCCGCAGTATTTTCTATTGGACGACGGGGAGCTTGTCGGATGGTGCGATATCGCCCCGAAGGAGATCCTTGAGTTCAGTCATGTCGGCAATTTGGGCATGGGGATGCTGGCGCCGTATCGGGGAAAGGGATACGGAAAAAAATTGCTGCTCAGGACGATAGCGCACGCGAGGGATGTCAGTCATTTGGAGAAGGTCGAGTTGGCGGTATTCGAGTCGAATGACAGCGCGATGCGACTCTATGCGTCATTGGGCTTCGTGATTGAAGGGAAACGGATCAAAGCGCGGAAGATCGACGGTCGTTACGAGAATGAAATAGAGATGGCATTGTTTTTGTGATTTGGCGGGCGTTCGGCTTTCCTTATCCCTTCTTTTGATTGCCGTGCTTTATCAGGCTGCCTCCGGAACGGAGGTCGGCGATCCAGCGCTCTTGGGCGGCGGACCACTGGATCTCGCTTCCTTCGAGCTGTAAGGTTTTCAAATTTCTCAAGGCCGTGAATGATTCCGGGACGCGAGTCAGCGCGTTTCCCTCGGCGATGAGGTATTCGAGGCTGGCGCACTCACCCAGGCTTGGGGGAAGCTCCGTGAGGCCGTTGTCCGAAAGGGCCAGTTCCCGCAGGGATTTCAGACGTGCGAAGGCGTCGGGCAAGAGGGCGATGCGGTTTCCGTACAGGGACAATTCCCGCAATTGCGCGAGTTCGCCGATTCGGGGATTAACGATTTCGAGGCTGTTTCCCCCGAGTGTGAGAATCTCGAGCTGTCGCAAGGTTCCGATCCAGTCAGGGACTTGCTCAATATTGTTATGGAAAAGCACGAGGACCTTCAACCGCCCGAAGCGGCTCAGCCACGGCGGTATGTCGCGCAAGCCCATACGGGCAAGGGCGAGTTCTTCAAGGTCGGTCCGTTCCATGAGCCATGTCGGAAACTCGTCGAGGGGATTCCCGCTCACGTTGAGGCTCTTGAGGCTTTTCAGCGCGTTCATGCCGTCGGGAAGTCCGGTGAACCGGTTGTCGACAAGCGACAGGGATTCAAGACGGGGCAATTCGTACAGGGCGGGCGGAAGGGAGCTCAGA
>LVBL01000130.1 GCA_001604405.1 Spirochaetales bacterium Spiro_10
GAGATGAGCGCGGAGGCGACGAAGAAGGCGAAGTAGCAGGACATCATGAAGATGTCGCCGTGGGCGAAGTTGATGAGCCGGAGCACCCCGTACACGAGGCAGTACCCGAGGGCGATCATGGAATAGAAACTGCCCCACTGCAGGGCGTTGAACACGTTTTGCAAGGCGGACGATATCACGCGTGTTTCCTCCCGCGGCCGGCGCTGCGCGCGTCGGCCGCAAAGCGACGGGTTGTCGGGATCAGGGTTTCAGCGACTTCACGTACTCGAACTCGCCCGCGGCGTTGATCTTGACCACGACGGCTTCCTTGATCGGGTCGCCTTCCGGGGTGAAGGTCATGTTGCCGGTGATTCCCTTGTAGTTGGACAGCGACGCCATCGCGTTCTTGATCGCGGTGCGGTCCTTCTTGAGGTCTCCCGTGAGACCCGCGTTTTGTATGGCGGTAAGGACGATGTTGACCGCGTCGTACGAAAGAGCGCCGACGTCGTCCGGAACGTAGCCGTACGCAGCCTTGTACGCGTCGATGAAGGCCTTCGTCTCCCCGACGGCCCCGGCCGCGGCGTAGTGCGTGGTGAAGTAGTATCCCGTCACGAGGCCCTTGCTGAGCTTGACGAGGTCGGCGGATCCCCAGGAATCGCTTCCCATGATCGGGCCCTTCCATCCGAGATCCTTCGCCTGCGGCACGATGAGCGCGACGTGGTTGTAGTAGCAGGGCAGGTAGAGGAGCTGGGCGCCCGAGGCGTTGACCTTGGTGATCTGCACGGAGAAATCCTGGTCTTTCTGGCCGAAGCTCTCGAAGGCGACGACCGAGCCCGCGCCGTTCGCGGCTTCCCAGCTGCCCTTGAAGAGTTCGGCGAGCGTCTTGGAGTAGTCGTCCTCGAGGTTGTATATGATCGCGATCTTCTTGACGCCGAACTGTTCCTTCGCGAATTTCGCCGCTACGGGCGCCTGGAAGGGATCGAGGAAGCAGGCCCTGAAGACGTACGGGCGGTTTTTCGTCGTGGCGGGGTTGGTGGACCAGGGGGAGATCATCGGCGTCTTGCTGTCGTTGTTGACCTGGCCCGCCGGGATGGCGCGGCCTGATCCGTCGGGACCGACGACGGCGAGCACCTTGTCCTGCTCGATGAGCTTGTACGCGGCCTGCACCGCGGATTCGGGCTTGAGCTCGTTGTCAACGTAGATGAACTCGAGCTTGTACTTGACGCCCTTGACGTCAAGGCCGCCCTTCGCGTTGATGTCCTTCTTGATCAACTCGGCGGCGTACTTGGTTCCCTCTCCGACCTTCGGCGAGTCGCCGGTCATCGGTATGTTGAAGCCGATCTTGATGACCGGTTCCTTCGATCCCGCGGCGAACGCGACTGCGGGAATCAGCGCAAAAAGGACGAGTACCGGAATGCCTGCTTTTCTCATGCTTCTCTCCTTGAGAAACGGATATAAGCGGACGAGGGCTCGTTCCGGCAGTGTGAAGATGGTGATCTTTACGTGGGGTATGTATCGCGTCCTTACGAAAACCCGCCTTCCCGGATTGAACTCAGGTCAGCGCTGTCGATGGCGGTGCCGTCGACCCGTCGCAGGGCGACGTAGGTACAGGATATGGCGTAATGGGAAAAGAATCAAGCAGAAAAACGAATAAATATGCAAAAAAAACGGGGCGACTGCATAAAATTGCAGCCGCCCCGAAGGTATCACTGAAACGCTATGATGACCGCGCCCACGCCCGTCTGGATGTCGAGGCGATTCGGCGCGTCGGCCGCGCCGACGCTTCCGTTCCCGACCCCGGCGAATTCCTCCGAGCCGATTCGTACCGAGCCTATGCCCCGCGCGTATTCGATCCGATAGTCGTCTTTTTTCGCGCGCAACGCGAGATCCACCTTGCCGGCTCCGGTGTCGATCGACGAGTGTCCGGTCAGCGTGCCGGACAGGACGCACTTGCCGGCGCCGGTGCGTATCCGCGCGTTATGAAGCCGCGCGTCCGAAAACTCGATGGAGCCCGCGCCGGTCTCGATCTCGGCCTCTCTCGCGGACACGAGACTT
Organism: Spirochaetales bacterium Spiro_10; assembly: GCA_001604405.1. Taxonomy (GTDB): domain Bacteria; phylum Spirochaetota; class Spirochaetia; order Treponematales; family Treponemataceae; genus Teretinema. The sequence goes on from LVBL01000130.1 coordinate 2,035, forward strand.
CCCTTCACGGAGCCCGCGCCGGTTTCTATGTCGAGGCGTTCCGCGTCGATCCCCGCAAGCTCGAGCGTGCCCGCGCCCATGGATATCTTGACGCGCCTGAGGGACGTCCCCTCGGGGATCGTGATCTCGATGCGCGGACGGATCGCGTTCTTGCCGAACCGGATCGTGTTCCGCCATTCGTTCTCGCGGACGCGGAACGTCCCTCCGTCCTGCTCCATCTTCAGCGTCGAGGCGCTCACGTCCGTCGCGCGCACGCCGGGCTCGGGTCCGGTCCTGACGGAAAGGCTCGCGGCCTTGAGCTCGACGACGAGTTCCTCCGTTTCCGAGGATACTCCTCGCTCGATTTCCGTCACGTCCTCGATCTCGTCCTTGTCGCCCCATTCTATGGAGCCTCTCGCGCCGAACGGCCATCCGCCGAGGTCGAGTTTGCCGCCGAGCGATAGGCCGATCGCGACCAGCACGATGCCCATGCAGATCAGGAAAAATCCGCGCACGAGACCGCGTCCCGCGTTGTTATTTGCCATACGAGCCTCCCTGCG
>LVBL01000131.1 GCA_001604405.1 Spirochaetales bacterium Spiro_10
AAACCATACACTAACAAGATGTTACAGCCCGAAAGGGTAGTAGCGTGCCTTTTGTAGAATGAACCTGCGAGTTACGGTATGCAGCGAGGTTAAGGATTTGAAGATCCGGAGCCGGAGGGAAACCGAGTCTGAATAGGGCGAAATAAGTTGCATGTCGTAGACCCGAAGCCAAGGTGATCTAGTTACGAACAGGTTGAAGCAAGGGTAAAACCTTGTGGAGGACCGAACTATAATCTGTTAAAAAAGGTATGGATGATTCGTGACTAGGAGTGAAAGGCTAAACAAACCTGGAAATAGCTGGCTCTCCCCGAAATGCCTTTAGGGACAGCCTCATACAAAACTTTCGGAGGTAGAGCACTGGATGGACTAGGGGACTTCACCGTCTACCAAACCCAATCAAACTCCGAATGCCGAAAGTCAACGTATGGGAGTGAGACTGTGTGCGACAAGGTTCATAGTCGAAAGGGAAACAGCCCAGACCGTCAGCTAAGGTCCCCAAATACCGCTCAGTGTAAAATGAGGTGCGAGCACAAAGACAGCCAGGAGGTTGGCTTAGAAGCAGCCATTCCTTTAAAGAGTGCGTAATAGCTCACTGGTCGAGTGTTCGTGCGCAGATAATGTAACGGGGCTAAGCGGTATACCGAAGCTACGGATCAACGTCGCAAGACGTTGGTGGTAGGGGAGCATTCCATGGACCGATGAAGGCGTACCTGCGAGGGGCGCTGGAGGGGATGGAAGAGAGAATGCAGGTATAAGTACACGAAAAGAAGGGTGAGATTCCCTTCCGCCGAAAACCTAAGGTTTCCTGGGTAAAGGTCATCTGCCCAGGGTAAGTCGGCCCCTAAGGCGAGGACGAAAGTCGTAGTCGATGGGAATCCGGTTCATAATCCGGAACCTTTGTTAGTTTCGAAGGCAGGACGCATGAGGTGAAACCCGGCCGGGCGACGGTTGTCCCGGTCGAAGCAGTGAGTTGTTGAGGGTGATAGGCAAATCCGTTACCCGAGATGAGCTGTGACAGCGAGTGAAGCTACGGCGGATCGAAGCGGGTGTAATCAAGGTGCCGAGAAATACTGTCTAAGGCTAGGCTAATAAAGACCGTACCGTAATCGGACACACGTAGGTGAGATGAGAAATCTCAGGCGCTCGAGAGAACTCGCGTTAAGGAACTCGGCAAAATGCACACGTA
>LVBL01000042.1 GCA_001604405.1 Spirochaetales bacterium Spiro_10
CCCCGCGTCATCAACGCGATCGGGAGCCATCATAACGACATCGAGCCTTCGTGCGTCGAGTCGGTGCTCGTGCAGATCGCGGACGCGATCTCCGCGGCGCGCCCCGGCGCCCGTCGCGAGACGATCGACAACTACATTAAGCGCCTCGAGAATCTCGAGGCGATCGCGGAGGGATTCGCGGGCGTCGAGAAGGCGTACGCGATTCAGGCCGGACGCGAGCTTCGGGTACTCGTCAACAACGAGAAGATCCCCGACGCCGACGTCAAGGAGCTTGGCCGCGAGATCGCGAAGAAGATCGAGAACGACCTTCGGTATCCGGGGCGCATCCGCGTGACCCTGATCCGCGAAACGCGAATAGTAGAATACGCGCGATAGCGCGTATTCTACCAGAGAAACCGTCCGAAGGACGGTTTCTCGTGTGGTTTATGCCCGGTAGGGCATACTCGATGCGCTATAGCGCGTATTCGATCTGAGAAAGACAAAGAAAAAACCCGCGCGAGGCGCGGGTTTTTTTGTCGCATGGCGCGTTTCCGAAAGCCCCGGCTAGAGTTTGAAGCGGCTGATGCCGGACTCCAGCGAGTTGACGCTCCGGTTGTTGCGGGCGGCGATCTCGCCGACCCGGCGCATCGTTTCCGCGATCTGCTCGACGCTGGCGGCCATCGACGCCATGCTTTCGGTTACCTTTCCCGATATCTCCCCGAGCGTCTCGCTTTCCTTGAGTATGTCCCTCCCGCCCCTCAGCATCTCCGAGGAACCGTCCTTTACCTTGGTCGTGATGTCGTTCAGGTGGCCGACCGACTCGAGTATCTCCTTGCTTCCGACGGCCTGTTCGTCCATCGCGTTCTTAATCCCGAGCTCACGGTCGGAAACGGTTTTAATGCGCTCGTTTATCGCGCCGAATTGCGAAAGGACGACGTCGGTGGACTTCGAGATGGCCTTCATCGACTCCTTGATCTTGCCGAGCGAGACCGAGATCGTCTTCGACTGGCTCGCCGAGGTTTCCGCGAGCTTCCTGATCTCGTCCGCCACGACGGCGAAGCCGCGACCCGCGTCGCCCGCGTGGGCCGCCTCGATCGCGGCGTTCATCGAAAGCAGGTTCGTCTGGCTCGCGATCTGCTCGATGACCCCGCTGATCTCGAGGAGTCCCTCGGACTCGCGCGCGATCTCCCGGATGCTGTTCGAGACGTCCTCGAGGTTCACCCGCCCCTGCTCGGAGGAGCGGGCGAGCTCGTTCACGTTGTCGGCGTTGCTCGCCAGAGTGGCGGTGACGGACGCGACGTTCGCGAGCATCTGCTGTATCGCCGACGAGGACTCCGCGACTCCCGCCGCCTGCTCGTCGATGTTGCGGTCAAGGTCCCTGATCCTCTCGGTTATCATGGCCGTCGCCGCGTTCGCGGCGGCGACGCTGCCGTTTTGCAGCGAAACGTGTTCCCTGACGCCGCCGATCTGCTCGCTTATCCTCGAGACCGCCGTGGTCGTGTCGCCCATCGTCTCCGAAAGCTCCCGCTCGATGTCCGACAGGGTTCCGGCCTGCTCGCGGATGGTCCGGACGATGTCCCCGAGCTTCGTGAGGGTCAGGTTGAGATACCGCGCCATCTCCCCGATCTCGTCCTGGCTCCATACCGAGATGCGCTTGGAGATGTCCCCGTCGCCCTCGGATATGTCCCGGAGGACGCCGACGGTCTGCCTGATGGGCTTGGAAATCTGCGAGATGAGCATGAAGAAATTGAGCGCGGCTATTGCGAGGGAGATGAGGAGCACGGTGAGGTTCCGGCTTACGAGGAGCAGGAGGTCCACCTCGCCCGCGAAACTGCGGCCGACGGCCAGGTTGAAGATGAAGAGGAGCAGGAGGGCCCCGAAGATGGTGAAGAGGGTGCCGACTCCGAGCTTGGTGCGGAGCGACATGAGCTTCTTCTGGAGCATCCATCCCCTCGCGTGGACGTACTTCTCGAGCCGGTTCGTGGTCATGATGATGTGGGGAACGGTAACCAGGAATATGATGGGCACGCAAAAGAGGTTCGAGAGGAAACTCTGATACGGCTGGAGGCCTTCGATTCCGGAAAGCCCCGCGTTCGGCACGAGCACGCAATAGAGGATGAGCGAGGCGATGTACGCGGTAGGCAGGAAGGCGCAGCGTTTCGGGCTTCCGAGGGCGAAGCCTATGCCGAAGCCCAGGAGGGCGAGCAGTACGGAGCCCAGCACGTACTGTGTCGGGTTGGTCAGGATCGAGAGGTACTGGTCACCCTCGAAAATCCGGCTGAAGTTGATGAAGAAATTCCACGCGAGCGGCGGAACGAGATATCCGCTCAGGAACACGAGCGTAATCGGCTTTCTCATTTCTTTTACCTTCTTGGTTTGTGATGCGCCCCCTAACTATAGCACGAAGACCCGCCGGCAACGAGCAAAATTCTGTCCCGTGTGCCTTGCTGCGCTTGTATTTCGGGGTAATCCTGTATAGAATCGCGCCAGCGGGGGTGTCCGGCGTCCATGGGCGCACGGGCTGAGAGCATACCCTTACGCGGGGCCCGTACGGGTCCCCAACCTGATCCGGGTAATGCCGGTGGAGGGAGCGATGAAAACTCGCCTTGCATCCTTCGTTTTTTGTTTTGTCTCCGTCGCGCTCGCGACAGGCGCCCTCGCGGGCTGTTCGCGCGCCGGGTCGCGGCCTGACGAACTCGTCGTGTACGCCTACGATTCCTTTACCGCCGAATGGGGCCCGGGACCCGAGCTTTCGCGCCTCTTTGCCGAGAAGACCGGCGTCAAGGTCACCATGATTTCCTGCGGGGACGCCGCGCAGGTGCTTTCCCGGGCCGTCCTCGAGAAAAGACGCCCCGGCGCCGACGTGCTCGTCGGGATCGACAACAACCTCGTCGACGCGGCCCGCCTGTCGGGCGTCCTGGAGCCGTACCGGAGCCCGGCCCACGCCGTCGTCCCGGGGGATCTCGCGCTCGACGAGGACTGGCTTCTGACCCCCTATGATTGGGGCTATTTCGCCCTCATTTACGACTCGGCCTCGAGCGTCCCGCCCCCCGAAAGCCTCGAGGCCCTGACGAGACCGGAGTACGCGAGGCGGCTCATCCTCATGGACCCGCGGACGAGCACCCCCGGACTCGGATTCGTCGCGTGGACCGTGGCGGCCTACGGGGACGGCTACCTTTCCTACTGGGAGCGGCTCAAGCCGAGCGTGCTGACCCTGGCTCCCGGCTGGGATTCCGGATACGGGCTCTTCACCTCGGGAGAGGCCCCGCTCGTGATCAGCTATACGACGAGCCCGGCGTACCATGCCGAGTACGATAAGACCGACCGGTACAAGGCGCTCATATTCCCCGAGGGTCATCCGCGCCAGATCGAGGGACTCGGGGTGGTGAAGGGTTGCGCGAACCGCGCGGCCGCCCGCGCCTTCGTCGACTTCATGCTGACGGACGACGCGCAGTATGTCCTCCCGCTTACGCAGTGGATGTACCCGGTGTCGGAGACGGTCGTCCTTCCCGAGTCCTACGCGGCCGCACCGCGCGCCGGCAAGACGCTTGAGGTCCCGCCCGCGCGCGTCGTCTCCGCCGTGAACGCCGTGCTGGACGCGCTCTCCAAATGACCGGCCCGAGCGGGACCGGCCGCGCGCCCGGGTTGCCCGGGCTGCACGGCCTCCCATCGCTCCGCGCTCGCCGGACGCACGCCGTCCTTGCCGCGGTCGCGGCCCTGACGGGCCTCGCCGTCGCGCTCGCCTTCGTGCTGCCTGCCGTCGCCGCCCTCGTACCTGTGTTTTCCGGCGGGGGCGCCGGCCGGACGAGGGGTCTCGCGCGCGTGCTTTCCGCCCTGCGCTTCACCCTTGTCCAGGCAGCCCTGTCCTCGCTTGCCGCCGTCGCCCTCGGCATCCCGGCCGCCTTTCTCGTCGCGCGCAGGAATTTTCCCGGCCGCCGCGTCCTGCTTGCCTCGTCGGGCGTTCCCCTCTGCGTGCCCCCCGTCATCATCGCCCTTGCCTTCGTCCTCTTTTACGGTCGGCAGGGCTATCTGAATACGGCCCTCATGGCGCTGACCGGCGCGCGGGAGCCCCCGGTCGCCTTCCTCTATTCCCTCGCGGGTCTCGTGCTCGCGCACGGCTTCTACAACTTTCCCGTCGTCATGAGAACCGTCTCCCGCGTGTGGGAACGCCTGCCCGAGACGGAGGCGGACGCGGCGCGCCTTCTCGGCGCCTCCGGCGCGCGCGTGTTCTTCACCGTGACGGCCCCGCACCTTTCGGGCGCGATCCTTTCGGCGGGGGCCCTCGTGTTCCTGTACTGCTTTTTCAGTTTCGTGATCGTGCTCCTGTTCGGGGGCGTCGGTGGGACGACGCTCGAGGTTGAGCTCTATCAGGCCGCGCGCTCCTCGCTCGACTTCCGCCTCGCCGGCACGATCGCCCTCGTCGAGACCGCGATCGCCCTCTGCGTCGTTGCGCTGTACCGCTCGCTCGAGAGCCGCCTTTCGGCGGGCGCGTCGGGCTTCGGCTCCCCGGTGCCGCGGCGGGCCATCCGGCCGGGGCGCGAGGCCTTCGCCGCCGCGGGCTTTCTCGCCTTTCTCGCGCTCTTTTTCGCCGGGCCCCTGTTGGCCGTCCTCGTCCGCTCGTTCACTCCGACGGGCTCGCGGGACGTGGCCTTCTCGCTTTCCGCCTGGCGCTTCCTTATCTCGCGCGGGGGCTTTCTCCCGGCGCTCGGAACGACCGTCGCCGTGTCGCTCGCCTCCGCGTCGCTCGCGACCGTCGCGGCCCTCTTCCTCGTGCTCGCGGGCGGGCGGAGGGAATCGAAGACCCTCTCGTCTCTCGCGCTCGCGCCCCTTGCCGTCTCCTCGGTCATGCTCGCCTTCGGGTGGAACCTCCTCGTCCCGCGGGGGAGCGCCCTGACGCTTGCCCTGGCCCAGGCGGCCGTCTCCTGGCCCTTCGCGTGGACGCAGGTCCGCTCCGCGCTTTCCCGCGTCCCGCGCGCCGTGGACGACGCGGCCGCCCTCCTTTCCCCGAGGCGGCTCGACGCGGCCTTTCGCGTGCGCCTTCCGCTCGTCGCGCGGGGGGCCCTTGCCGGTTTCGCGCTTTCTTTCGCGATCGGCGCGGGCGACGCGACCTTGCCCGTCACGCTCTCGCTCGGCGGCTTCGAGAACCTCTCCCTCATGCTCTTCCGCCTCGCGGGCTCCTACCGGTTTCCCGAGGCGTGCGCCTGCGCCGTCGTTCTGGCGTCCTTGAGCGCGCTCGTCTTTCTCGCGCAGGATACGGAGGCGGGCGATGGACGCGCGTGAGGGCCTTGTCGTCGACTCCCTCCGGAAAGACTGGCCGGGGAAAACCATATCCATTTCCTTTTCCGTGCCCGCGGGAGGTTCCCTTGCCGTGCTCGGGCCCTCGGGGTGCGGAAAGTCCTCCGTGCTCAGGATGATAGCCGGGCTTCTCGAGCCGGACTCGGGCCGGGTCACGCTTGACGGAATCGACATCACCGCCCTCGCGCCGGGAAAGCGGCGCGTCGGGATGGTCTTTCAGGAATCCGCCCTCTTCAGCCACCTGTCCGTCGGGGACAACATCGCCTACGGGCTCGCGTGCCAGGGAATGCGCGCGCGCGAGCGTCGTGCCGCCGCCGACCGGTGGCTCGGTCTGCTGGGCCTTGAAGGCTTCGGGCCTCGGAGGGTGGAGACACTCTCGGGAGGGGAACGCCAGCGCGTGGCCCTCGCGCGCACGCTCGCCGTGGAGCCGCGCCTCGTCCTTTTCGACGAGCCCCTGTCGGCGCTCGATTCCGGCATGCGCCTCCGCCTCGGCGAGGAGCTGCGCGCCCGCCAGCGCGAGCTCGGCTATACGGCCGTCTACGTGACGCACGACGAGGCGGAGGCCGGTCGTCTCGCCGACGGCGTGCTGAGGATGGAGTGACGCCTTTGCCGCCGGTCGCGCGCGCCCGCGCCCGACGGTACGCCCGACGGTACGCCCGACGGTACGCCGACGCCGGCTCGCGGGCCTTCATAGACAACCGCGAGCCCTCTTCGATATACTCGGTATCCTATGGCCTTCCGATACACTGACTACGACGTCATCGTCATCGGGGGCGGGCATGCCGGCATCGAGGCCGCGCTCGCTTCCGCGCGCATGGGGTCGTCCACGCTTCTCGTGACCCAGACCCTCGACTCGATCGGCAAACTCTCCTGCAACCCCTCGATCGGCGGCATCTCGAAGGGCAATATCGTGCGCGAGATCGACGCCCTCGGCGGCGAGATGGGTCGTCTCGCGGACGCGACGATGATACAGTACCGCCTCCTCAACCGCAGCCGCGGGCCGGCCGTGCAGGCCCCGCGCGTGCAGGCCGACAAATACCGCTATCACCTCCTCGCGAAGCGGACGCTCGAGCTTCAGAAGGGACTCCATCTCTACCAGGACACCGTCGTCGACCTCGCGGCGAGCGGCGCCGACGATTCCGGCTTCGTCGCTTCGGGAACGGTCCGCGGCGTCGTGACCTCGCGCGGCAGGACGATAACCGCGAAGGCCGTCGTGCTGACCACGGGCACCTTCCTCGAGGGCAAGATTTTCATCGGCGAGTACGAGGCCTCGAGCGGCAGGCTCGGCGAGGGCGCGGCCTGCGGGCTCGGCGTCGCGCTCAGGCGCATGGGCTTCACGGTCGGCAGGCTCAAGACGGGCACGCCCCCGCGGGTGCTGTCGAAGAGCGTCGACTATTCCGGCCTCGAGCGGCAGGAGGGCGACGTCGACCTTTCGGCCTTTTCTTTCGCGGGCAGACAGGGTCCCGCGCTTCCCCAGGTGGCGTGCCACATGACGTACACGAACGGAGAGACGCACCGTATCATCCGCGAGAATATCGGCCGGTCGCCGCTCTACAGCGGGAAGATACAGGGCGTGGGGCCGCGGTACTGCCCGTCGATCGAGGACAAGGTCGTCCGTTTCGCCGAACGGGAGCGGCACCAGCTCTTCCTCGAGCCCGAGGGTCTCGATACCGACGAGGTGTACATCAACGGCCTTTCGTCGTCCCTTCCCGAGGAGGTGCAGGACGAGTTCATGCGGACGATCCCCGGGCTCGAAGGGGCCATAGTGACGCGGCCTTCCTACGCCGTCGAGTACGACTATCTCGACCCGACCCAGCTCTATCCCTCGCTCGAGACCAAGAGGCTTTCGGGGCTTTTTACCGCGGGCCAGATCAACGGGACGAGCGGATACGAGGAGGCGGGCGGGCAGGGGCTCGTCGCCGGGATCAACGCCGCGCTTCGCGTGCGCGGCGAGGGACCCTTCACGCTCGGCCGCGCGGACGCGTACATCGGCGTGCTGATCGACGACCTCGTCACCCTCGGCACGAAGGAGCCGTACCGGATGTTCACCGCCCGCGCGGAGTACCGGCTCCGCCTCCGGCACGACACGGCCGACGAGCGGCTCACCGAGCGCGCGCGTGAGATCGGGCTCGCGGGGGACGCCGAGGTCGGGCGCCTGCGCGCGCGGCTCGCCCTCCGCGACGGCCTCGCCTCCCTGTGGGAAGCGCGGCGCGTGTCGACGGAGGACGCGCGGAATTATGCCTCCCTCGCAAAGCACGTGGGAAAGACCTGCGCCGAGGCCCTTCGGGATCCCCTCGTGCCGCTCGATGACGTCGTTGCCCTCGACCCGTCGTTCGCCTCGTTCCCTCCCGAGGTCAGGACGTCGGCGGAGCTCGATATCAGGTATTCCCATTACATCGACGCGCAGGACCGCCGCGTTGACCGGCTTCGCCGCATGGACGGCGCGGAGATCCCGGAGGATTTCGACTATGACGCCCTTCCGGGGATATCGAAGGAGTCGCTGCTCAAGCTGAAGGAGATCAGGCCGCGCACGCTGGGCCAGGCCTCGAGGATTTCGGGCTTGCGGAATTCCGACGTCATGCTTTTGATGGTATATCTGAGAAAATAGGGCCTAGACGCCCTCGGCGAGAAGCCTGTCGGCGTCCGCTTCCGTGATGATCCCCTCGGAGACGAGGTCGAAGACCTGTTCGCTGACCGTGGCGTCGAAGAAGAGGAGGTCGTCGGTGCCGATCGTTATGGGCACTCCCGCGTCGAGCATCCGTTTTACCGGATGCTCCTTGAGCGAGGGGACGGCGCCCAGAAGGTAGTTGCTTTGCGGGCAGACGTTGCAGCGCACCTTGCGCTCGGCGAGGAACGCGAGCACCGAGTCGTCTGCGGCCGCGCCAATGCCGTGCTGGACCTCCTGGAGGTCGAAAAACTCGACGAAACGGCGGACTGACGCCGCGTCCGAGAACTCGCCCACATGGGCCTTCTTCTTGATGCCGAGCTTTTCCGCGAGGGTAAACAGGTACTTGAAGTCCTCGATTCCCTCTTCGACCTCGGGACCGTAGAGGTCGATGCTCTTGAACGATCCGCTTTCCATGAGGGCCGGGGCCCACTTCGATATCTTGGTCTTGTCGAAGGTCTTTCCGAAACCGAGCTCGGGACGGAAATCTATGCGATCGCGGTACCGCGAGACGAATCCGGATACCATCTGAAGGAATTTCTCGACGTCCTTGTGGAAATGGACCATGAAGCCGATGTCTATCGAGCCCTCGAGGACGGTGACTCCGTCCGCGATCGCGTCGTTGAGCGACATGTCGATGAGGCTGGTTACGTCGTCGGCGGTCTGGCAGCGGGGGCGGGTGTATCTGGCGATGACGTCGTGCATGTCGTCGAGGCCGTTCATCTTTCTGGGGAAATTCGGTATCGGCATTCCGGACCATTCGAGGTATGAGCTGTAGCGCATGCCAAGGTTCAGGTGATTGTGAGCATCAACCTTGGGCCGCGTGATGTAATACTGCAAATCCTTCATTAATAATCCTTCTGCCGCCACTTTCTGCCTGTCCAGTCTATCACAGCGGGGCTGGCTTTTCATAGGTTTCCCGAGAACTCGCCCATTCATACGTATATATATATCGGCGGACGCGATAAAAACTTAAACGGGCCAAGGCGGCGCGAAACCCGTGTTTTACCCCGAAACC
>LVBL01000043.1 GCA_001604405.1 Spirochaetales bacterium Spiro_10
GATGCTGGACCGGCTCGGCTAGACCGGCTTCCGGCCGCGCGCCCCCGCCGATCCCGCGGGGTCGGGAGCGCGAGTGGGCATTCGAATACTCTACATAGCGGAAATAGTCGGCAAGGCCGGGATCTGGTGCGTGAAAAACGCGCTCCCGATCCTGAAGAAGAGCGAGCTTCCCGACGTCGTCGTCGCGAACGCCGACGGGGCCACCGGCTCCTTCGGGCTCGGCCGTCAGCACGCGGGCTATCTCAGGAAGCTCGGGATCGACCTCCTTGTCGGGGGAGACTCCATCTACTATAAAAAAGACCTCGTCGAGGGAATCGACAGCCTGACGAACGTCGTAAGGCCGGCGAACTATCCCCCCGAAAGCCCGGGTCGCGGATGGAGATACGCGAACGCGCGCGGGTCGAAGCTGGCCGTCATTTCGATGCTCGGGCGCGTCGGCTTCAGCCGCGTCCACGGGGACAACCCCTTCCTGGCGCTCTCGCACCTCGCCGAGCGGCTTCGCGCCGAGACCCCCTACATCCTCGTCGACTTCCATTCGGGCGCGACCGCCGAAAAGCAGGCCTTTTTCCATTACGCCGACGGGCTCGTCTCGGCGTGCGTCGGGTCGCATTCGCGCGTGCAGACCTCCGACGAGGCGATCTTCCCGAAAGGGCTCGGCTGCATAACCGACGCCGGGAGGACCGGCAGCAGGGACTCGGTCGGCGGCATGGACAGCGCCTTGAAGATACGCGAGTACCTCACCGGCGTGCCGGACTGGTCGCGCGACTCCTGGGAAAGGCCGACCCTGCAGGGGGTGGTCATCGACCTTGACGCGTCGGGCAAGACGACCGCGATAAAGAGAATTCAGCACGAATGCCCCGAGGGACCCGCCGAGTCGGCGTCCGGGGCGGTTGACGGGGGAAACGGGGATGCAGGAACGGGCAAGGATAGTTGAGATACGGGGCGACCGGGTGACGGTGGTTCCGGTCGACATAGAGGCGTGCATCGGGTGCAAGAACCGCGAGTGCAAGGCGAACGGGAGCCGTTTTACGGCGGTTAACTCGCGCGGCCTTTCGCTGTCCCCCGGGGACGAGGTGCGCGTCGGGGCCTCGGCAAAAAGCCAGCTCGCGCAGGGCCTCGTCTCGGTGCTCCTTCCCGCGCTCGCCGCGATCGCCGTTTATCTCCTGTTTCCGCGTCTCGCGCGGGGATACGGGGAGGGCGCCCGCGTCGCCGCGACGCTCGCGGCGCTCGCCGCCTGCGCCTGGACGCGGGTACGCGTGGCCGGGCGGTTTGAGCCGAGGCATTCGGAGATCGTCGAGGTCCTGTAGCGATGCGGGCTGACCTGCCGCGAGGATGTCTGCTTTCAGGGAGGCTGTTTTCTGCCGTCAGTGGCCAGGCTGTCTGCCGCCAGGCGGGGCCTAGCGCGAAAACTCCCGTCCGTACCGGTTGATGACCGAGGCCATGTTGCCGAGCGATACCTGCTCCATCACGCCGCCGAGTTCCCAGGCGACGCGCGGCATGCCGTAGACGACGCTCGAGGCCTCGTCCTGGCCTATCGTCCGCGAGCCTTCCCGGTAGAGCTCCGCGAGCTTGGCGGCACCGTCTCGTCCCATTCCGGTCATGATTATCCCGAGCGCGTGATTCTGGTATTCGCGCGCCACCGAGGCGAACAGGACGTCGGCGGACGGCCGGTGGCCGTTTTGCGGCGGGGCGGACGAGAGCCGCGCGACCGTCGCGAGCGGGCGCCGCTCGACCTCTATGTGAAAGTCCCCGGGAGCGATGAGGATGCGCCCGGGTTTTACGAGGTCGCCGTCGGTGGCCTCCTTGACCTCGAGCGGGCATACGCGGTCGAGGCTGTTCGCGAATTCCTCGGTGAAGCCCGCGGGCATGTGCTGTACGACGACTATGGGTTGGGGGAGGTCGGGGTCGAGCTTCGCGAATATCTCCCTGAGGGCGTTCGGCCCGCCGGTGGAGATGCCGATCGCGATGATCTCGATCGGCCCCGGCGAACGGGCCGGCACGGGAGACCTGGCCGCCGCCTTGCCGTATCCGGCGGTTCCCCGGTCGGCCCCGCGCACGATGGCGGAAAGCGCCTCGCTCGAGATCTGCGCGGCGGGATGGTCCCGTTCTTCCGGCTCGGCGACCGGCCGCTCCGCCCGTCCCGCGCCGTAGGTTTTGAGCAGTTCCGTCGGGAGTTTCCGCGCCGTTCCCGCGATCTTCTTGAGTTTGTACTGGCTGCCGTACCCGGAAAGCAGCTCCACGAGCTGGTTCGCGACGGTGTGGAGGTCCGCCGACTCGGAACCGGAGGGCTTCGTGACGAAGTCGCTCGCGCCGAGCTCGAGGCATTCCATGGTTACGCGGGCGCCCTCCTTGGCGACGCTCGAGAGAACCACGACGGGTATGTCGATCCCGAGCCGCTTGCGTTCCCGGAGGAATTCGATGCCGTTCATCTCGGGCATCTCGATGTCGAGGACGATGACGTCGGGCTGGACCCGCCCCAGTTTCTCGAGGGCGAAGCGGCCGTTCATCGCCTTGTCGGCGACGGTGAGCGCCGGAGAGGCCTCGACTATCTTGCCGATCAGGCTGCGCATGAGCGCGGAGTCGTCAACGATAAGTACGGATATTGCGTCCATCACCACATCCCGTTACGCGTTTTTTTGATACAGGCAGGCCCAGTCGGTTTTCAGGAACTCGAATTTCGTCTTCATCCCGAAGAGCGATTCCGAGTGGCCGATGAACAGAAAGGACTTCGGGGACATGGCATCCCAGAACCGGTCTATCACCGCCTTTTGCGCGGCCTCGTCGAAATATATAAGCACGTTTCTGCAAAAAAGGATATCGACGTTCCGCTGGCCGGAGTCGTTCTTCAGGTTGTGGTAGTCGAACCGGATCATCTTCATGATCTCCTCGCGCACCTGGTTGCCGTTGTTCTTTTTCTCGAAGAAACGGGCGAGGTACGCGTCGGGCACGCCGACCACCCTGCTTTCCGGGTAGAAGCCGGACTTTCCGACCATGAGCGACTTCAGCGAGATGTCGGAGGCCGTGATTTCGGCCGTATACGGCGCGGGAAGCTTGTCCTTGAGGAGCATCGCGAGGGTATAGGGCTCCTCTCCGGTCGAGCATCCGGCGCTCCAGACGCGGATCTTCGTGTCTCCCTGCTCCTTCTTGGTTTTCAGGACCGCGGGAAGCACGTAGTGCTCGAGCGCGTCGAAATGAGGCTGGTTCCGGAAAAAACGCGTCAGGTTCGTGGTCACGGAGTCGAGCATGACCTTGAGCTCTTCCTTGTCCTTGAGGAGTATGGCGTAGTACTCCCCGAGGCTCGCGAGCTGCTTTTCGCGCAATCGCTCCTTCAGGCGGCTTTCGAGGATGGAACGGTTCGTGGAGGAGAAGGTAATGCCGCTTTCGTCGTAGATCAGCTTGCGATACTGCTCGAAATCGGCGTCGCCGAGAAATTCTGCCATTAGTGCTCCTGTCTTGGCGGCCTGATGCTCATGGTAAGTCTAAAACCTCTTGTAGGCGGTGTCAATGACGCCTCCGTCTTTTGCCGATGAGGCACTGTGTGCTATAGTAGCCGCATGTTCCGCCCGTCGGTCATGACAGCCTGCGTCCTCGCGTTTCTATCGGCCTTTTCGGCGTGTTCCTTCAATTACGCCGAGGGCGACGGCGAAGGAAAGACCCTCCCGGAGATGGTCATGGTCGACGCCGCGGCCCGGCGTTACGAGGACTCGCGCGTCCGCGTCGAGTTCAGGGCGAAGGTTCTCGAGGTGTACGATTCCGACAAGGTGTGGGCCGCCGAGGGCGCCTCCTTCACGGAGTACGAGGCGAACGGATCGGGCGAGGTCCACTCGGAAGGTTCTGCCGGCATCCTGGTGATAGACGACCGCGCGGGGATATACACGCTCGGGAAGGGCACGACCTTCCGCGTCATCGGCGACGACATCCTCCTGAACGCGCCGGACCTCCGTTGGAGCAAGCGTGATAACGCGCTCGCGGGTCCCGAGGGCGGGGTCGTGGAGGCGCGCGAGCGGGACGGGACCGTCATTAGGGGGACCGGTTTTTTCGCGGACACCCTGCGCCATTCCTACCGCTTTTCGGGCCAGATTTCGGGCGAGTTCGTGCGGTCCCCTTCCGGCGCGGGTTCTGACGGAGGCTCCCGGTGAGCCTTCCGTCGCGGCATGCCCCGTTTCCGTCGCGCTTCGCGCTCTTGGGCGCGCTAGCCCTCGCCCTTTCCCCCGCCCTTGCCTCCCCCGTCTCCGCCGACGACAGCCGCATCTCCTTTCGCGCGGACCGCATGAGCGGGTCTTCCGGCAAGCGCGGGAGCGTCACGACGCTTGAGGGGAACGCGCGCGTTACGGTCGGGAGCCTTACCATCAGCGGCGAGCGGATAGAGCTTTCGGGCAAGGATTTCCGCTACGTGAAGGCGAGCGGTTCCGTGACGGGGGAGGACCCCGAGAAGGGATTCTCGTTCGGCGCGAAGCAGCTGACCTACGACCGCGAGACGGAGATCGCCTCCTTTCAGGGGGAGGCCAAGCTCGTGGACGCGAAGAACGAAGTCGAATGCTCCGCGGGGCTCATCTCCTACAACCGCAAGACCGAAGTCGCCTTCCTGCAGGTCGACGTCCGCCTGAAGCGCCGGAACATCTCGTGCGAGGCGGGCTTCGCCTTGTACCGCCGCGAGCTTTCCCTCCTCGATTTGACCGGGTCCCCCTCGGTTGTCCGGGACGGCGACCAGTTCGGCGCCGACCGCATACTGGTCAACCTCGATACCGAGCACATCACCCTTGACGGATCGGTCACCGGTACGCTCAAGGATACCTCGGAGAAGGAATCTTCAGCGAACGGCTCCCCCTCGGCGGAATCCCCCGCGGGAGACGGGCCGAAAAAAACCGAGGCGCCCGCAGGCGCGGAGGATCCGGGAGGATCCGGCGTGCCCGCCGGGGCGGACGGGGAAACCCGGGAGGACCGGACATGAGCCACACCCTGCGCGTCGAGGGATTGAACAAGTTTTTCGGCAAGAAGCACGTCGTGCGCGACGTTTCCTTTTCCATGCGGTCGGGGGAGATCCTCGGGCTTCTAGGCCCGAACGGGGCCGGTAAGACGACGACGTTCTACATGGTCGTCGGCTTCTACCAGCCGTTCAGCGGGGCGATCTATCTCGACGACCTCCCCATCGCGTCCCTGCCGATGTACCGGCGCGCGCTTCAGGGACTGTCGTACCTGCCCCAGGAGGCGTCGGCCTTCCGGAAGCTGACCGTCGAGCAGAACATCTGGGCCATCCTCGAGACGCGCGCGGACCTGACCGACGCCGAGCGTCGCGTCAAGCTCGATTCCCTTATCGAGGAGTTCGGCATCCAGGGGAACCGCTTCCAGCCCGCGTACACCCTTTCGGGCGGGGAGCGCCGCAGGACGGAGATCGCCCGCTCCCTCGCCATCGAGCCGAAATTCCTCCTCCTTGACGAGCCGTTCGCCGGAATCGACCCGATCGCCGTGCACGACATCAAGGAAATCATCCGCCTGCTTTCCCGGCAGGGGATCGGCATACTCATCACCGACCACAACGTCCGCGACACCCTCGAGATTACCGATCGCGCCTGCATCATCAACAAGGGCGAGATCGTCGAGGAAGGCCCTCGGGACCACATCCTCCGGTCGGAGATCGCCCGGCAGGTGTACCTCGGCGAACAATTCCGGATGTGAGGGCAAATTGCCCTTTTCCCCGCGATGTGGTTTACTGTCCGCATGACAATAACGATCCTTGCGGGCGGAATGAGCCCGGAGCGGGACGTCTCCCTTTCGTCCGCCTGTCTTGTAGCCAATGCCTTGCTCGACAAGGGTCATCGGATAGCCCTCGTTGACGTGTATGAAGGCGTTCGCGCCGGGGATTCCCCGTCCCATTCCTCCGGGGCCTTCGTTTCCGCCTCCGACGGCAAGCGGTTTTCCTACGCCGTCCCCCCCCGCGAGCCTGATTTGGCCGCCCTCAAGGCCCGCAACGGCGGCCGGGACGAGCTTATCGGTCCGGGCGTGCTGGAACTCTGCCGCGCCTCCGACCTTGCCTTCATCGCCCTCCACGGCGGGATGGGCGAAAACGGCCAGATTCAGGCCTATTTCGACGTCTGCGCCATCCCGTATACCGGCTCGGGCTACGCCGGATGCCTGCTCGCGATGGACAAGGACGTTACCAAGCGCCTGCTCGTCAGGGACGGGATACTGACCGCCGAATGGGTCTCGCTTTCGTGCGCCGGCTGGGCGACGGAGCCCTCCGGGGGGCAGTCGCCCGAGCTCGAGCGGGCCCTCGGTCGCGTCGCCGGCGAGATCGGCTTTCCCTGCGTCGTGAAACCCTGCTCGGCCGGATCGAGCGTCGGCGTTTCGATAGTCGATGACCCCGTCGCCCTTGCCGCGGCCCTCGCGGAGGCGGCAAAGTGGGAATCCTCGGTACTCGTCGAGAAAAAGATCGAGGGCAGGGAGTTTTCGGTCGGGATTCTGGACGGTCAGGCCCTTCCTCCGATAGAGATCGTCCCGAAATCGGGGTTTTACTCGTACGAAAACAAGTACCAGGCTGGTTTGACCGAGGAGGTCTGTCCTGCCCGGCTTTCCGCCCCCGAAACGGAGGCCGTCCAGGCGCAGGCGCTCGCCGTCCACCGGTGTCTGGGCCTCGGCAGCTATTCCCGTATCGATTTCATACTCGACCGCGCCGGCGGGTTCTGGTGTCTCGAGGCGAATACCCTCCCCGGGATGACCCCGACGAGCCTTTTGCCCCAGGAAGCCCGGGCTTTCGGGATCAGTTATGAGGATTTATGCGATACGATAGCCCGTTTGGCGGCTAAAACGCGGTAGTAAGTCTTACCCTGTAAAGTTTTTCTTGACATCCCACGCTAAAAGCCGATATTATCGAAGCTGACAGCATCTAATGTGGAAGGAGCATACGTATGAGCGTACTATATGTAGCCCTGCCCGCTGCCGGTTTGTTTCTTGGATGGACAATTCGCTGGCTGTACGCCAGATTTCAACTATCTGCATCTGAACAGAGAGCGGAACGTGTTAAACAGGATGCTATAAAAGAAGCAGAAGCTCAAAAGAAGGAAATTCTTCTAGAGGCTAAAGAACAGCTAATTCGAGAAAGAAACCAGCAGGAACGGGAAAACAGGGAACGGCGAAGCGAACTTCAGCGGTACGAACGAAGACTGACCGTGAAAGAGGAGTCCCTCGACAAGCGAAGCGAGTCGATGGACAAGCAGGAAGAGCGGTTTGCCGAACAGGAAAAGGCGATAGCCGAGCGGGAAAAATTCCTCCTTGACGAGGAAGAACGGTACCGGCTCGAGCTCGAGCGCATTTCCGGGCTGACGACCCAGGAAGCGAAAGACCTGATCATCAAGGATCTCGAGAACGAGGCACGGCACGACGCCGTGGGTCTCGTGAACAAGATCGAGCAGGAAGCCCAGGTCACGGCCGACAAGAAGGCGCGAGAGATTCTCGTGACGACGATCCAGCGGATCGCGACCGAGACGACCGGCGACATCACCGTCGCGACGGTAAGCCTGCCGAGCGACGAGATGAAGGGACGCATCATAGGTCGCGAGGGACGGAATATCCGCACCCTCGAGACCCTGACCGGAGTCGACGTCATCATCGACGACACCCCGGAAGCGGTGGTCATCTCGTGCTTCGACCCGGTTCGGAAGGAAATCGCGAAGGTTTCGCTCGAGCGGCTCATCCTCGACGGACGGATTCATCCCGCCCGCATCGAGGAGATCGTGCAAAAGGTGACCCGCGAGATCACGCAGAAGATCTACGAGGAAGGTGAGAAGGTTCTCTTCGACCTCGGCATACACAACATGAGCCAGGAAGGCGTACGCGCCCTCGGCCGGCTCTACTTCCGCACGAGCTACGGGCAGAACGTCCTGTACCACTCGAAGGAAGTAGCGATGGTGGCGGGGATGCTCGCCGCCGAGATCGGCGCGAACCGCGAGCTCGCGAAGCGCGCGGCCCTCCTGCACGATATCGGAAAGGGCGCCGAGAACGATTCGGACCAGAACCATGCCGAGGTCGGAATGGACCTGGCGCGCAAGATGAACGAGGATCCCCGCGTCATCAACGCGATCGGGAGCCATCATAACGACATCGAGCCTTCGTGCGTCGAGTC
>LVBL01000044.1 GCA_001604405.1 Spirochaetales bacterium Spiro_10
GGCGGGCGCGCGCCTGACGGCCTTCGAGATCGACGCCGGTTTTTCCCGCGCTTTGGCCGACTTCTTCGGCGACGAGCCCGGTTTTTCGCTCGTTCAGGGAGATGTGCTTCGTACCTGGGAGGCAGAGCGGAACGCGAGGGGGACCCCGCGCCGGTTTTTCGGAAATCTGCCCTACAACATAGCCGCCGCGATTGTCGGCGACTTCATCTCCTCGGGCGTCATCTTCGAAAAGGCGGTCGTAACGGTTCAAAAAGAGGTGGCCGCCCGAATGGTAGCCGCCCCCAATACCGAGGACTACTCCTCGTTTTCGGTTTTTTGCCAATGGGCCTACCGCGTACGCACGGTCATGGATCTCGCCGGCGGCTCGTTTTGGCCGCGGCCGAACGTCGACTCTCGGGCGGTCGAGCTCGTGGGAAGGACGGACTGGCCCGGATGCGAAAACCCCGGAATCTTCCAGTCCGTACTGCGCGCGCTGTTCTCCTCGCGGCGTAAAACCGTCCACAACAACTTCAAGGCTTGGCTTTCGGCCCAGGGCGCTTCCGGCGCGGGAAGCGGCGCCCCGAAGGGAGCCGTACCCGACCCGGACGTGCTTCTGTCTTCCGTCGGAATCGATCCCGGCTCAAGGGCCGAGACGCTTTCCCTGGAATCCTTCTTGCGACTTTCCGATGCGGTGGCGGGCGTATGGGCATAAGGGACAGTCTCGAACGGGTCGTTGACTCCATCCGCGAAACGGAGATCTCCTGCGGCCGCGAAACGGGTTCGGTGCGGCTCATGGCGATCAGCAAGTTTCATCCCGCCGAGGCGGTTGTCGAGGCGATCAGGGCGGGGCAGAGGCTCTTTGGCGAAAACCGAGTGCAGGAGGCGGCCGATAAATTCTCCGCGATAGTCGGGCGCTACCCGGACACCGAGTTGCATCTCGTCGGAACCCTGCAGCGCAACAAGGTCGGGAAGATACTTCCGCTCGTCGCCTGCGTCCAGTCGGTTGACCGCCTGGAGATACTCGCCGAGATCGAACGGAGGGCGGGCGTCCTTGGTCTTGTCACCGACGTGCTCTTCGAGATGCACACGGGGGAGGAGTCCAAGGCGGGCTATCCCGACCGTGAGAGACTGTTCCGCTCCCTGGACGCCCTTGCCGGCATGCGATCGGTTCGGTGCGCGGGACTGATGACGATGGCCCCTTTCACCGAGGACGAAAAGGCCGTGCGCGCGTCGTTTCGCGCCCTCCGCCTGACGCGCGACGAATGCGCCAAGCGCTATCCTTCCCTTGATTTTTCCGTCCTCTCGATGGGGATGTCGTCGGACTACCGCATCGCCATCGAGGAAGGCTCCACGCTCGTGCGCGTCGGTACCGCCATTTTCGGGGGGCGCGGATGACCAACAGGGCCGTATGTCTCATGGTCTTGCTGTGCTTTGTATTCACGACGGCCTTTCCCGCGTATTCGCAGGACGCCGCGGCGGATACCGACCGCAAGCCGCTTCCCTACAAAGACGACGAGTTCGCGGACTGGCAGAGGGATCTCAGGCGCGCGGAGATCATTGCCTTCGGTTCACTTCCGTTCGTAACCCTGCTTTCGTCGCTCACCTACGATATCTACCGCTATTATGATCATGACCAGGACGCGCGATACAAGCCCTGGCCGTTCCGCGACTCTGCCATAGCCGTGCCGAAAACCGAGGACGAGCAAAAGAGGGTATTGCTCGTGGCAGTCGGCATCTCGATCGGCGTGGCGGTATTCGATTACGGCTTCCGCGCGATTCGGCGTTCGATACGCAAAAGCCGGCTTGACAAACAGAACGACGCGAACGTCCGGTCGATCCGCATTCTCGAGATAGACGGCGCCGAGCCCGCGCAAGGCGACGGTGCCGGGACGTCCGCTGATACGAACCCGCCGGCAGGCGACTCGCCGGAAGAAGGCGGTACCAACTGATGCCGCGCGTCTCGGTGGTCGTTGACGCTTCGGCCGGCGAAGGTATCAGGCTTGACCGGTGGCTCTCGTCACAACCGGGGGCAATAACGAGGTCTCGTCTGAAGAACGGGCTTTCGCTTCTGACCGTGAACGGTATTCCGTCCAAGCCTTCGCGTTCCGTCAGGGAGGGAGACGTAATCGTCGCTGAATGGGAGGATGCCTTCGCGGGCGGGATCTCGCCCGAGGATATCCCGCTCGAGATCCTCTACGAGGACGCGAACGTCACCGTCGTAAACAAGAGATGCGGCATGGTCACCCATCCCGCCGCGGGCAACTGGAGCGGGACGCTCGTCAACGCCCTTCTGTGGCATTGGGCCCGCAACCGGCCTTCCGGCGAGAAGACGCCGCGCGCGGTCGGGGACGAGGGTGCCGGTCACGGGCTGAGGCCCGGAATCGTGCACCGCCTCGACAAGGACACCTCCGGGGTGATCATTACCGCGAAAAACCCGGAGACCGAGGCCTACCCGCAAGGCCTTTTCAAGTCGCGGAGCGTCAAGAAAATATATCTTGCCATCGTATGCGGCCGGCCTCCGCAGGAGGAGGGAACCGTCGAGACGAATATCGCCCGCGACGCGAAATCGCGAAAACGGTTTGTCGCCACGGACCTTGCGTCCCGGGGAAAGCGCGCCAAAACCACATACAAAATCGTTGCCGCCTGGGAACGCCATTCCCTTGTCGCATTCTCCCTGCATACGGGACGAACGCACCAGATACGCGTGCATTGCAGGCACCTCGGGTGTCCCATTCTCGGGGACCCGATATACGGAAAGAAGGATCGCGATTTCCCCTCAGCGGCCTTGATGCTTCACGCATGGAGGCTTTCCCTCGTGCTTCCCGACGGCGATCAGCGAACGCGTTTTGAGGCCCCTGTTCCGGCCCGCATGAAGTCCGTCATGGAAATCCTTCGCGGCAAGGCCCGGCCATGAACGGGCCGTACATAGTTCGCGAATGCGAGGAATGGGCCGCGGTCGCGAAGCCCCACGGCATGCCATCCGCCCCGCTTTCCGAGAGCGAAGAGGGAACCGTCCTTTCCTGGTTTCTCGCCATCAGGCCGGAGGCGCGTGGCGTCGTCGGCAAAAAGGCGATTGAGCGCGGTCTTATCCATCGTCTTGATACGGCGACCTGGGGTCTTGTCCTAATAGCCAAGACGCAAGAGGGGTACGACCGCCTCGCGCGAGCCCAGGAGAGCGATCTTGTCCGAAAGAGATACGTAGCCTTGTGCAGGGAATCGGGATCCGGCAAGTCCGCCGCTCCAAAGCTTCTCGGACACGCGGACTTTCCGGTTACTGTACGGAGCCGTTTCCGGTCCTGGGGTCCGAAAGGACGCGAGGTGCGTCCGCTGTTTCCCGGAGACCGCGGATACGAGGACGCCCCGCGGGATTACGCGACCGTCGTCGAGTCCGTCCTTCCCGACTCGGACGACGGCGGTGAAAAGCGCGTCTATCGCGTTACGTGCGCCCTGACGCGGGGCCACCGGCATCAGATACGCGCGCACCTCGCGTACTCCGGTTTGCCGATCGTCTGTGACAGTATATACGGGTCCCCGCCGGATACGGGCGATCTTTGCCTCTATGCGGTGGAGATCAGCTTCCCGTCGCCCGCGGACGGTCGGCGAGAAACCGTTTTACTTCCGCCACCAGATAGAACGATCCCGTGACGAGCAAGGGTTCGTTCAGCTCCTCGGCCCGCGTGATCTCGCCCGCGATCGCCCTGACGTAGTCTTCCTCGACGCGCAGTTCAGTTTTCCCGTCCCTGCCGACCGCGTTTTCGAAGGCCTTTCGGGCATGCGCGACGTCGCTGACCTTCCGCTCCCCCGGCCGCGTAAGCGTAATCCTGCCGAAGGAACCGGCTGCGGCGACCGCTATGGAGTCGACGTCCTTGTCGGCAGCGCAGGCGAAGAGAAGCGAGGCCGGGCCCGGAGTCATGGAAAGGAAGGTCCTGATCGTCAGCATGACGCTTTCGGGTGTATGGGCGCCGTCGAGCACGAACAGGGGATCGGACGATACGACCTCGAACCTTCCGGGCAGCCAGGCGCGCGACAATCCTTCCTCGATGGAGTCCTCGCCCAGGGAGGGAAAGAGGAATTTCGCCGTATAGGCCGCGATGGCGGCGTTGTGAACCTGGACGGAATTGATGAGCGAAAGGCACGCGCGGATCGGCCGCGCAAAGACCGCGCCGCCCGGAAGATTCCTGAAACTGATGTCGACGTGCAGCTTTCCGCCTGCGAGAACGCCGTCCTCCCGTTCAATCGCGTCATCCATGAAAAAGGCGGGCGAGCCCGCGCGGATTGCCGCTTCCTCGAACACGGAGCGAACTGACGGCCGCTGTCTTCCCACGAACACCGGAACTCCTTTCTTGATGATACCTGCCTTCTCTCTCGCGATCAACTCGACGGTTGAGCCGAGATACTCGGTGTGCTCAAGTTCGATATGGGTTATGACGCTGGCGCGGGGAGAAAGCACGTTGGTCGCGTCGAGCCTTCCTCCGAGGCCCGTCTCGACGATGGCCCAGGGAACGCCCGCCTCGCGGAAGGTCACGAAGGCGAAGAGGGTAACCAGCTCGAACCAGCTCGGCTCAAGGCCCCCCGGTATGGAACCGGGAATGATGGAATCGACGAGCGGGACGAGCCGGTCGCACGCGGCTCCGTAGATTTCCTGGGTGAAGGGACCGCGTGCCGTGCCGACGCGTTCGGTAAAATCGGTCAGATGGGGGGAAAGATAGAGACCGCAGGGGATGCCCGTCGTTTCCAGGATACGGGAAAGCATGACGGACACGGATCCCTTGCCTTTGGATCCCGCCACGTGTATCGCCTCGAAGGAGCGCTCGGGCCGTTTGAGCCGCTCGACGAGATAGCGCATCGTTTCAAGTGAGAACTCGCCGGTTTTGCGGATGCGCTCATAGTCAAGGAATCCGTCGAGCCATTCGCAAAAAAGCTCCGTTTGACGCTTGGGAACCATCGCCCAATTATCCATAAAAAACACCTTGCGGTAAAGTACCCGTTTCGGTATGATACAGCCATGTCCGCGTTTACGTTTCCAGAAACGCTTAAAAACTACCGTATTCATATGGTCGGGATTAAGGGAACCGGGATGGCCGCGCTCGCGGAGATTCTCGTCGCGCGCGGCGCGACCCTGACGGGAAGCGACGTCCCCGAGGTCTTCTACACGGACGTGATCCTTTCCTCCCTCGGCATCCGTCCCTTTACTTCGTTCGCGCCGGAAAACGTCGGCAAGTCGACGCAACTCGTTATCCATTCGTCGGCATACGATCGCGGGGCAAACCCCGAATTGCGCGAGGCGGAAAGGCGGCGCATACCGACCGTCAAGTATACCGAGGCACTCGGGGCGCTTTCGTCCGCGTCCCGGTCCACCGGCATCGCCGGCGTTCACGGAAAAACGACGACGACGGGACTTGCGGGAACGATTCTCGGCGCGCTCGAGCTGCCGTGCACGGTTCTTGCGGGCTCGAGCATTTCCGGCTTCGGCGACCGATGCACCCTCATCAAGGGCGACACGTACTTTGTCGCGGAGACGTGCGAGTATCAGCGGAACTTCCTCGACTTCAATCCCGTGCGGATACTCCTGACAAGCGTCGAAAGCGACCATCATGACTGCTTCCCGACGTACGAAAACATACTCTCCGCCTTCATGCAGTATATTGACAAGCTTCCCCAGTTCGGCGAGCTGATCTACTGCGTCGATGACCCGGGCGCGCGCGAGGCCGCCAAGATGATCTTCTCGAGCAGGCCCGACATTTTTTTTACCGGGTATGGCGAGCGGGCGGACGGCGCGTTCAGGGTTAGGATTCACGGCATCAAGAACGAGCGGCTCGTTTTCTCGTTGAAGGGTTTTGGCGGCGAATTCAGGCTCCGCGTACCGGGACGGCATAACGCCCTAAACGCGGCCGGGGCCATCGCGCTCGCGGTCAGCATCCTCCGCGAGGAGAAGGGCGAGGTATCCATCGCCGATATCGGAAAAATTCGCGCCGCGGTCGAGTCCTTCTCGGGCTCGAAGAGACGGAGCGAGATCAAGGGTGAGGCCGGCGGCGTCCTCGTCATCGACGATTACGGACACCACCCCACGGCGATCAAGACGACATTGGCGGGTCTAAAGGAGTTTTATCCGGGCCGCCGTCTCGTAGTCGATTTCATGTCGCATACCTACTCGAGGACGGCCGCTTTGATCGACTCGTTCGCCGCTTCGTTCTCGTCCGCCGACGAGGTGATACTCCACAAGATTTACGCCTCCGCAAGGGAGGCCCCGGACGGCAGCGTTTCGGGCGAAATCCTCAGCGAGAAAACGAGGCGAAGGCACCGAAACGTGAAATATTTCGAGGAAGTCCTCGACGCGCGCGAGTACCTTTCAAAAACGCTGAAGAAGGGTGACCTGTTCGTCACGATGGGCGCCGGCGACAATTGGCGTCTGGGAGAGGCAGTTTTGGAAGATCGGAGGAAATCGTGAAAAGCATGACGGGCTTTGCCTTCCGAGAGCTTACCGTCGGGGAACTCACCGTATCGGTCGAGCTGAGGAGCTATAATTCGCGCTTTCTGGACCTTTCGGTCAATCTTCCCTCCTGGCTTTCGAGGCTCGAAACCCGCCTGAGGGAATACGTATCCGCACGAATCATGAGGGGAAAGGTCGAACTGACCGTGAGAGTCCGGGAGCGGTCGGCGAACGTTCTCGTCATCGCCGACCCCTTGGCCGCGCGCGCGTACCTGGACGCCATCAAGGCGGTCGCAGAGGAAACCGGACTTGCGGGCGAGGTATCGCTTTCCATGCTCATAGCGCAGGAAGGCGTTCTCCGCTCCGAGCGCGCAACGGATCCAGAAGGGTTTTGGGACGCGATCGAGGGCGTGCTCTCCGAGGCCTTTTCGGATTTCGAGGCAAGTCGCGCGCGGGAGGGAACGGCACTCGCCGAGGATCTCTTCGCCATGATCGCGCGGATTTCACGGTCCGTTGAAACGATTGAAACCCAGGCGGGCGCGCTGGAATCCCGTTTTAGGGATACGGTCGTCGGCCGTTTCAGGGAGGTTCTCGGCAACGCGGTCGACGAGCAACGCGTTCTGCAGGAAGTCGCCGCGCTCTTGGTGAAATACTCTATCAACGAGGAACTCGTCAGGTTGCGCTCGCATCTTTCGGCACTCGAGCAAGAATTGAACGATAGCGCCGCGCCGGGACGGAAGGCCGATTTCATATGCCAGGAGATAAACCGTGAGGTCAACACCATCGGTTCAAAAAACCAGGGCATAGAGATAGGCCGCGCGGTCATCGATGCAAAGGACGCGCTCGAGAACATCCGCGAACAACTCAGGAACATCGAGTGAGCGACGGGGGGAAAATCGTGGCGATCAAAGGATACGCTCTCGCGCGGAACGAACCGTTGCGCGTCGCCATTTCGGGAAGGTCCGGTTGCGGAAACACGACCGTATCGCGATTGCTCGCGGAAACGCTCGGCATAAATTTCATCAACTTCACCTTCCGGAGCCTTTCTGCAGAGCTTGGTTTGCCGCTCGGGGAGATACTGGAGCGGGCAAAAATCGATTTTTCGTACGACAGGATGGTCGATACGCGTCAGGTCGAGCTCGCCATGGAATCCTCCTGCGTCCTCGGTTCCCGCCTTGCCATCTGGATGCTTGCTGCGGCGGATCTGAAGGTGTACCTGACAGCGTCCGAGGACGTTCGCGCGCGAAGAATACTGTCCCGCGAGGGCGGTACTCTGGAAGATATCCGGTCGTTTACGGCCATGCGGGACGCGGAGGACACGAGAAGATACCGCGAACTCTACAATATAGACAACACCGATTTCTCTATCGCGGATTTGACTGTCGATACCGAGACACGATCGCCCGAGGCGATCGTTTTACTCATTTTGGAAAGGCTCGTGGAAAGGGGTTTCGTCGTCCGTGAGTAGCGTCGCCGATCTGTCCCCGCATGCCTTCCAGGAAACGATTTTGGGCCAGTATCGTTCTTCAGGACGCGCGTTTCCCTGGCGGGAAACGCGCGATCCATACGCGATCCTGGTCTCGGAGATGATGCTTCAGCAAACCCAGACCCAGCGCGTCGTCCCGAAGTATGTCTCGTGGCTTGACGAGTTTCCCACGGCCGAGGCGCTTGCGGGGGCGCCGTTGTCGTCCGTACTCGAACGGTGGGTAGGTCTCGGGTACAACCGGCGTGCGAAGTACCTTCATGAAACCTGCAAGATCGTCGTTCGCGATCTCGATGGCGCATTTCCTCGTGATCCCGGGTCCCTAGAGGCATTGCCGGGAATCGGCCCGTATACGGCCAGGGCGGTTTCAACCTTCGCGTTCAACGAGCCCAATGTCTTCATCGAGACTAACATACGTGCCGTCTACCTGTTTTTTTTCTTTCAGGGCAAAGCGGGAGTAGGCGATTCCGAAATACTTGCGAAGGTCGAAAGCACGCTGTACCGCGAGGATCCTAGAAGCTGGTATTACGCGTTAATGGACTACGGGGCAGAACTTAAGAAGAAGGTCGTGAATCCCAACAGGCTCAGCAGGCATTACGCGAAGCAGAGCAAATTCGAGGGTTCCCTGAGGCAGGCGAGGGGAGCGATCGTCAGGTCCGTCGGAACCAGGGGATCCGTTTCGCTCGCCGAGATCGCGGCCGAGGAGGGTATTCCCTACGAACGTATCGTGGCCGCGGGCGAGGCATTGGAAAAAGAGGGCATCATAGTGCGTTCCGGCGGGTTACTTCGCTTCCCTTGACACACGGCCCCGATTTTGCTATAAGTACAGCGTCCAACAGTTCTGTCCCGATGGAGCGGATGTCGTATAACGGCTATTACCCCAGCCTTCCAAGCTGGAGACGAGGGTTCGACTCCCTTCATCCGCTCCATCGGGATACTTTTTTTCAACCCTCCCATGCAAAACCATCCCTTTCGTTGACAACCAATATGTCGAGTGCTATCATCTAGAACGTCAATCCGATACGCAGAGGTGTATGTCAATGTCCGATTCCCTGTTAATAGAAACCTTTTTGGACGTGTATGGCGGGTATTTTTGCGTTCTCGATTCAAACGGCGCAATCCTGCGTATCAGCGAACCGTTTGCCCGACTGATATCCGGAAAGTCCCGGGAAACCATCAAAGGTTCGAGGGCAGTCGAGGCGGTAACGGGAAGTCCCGAATTGAAAACCTTCTTCTCGGACATCCTCTCGGGATCTTCAAAGACCGACGTGCCGACGCGGGTCGTTCAGCCCGTTCACCGTAACGGAGAAAAGCCCGTATGGATAAAGATTGACATTCAAAAAGTGGAATTTCCTGCAGTTGGTGTATGTCTTTGCCTTTCCGGAGTTGACGTTTCAGAGGAGGTTTTGTCCATTGCAACCGCCCAGAAACAGTCACGGCAAAGAAGCGACTTTCTCATGAAAATGGGCCACGAACTCCGAACTCCCCTGAATGCGGTACTCGGTTACGCGAAGCTTCTGTCGGACCTGGAGGGTCTTCCAGTTACGGCAAGAAGCTATGTTTCAACCATTTTAAACCACGAAACGAACCTGCTCAGGCTCCTTGGAGACGTCCTTGAGTATTCAAAGTACGAGGCTGGAGATTCGTCGGCCGTGATGTCGGACACGGATGTCAAGCGTCTCGTTCAGGACGTGACCAAGTCGTATATAGACCAGTTTTCCGACAAGCTGATTTCCCTCACGGTCAATTTCGCCTCAGAAATTCCCGAAAACGTATTTACGGATTCGGGAAAGGTTTCGCACGTTTTGTCGAACCTTCTTGCCAACGCACTGAAGTATACCAAGAAAGGCAACGTGACCGTAACGGTTTCATATGCTGGCCACATGGTTATTGACGTCGAAGATACGGGCATCGGGATCCCGCTCGCCGACCAAGGGTCCGTGTTCGACGTATATCCCCAGGACGGAAATTCGGCGGAGATTTCGGTAGGCGGAATCGGTCTTGCGGTGTGCAGGATTTTTGCGAGAATGCTCGGAGGCGACGTACAGCTCGTACGATCGGATGACGGAAAGGGCTCCCTGTTCCGTTTTACGTTTGAGGCGCAGACCGCTACGACTCCCAAGCGAAGGATTCAGCAAATCACCGACTACACGGAGATACAGGGAATTTCACGGCAGTGCAGAGTCCTGTTGGTCGACGACGTCGACATCAATCTGGCCATGCTGGAGATATTCCTCGCCCCGGCGGGTTTTGACGTTAGCATCGCGTCAAACGGGAACGAGGCCGTCAGGATTTTCAAGCAATTCAAGCCGGACATCGTCTTTATGGACTTGATAATGCCGGAGAAAGACGGTTTCGAGGCGACGAGGGAGATAAAGGAATTGGCCCCAGAGGTTCCCGTCATAGCGCTGACCGCGAGCATCGTCGACAGCGTAAAGGAACAGGCCCTGGTATCCGGAGTAAACGACTTCATGTACAAGCCGTTTATTCCGGAACGGTTTTTCGAGATAATCGCCGAGCATACCGGCATAACATACCGGCTGTCCTGATTTTTTAGTACTGCAAACCCAGCCCGACAAAGATCTCCCGAACGGACTTCCCGTCGCGTTCCGCGCTTCCCGAGAGCTTTCCGTTCTCGATCAGCTCGACCAGGTCAAAGCCTACGCTTGCCCTGACGAATATGCTTCTCATTTTGAGCGGATAGACGATCACCTCGAGCCCGGTAGAGTACCAGCCGTCCTTGAAGGAGTATGTGGTACCGCTTGCCAGGTCGTGTGTCAGTGCCATGTCGAAGAAAGGCGAGAACTGCATCTCGAAGCTGATATATTTCGTCCAGTCGATTCCGGATATGTCCTGGAAATTGGCGCGAATCACGCGAATCGGGATATCAAGGTTGAAGAAGATAGCCGTGTCGGTATTGACGCGCTTGTCCAGTATTCCTCGCAGGCGGTTGCCGACGTCCTCGGAGATATAGTCGGAGAAGTTATAGAACGCGTGAGCCTGTGAGGCGATCCCAACGCGGTCAAAGAAGCTGTAGTAGGCCTGAACGGTTCCGGAAATGTTCGCGTACGAGTCGCTTTCGACCGTAAAGTCATGCGAGTATTTGTTGCTTATCCGGATGGTGGCTCCCTGACGGAAATTCTCCACCCAGTCGACCCGGCCCATCGAAAGCGAATGGCCGATGACTAGATCCGGACCCTTCAAGTCATTCGCGGTTATTCCTTCCGGAGACCAGTTAGCCGACACGGAGACCTCGGGGGTCCAATAGACTTCTCCGAAATAACGGTGCTTGTAGAGCTCTATCGGCAGGTTGGCATAAACCTTTTCGGTAAAGAACAGGCGGTCGTCCTCGTAAAGCTGTTTGTCGCTGTCGCGGGCATTTATTGAAAGGCTCTGAACGACGCCAAAATGCATGTCAGCGAAGGGTAGCGGGTAGGTTATATCGATACCGGTAGACAACTTGTATTCCGGATCCTCGCCTACGGGAATCTTCAGCGTCGAGGTAATGTCCCAGACCATCTCGTACCCCATCGCCATGAAAGGAATGGCGAACGAGAAAGAACCCTCGAAAACCTGACGCTTGTTCTCGTCATACTCGTAGCTGATGTCGGCGTCGAATTCGCGCATGGAACCGAAGAAGTTATAATTCTTCAGTTTGAGTTTCATGAGAAAGCCGGTATTCGAATCGAACGAGGGCTTGGGAAGCAAAATGATATTAACCGTATCCACCGTCTTCATGGTAACGTGCACGGGGATAATCCCGGACTCGTCGGGCGTACCGTAGGTCGCGGACACCTTGGTTTCCTCAAAGATGCGGATATTCGCAAGGCGCACGCCGAGGTCCGCGATGTAGGCGTCCATCAGTTCAATCGTAGGAAAGACGGATTTTTTGTCGACATGCACGGCGAGTTTCAGGGCGTATTCCCTCGTCGAACCGGTGATGTCATAGGTTACGTCGGTTATCCTATAACCGACCGATACTTCCCTCGCTGACAGAAAGCACATGCAAAACAGGGCGGCGATCAGCGCAATCTTGGCTTTCACGTTATTTGACTCCGTCTGCGGCAAGAGGTTTCTTGCGTATGATATTCAGATTCCACCGTTTTGGCTTGGATAGCGCGTTCACGTAAATCGCGCCCTTGCCAGGGGAAAAGAGCTCAAGCTTCTTCAGTGGCGTCTTGATGAACAGTTTCGTCACCATGACCCCGTAGGCCTCGCCGAAAAGTAGCGGCGACACCTTCTTGAATCCGAACCTGGCTTCATAGCGGGCGGTTCCGATCTCGATAAAGGACTCCCTCGGCTTGCTCATGAAGATGTCAAGGTCGGTTTGGCCCTCGGAAAGGCGAGCGCCGAACTCGAGATAGCGCAAGGAATCGATTGAAAGGATTGCCAGAACGCGCTCGCCGCCGAGATCATAATCGTTTTCCGCCAATCTGAGGAAGTCGCCGTAAATCCTGACTCGGATGCTTTGGGGCGCGACATACCTGAAAACGCAATCTATGAGTTCGAACACGTTAATATGCTCGTTTGAGGCGAGCTCGATGAGCGCGAGCGTTTCTGATTCCGTGCACTCGTGAAGCGTGCCGGGCTTCAACGGCAATCCCGCAAGAAAACGGGCGACGCCCGGTTCCGCGTGATCGGCGCCCAACCGTTCGTCAACGGCAGCAAAGGAAGCCGAAGCAGCGAAGAAGGCAAGGAGCCCGAAAAAAAGCAAAAAAGTCCCTTTAGCGTATCTGGCCATCATGCGTCCTTATCGTGCCCCTTTACCCGTCGTAACTACACCAATTGTCCTGAAAATGAGCCATATGTCAAGCCACAGCGACCAGTTCTGGATGTAGTATGAATCGAAAGCTACCCGCTCTGCGTAGTCGGTGTCCGAGCGTCCGGAGACCTGCCACATTCCGGACAAGCCGGGTTTAACGGAGAAAACGTAATCGAAATTCTCCCCGTATTTTTCTATTTCGTCCGTCGTGACCGGTCTTGGCCCTATGAAACTCATTTCACCGATCAGGATGTTGAGCAATTGCGGCAATTCGTCGAGGCTCGACTTTCTGAGAAATTTGCCGATTGTAGTCACGCGCGGATCGTCCTGGAGCTTGTGGTTGTTCTCCCATTCCTCCCGCAGTTTCGGGTCCGACGCAAGAAGGGACTCAAGGCGGCGTTCCGCATCCAGTACCATTGAACGGAATTTCCACACGCGGATGGTCTTCCCGCCCTTGCCGATTCGTTCGTGGCGATACAGTACCGGTCCGGGCGAGCTTATCTTGATTAGGAGCGCGATGAGAAACATGACAGGCAGAAGAAGCATGCAGCCGAAAAAAAGCATGACAAGGTCAAGAATCCGCTTGACGGCCATGTTGTACCCCTTGGTGAGGTGGTGCGTCGTGGCCAGGCCGAGCGTTCCGTTGATGTCCTTTATGGTCATGGATATCGTGTTGTAGAAATTGAGCCGTGGAATGAATATATTGTATCTGAAATTCGAGAGTGTCGTTATGACAAGGTGCCGGTATTCCGCCGAATTGTCGTCCTCGGGAATGAGGATAGCCATCTTGATGTTCAATTCGGAGTTAAGGCGCTTGCTTTCCTCGATGGAATGAAGAAACGGAATGCCCCGATACGAGTCGACTCCTGGTTCGTTCTCGGTTACTATCGCGACCGGGTCGTATCCAAGGCTCGGATTGTCCAGGAGATTATCCAGCAGGTTTCGTACCATCTCTCCCTGGCCATACACGACTGCGGGAATACCCCACCAGCTGAATTTGGAATAAACCCACTTTCGCGCTATGCTCCTGCTGAGCGGCAGAGAAAAGGTGGAGAATCCGAAGGCGACGATGAACCCCACGGCCAGGTATTCGCGCTCGTTCGTCTCGACGATGATGGAAAGGGCGATACCGCCGAACATAAACGCGTTCGCGATGAAAAAACCGCGCAGTTGCTCGCTCGCAACCATCAAAATGCCGGGGTAAAGCTTGAATATGTAATACACGACGAAAAAGAACGGCAGATAGGTCCAGTACGTAACGAAGGACTTGAAGTTGATAAAATGCCTGTCTACGGCGTTAACGATGAAGAAACCGGCGCCAATGCAAAGCATGATCGTTACGAAATCGGACAGCACAAAGGCGAATGCCGTCAGAAAGGAACTTGTCCGCTTATACCTCTTGAGAAACCATGGCTTGTATTCCTCGTACTTCATCGGGAACCTCTCATTTCCGCGTACTTGTGGTCTGAGCGAGCCGAGCTATATACCTATCTATAACACTTGAGTCCGAGAAACGTTCCACCGCGATGCGTCGGGAGTTGGTCCCCATGCTCATTTTTTCCTCGTGTGTCAGGCCGATAAAACGGAGCATTGCCTCCGCAAGGCCCTCGGCGTCGCCCGGGGAAACCAGGTAACCGTTATGCCCGTGTTCCACGGGTTCCCTGGTCCCGATGCTATCCGCAACGATTAGGGGTTTTCCCATTGCCGCCGCCTCAAGCAAGGCGCGGGGAACCCCCTCCCGATAGCGTGACGGCAGAACGACGCAATCGGATTCGCCGACTATGGGACGAACGTCAGCCACCATGCCCTTATAGTCAACGATGCGGCGGGTAATCGCCTCGGCAAGCACGGGTTCCGGCGCGTATATCGGGTTTCCGGTATCGTGCTCGCCAATTATAGTAAATTCAGTTGCAGGATACAAGGTTTTGACCCGTTTTGCGGCCTCAAGAAAGTCAAGAATTCCCTTTGATATCAGCAATCTGCCGCTAAAAAGAAAGCGGCAGTGACCACGCGCTGGCTTGGTTGAGTCAACGGCCGGAGAGAACCGTGAAACGTCGACACCCGACCCGGGCAAGAGTCCCGTGCGCCCGGGTCGGACAATCTTCCTGTCGACGAAAAATGACCGGTCGTCTGCGTTCTGGAAGAACACAAAGGAACGCTTTGACCCGAAAGCAAGGCGATAGAGCGAATACACCGCCGCCTTGACGAGGGCCGATTTCTCCGCGACGATGCCAAGTCCGGTCACGTTCGAAATGGACGGTATTCCCAGAAGGGAGGCGGCCAGGGTACCGTAGATATTCGGCTTGTTGTTCAGGTGAATCGCGCACTGGGGCCGGTGGGAACGGTAAAGGCCCAGAAATCTCAGGAACAGGGCGGCGTCCTCGCGAAGATTCGTGCCGTCTCCCTTCATCGGAAGCGGGATAAAGGGTATTCCGAGCTCTCCGGTTATCCGCGTGGAGTACTCGTCGTCGGCCGCAAGCGTAATCACATCCCATCCCGCCTCGCGTATGGCGGCAAGGAGTCGCGATCGCGAGTGAACGTTCCAGGCGGTGTTCGCGGACAGCATGACGAGCGGTTTGTTTTCCGCGCCTTTTTTCAACACGAACCTCCTGGTACGCCCTCAGGCGGATAATGGGCGAGGGACACGCGTCCCTTTTATTTACCGTGAACCTGATGCCAGCGCGTTTAAATAGCAGGTTGAGAGCGATGCCGTAATGGTCGATATGTCATATTTCGCCGATACGAACGACTTGCCGCGTGCTCCGAATGACTTTCTCAGTGATTCATCCAGAAGAAGCGCTTTAAGGCGGTCCGCCAGCGCATCGACATCGCGCTCCTCGACAAGAAATCCGGTTTCGTTCTCGAGAATGCCGTCGGGAATGCCGTTATGACGAGTTGACACTACAGGAAGACCGCAAATCTGTGCCTCCTGCAGAACGAGTCCCTGGCCTTCTTTGTCGCCGTTCGAGGCAGTTACGCTCGGTAGGGTAAAAACCTCGCATCGTGAGTAGAAATCTCGTACCTGCTCGGAGGTACATGATCCCACGAAACAACAGGCATCGCTTATTCCGAGCGATAGTGCCTCTTGCTGAAGGGTCTCCATCAATGAGCCGCCTCCGACGATGTAATACTTGATCCCTGGAATCTCGGTACGGATTTTCGCGATGGCCCTCAAGGCATATACGTGTCCTTTTTTTTCTTCAAGCCGACCTACAGTCAGAACGGAGTTTTTTTCCCTCGTATTTCCGTCAACTCCATCATATTCCTCCGCAATCAGGCACTCCGGCACGATGTAAATTCGAGAGGAATCACAGCCGTTTTCGATCATCTTGCCCTTGGTGTATTCGGTATTCGCCGTAAATAGGTCGCTCTTCGCATACAACGTCTTGTATACGTCTGATCCGTATCGTTTGGGATAACTGTTGATGTCGGAGCCGTGAAACGAGGTTATCACGCGCATAGCGTAACCACACTCTTTGAGGTAAGTGCCAATAAGGCCGTTGGGTCCGAAATGACAATGGACTATGTCGAAGTTGGTACCGTGAAACGCGTTTCCGAAATACAACAGCTTCATGTTTCTCGCGACAGTCTGGTATTTTCCGAACCGAACCGCCTCAAACGCGGCAAAAGGGTTCTTAACCAATAGCGACAAGAACAGTATGGGTGCCTTGAACAAACGCGGAACAGTCGCGTAGGGGATATCGAGCCATGTTGTTCTAAGGTCAACTTGGTTTTCATAGTATATTCCGTGATATCGTTCGGCTTTGTATCGTCTTGAAGCGAAAATCCGAACGTCATACCCGGCCTTCATGAGACCAATTATATGATTGAGCAGGAATTTTTCCGAAATCTTCGGAAACGAATTGAGCAGTATCGCGATTTTCAGGTTATGCAAGCGGAATCCCCCTGAAGTACTCCTTCATATGCGCGGTAAAGGAGCGCATCTCATCGACTTGAATGTCTCCGATATTGGCGATTCGAAAGGTATTCGCGTCGGACAGCTTGCCGGGATAGATCGTAAACCCGTGTTTTCTCGCCAGATCGTGCAAGGTGTCGAAAGAATACGAAGGATCCTTCGGCTCGACTATCGCCGTAATGAGGCCCGACTGCGACTCCTTGGGAACGAGCATGGCGAGGCCGATGTCCGAAACTGACTCCAAAAGTACATTCCAGCACGCGAGATAACGCGCGTATCTTCGTTCGATCGTTTCGGCTTTCGTTTCGAGGATGGCCTGCCTGAGCGCGTACATCGCCTGTACGGGCGGGGTAAACCGGGTTTGATGCGTCTTCAGGAAATACTGATACTGGTCCCACAGGTTGAGGTAGTAATTCCGCATGGGATAAGAAGAGACCTTCTCAAGCGCCTCCCTGACGCAGAACACGAAGGCGACGCCCGCGATCCCCTGTATGTTCTTGTTAGAAGTCGAGGCCATGAAGTCTATGCCGTCGCGTTTCATGTCTATTGGTATGGCAGCGAAGGCGCTTACCGCGTCGACAATCGTGACGATGTCGTGTTCCTTGCAAAACCTGCACAGCTCCGGCACCGGATTGAGAAGGCCAGTTGTGGTCTCGTGGTAAACGACGGCAAAATGCGTGTATCCGCCCTCTATAAGCCTTGTTTTCAGACCCGCAACGTCAAGAGGCAGATATCCGCACGACTTCCAAACGTCGTACGTGAGGCCGTATACCGAGGCTATCTTCGCGAACCTGGCCCCGTATGCCCCGTTATCAACGATAAGAAGCTTGCCCGAATTCGGCACGCACGACGAGATCATTACCTCGTCCGCCGCGGTTCCGGAACCGCCGAACAGGACAGTTTCAATTTCTCCGGGTTCGCCTACGAACGCGGAAAGCTCCCGGGAAACCCATTCCATCACGTCGCCGAACTCGGTTTCCCTGGGGCAGATATCCGCGCAAACCTGCGCGTACTTCACGCTGTCGGTCGTCGTCGCGGGACCGGGGTTCAACAGAACCTCGCGCCGGACGCGCCGCATCGACTCGCGCCGGACGATTTCCGGGAACACCTTCGCCGTCGCCATCTCGAGATGCGATTCGTCGTCTATCTCGCGCCAGGCATAATCCTCGATCTTGAGTATCCCTATGGCCGAGACGGGATCGCCTCCCGACGGAATGCCCGCCGACGAGCTGACCGCGCACATCGCCGTCTCGTACTCCATGCGCGGCTGATCGCCGGCGTGAAGCTCGCAATAGCGCACCATGGCGTCAAGCGTTTCCCTGGAAAGCTTCGTGATGCCGACAAGCTCGCCGCAGGACGACTCGAGTTCCTCCCGCTTTTTTGAGTGGCGCGCGAGATCCGAGTTTCCGTCGCACTGAAGGTAAACCTCGTCCCCCGACAATGTGGCTCCTGACGCGAGCAGCACGTTTTTTCTCGAATCGTTAAGAAGCGCGAATAGGCCGATATCGTCGTAAATCAGGTCCGACTCGAGAAGCAGAAAATCGCCGCGGACGCGCGGGGCGCAACGTACGAGCGTGCCCATGCTTCCGGTGGCGGCGTAGTGATCGTTTTTGACGCACGTGACAAGCGCGTTTTCCGAGGCGATTTTTTCGTACCATTCCGAGCAATGACCCGTGCCGATCACGATCTCCTCGACGCCCGCCTCGATAATCTTGCGTATGGAACGCCTTACGATCGCCTCTCCGGCGACCTCAAGAAAGCCTTTCGGCATGGACTCGGTCCTGCCCTTGAGACGCGAGCCGAGACCCGCCGCCAGTATCACCGCCTGCTTGACCATATCTAGTTCCCCTTACTCTTTGATGAAAGCCATGAATGACGACTTGTTCTCGCGCGGACTCGTGGAGGGTCTGCCCAAGTCCGCCCGCGACTCCGTCGTGACGCGCACCTCGATGAGTTGCGGCCCGGTAAAACCGGACGAAAGCGCCTCGTCCAGCTCGCGGGCGGTGGTAACGACGGATACTGACCGGTACCCGCAGGCAGACGCGACGGCCGAGATGTCCATGTCAAGAGCCACGGTCGGCTGCGCGCCTACGGATTCGTGCGCCCCGTTGTTGAGCACGATGTGCTGGAAATTCGCGGGATTTCTGGTTCCGATGATCGCCATGCCGCCCATGTGCATGAGCGTCGCCCCGTCTCCGTCGACGCATCTGACGATCCTGTCTTTCTTTTCGAGCGCGATGCCGAGCGCGATCTGGGAAGCGTGTCCCATCGAGCCGACCGTCAGGAAGTCGCTTCCGTGTCCCATGCCGTGTTTTTTTCGCAGCTCGTAGAGTTCCCGCGAGGCCTTCCCCGTCGTGGAGACGAAGATGTCGCGCTTGTCCGAGGCGAGAACTATCCGCTCGATGGCCTCTTCGCGCGAGAGATTCCCCGCCGGATCCTTTTTCTTCGCGAGCTTGTGGGGCGCGAACGTGTCCTTCCTGACTATGAACGCGTATGGCGCGCCCGTTTCGCCGATGCGGCGATAGCATTCCGAAACCTGGAGATCGAGTTCAGCCCTGTTATCCGAGAGTACGACCCAGGGAATCCCCATGGCGTCAAGCAATTCGCAGGTTACCTTTCCCTGCTTGACATGCTGCGGCTCATCCTTGACGCCGGGCTCCCCGCGCCACCCGATGACGAGCACGAGGGGGATGTTGTAGACGTCCGGATCGACGAGGGAAAGGAGCGGGTTGACCGCGTTTCCGATTCCCGAGTTCTGCATGTACACGAGCGGTATCTTGCCGGTCGCGAGGTGATGCCCCGCGGCAAGCGCCACGGCGCTTCCCTCGTTCGCGGGAATGATGTGCCGCTCTTCGGGAACGGTATCGGTAACGTAGGCGCAAAAGTCCTTGAGGAGGGAGTCGGGCACGCCCGAGAAGAAGTCGGTTCCGTTTTTTTCGAGGAGGCCGTGAAAGTACGCGGGTTCAATCATGCTCGGTATTCCTATTTCGTTCCGGGGATGAGTTCAAGTATCTGCTTGATCGGCATGCACAGCGAGTCGGCTTCGAGGGACCGTTCGTGCTCTAGGATAGAACGGGCGACGGTAAGCATCGCGGGGTACGAGGCGCGCAGCATGTGGTTCGCGTAAATGACGATATTGGCTCCCCATTCCCTCAACTGGTCCTCGGTAAACTGATTATAGGTGGTCGGGACGAGCACTATCGGGACGTTTTTGTATTCCTTGCGGAATTCGAGGCAGAATTCCCGGATGTCCTCCCCGTTTTTTTCCTTGCTGTGGATCATCACCCCGTCCGCGCCCGCCTTGACGTACGCGGATGCGCGCTTGAGCGCGTCCGACACGGGAAATCCCGCGATAAGGCTTTCGAGGCGCGCGATGATCATGAAATCCTTCGTGACCTGGGCCTTTTTCCCCGCGCTGATCTTCTCGGAGAATTCGGGGATGTCGGCCAGTTGCTGTTGGACATCCGTCCCGAAGAGGGAGTTTTTCTTGAGTCCGACCTTGTCCTCGATTATCACGGCCGAGACCCCGTTCCGCTCAAGCGTACGGACGGTGAATACGAAGTGCTCGGACTTGCCGCCGGTATCGCCGTCGAAGATGATCGGTTTCGTCGTGCACTCGAGTATGTTCGTCAAATCCTGCAGTCTGGTGGTCAGATCGACGGCCTCGATATCAGGCTTCCCCTTGCAGGTCGAGTCGGTGAGACTGGACGACCACATGCCGTCGTAACTGTGTACGCCGTCTTCCTTGACTATCTCGGTGTTCTCTATGATGAGCCCCGAAAGGCCCGAATGCGCCTCCATGATCCTGACTATCGGTTTGGCCTGTATGAGCCGTCTGAGGGTCTTCATGCGGATCTCGGGCGTCGTTCCCAGCGACTTCAGCGTCTCGCTGAGCGCGGTCGAGTTGATCCCCTTGGTATAGGGGACCTCGACCACCTCGCCGCCGAGCTCCTTCATGGTCGAAATAACCTCGTCGCGAATCTTGCTTAAAGGTCCCGTTTTCCAGTCGTCACCGTGGATAATGCAGTCCGGCTTGTACTTTCTGAGATTCGGGACATAGCTCCAGTCTTCCTGCGGCACGACACGGGCGACGCCCTTGAGGTTTTCGACCACCTGTTTTCGCTGTTCGTACGAGAGATAGGGCAGCCGCTTGTGGAGGGCAATGGCCGAATCCGTCAAGAGGCCGACGGTAACCTCGCCGATCTTCGCGGCCTCGTTCAGGATATTGATTATTCCCGGGTGGATGATATCGGCGGTCATGCCGAGATAGACGGTTTTCATACGTACCTCGTTAGTTAAGCGGTGTTGCGCGGGACATACTACCCGGTTAAATCGCCGTTCGGCAAGGGGCAAAATGGGTTCGCGGTCACACGCGCGTCATTTACAGGAATTGCCTGAAATACTCTATGGTTCTTCGCAATCCCGACTCAAGGTCGACTTTGGGCTCCCAACCGAGGTTTTCTTTCGCCAGGGAAATGTCCGGTTTTCGCTGCCGGGGATCGTCCGCGGGAAGGGGCTCATGTCGGATGCGCGACCGTCCTCCCACCAGGGAGATGATCTTTTCGGCAAGTTCAAGCATGGTGAATTCCCCCGGATTTCCCATGTTGATCGGGCCGGTTACGGACGGATCCGAATCCATCATCGCGATCAGGCCGTCAACAAGATCGTCAACGTAGCAGAAGGATCTTGTTTGCGTACCATCCCCGTATATCGTTATTTCATCCCCTTTGAGCGCCTGCATGATGAAATTGCTCACGACGCGACCGTCGTTTGGATGCATCCTCGGTCCGTACGTATTGAAGATTCGCACGACCTTTATCTTCACGCCATTCTGGCGGTGATAGTCGAAAAAAAGCGTCTCCGCGCAGCGTTTGCCCTCGTCGTAGCAGGAGCGCAGTCCGATCGGGTTTACGTTGCCCCAATAGCTTTCTACTTGCGGATGAACGGAGGGGTCGCCGTAAACCTCGCTCGTCGACGCCTGAAGGATTCGCGCGCCGGTTCGCTTCGCCAGACCGAGCATGTTGATGGCGCCATGCACGCTCGTCTTTGTCGTTTGAACGGGATCGTGCTGGTAGTGCGGCGGACTTGCCGGACACGCAAGATTGAAAATCCGGTCAACCTCGACGTAATACGGAAAGGTTATGTCGTGCCGTACCAGCTCGAAATACGGGTTGCCGATCAGGTGCGAGACGTTTCTTTTTTGGCCGGTAAAGAAATTGTCGAGGCACAAGACGTCATGCTTCGTTTCGATCAGCCTGTCGCACAAATGGCTTCCGATAAAACCGGCGCCGCCCGTGACAAGGGCCCTCGTATTCAGCGAATAAGCCATTTTTTTGTCGTTCAATTTCCTCTCCTTGCGCACATGAAACACGGTATATCGCGCGAATGGTATTCAATTTTTGTTCAGCCTGTGCTATTGTTTCGTTCGATGATGCTGATCGAGTTTACGGGCGTTCCGGGAAGCGGAAAAACGTACCTGTGCGGAATTATGGCCGATATGCTCCGCGATCACGGCCTTGCCGTCTCGACGCCCCTTGACGGCCTTGCCGGGATGTCGCCCCTGATAAGGATACCCCGCAAATTTGCCAGGATCGCCCTGTTCGGCCTTGCCCATGCCGTCCACTCCCTTCGCCTGTATTATACCATAGCCAGAACGGGACAGTCGAGTGTTTTGGACACAGTCCGCTCATTGGCGACGATCCTGTTCGTATTGAGCGAGATCGACACGCACAGACGGCGCGACGGCATACTCCTTCTTGACCAGGGCGTAGCACAGTCGGTTTTCACGGTTTTTTACGCGGCCACTTCCGAGATTGACTGCACGGATTTCAACGGGCTTCCCGTTCCGGACCTGCTCGTCGAGGTGGACGCGGGCGACTCGCAGGTCCGCGAAAGGCTCGAGGGCAGGCTTGGAAGACAAAGCCGTGTGGAACGTGACGGCAATGACGGAGTAGCGCGTGCCCGTACTGCCATGGAGCGAATGAGAAAAACCGGGTTCTATGCCTTGATTCCGCGGAAGGAATCGCTTGTAAACGAAGGTTCCACGGAAAACGGCGGAATCGAATGCGCGCTTGACGCGATTGTAAAGAGGATACTTCATGACAAGTAACGTAAAATCGAGACCGAGAATCGGCATTTTCACGAGGCCGATCGACAAGGGCACGAGTGGCAGCGGACATCATCTCCTCGAGATAGTCCGCCATATTCTCGACATAAACGAGCGGGAGAAGTCATTCGATATCCGTCTGATTCATTACCTCAAGGGAACGGCGGACGTATACGGGAGGGCTCCCGAGATTATCATTCCGAGAAGCCCCGTTTCCGCCGCCCGCGTGTTGAGACAATGGGATTTTGACGTATTGCATCACAGCCCGCTTACCGTGTTTTCACCCGTTTTTGGCCTGCGTGCGCGCCGGGTCGCCACGATTCACAGCGCGGAGCCCAACATAATTCCGCAATACTACACCAGGCTGGAACGCGCGCACGCGAAATACCTCAAACCCGTGTACGCGAGGAAGATGGACCATATCTTCACCGTTAGCGGGACGAGCAAGGCTTATTTCGCGGAACACTGGGGCGTGAACCCGGATCGCGTGTCCGTGTGCTATAACGCCGTGTCTCCCGCGTACCGACGGATCGAGTCACCGCTCTCGGTCCCCGCGAAATACGGCATTCGCGGACGGTACGTTTTTCACGTCAGCAAGTTCTCGCACAGGAAAAATCCCTGGTGCATACTCAACGCCTTCGGCGAGCTCGCGAGCCGGGAAACGACGAAGGACGTGACACTCGTCATTGCCGGCAGCGGATGGAAAAACGACGAGGTGCTCTCGTTTGTCAACGAGCGGGGACTTGCTGACAAGGTCGTCTTTACCGGCTTTACGCCCGAGGAAGACGTCGTGGAACTCTATAACGGGGCGCAGGCCTTCGTCTTTCCCTCGCGCGCGGAGGGTTTCGGCATGCCGAACGTCGAGGCCATGGCCTGTGGGTGTCCCGTCGTGACCACGAGGGCGTTCGCGATACCGGAGATCGTCGGCGACGCGGCCATCGTCGTGGACGACCCCGAGGACTTTCGGGGCGTGGCGTCGGGGCTGAGCCGGATACTGACCGATCCGGCCGTCCGGGCGTCGCTGGTGGAACGCGGCCTCGAGAGGGCAGCTTCGTTTTCCTGGGACGCGAGCGCCCGCACGATTCTCGGCGTGTATGCCTCTCTAGTCAGGTGAGACGGCGTTTCAGAAGTCCCTGACGAGGTGCAAAATGGACTCGAGCCGTTCGTCGAGTCCGCGCGCCTGTTCGACGTACGCGTCAAAGGCGTTTCCGGCGATTCTCCTTCGTTCGGCCTCGTTTTCCAGATAGTACGTCCCTTTTTCCACGAGATCCTCGCCGTCCCACGAAAAAGGCACGTACGTTTCGCCCGGAACGAACGCGTTCGGCCATGTTTCCAGGTGTCCCATGTCGGGTTTCAGAAGGAGGCTGCCGTTGAGCACCGCCTCGAAGTCCCGGAAGCAGACCTCGCCCCAGCCGAAGGGGCTCAGGGTGATTTTCGCGTGCCTTATCTCGCGGTTGTACTGGTTTTGCGGGACTTTGCCTACGAGAAAGCGGGGATTGTCCCGAATGCGGTCAAGAAGGATCGTTCTGTGATAGAGCAGGGTGGGCCTCTTCGGCCCACCCCAGCGAGCGTGGATGTCGCAGATGCCCTCGTTAACGGGAAATTCCGCGGGAAGCGAGCGCGACTTGTGAAAGGGCTTCGCCGCACGCGCGTTTGTCATGCGGGCGAGCGCGACGGCAAGGCGCTGGCGGTATTTCAGTTTGGGAAAGTCCCCTATGCCGATATTCCAGGAAACGCGAAGCTTGTCCAACAAAGCGGGGTCCGTTACCGCTTGGCGCTTTATCGGCTCCGGGTCTTCGATGCCGTGATCGGCATGATAATGCTCAGTAAAAAGCTCGTCGCCGTACAGCGTACGGGTATAGATGGATCGGTCCTTAAAAAGGCTCTTGTTGAAAAAAAGGTCGACGAACGGCAGGACCTCGGGGCGAAGTATGCCGCCACCCGCGTTGCCGTTAAAGAAAAAGATGGTTCGGTATTTGTCCCGCAACCGCGCGAGCAGATCAAGATCCACGCGGTCCGGCTTCAGGAACCACCTGTCCATGAAAAGCACGCGGTTCCTGTCGCGCGTAAGGCAGTAGCGGGGATCACGCGTGAAATCGAACAAACCGGAATGCCTCGAGAACAGGAACGGTTTCAGGCTGTGAAAAAGGCTGATCCTGTCATAAAAGGAAAGTATCGTGATCTTCATGCCGTGACCTCCTTAGCGGGCATAGTCCTAATCATTGGGGAACAACTCGGTGTACGTTCCCCGTCGCTGGACGGTTCCCTTCTCGATCATGAAGATCTCGTCGCATTTCCTGAGCGTCGTTAGCCGGTGGGCGATAAGAATGATGGTCTTTTTCCCCGAAAGGCCGTCTATCGCCTGCATGACGTCGAGCTCCGTCTGGTTGTCCAACGCGCTCGTCGCCTCGTCCATGACGAGAACGGAGGGGTCGCGGTACAGCGCGCGCGCGATACCGATGCGCTGCCGTTGCCCGCCGGAAAGCCTGATTCCGCGCTCGCCGATCACCGTGTCGTATTTTTCGGGAAGCTCGCCCGAGATGAAGTCGTCAATCTGGGCGAGCGAAGCGGCTCTCCGCACCGCCTCCATGTCGATGTCCTCGCGGGGAATTCCGAACGCTATGTTTGCGGAGATCGAATCGTTCGACAGATAGATGTTTTGGGGTACATACCCGAGGTTTTGCTGCCACTTTCTGATATTGGACGCGCATATCTCGGTTCCGTCGATCGCTATCGTTCCGCCCTGCGGAATCAGAAGGCCCAGGATGATATCCACGAGCGTCGTCTTGCCCGAACCGGTTTTACCCGCGAAGCCGACAAGGGTATTCGACCGTATGGTAAGCGAAATCCCGTCGATGACGCGTTTGTCGGAAACCGTGCCGTATGAAAACACGATGTTCCTGAGCGTAATTTCACGTGAAAATTCCAGCCGTTCCGAGGTTTTCTCGATATTGTCCCGATCGAGCGACGCAAAGGCGAATTCGCCAGCGATTCTCGTCGCCGCCGGCATACTGTACTTGAACTTGCTGAAGGCCCTGAACAGGTTCTGGACCGCGGGCATGAGCCGATAGCCGGCGTACGCGTACACGCTGATCGAGGAAATCACCGACTTGAAATCGTCGGTGTTGCTGATCATGAGCATGATGAAAAACAGTATGGAACTGAATGACACGACCTCAAGGAC
Source organism: Spirochaetales bacterium Spiro_10 (assembly GCA_001604405.1). Classification (GTDB taxonomy): domain Bacteria; phylum Spirochaetota; class Spirochaetia; order Treponematales; family Treponemataceae; genus Teretinema. The sequence goes on from LVBL01000044.1 coordinate 25,861, forward strand.
GTATTTCGGCACGATCCCAATTATCTCTTCCTTGACGACGTTGTGCGACAGCAACTTTGAGGGCGGAATGTACGACGATATGAAGGAATGCTCGCACCCGGAAATCTTGGTTTCCTTGATGCCCCAAAAGGCCTCGTTTACCACCTGAGACTGGATTCTGCTCAGCTCGAAACGTTCCGCGCCAAGCCGCCCGACTTCCTTCTTGACGAAGAAATAGATGAAGCCGTACACGAAGACGAGAAGGGCTGTTATGAAAAACGTCGCGAAGGGATTGATGTAAAAGAGAAAGGCGGTTAAGAGAACTATCTGGAATACGAAGGAAAGGATGATCACGACCTGCATGAGCGTGCCCGTAATCATGCGCTCAATCTCTCCGTTGATGTTCTTGACGAAATCGTAGCTGTTCTTGTTGAGGAAGAAGGGATATTTTTGCGATATGTAAATCTTGAAAAGTTTCAATGAGAGCGTGTGACGCCTCATGCTCGTGAACCTGTTTTGCATGTAGGCATACATGACGGAATACGCGTTGCGTAAAACGACGAATGCGAACATCAGCATGCCGAGAGCGAAGAGAAACGACCTGTTGGTCGTGAATCCGAAAAAGGAGTACGCCCACGCGAGATACTTGTTCGTTTCGATCAGTTCGGGCTGCGAGGCGACGGCGATGAACGGCATGATGGAGCTTACGCCCAGCGTCTCGATTATGCCGAGACCGATCGCGCCAAACCCGAGCAACAGGAGAAAAAACTTCTCCCTTTTTTCCATGAGCGAGACTATGCTCGCGATCTGTCGGTATACGGATCTCATGTGATCACCGCTCGGCGGTACGCGCGACTATTTGTATAACGAGACCCGGTACCCGGACTTGCCTGCATATAGTGTTTCTTCAAAAAAATCCTCCGTATCGTTCGCCAGGACCAATTTCCGGCGCGCGTGTGTTTTTTATTCATCCGTTTCCCAAGAGAGACGGACTTCGGGACCGATGGACGCGTAGAGGGCCCTGACGAGTTCGGACGACCTTGCGTCGGCATTGTCCAGAAATCCGGAAACGCGAAGCTCGTTCGCGACGCGTTCCTTGAATGCGCCGATTTCAAGCAGTTTCTTCTCGGTGGAGATGGGCACAAAAAGGTTTCGACGGATGTCCCAGAACCGGAGACTTTCCACGTCGACGACGTTCTCGAGAATTTCGGATCGGGGCATGACGATACGCACCTCGTCCTCCGCCGGCACATATTCAACCGTTATTCGTGAAACGTCGCGAATCCCGGCCTTTACGACCCCGGAAAACCTGACAAGGGAAAAACTTCCGCCGCCGACGATGAAAGGCCTGTTCAGCTCCATGACGTCCGTGTACCGGTACTCAAGTACAGAAAGTTCCGCTATCCGGTCGATGGAAGAAGACGTCAGGTTATCGAACGCCTGCCGCTTACGCTTTTCCTCGAGTCGACCTACCGTCACCTTGGCGGCGACGGCCGCAAGCAGAAATAGGGAGACGATCGCTATGACAGCAGCTCTGCGCTTGAAAGACAGTACCGGAGCGAGGCCCATTTTTACTGTCCCACCGCGAAGAAATCGAAGCCCCTGCGCTCCATCTCGGGACGTTTGTACACGTTTCGCAAGTCAAAAAAGAGGGGCGTGGATAGCAGGGCCTTTACCCTGTCAAGATCCAGGTTGCGGTATTGGTTCCATTCTGTCATGAGCACCGCGGCGTCTGAGCCCTTGAGCGCTTCGTATTCGTCCGTGAAGAACGAAACGGAACCCTTCACCGACTCGAGTCTCCAGGTCGCCTCGGCAAGGGCGGCCGGATCGCAGGCCCTGATTTTCGCTCCTTTGGCGACCAGGCCCTCGATGATCGACAGGGCCGGGGCCTCGCGCATGTCGTCGGTATTCGGCTTGAACGCGAGACCGAGGATCGCGACGGTCTTTCCGGCCAGCGAACCGTTTCCGCCGAACCCCGCCTCAATTTTCGTCACCATGCGGGATTTTTGCCTCTCGTTCGCCTCAATGGTTGTCTCGACTATTGAAAGAGGCTCTCCCCAATCACGCCCGATGCGGGCCATCGCCTGCGTGTCCTTGGGGAAGCAGCTTCCGCCGTACCCGGGCCCGGGATGAAGGAATTTGCCCCCGATTCGTCCGTCGCGTCCCATTGCCTTCGCCACGTCCTGCACGTTCGCCCCGACCTTCTCGCAGAGATTCGCTACCTCGTTGATGAAGGTGATCTTTACCGCGAGAAAGGAATTCGACGCGTACTTGATCATCTCCGCGGTTTCGATATTCGTCTCTATGTACGGGGTTTCGTTGATATAGAGCGATCTGTACACGTCCTTCATGAGCGCCCGCGATTTCTCGCTTTCGGCCCCTATGACGACGCGATCGGGATGCGTGAAGTCCTGAACGGCGGAACCCTCCCTGAGGAATTCGGGATTCGAGACGACGTCGAACGAAGGCTCCGACGCGTCGGACCTTTTTTGCAACTCTTCGCGGACCCAGGATTGCACCTTGCGCCCGGTTCCGACCGGGACGGTGCTCTTGTCGACGATAACCTTGTACCCGTTCATGGCCCTGGCTATCTCCCGGGCGACCGCCTCGACGTATTTGAGGTCCGCGCTTCCGTCGTCGGCCGGCGGGGTGCCGACCGCGATGAAGACGACGTCCGAGGCCTTTACCGCGGAGGGCATGTCGCTCGTGAAGGTCAGGCGGCCGGCAGCGACATTTCTCCTTACGACGTCCTCGAGGCCGGGCTCGTAGATGGGGATTTTCCCCGCTTTGAGCGAGTCGACCTTTTGGTCGTTGTTGTCGACGCAGATGACGGTGTTTCCGAAATCGGCGAGACACGCGCCCGATACGAGTCCGACATACCCTGTTCCCGCGACCGCTATTGAAGCCATGGTTTCCTCTCCTTGTACCAATCCGTAAATCGCGCGATACCCTCGGCAAGCCTTGTAGAAGGTCTCCATCCGAAGTCCCGCTCCAGCGCGCCGGTGTCCGCGGCAGTCATGTAGACGTCCCCCGGTTGCATCGGCAGGTATTTCTTGATGGCCTTGGTCCCGAGCGAGTCCTCGAGTATCCGTATGAAATCCTCGAGACGCTCCGGTCGCGAGTTGCCTATGTTGTATATCCGAAACGGAGCCGATGACCTGTCGGGGGAATGCGAGTCGGGGTCGAAGGACGGGTCTCCCTCCGGAGGACGGTTCGCGAGCATGATAATGGCCGTTACGACGTCGTCGATATAGGTGAAGTCGCGCAGCAAGTCTCCCGAATTGTATATCTCTATTTCCCTGCCGGTCATGATGGCATCGGCGAATTTGAAATACGCCATATCCGGGCGGCCGTACGGACCGTAGACCGTAAAAAACCTCATCGCCGTCGCGGGCATGCCGTAGAGGTGGCTGTAGGTATGGGCCATAAGCTCGTTCGCTCGTTTCGTAGCGGCGTACAGGCTCACCGGGTGATCGACGGGGTCGCGCTCCGAGAATGGAACCTTGCGGTTCATGCCGTATACCGATGAACTCGACGCGAACGCGAGATGCGGGACCGACCTGTTTCTGCATGCCTCAAGCACGTTCAAGAAGCCCTCGAGATTTGAGGACGCGTACGAGTGGGGATTCGTGATGCTGTAGCGCACCCCCGCCTGCGCGGCGAGATGTATGACTCGGTCGACAGGCCCGGCGTCGAAGGCCCCGGCAAGCGCGGCGCGGTCCTCGATCTCGAGGCGCTTGAAGGTCCAGCGGCCAGGGGGACAGCCGAGATCCATGACGGCTGAATCAAGCAGGGACACCCGTTCTTCCTTGAGGTCGACGCGATAATACCCGTTCATGGAATCGACGCCGACCACATCGTGACCGGTACGAAGAAGTTCCGCGCAAACGTGATAGCCGATGAAACCCGCGGCTCCGGTAACGAGATATCTCATGCGCGCCGGCCTCCCTTGTCCGTGCCAAAAAACCTCATGTCCATGTTGCGCACGATATCCGTTTTGCCTTTCTTCGATACGAGCGCCTTGCCGCCATGAATCACGACGACAAGGTCGTCCACGCCGCAGAGCTGAACGGGAACGTCGGAATAGACGAAGCAGTTTTCCGACTCCGCGCGCATTACGCCTTCGTCATGCGCGGGCGCGTATTTCGCGAAGGAGTCCCAGGACCCGACGTCGTCCCAATGGAAGGTGGCCCGTACCGACACGGAGCGCGCGCATTTTTCGCTTACCGCGTAGTCGATCGATACGGACTCGCACGAACCGTACGCCGCGGCGACGGATTTCGAGGAGGCGATCACCCGTATGCCCGACGGGCCCGTAACCGGGGTGTCTCGCTCAAGGCCTGAAAATGCGCGGGCAAGTTCGGGACGGTGCGCGGCAAGTTCCTCAAGAAAAAAGTCCGCCTTGAAGGCGTACATGCCGGAGTTCCAGAAGTAGCCGCCGTCCGCCAGGTATTCGGTGGCGACGGCTAGATTAGGCTTTTCCACGAAGGAATTCACCGCAAAGGCCGTGGCGTCCTCGATTCCGACGCACGGCACGGGAGGTCCGGCCTTGATATACCCGTAACCCGTCGCGGGATACGCGGGACGTATCGCGAGGGAAACGAGTTTGCAGTCGTCGGAAATACGTGAGGCGGAACGGACGTCCCGCACGAAGCTTTCGATAGGCGTGATTACATGGTCGCTTGCCATCACGAAGATGTTCGGAACGTAGCCCCTGTCAAGCGACAGAAGGTATGAACATGCCCAGGCGAGCGGCGGGGCGGTGTTCTTTCCGACGGGTTCGCCCAATACGAGCACGCGGTCGGCGAGATTCGCACGTCCCGTTCTCTCAAGCAATTCGAGTACGCTTCCTGTAACGAGGGTAACCCACGATTCCCGCGTTATGATGATTACGTCACCCTTTACGTCGAGCGCGAAGGCACGGGCGACGGCAGCCTGCAGGAAACTCGAACCGTCCTCCAGCCTGATGAACTGTTTCGGCCTGTTACCGTCCGAAAGGGGCCAGAGTCGCTCTCCCGACCCGCCGGCGAGTATGACGACATCCGTGCATCTCATGCGCGGCCGCCCAGTAAATCACGTATATGCACGAGAGCCTCCCCTGTGTCGGGCGGGGCATCGGGAACGGATTCGGACACGAATACAAAGGTATCCTTGGGGATATCAACCTCCAGCCCGTAAACCTCGAACTTCAACCCCGCGCGGTGAGCCGCGTATTCAATAATGAAATCCATATCGCTGTTTCCAAGGAGTCCGATATGCGCGAACCCGCGATCCTTCGCGGATGAGACGGCTGAAAGTATCGATTCCTTGTAATCGACCACCTGCCGCATCGTCTTTTTCAGGTACCGGCAGGTTCGGCGCGCCAGCTCGTTTACGCCGTCGGGCGTCAGAACGTAGGTCACGTTTCTCGGAGAAACGCGCTTGATGAAAATGAGTCCTTTTTGGGTCAGGCGCCGAACGAGCACGTTCGTCATGCCGAGGGACATGTGAATCGACTTGGCCAGTTCGCGTTGACTGACGCGGTCGCCCTCTGCGTTGAGTTGGTTGATCGTGCTTAAAAGGACATATTCCGAATCTTGTTCCATTTCCGTTCAGCTACTGAACAGATTACCATACCAACCTGCTATATGCAAGCTCATTAGTTACAAAAAAGGGCCGATGTGGTATAGTTTGGACATGCGCAGAAAGGAGTTTTCATGCCGGTAGCACCATACATCAGTGAACTTATGTCTTCTTCATCGTTTATACGCAAGATGTTCGAGGAAGGGATGCAACTAAAGGCACGTTTCGGCGCCGACAAGGTATTCGACTTCAGCATCGGCAACCCCGATTTGGAGCCGCCGCGAAAGGTCAAGGACATGCTTCGCGAGCTCGCAACGACGGAGAAACCGTCCCTTCACGCGTATATGCCGAACGCGGGATATCCCGAAACGCGAGCCGCCATGGCAACCAAGGTTTCGAGAGAGCAGGGCGTGACCGTCGAGGGGACGCACGTTATCATGGGAGTCGGAGCCGCGGGCGCCCTCAATTCTGTGTTCAAGGCGATCCTTTCTCCCGGTGACGAGGTGCTCGTGTCCGCGCCGTACTTCGTGGAATATACGCAGTATGTGAGGAACCATGGGGGCATTCTCAAAACCGTGCCAACCAAGGCGGATTTTTCCCTTGATGTCGAAGGGCTCGAGAAGGCCCTCACCGTGAAAACAGCGGCCATACTCATCAATTCCCCCAACAACCCCACGGGAAAGATTTATTCCCAGGCCGATATCAGGAATCTGGCCGGGGCTTTGGACCGGTTCCGCGCCACAAGCGGCAAAACCGTCATGATAGTCGCCGACGAGCCGTATCGCGAGATCGTGTACGACAACCGCGCCGTCTCCCCGATCTTCCCCTTTTGGGCGGATTCCGTCATATGCACGTCCTTCGCGAAAAACCTGAGTCTTCCCGGCGAGAGAATAGGGTATACCGCGGTCAATCCCGCCGCGAGCGACGCGGCCCTTCTCGTGGACGCGATCATATACGCGACCCGTGTCCTCGGCTTCGTCAACGCCCCGGCAACGTTCCAGCGTATCGTCGCGGAATGCTGGGACGAGCCGGTGGACTATTCTTCGTATGAAGTACGCAGAAACTGCCTGACCGAAAATCTTACTTCGGCTGGAATCGAATACGCGGAACCGGAAGGCGCCTTTTATCTCTTTTGCAAGGTTCCGGCAAAAAAGGGAGCCGATGCGGCGGCTGACGACGCCGCGTTCTGCGATCACCTCAAGAAATACCGCATCCTGGGGGTTCCCGGGCGCGGTTTCGGTAAACCTGGATGGTTCAGGCTTGCGTATTGCGTATCGCTCGAGTCCATAAAGGGCTCGAAATCCGCGTTCGCGCAGGCGATGTCGGAGTGGAACTGATCAAGGAGAGCCGCATGAAAATATTGATGGTCACGAGCGAGGCGGTTCCGTTCGCGAAAACGGGCGGGCTCGCGGACGCCGTATCCGCCCTCGCCATCGCGCTCTCACGGCTTGGCCACGACGTTCGCGTCGTGATGCCGCGGTACTATCGCATCGACCGGAGCAAGCTTTCGCTGGTACCGGGTCCCATGGGAGTGCATTCCGGATATCAGGAGATATGGACCGGTTTGTACGAGGGCGTGTTGCCCGGATCGAAGGTGCCGGTATACTTCATCGATCATGAGGAAAGTTACGGCAGGGACGGCGTCTACGGCACCGCGGGCGAGACCGATTTCAACGACAATCCCCAGCGCTTTTCCCTGCTCGGCCATGCGGCGTTCCAGCTCTGCAGGAAAATCCGCTGGTTTCCCGACATTATCCACGCCCACGACTGGGCGGCCGCGCTCGCGCCGATAGTGCTGAAATTCAACGAACGCAGGGGAGAGTTCGCGCAAACCTCGAGCGTCTTCACGATTCACAACATCGGATACCAGGGCGTTTACAGCAAGCATCTGTTTCCCTATACCGGCCTCAGCTGGGACAATTTCTACGCGGCGGGTTTCGAGGACTGGGACCGGATGAATTTCCTCAAAGCCGGCATCATCTCGTCGGACAAACTGACGACCGTTTCGCCGACCTACGCGAAGGAAATCCAGCGGCCGGAATACGGCTTCCGGATGGACGGCATCCTACGCTATCGTTCGAAGGATCTTGTCGGCATACTGAACGGGGTCGATACGGATATCTGGAATCCCCAAACGGACCCGCTCATCCCGTCCAACTACGGCCCCAAGACGCTCGCGAAGAAGGCGGTAAACAAGGCGGCCCTTCAAAAACGCATGGGCTTGCCGGTGGATCCCGACGTTCCGGTCGTCGGAATCGTGACGCGCCTGGCGGACCAAAAAGGTGTTTCGGAGCTTTTCGGACCCGCGTACGGCTCGGCCTGGCGGATTTGCACGGAAATAAACCTTCAAATGGTCGTACTCGGCGCGGGCGAGCAATGGTGCGAGAACGAGATCGCCTCTCTCAGCCACTCGCTGCCGAACTTCCGCGCCTTTATCGGGTACGATGAATCCCTGAGCCACCTCATCGAGGCGGGATCGGACTTCTTCCTCATGCCGTCACGGTACGAACCGTGCGGTCTCAACCAGATGTATTCCCTCCTGTACGGAACGCTTCCGATCGTGAGGCGCACGGGCGGGCTCGCCGATACCGTGGAGAACTACGACGAGCAAACGGGAGAGGGAACGGGGTTTTCCTTCGACAATCTCACGCCGCAAAGCATCCTCGACACGGTCGGTTGGGCCGCCTATGCCTGGTACAACAAGCGCGATCACGTAAACGCCATGCGAATCCGCGGCATGAGCCGGGATTACAGCTGGGACGGGTCGGCACGGCATTACGAGGAAGTGTACTCGAGCGCGCGCCCGTCCGCGGGCGTCTGACGCATACCGGAGGTAACCATGTTCTCTTACGTGAAAAAACTGATAACGTCGCTGAATTCGAACGCGCATCCCGGCGACATCGCCCACGCGGTGGCCTGCGCCTTTTTGCTGGCATTGGTTCCGAAGGGAAACCTGCTGTGGCCGTTCCTTTTTTTCGTGACGCTGTTCATGAGGATGAACAAGGGAGCCTTCTTTCTCGCGCTCATCCTTTTCTCGTTCGCGGTACCTTTCGCCGACGTCGCGACAGAGCGCCTGGGCTACGAGATACTGCGGAACGAAACGCTCCGGCCCGCGTTTGCCCGGATGTACGACGTTCCGTTCGTCGGTCTGACCCGTTTCAACAACACGATGGTCGCGGGAGCCCTTGCCGGGGGACTTCTTGCGTACGTGCCGTTGTACTGGCTTTCGCGCGCGTTCGTTTCCTTCTGGCGTTCGCGGTTGCAGCCCGTAGTTGTTAAAAGCAGGCTCTACAAGGCGTTTTGCAAGTTCCCCCTCGTGAAACTTGTATTGAGCGCGGGCGACCTTGCCGGAGGCGGAAAATGAAACTGCACAAACTGTACAAGGCGACCTATTCAGAAACCGCGTTCAAGAAACGCATTCTCGGAAAACTCCGGATTCCGGCTGACAAGGCCGTGATCGAGCGGATGGCGGTGAAGGGGACACGTCCCAAAACGGGCAAGCCCGCGTACTCCTTCGACACGTCAAAGGCAACCGACAAAAAGACGATAGCAAATCTCAACAGAATCGCGAAGGACATCAGAAGCCAGAAATCTCGGCTCAACCTGATGTCCATCGTTTTCGCGCTGCTCCTGCTCATGGCCTGCATACTAGCTGTCGCGCTGTTCCGCAACCTCATCGCGAGAAAGGGCATAACCATGGCCCTCGAGGGAGCCTTCGGGGCGAAGTGCGACATAACCTCGGTCGATATCGGTTTCTTCGACACGCGGCTTCGGCTTGAGGGCCTTGCCGTGGCGAACAAGGACAAGCCGATGAAAAACCTGTTCGAGATCGGCGAGTTTTCGCTCG
>LVBL01000132.1 GCA_001604405.1 Spirochaetales bacterium Spiro_10
TGGTCTTTGAAACTAAAGGGAAGGGAAAGAAGGACGCTGTTTACAGCGTCATGAGAATCCTGACGGATTCTCGAGACGACAAAACAGTGTAAGGTGTGAGTTGCCTCTGGCAACTCATAACGCAAGTGATCGAAATAAGCCGGAGAGCTGGTCGAAAGGCCGGTAATCCAAATTCCTTTAATAGAATTAAAGGGATTGGGCTTGAAATGATATCAGACCCCGCAAGGGGTTTGAGAATATATCATGGAGAGTTTGATCCTGGCTCAGAACGAACGCTGGCGGCGCGTCTTAAGCATGCAAGTCGGACGGCAAGGGGAGCTTGCTCCCCCTAGAGTGGCGGACTGGTGAGTAACGCGTGGGTGACCTACCCTCGAGATGGGGATAGCCATTAGAAATAGTGGATAATACCGAATACGCTCATGACCCTGTGGGGATATGAGGAAATCAGGCTACGGCCTGGCTCGAGGATGGGCCCGCGTCCCATTAGCTAGTTGGTGAGGTAACGGC
>LVBL01000045.1 GCA_001604405.1 Spirochaetales bacterium Spiro_10
CCAGAAATAGTCCGACGCCACAAGCAACCGGATAACGATTCGGCTCGCCTTCGCCCAAAAAAAATAAACAGGTATCACTCCGTTTTTCCTCAAGAGCCTTTGGAGGTCTCCGATACTGGAAGTACGCATGAATGCCGTCCGACGCGCAAGCGCCGGGCGACACCGTGCTCCGTCTTCTGCGGTGGTTGCGTCAGAGGATCCGGTATACGTGACAGATCGGCAGGGATGCCGCGAACGACGAAGGAATGAGTCGTCGAAAATAGCCAAAGGAGTAGCATTATGATCATCAATCACAACCTGAGCGCCATGTTTTCCCAGAGAACCCTCGGTGAGACAAACCTGGGCAATCAGAAGAACATGGAAAAACTTTCATCCGGCATGCGCATCAATCGCGCAGGAGATGACGCCTCCGGGCTCGCCGTGTCCGAAAAGATGCGGAGCCAGGTTCGCGGCCTGAATCAGGCGAATACCAACGCACAGAACGGTATTTCCTTCATCCAGGCGACCGAGGGTTACCTTCAGGAAACCCAGGACATCCTGCAGCGCATCCGTGAACTGAGCGTACAGTCCTCGAACGGAATCTATTCCGCCGAAGACCGCATGCAGATCCAGGTCGAGGTTTCGCAGCTCGTTGCGGAAGTCGACAGGATCGCGAGCCACGCGCAGTTCAACGGAATGAACATGATAACCGGACGGTTCGCTCGGGAAACCGGAGAGAACACTGTGACGGGATCCATGTGGTTCCATATCGGAGCGAACATGGATCAGAGAACCCGTGTGTACATCGGCACCATGACGGCTGCGGCCCTTGGCGTCCGAAACGTCGCGGACGAGAAGATTATGTCTCTCTCGAGCCCCGACAGTGCGAATCGAGCGATCGGAACCATTGACGAAGCGATGAAGAAGGTGAATAAGCAGAGGGCCGACCTCGGAGCTTATCAGAACCGCCTTGAGTACACCATGAAGGGCCTCGCGGTCGGAGCGGAAAACCTCCAGGCCGCGGAATCGCGCATCCGCGATACCGACATGGCGAGGGAGATGGTCGATTTCACCAAGAATCAGATCCTCACCCAGTCCGGAACCGCCATGCTCGCGCAGGCCAACCAGACTTCTCAGAGCGTGTTGAGCCTTCTGAAGTAGCGCACCCCGCACAGGGACGGACAGGGGTTAATTTCCGGTACGCACTGGGAATTAACCCCTTTTTTTGTTATAACGGAACCGCAATGCGCACTCTTACCGACATACAGTTACGCCTGCTCAAAGAAGAGTTTCCCGCCACCAGCCACTCGGGAGACGAGGATATCGAACGCTATTTCGAGTTGCGAAGGACGGGCCGGCAGGCCAGCGCGCTCGCGCTCTACAGGGGGCGCATCAGCAGGAAGTATCCCGATCCCGCGCGCAGGGAGCTTCTGCTCCGCTACTACCGCTCGCGCGACCCGAGATACGGGGAGCTTTACAGGGATTCCCTCGCGGAGCTCGCCGACCGGCTCATCAAGCGCACGTACGGCATAATCGACACGCTCACGCGCGAGATCGACTCCGTCGACATGGGCGACGCGTACTCCGTCATCAAGCTCGCCGAAGGGCTTCTTTCCGTAATCTCGCCGGACCGCAACGTCGCCATCGCCTTTACCGAGCGGTACGCGCGGTACGCGCGGCTTCTCGGCTACAGGGAGCGCCAGGCCCACGACGCCGCGGAACTCATCCGCCTGTACGTCACCGAGACCATCGCGTCCGTCGAGGAGCTCAAGAAGGAGCGCGAGGAACGCCGCAAGGAGAGGGCGCGCGCGCGCGTCGGCGCGGCCCGCGGCCCGGCCCGGCAGGGTTTCGATCTCTCGCGCGTCGTGTTCTCCCCGGAGGAAATCGGGCGCATCACCATTCCAGATACCGTCACGAGGACGGAGGACAAGGTCATCGCGTACTGCGCAAAATACTGGGGATCCGTTAACAACCCCGCGTTCGAGAAGGCGGTCTTTCTCTACAGCAGGAAATACCATACCAGCCACAGCGATATCTTCCAGGCGATCAAAAACGGGGTTACGCACGGATGGAAGGACGAGGAGATTCTGAACGCCGTCCTCGCGAACGTCGTGACCGGTTACTATTACAGCATATCGGGCGACCGGTACCTCCAGACGGCCTGGGCCCGATACCGCGCCGCGAGCGGACAGGCCAGAGGCGCGCCGTCGCAGCCTTCCGTCCCGCTACTTCCCGTTCCGCCACTGCCCGTCCCGTTGCCCTCCGCTCCCTTGCCGACCGGTCCGGTTGCCGCCAAGGCGAAACCGCGCCCGAAAACGCGCGCGGGAAAAGCCGCACGCGCGTCCGGGAACTCACGCCGGCGCGCGGCCCCGGGCCGGGAAAAACCCGGCGTCGCGGCGAAGCGGTCCGTACCCAACACCTTCCGGCCGGAACCCGCGCGAGGCCCCTTTACGCCGAATTCGGTCTCCGACATGATTCGAAAGCTGACGGGAAAGAGCTACGCCGTGTACAAGGATCTCTTTTTCCAGAATATCAGGCCTTCGATTCGAAGCGTACTGGCGGAGGCGGGCGGGAAGGACACGCCCTTCGGATCCCGGCAGAATTCGGCAGAGCAGATCATCTACGACTACCTTTTTTCGCACTGGAACAATCCGTACCAGCAATGGGAGAAAAGCGACGAGCGCGAAAAAACGCGCACGCTCGGATACAGGATGGACGGACTCGAGCCGATCATAGCCCGCTGGATCAGGGACGCGAGCTGAAGGGCAAACGCCGGCACGGCAGAGGCGCCGGCGCGGCAGAGGCGTCAGAACGAGGACCGCCCGCGGAAGCTTCGGGCGAGCGTGAGCCGGTCGGCATACTCGAGATCCCCACCGACGGGGAGCCCGGACGCGAGCCGCGTGACCGTCACCTCCATGTCCTTCAGTATTCTCTGGATGTACAACGCCGTCGTATCGCCCTCTATCGTCGGATTTGTCGCGAGGATAACCTCGCCGACGCCGCCCGTCCGCACCCTGACGACGAGTTCCGAAAGCCTCAGCTGGTCAGGACCGATGCCCTCCAGAGGCGCGATGACGCCGCCCAGCACGTGAAAGAGTCCGTTGTACTCGCGGACGGCCTCTATCGTCTGCACGTCCTGGGGCTGCTCCACGACGCAAATGATCCGCTGGTCGCGGCCCGGGTCCGCGCACACCGGACACAGGTCATCCTCCGTATACGCGCCGCACACGCGGCACGGATGTATGCGGTCATGCAGCACGGAGATGTCGCGGGCGATTCGCTCGCACAGGGACCTGTCGGACCTGAGAAGGTAATGGGCTATCCTCGCGGCGCTTTTTTTCCCGACGCCGGGCAGTCGCGAGAAGCTTTCGATAACGTCGTCCAGGGCGTTCATAGCGCGGGGAACCCTCCGGCCATGGGGCCAAGCCGGTCTTTCAGCAGCTCCTTGATCCGCTCGACCGCGTCCGCGTGCGCGGCCACGATGAGATCCTGCAACATCGGAATGTCGCGCCCGTCGACGGCCACGGGATCAAGCCGTACCGAAACGAGCTCGAACCTGCCGTTGAGCGTCACGGCGACGATGCCCCCGCCCGAGGAACCTGTCGCGGTCTCCGAGGCGAGCCGTTCCTGCATACGGGCGAACTGCTCCTGAAACGCAGAGGCGTTCTTCAATAAGTCGAACGGGTTGATGTTCATCTACGCGCCCTCCACGATCGTTCCGCGGAACATGCTGCGGACCATCTCGACGGCGGCGGGCGGGCCCGCCGCCTCGGCGCCTCCGGAGTCCGGAACGTCCGCAAGTATAACCTCCACGCCGACGGCGCGCCCCAGTATATGGGAGGCCGCCGAGCCTATCGTCGCGCGGTCCTGCTCGAGAAAGGTCCTGGTAAAGGGCTTTTCCACGACAAGCCGCACGGCGCCGTCCACGACATCCCATCCGGTCGCCTGCGAAAGCCCCGTCGCTAGCATGTTCTTGCTCGCCTGGAAAAAGGTAACGAGGGCCGACTTGAGCTCCTCCGCGGAGATATCCCCGCCGGAAGGTTCGCGCGGGTCCGGATGCGTCGGGGGCTCCGGCTCGGCGACGGCGGGCCTTTGCGCGTTTCCGGAGGCGGTCCCCCTGGAACCGCCGTTAATGCGCTCCTTTAACGCCGCGAAGGGATTCTCCACTAAGCCCTCCGGATCCGCCCGGGCGCCGCTGTCATCCTGAAGCCCGCCGGAAGACGAACCCCGTGCGGATTCCGCGGCAGGTCTCGCGGCGGATTCCGCCGGGACAGGGCGCGGTTCGCGGGGCGCGACGGGCGCAACCGCGCCGCCGTCACGTCCCGCGTCCGGGAAAGGGCCGGACCCCCTTTGGTCGGCGGGCTGTCCGGGCGCCATGGCGCGCTCCCCGGACGAAGAGCCCTTCAGCAGGGACTGTGCCCGCGCGACGGAGGCCCGCAGCTCGGCCGGGGAGACATAATCGCCCGCCCAGGAAAGCCTCGATACGGCCAGTTCCAGTTCGTACCGCGGCTCGAGGGAGTACCGGAGATCGCGATACAGCTGCAAGACGAGCGCAAGCGCGCGCTCGATCTGCGGGACGCTCCAGGCCTGGAGGGCTTCCGCGGAGAAACGGTCGCTCGAGCGGCCGAGCAGGGACTCGCGCGTAATGCCGCTTTTTATGAGCAGGAGGTTTCGCAGATAGTCCGCAAGGTCGCCGGCAAGCTGCTCCACCGCGACGCCGGAATCCAGCACCCCGTCGAGCGCCGCGAGCGCCGCCCGCGAATCGCGCGCCGCGCACGAGGAAACGATCGCGTCGATGCGGTCAAAGCCCGCAAGCCCGAGCGTATCCCGTATCTTGTCGAACGACAGGTGCCCGTCGGAAAACGCGACCACCTGGTCATACAGCGTGTACGCGTCACGGACGCTGCCCGTGGCCTCGCGCGCAATCCAGTAGAGGGCCTCGTCGTCGGCGCGTATGCCGGTCTCGGCGGCCGCTTCGGCAAGGACGCCCTTGAGCGTCTCTACGGGAACGAGCCGGAAATTGAACTGCTGGCACCGGCTTTTGATCGTCGCCGGAACCTTGTGGATCTCCGTCGTCGCGAATATGAATATGACGTAGGGGGGCGGCTCCTCGATCGTCTTCAACAGGGCGTTGAAGGCGCTCGTGGAGAGCATGTGAACCTCGTCGATTATGTATATCTTGTATCTGCACGAGTTGGGGGGGAAGCGGACCTCGTCCTTTATTTGCCGGACGTCGTTTACGCCCGTGTTCGAGGCGCCGTCTATCTCGATGACGTCCAGGCTCGCGCCGCGCGCGATCTCCTGGCAGGCCGCGCAGGTGCCGCACGGGGTCGCGACGGCACCCGTCTCGCAGTTGAGGGCGCGCGCGAGGATGCGCGCCGAGCTCGTCTTTCCGCATCCCCGGGGTCCGGAAAAAAGATACGCGGGAGCGATCTTCCCCGCCTGGATGGATTTTTGCAGGGTCGCGACCACGAACTCCTGGCCCACCAGATCCTCGAATCTTCCGGGCCGGCGCCGGGTCGCCGTTACTTCATATGCCATGGCCCGAGGATACCATAAACCGTTCCGGTTTTAAAGGGCGCGGCCTTTCACCGTCCCGGCTCCGGGGGAGCGGGACTGGCGGGTGAAACGGGGCGGAATTGCTGTCGGCCGAGGATGAAGGCGGTCGCCGCGATCCCGGCCCAGAAAAAGAGGACGACGCCGGTGGTCGGCCAGTCGACGGCACCGTCCGAGGCCGTGTCGACAAGCGACCCGGCTGCCCCGACGGCGTCAATCTCGGAAACGTCCGTCCCGTCCGAAACGGTACCCGCGATCCACATGATGAGAAAGAGTGCGAGATTATGGACGAAATGCATCAGCGTCGGAAGGATGACGGAACGCGTCTCCCATGCGACCCAGGTTATGACGAGTCCCGACAGAAAGGTGAAGGGGATGCGAAACGGCTCGAGATGAAGGAAGGCGAACATCGCGGCGCAGAGGACGATCGCGGGCCACCTGCCTGTCGCGTCCCTGAGCCCGCCGAGAATCAGGCCGCGGCAGAGGATCTCCTCGGAGACGGCGGGAAGGATCGCGATGAAGGCCAGACCGTACAAGAACCCGTCGTTCGTGACGGAATAGTCGTCGCCGCCCGGAAAACCCGGCAGCAACGCGGTCAGGAGAAACGAGAGCGAGATGACCACGACGAGAATGCCGAAGGTCAGCAGCAGGGCTCCGCACGTCTGCCGGCGCGTCGGAACCGGCAGGGGGAAGGAGCTCTGAAACGAAACGCCACGGGCGCGCGCGTACGCAAGGGGAATGGCGGCTATGCCGAAGGGAAACAGCAGATTGACGTACTTGTTTCCGATAGCCTCAAAGCACAGGCCGCCGTACATGATGTACATCAGGACGAGCAGGTAAACGACAATGGCGTCAATCGGGCCGGGGTTTCGCGTGCGGGACGCGTCCCGTGATTCGGGGCACGCCGCGCCCTCGGGCATATCGCTCATCCCTAAAGTATACCACAATGGGGTGAAGACGATGTATACTCGGGTATGAACAAAGCAAAAAAAAGCTGTTCTCCCTCAACCGTCATTATTATTGCCGTTCTGTCACTGTCCGTCTTCGCCTCCTTTTCCTGCTCCAAAGAAACCTCGCCGCGGGAACGGGGATTTTTCGTTTCTCCGGACAGGAACTCGTTCGGCATGGACATGTACGGCCGGGCCCGGACCGGCAGTCTTTACGTTCCCCCGGCCTATACCGGCGAGCGGCCGTACTCCCTGCTGATCGCCCTTCACGGGGCGGGAGTAACGGGGAAAACCCTCGAGACGCTCGGCTTCAACGAGGCCGCGGACGAACTCGGTTTCATCGTGGCGTATCCGGACGGAGTCGGATTCCGGTGGGACGCGCCTGACGATACGCCGTTCGTCATGACCCTCATACTGGAATTGCGCGCGCGGTTTTCGATCGATCCTGACAGGGTCTACCTCACCGGACACTCGGCCGGGGCCATCGAGGCCTATGAACTCGCGGTCGCCTTGCCCGGCCAGTTCGCGGCCGTCGCCCCCGTGGCGGGACTCATGACGACGGGAAACTCGCCCGCCGGCCACCCGCCCCTTTCCGTCTTGCACATCCACTCGAAGGACGACCTCGAGGTTCCGTACGACGGTACGGAGGAATGGGGTCTTTGCTCGGTCGACGAGTCCCTGGCCTATTGGCGCGCGGTCAACGAACGCGACGCGCCCGACGCGGCGCCCGCAGAAACGGCCGTCCTCGGGGAGGGCGTCGAGATGACCCTGTGGCGCGGGACTCAGGCGGACACCGCCCTTGTCAGGATGTCCTCGGGCGGGCACGCCTGGCCGGCTCTCGCCACCGGGCGGATCATGGATTTCTTCTATAACCATCCGGCGCGCGCCGGCCGCGTCGCGGTGACCTGCGGCGACGGAAGGCTCGTCGCGGGTCTTGTGCGTTCGTTGCCGCTCCGCGCGACAATCGACTCGGCCAGGAAAATCTCGCGCGTGGAATATTACGCCTCGGGTGCCAAGGTCGCGGAAACGGGAAGGCATCCGTTTACGGCCGTTTGGGAAAACCCGGAGCCCGGATGCCACCGCGTTTCGGTCCGGGTCATGCCGGCGGACGGCGAGCCCTTTGTCTCGACGCTCAACCAGACGGTGATAGTCGCGGAGGAATCGCTTCCCCCGGGCGAACTCCGGGCAACCTGCTCCAGCGTGGAAAACGACGGACTCCTTCCCGCGTTCGCGACGGACGGGAACATGGGCACTCGCTGGTCGAGCGGATGGACCGACAACGAAAGCCTGACGGTCGACCTCGGAAAGCCGAGATCCGTTTCGGGGATTACGCTCGCGTGGGAGTCGGCCTACGCCTCCGCGTACGCGATCGAGCTTTCTCCCGACGGGGTCTCCTGGGAGCGGGCCTTCGAGACGAAATCCGGCGACGGGGGCTTCGACCACGTCCGGTTTGACGCGCGGACGGCGCGCGCGGTACGGTTCGTCGGCACCAAGCGCGGATCTGAATGGGGCTATTCCCTTTGGGAGCTCCTCGTGCACGGGGAATAGCCGCGCCTCACCACCCGAACTCGATCTGCCCCCCGGGACGCGCGGAGGCGAGGATGGCCTCCGCGTCGAACCCCGCTTCCAGTCCCGCCGATCGCGCGAGCGGCAGGACCTGCGAGGCGATGTACCACTCGTAGTCAAGGGGCGAGGCGCGGAGGGAGACCGCCTCGGGCCCGCGCACGGTCATGAGGTATTCCACCGTTCCCCGCCGATTCGTCCAGCCGAGCGATCGGGCAACCTTTATGTGCGGGGGAGTCGAGGCCGTGTACGAGTCCGGCTCCCGCCTCAGCCGCTTTTTGAACACCAACTCGCCGTCAAGCTCGCCCCTGTAGAGCCGTTCGGCCTCGCGGCGGAGGTACTCCTCCGCCTCGGCGACGCCCTCGGAGGCGAACAGTATCGCGAGAAGCTCGCGCTGAATCCTCCGCGCGAGCGGCGTATAGTCGCTTCTCGCGGCCTCCATCCCCTTGATCTCCACCTCCGTGGAACCGTCGTCCATGACGCGAAGGCCCGCGTATCCCTTGGCGCGGCCGCGCGCCGCGCCGTCGGCACGCTCTTCGCCGCGCGCCTCGTCCCGCTCTTCCATGCGTTCGTCGCCGCGCTCGTCGGAGCGCTCGTCGGCGCGAAGGCGCGGGATGAAAAAACGGCGGTACAGCTTCTCGAAGCGGATGCTCAGGAAGGACTCCCTCCGGTACACCGTGGAAACGCGCGCGGCGAGCTCCGCGTTGAGGCCCTCGGCGTGCGCCCCGCAGGAATCCGTCCCGCCTTCCGGAATCTCGACGAACACCGAGTCGGTATCGCCGTAGAGGACGCGCAGGCCCCGCCCGGCGAAATAGTCGCGGGCGAAGTGCAGGCACATCTTGCCGAACGAGGTAATCGCCCCGGCGAGCTCCGTCCTCGCGTACCGGCAGCGCGCGGAACCGAGTACCCCGTAGAAGGAGTTCATCAGTATCTTGTACGCGTATGCGGCGTTCTCGTCGCCGCGCCCGATGGCGGCAAGCCGTTCCGAGAAGTACTCCCCGATCAACGCGGGCAGGATTCCGGGTTCCCGGACAAAGGCCGCCCCGTTCGGCGCGACGATCGGCCCCGAAAGGCCCCCGTTCCGGCCCGAGGCGTCGTGCCGGGCGCGTTCGTGCGCGAGCGGATCGATGTTGAATGTCCTGATGATGGACGGATAGAGGCTGCGAAAGTCGAACACGGCAACGTTGCGGTACATGCCCGCAAGGGGATCGAGCACGGTTCCGCCGGCCGCGCCCGAAACCTCGCGCCCGCGCTCGACGGCCGGCTCCAGCACCTTGCGTTCGCGCAAACCGAGGGAATAGACGCATTCAAACGAGGCGACGCTCGTCCAGGCCTTGTCGATGCCGGCCCCGGTCAGCGCGGCCCGTTCGATCGTGAGCGTCAGAAGCCCCGTCGCCCCGAGTATGTCGAGAACCAGCTCCGAGTCGGCGAGGCAATACCCGAACAGCGAGACGGGGTCTCCGAAATAGAGTCGGTCCAGCTCGGCGAGTTTGTCCGTGCCGGTCGAGGAGACGGTCTTGCCCCGGCCAAGAACCTCATGGGCAACCGCGTCGAGCGCGTACGAGTCGTAGTGGGAGCCGCCCGCGCGTACGAGCCGGAGACCGTCAACGACCTGCCGGCCCGGGAGGAATACGGCGGCTGACCGCTCCGCGTCTCCGTCCCCGCGCTCGGCGGGAAAGAAGGCCCCCGACTCGAGGGAGCGGCCCAGCGTAAAGGGAAGTCCGTTGCGGGAAAACGCGGCGGCGAGCCGGGGAAAATCGAAATCTATCACGTTCCAGCCGGTAATCAGGTCGGGATCAAGCTCGCGAACGGCCGAGGAGAAGGCCTCCAGAAGGCTGCGTTCGTCCTTCGCGACAAGAAGGGTCGCGGAACCGCCCGCCAGACCCGTGTCGTCCGCCGGCCCCGCCCCGTCGCGAGCCTGGGCCCCGAAGGCGGACACAAGCGCCGGGGCGTCCTTCCACGGACCCTGCGCGATCACGCGGCGAATCCGCGGCGCGGACAGGTCCGGACCCCGGGCCACGACGAGCGACACGACGCGTATAACGCCCGAGGGCTCTTCCGTCTCGATGTCGAAAGAAAGCGTCACGAGAGGCGCGCGCTGGGAATGCGCGGCCTCGAAGCCGGCGGCCGGGAACACGAGATCCACGCCGCGACCGGGCCGATAGGCTCCGGTGACGCGAACGCCGGCCCGTATCCCGCCGCGCAACAGAAACTCGCGCGCGGGCCGCGCGTCGCCTCCGTAGAGGCTGATCCCCGCGCGCCGGGCGACGAGCGACAGGCGGTCGGTAAAGCCCGCGCCGACGGGGCCGCGTTCCCCCGATCCCGGGAAAACGGCGACGCACTCGCCGCCGTCGAACGCGGTGAATTCCGCCGGTGCGGAAGAAAGGGACAGGCCGGCCTCAAGGGAGAGTTCGCGAAGCCGCGGGAACTCCGAGGCCCGCACGAAGAGGTCCGCGGACGGAGCGGGGACGGCCGCCGCGAAACTTCGGCCGTCGGAAAGCCGCCCGAGTACGTTGACGCGGCTTCTGCGCGGATCGGGATAGCAGTGTACGATGAATCCCCCGGCGACGGTCACGCTTCCCGGCGGGTCGCCGGCGGCGGAGACGTCAGGATTCTCCGGCAAAGTCCCGAACCTGTTCGAGATGGGATTCGACCAGATCGCCCACGACCGCCATCCGGTCGACGATCTTTTTCACGAGTCGGTCGAGCTCGCGGCCCTCCGAGTAGTCCGCCGGCGCGACGAAGTCCACGCGCCGGTTCAGCAGCAGCTCCTCGACCTTGTGCTTGAGCCCCTTGCCGTACACGGCGATGGAGTGGCCTCCGTTCGCCTTTACGAGCTTCATGCAGGGAACGTCGGTGAGCCCGTCTCCGATATAGACCATGTTGCGGAACGGGACGGGGCGCTCCTCCTCGGGTACGTACCGGTTCAGGGCCACGTCGTCCGTACCGTCGAGAACGCCCTTGTTGATCCGGAAGAGAAACTGGGTTTTTGTCGTATAGTTGACAGAAACGAGGGGCCAGTCCGCGGCACCGTTGGCGTCGTAGTGGAATTCGCACGCGTAAATCCGGCGGAACCGGTCCGCGATCGCGGAGCCCTCGATGATCTCCCTGAGTCCGGACGATATGATGTAGTGCTCGATGTCTATGCCGCGCTCGTGTCCGTAGGCGGTTATCCGGTCGAACCAGTGCGCGACGCCCGGGAAGAAGTCTATGTCCCGCCCGAGGGACACGAAGCTTTCCCGCCGGATCGGCAAATCCGCCTCGCGCGCCTTCCTGAGCATGAGATACATGTAGGCGAGGATGCGGTCCATCCCGGACCCGGCGAGGCGTTCCGTCTCGTTCCAGAACGCGTCGGAGGAAATCCCCAGGCCGGGGATGAAACTGTACTCCTGCATGTCCCTCGTGCACAGGGTCTTGTCGAAATCGTACATGATGGCGGCCACCGGCCGCCCGCCCTTTCGTTTCATGTTTCCTCCGCGATGAGGATACGCCGATGCGCGCGCATTTGCAAGAACCGCCGGGGCGCGCTCGTTGGCAGCCCCGCCTCCGCGCGGTATACTCCCCGCCATGAGCGAACGCGGAAACGAACTGACCGTTATCACCACGAGAAACGACGTATTCCAGATACTCCAGGCCCTCAAGACAAACCGCCAGAAGCGGTCGGAACTCGCCGAGGCCTTCGTCGAGGGTATCGAGTCGATTAAGCAGGCGGAGAGCGCCGGGTGCGCGATCACCCGCATACTCTTCGCCGATTACGCGCGCCTGTCAGACTGGTCGAAGGGATTCGTGGGCAGGCACGGAAATGCCGGGCGGGTCGAACTGAGAAACGGCCTTTATGCGGAGCTCGCCGACAGGGACGAGCCGTCGGAACTCATGATCACCGTCTCGAGCCCGCGCGTGCCGCTTTCGGAGATCGGCCTTCCCCGAAACCCGCTCGTCCTGGTTTTCGACCGCCCGAGCGACCGGGGAAATCTCGGTTCGGTCATCCGCTCGGCGAACGCGTTCGGCGTGGATCTCGTGGTACTTAACGGACACGGAGTCGACGCGCGCGACCCGAAGGTAATCCGCTCGAGCCTCGGGGCGGTGTTCCACACTCCCGTCATCCAGGCGGAATCCCACGAGGAGCTTTCTGCGTTTCTCGAGAGGCTCCGGAAGGACTCCGGGCTCAGGGTCGTCGGAACCGATTCGACCGGCGCGATACCGCTTCAGGACGCTGGGCTGAAGCGGCCCATCGCCGTCGTTATCGGAAACGAGGCGAAGGGAATGAGCCTCAGGCTAAAGGAACTCGCGGACGAGATGGTTTCGATACCCATGACGGGCAAGGTCAATTCACTCAACGTTGCCTGCGCGGCGACCGCCATCCTCTGGCAGATTACCTCGGCGCGATGAAGGCGGCGCGGCCGTCGGAAAGCGGCGCTACGAGCCTGTCACCGTTGAAGGCGACGCCCGAGGAAAGGCCGCCCGGAACCGGTTGCTCGGCGACGCGGGAGGCGTCAAGCCGGGAAAAACCGTAGAGCTTGCGGGAGGAATGCGCGCACCACACGGCGTCCGGAGCGGCGACAACCGGCGAGATAACTCCGGAAACCGGGGCGCTCGCGGGGCTCCCGTTGGAGAGAGAAAGGGCGTACAGGGTGTCGCGCGCCACGACAAACGCGAGTTCCCGGGACGCGACAATGTCTCCGTACACCTCGTAACCGCGGTCCTCCGAGAGCCTGCGTTGCCAGGCCACCGAGAAATCCTTCAGGTTGACCGCGGTCACGGTTCCCTTGCGATCTCCGAACAGGGCAAGGTTTCCCGCAACCGTCACACTCGTCGCGATTGGCTGCACCGCCCCCGTCGCGAGCCGGCGCTTGACCGTCATCGTCTGGATGTCGATCTCGACGAAGGCGCCCGACCGGGAGACCACATAGAGAAAATCACCCTGGCACGCCGGGGTCATCTCGGTACCGTCCGGAATGGCGACGGTGCCGGACGGGGTCCCGTCGGCCGCGTTGAAGGCGGATATCCCGCTGCCGGTACCAAGGAACAGGGTTCCGCCGGAGATGGCCGGGCGCCGCCCGAACAGGGCGGAGGACGATGCGTCAAGGCGCAACGACCACAGTTGTTTCCCGGAAGCCGCGTCAAACACGGCGAGCGCCTTGTCCCCGGCATACGCGGCGTACTTGCCTTCAAGGACGGGGACGCTGTTCACGTTCGGACCGTTTCCGGTCTCGGCGGTCCACAGGACCGCGCCCTTGCCGTCAAGACAGGATAGTACGGACGACTCGTCGCTCAGCAGCGTCCTGCCGGAACCGTTGGCGACGGCGAACTTCGCCTTCTTGCCGGTTGCGGGGACGACGAAGGTCTCGAGAGGATCGCGCGGCGGAGCCGGCTGTTTCGACGTATCCGCCGAGTCCGCGGACTGGGGCTTGGACCCCAGGACCTTCAGCGACACCTCGCGCACGACATCGTTTCCATCACCCATGACGATGGCCTCTTCGTGGGTCTCGAAGCCCTCCTCGCGGACGGACAGCAGGACGGTCTCTCCTTTTGAATACAGGGCGGTAAACCTTCCGCGCGACACGGGCTTTCCGTTTATCGCCACCACCGCGGTCTTTGGCTCGGCGACCACGCGCAACGCGGGAAGCGATACCGGCTTCGCGTCCGCGCCCTTCGCCTCTGGCTCCTCCCCGCCCAGATTCCTGATTTCCGGGGTCGGGGCGGCCGAGAATTCGCGCTTTGTTTCCTCGGCGATCGGAACCGGGGGGGCGGATTCGGCGAGGGGCTTCCCGGCGCCCTCGGCCTTGACGACGCTTTCGAAGCCCGCTTCGACGACGAGCGCCTCGGTGGACGCTGCGGGATCGGGGTCTGCCGATGCGGCGTCAGAACCGGCCGAAGCGGAGCCCGCGGCGACCGCCACGCGGCCCGTCTCGACGGCGACCTTGGTTTTTTTTCCTTCCTGGTGGGAAACGAGAAACACGGTGCCGCGGACGCCGCACACGAGGGTACTGGTACGGATCACGAAGGAGTCGTCGCCGGAAAGCTTTCGGACCTTGCAGATGACGGTTCCGGCGCCGAGAAGCAGCTCGCTCTTCGTGACGCCCGCGTCGCGCGAAAGCCTGGAAACGTCGAGACTCGTGCCCGAGGCTACGTGAACGCTGCCGAAACTTCCGAACTGGATCTCGCAGGTCGCGTCGGCCCCCGTCGTCACGACGTCTCCCTCGACGACGCGCTCGCCCACGTCGATTGTCCTGGATTCACCCTTGGAATCTAGGGAGACCGGACCCGTGGTGAAGGTGACGATTCCGGCAAAGGCCTCGGCAGGATCGCCGGTCTCGCCGGGGCCGACGGATTCGGCCGGGGCCGCTTCGGTACCGGCTTTTCTGGCGCACGAGCCCCACACGAGCGTCACGCAAACAACAACCAGAAAAAACATGCCCGTTCGAAAGCCTTTCATGCGAATCTCCTTCTCGGTTTCAAGGCGTCAGTGTACCACAGTCGGCGGGTTTTTTCCGGTACTTCGGCATTATCATCCGCCGCACGAGCGTGTTATAGTGGCGCAAAGGACAACCATGACCGAACTTCTGCTTATCGCCCTCGGGCTTTCGATGGACGCGTTCGCGGTATCCGTCTCTTCGGCCGCCTGCACGAAACACCTGCCGAAGCGCCATATGTTCCGCGCCGCGCTCGCCTTCGGGTTTTTCCAGTTCCTGATGCCGGTCGCGGGCTGGCTCGCGGGCTCGACGCTGGCACGGGCCATCGCGTCGATTGACCACTGGATTGCCTTCGGACTCCTCGCCTTCGTGGGAGGAAAGATGGCCGCGGGGGCGGTCCGCGAGTTTCGGGACGATCCGTCAGGGGAGACGTGCCCGACCGGAGCCGAGGCGGCAAAACGGGATCTTTCGAGCAAACGGGTCACGCTCGCGCTCGCGTTCGCCACGAGCATCGACGCGCTGGCCGTCGGCGTGAGCTTTTCGGTAATCGGCAAGCCCGCCCTTTCGCCCGCGATCGTCATCGGGACCGTCACGCTGGCCGTCTGTCTGGGCGGCTTCGCCATCGGCCGTCGCGCGGGCAAGGCCCTCGGGCGGTACGCCGAGATCGCCGGAGGCCTCGTGCTCGTCGCCATCGGCGCGAGGATACTCTGCGAACACCTCGCGTGCGGTTTGTAGCGTCAGGCGAAGTGGCACCGCACCCGGTGCCCGGGCGATACCTCGCGGTACTCGGGCCTCTCGGCCCTGCAACGCCCCTCCGCTAACGGACACCGCCCCGCGAAGGCGCAGCCGGATAACTCGGAGTCGGCCCGCGCGACCTCCCCCTGGATCGACGACCCGTCCGCCGCGACGCTCGCATAGAGAAGCTTCGTGTACGGGTGGCGCGCCTCGCGATAGAGATCGCGCGCCGGCGCCTCCTCCATCATCTCGCCGCGGTACATGACCCCGATCCGGTCGCAGAACCAGCCCGACACCTTCAGGTCGTGCGCTATGAAGAGCAGGGAAAGACCGCGGCGCTCGCGCACGTCAAGAAGCAGGTTCAGTATCTGCCCCTGTATCGAGACGTCGAGCGCCGACACGACCTCGTCGCACACGAGCACCTCGGGATTCATGATGAGCCCGCGCGCGATGGAAATGCGCTGGCGCTGTCCGCCGGAAAAGTCCGCGGGCCTGCGGTCGAGGTCGCCGGCCGAGAGGCCGACCTCCTCCATGATGGCGGCGGCACGTTCCCGAGCCGCGCGCTTGCCCGGCCAGGAAGGCGACCAGCGCATGGCCGCGGTAAGTATCTCGTATACGCTCATCCTCGGATTGAGCGACCGAGAGGGATCCTGGAATACGTATTTGACCTTCTCGCGGTAGGCGCGAAGGCCCGACCGGTCGAGGGCGCGCGCGTCCGTCTTGCCGCCGTCGAACAGAATCCGTCCCGAGTCCGCCTCGTACATGCGCACGAGCAGGCGGGCGGTCGTCGTCTTGCCGCATCCCGATTCCCCGACGAGGCCGTAGGTCTCGCCCCGCGCGATCGCGAATGAGACGTCGTTGACCGCGTATACGAATTTCCCGAAGCGGGCGAAAAAGCCGGCCTCGAGGTTGAAGCGTTTTTTCAGGCCGATTGCCTCTATCGCGTTCATGTCGCGGCCTCCGGTTCGAGAATGCAGCGGTACTCGCGGTCCGTCCCGCTTGTCGCGGGCGACGCCATCTCCGGTATCGCCGCGGCGCAGGCGGGAATCGCGCGCGGACACCTCGGTGCGAACGGACAGCCCGGCTCGTGCCGCGTCGGGTCGGGAACGCGGCCGGGAATCGACTGCAGGCGACCCTCCGAACAATGCGCCCCGAAACGGGGGGCCGCGGCCAGGAGGGCCTTCGTGTACGGGTGGGCGGGAGACTCAAGCACCGCCCGGGCAGGTCCCGATTCCATCACGAGTCCGCCGTACATCACGAGAAGCCTGTCGGCCACGCTCGCGACGAGATCGATGTTGTGGCTGATGAAGACGACGGCGATCCCCCGCCTGTCGCGGATTCCCCTCAGAAGGGCCACGATCTGCGCCTGGATGGTCACGTCGAGGGCCGTCGTCGGCTCGTCCGCGATCAGGAGGTCGCAGCCCTGCGCGAGCGCGAGGGCGATCCCGATGCGCTGGAGCTGGCCGCCGGAAAACTGGTGCGGATAGCTCGCGAGACGGCGCCCGGCGTCGTCGAGACCCACGTCGGCGAGGAGTTCCGCGGCGCGGCGGTTCGCATCCGTGCGGGAAATCCGGGGGTCCGCGTTTCTGAGCGTCTCGAAAAACGCGCCGCCCATCGTCTGCAGGGGATCGTAGGACCGTCCGGGCTCCTGAAAGATCATGCCGATCTTCCTGCCCCGGTAGGCGCGGAGTTCCTCGCCGGAAAGCCCGAGAAGCTCGCGTCCCTCGTACAGGACGGAGCCCGTCACGATCGCGTGCGCGGGCAGGAGCGACGGAATCGCGGACGTCGTCACGCTCTTTCCCGAGCCGCTCTCGCCGACGATGCCGAGTATCTCGCCCCGCGAGAGGCCGAACGATACGCCGCGCGCCGCGCGGACGAAGGAGTCCGCGCCCCGGTTCGGCAGGGGGAAGGACACGCGAAGGTCGCGCACCTCCAGAAGATTCGCGCTAGCCATTCGAAAGCCTCCTCGCGAGCCGCTTGAGCGAAAACCTCGGGAAGACGGCGTGGTACGGGTCGTAGAAATCGCGCAGGGCGTCGCCGAGGAAGTTGAAGGCGAGCGTCACGGTAAGAAGCATCCACACGGGCGAAAGCAGCCAGGGATAGTTGCGGAGATTGCTCAGCGTCGAGATGTCCCGCTTGATGAGCGAGCCCCAGCTGACGGCCGGGTCGACGATGCCGAGGCCGAGGTACGAGAGCGTCGTCTCGCTCATGATGAAGCCCGGCACGCTCAGGGCCACGCTGACGATCAGGAGGCTCGCCGTCTGCGGCATGATGTGCCGGAAGATGATGACCGGGGCGGGAATCCCCTCGAGCCGCGCGTTCAGGACGAACTCCTCGCGCTTGATCGAGTGCACGAGGCCGCGGATCGTCCGGGCGGAGCCGGGCCAGCCGACGAGGGAGAGGATCACCGTTATCATCATGTACATCTGGCCCGAGTCCATGTTCGTCGACAGGAGCGAGCGGAGGAACAGGATCAGGTAGAGGCCCGGGATCAGCATGAAGAACTCGGAAAAACGCATGATGGACCAGTCGGCGGCGCCGCCGAAGTAACCCGCGCATCCGCCGAAGGCGATCGCGAGGAAAAGAGAAATCGCGGTGGCGATGAACCCGATCGTCAGCGAGATGCGGCTTCCGTGCACGATGCGCGAAAAGAGGTCGCGCCCGAGGCTGTCGGCGCCGAGGAGAAAGACGGGGTACTTCCCCGCGCCAGTGCCGAACAGGTGCCGGTCCGCCGGGATCAGCCCGAGGAGCCGGTACGGCTCGCCCTTCGCGAAGAGGCGCACGTCGTGGCCCAGGTCCTTCACGAGCACGTATTTCCAGGTCACCGCGTTGACGACGCGTGCCTCGCGGGCGGTAAGCCCCGAAAGGCCGAGCCTGACGTTCGGCGGGTGATAGGTCATCCCGGGAAACGAGGCCGTGGGGGCGTACGGGGCGACGAACTCGGCGAAGGCCATCGCGAGATACAGGACGGCGAGCGCGGCGACCGATCCGGCCGCGAAGGGCCGCGTCCCCAAAAACGAGCGAAACCTCATCAATCCCTCCCGTACCGTATCCTGGGATCGACCAGGGCAAGGGCGATGTCGGCAAGCACCATGCCGACCAGGACCAAAAACGATATGAACATGATGTTCGCGAGCACGAGGTTGATGTCCTCCTGCGTGACCGCCTCGTACATGAGCCTACCGATGCCCGGATACGAGAAGATGATCTCGAGCACGAGGGAGCCCGAGAAAAGGCCCGCGAGCAGGTTGGCGCTTCCGGTGATGTACGGGTTGAGCGTGTTGCGGAACGCGTGGTTGAAGAACACCCGCTTTTCCGCGATGCCCCGCGCGCGGAGGCTCGTCACGTAGGGCTGGCCGAGCTGGTCGAGCATGGTCGCGCGGATCATGCGCATCGTTCCACCGACGCCGCCGAGGAAGGCAGCGAGCAGCGGCAGGAAGACGTGATGCGCGTAGCTGAAGACGAATTTCGCCGGGTTCTCGCGGAAGAGGAAGCCGGGAAAGCCCACGACCGGGAAGAGCCCCGTCGCGAAGGCGAAGAGCTGCAGCAGTATGAGAAGCAGTATGCCGGGAAAGGCGTGGAGAACGAGGGCGAAAAACGTCGCAGCGAGGTCCGTCGCTTTACCCGCCTTCGCGGAGAACCACACCCCGAGCGCGAAGGAAACCGCCGTTATCAGCACGAGGGAAATGACGTTGAGGAGCACCGAGTTCGCCATGCGCGAGCCGATCAGGAAGAGCACGGGCGCCCGCGAGATGAGGCTTACCCCGAGGTCGCCCCGGGAAACTCGCCCGATCCAGCGGAAATACTGCTCGTAGAAGGGGCGATCCAGTCCGAGGTCGGCCCTCGAGGCGGCGATCTGCGCGGCGTCGAGCGCCTTGTCCCCGCTCGCGGCGTTGCGCTCCCCCGTCATCAGCTGCTGGATCACGAGCTGGTCGACGATGTCCCCCGGTGCGAGCTCCATGAGGCCGAACACGGCGAAGCCGAGCAGGAAGAGCAGGACGAGCATCGTGAGAAACCTCCCGACGATGAATGATAGCAGGGGAAAGCGCCGTTTCGCCGAGCGTACGGGAAGGAAGACCGCCCGGGCGAACGATTCGAAAAGGTCCTTGATCATGGGTTACCCCCCGGGTTCGCGAGGAAGACGTGGTCGATCCGGGCCCCGCCGACGTTGTCGTAATAGACGTTCTCGAGGCTCCACCGGTTTTGTATGGCGAAGAAGCTTCGGGGCCGGACGAGATAGACGAGCGGACACTGCTCGAGAAGCAGTCGCTGGTACTCGTCCCAGATGGCGCGCGAGCGCGCCGCGTCTAGCGTGTACTTGCCCTCGTTGTAGAGATAGTCGATGCGGGCCTCCCACTCCGTGGCGGGAGACTCCTGCAGGGGATGCCAGAGGTGCAGGTTGCCCGTCGAGGGCCACACGTTGGAACCCTGGGTCGGCCAGTAGTTGGAACCGAGACCGATGATGAGCGTCTGCCAGTCGTAGGTCGAGGTAAGCTGTTCCACCATCTTCTGGAAATCCACCGACCTCAGGCGGACGGTTATCCCGACTCGCGCGCACTCGTCGGCTATTATGGATGCGATGTCGTTCGAGAGCGCGTTGTCCGCGGGTATCGTGAGGTCGAAGGCGATCTCGCGTCCCCGAACGTCGCGCATGATGCCACCGGCGTCCCGCTCTATGCCGACGGAAGAAAGAAGGGAGACGGCGCGCGCGGGATCGAAGAGGTACTCGAGCCGGATGGAGGGATCGTAAAACGGGTTCGCCTCCGCGAAAAAGCCGAGCATCGGCTCGGCAAGCCCGCGGTACACCTGGGAGATCACCCGGTCGCGGTTGAGCAGGCAGCTCATCGCCTGGCGGAATTCCTTTTTCGTGAACCACTCGTATTGCGGCGTCCCCGAGTTCTTCGGGTTCTGGTTGAAGCTCCAGAAGGGCGCCCCGAGAGAGCCGTCGGCGCCGAACACGGTATATTCGGGCTTGTCCCGCCTCACCAGCTCCTCGAGATCCTCGGGCCTGAGCGTGTACGAATCCTGCTTGCCCTGCAAAAAGAGGAGATACCGCGTGTTGTCCTCGGAGACGATCTGGGCGACCTTCTGGTCGGGATAAGGGATGGAGACCCCCGCCGTATCCCGCTTCCAGTACGCGGGGTTTCTCCGGAACACGAGCCGCTGGCCCGGAGTGTACTCGACCAGGAACCACATCCCCATCGAGGGGATCGTCTTGGGATCGGTCGCGACGCTGAAGAGCGACAGCACGCCCTGGACGCCGCCCGAGCGCTTGGCCGGCTCGAAGACGAACCGCGGGCCGAAGTCCCGGTTCGTGGCGAGAAGCGGGTTCGCGTCGACGCGGGGAAAATCGAAGGCGAACCGGAGATCGTCGATCTTCCGGATCGTTATCCGCTTCTCGCTCCCGTCCTGCATCGTGACGAACTGGCTGTTGTACGCGGAGCTCCGGAATTCGGGATCCCCCTCGATCTCGTCGTACCAGAACACCACGTCGTCCGACGTGACCTTCACCTTCCTCTCGGAGTCGGGGAACGACCACCACAGGTCGTCGCGGAGGGTGTAGACGACGGAAAGCGTCTCGAGCTCCTTGTCCACGAGTATCTCGGCCGAGGCGCAGTTCGGCACGAACTCGCGCCGCGCGTAGTCGTAGTCGAGGAGGGAATCCAGCATGTGGGACACGATCGCGGCGGTGGCCCCGTCGCGCTCCGCGACGAGCGGGTTGAAGCTCTTGGGGTCCGCGTCGACGGAGGCGCGCCAGGTGCCGCCCCGCTTTCCCGGCACGGGAGCCTCGCCCCTCCAGGGTTTCCGCACGGTCTTCGAGAGAAGCTCGTTCTGCCCGGAGGCGACGAGGGCCTCGATCTCGGCGAGGGTCAGCTCCTCGGTGCGCGCGCACGAGGCCGCGATAAGGGAGAGCGCGAGGGCGGCAACCGCAAAAAGTCGTATAACCGGCGTATCACTCATACACGGGCGATTTTACTACAGATATCGCCCGTTCGCCATATGTCCGTCGCGTCCGTAGCGGCCCTGGGTCAGGGAGCCCGGCGACGCGAGCGGCGAAAGGGTCACCTGCGCTTGAAGCAGACGTCGACCTCGAAGGGACCCGAACTCGTCGTGAAGGGGATCGCGATGACGGGCATGGCCTTGGGCCAGGCGATCTCGTGGTTCTCCCCGCGCACCACGACCGGCGGCGATATGTCTATCGAGGCGCTCTTTATTTCCGACGAGGCGTTCCCCGCGATGATGTTCGTCATCTCGCCGATCATCTCGTAGACCGTTTCCTGCCGCTCCTGCTCCCCCTTGGTGACGATGCCCGATTTCTGGAGCATCTTGTCGCCAAGCAGCTTCGGCAGGCGAAACCCGACCAGTCCCTGATAGTCCCCGGTCAGGCCCAAAAGGCCAGATATCTCCCAGCGATGCTTAACCTCGCCTTCAAGGACATACGGAGTCCCGGGCTGGGCCTCGAGGGCGAACATATTCTGAAAGAGGTTCATCGTCGCGGTTAAAAAGGGGTTGATGATCGTTACGTCCATTCTGTTCGCTCCTGTTTTTTCAAGTATAGCCCAGTTTAGCGCATTCCGTGGCGGTTTGCCCGCCCTTTCGGTCGGGATACACGAATAAAAAACGCTCGGGCGGCCCTGCGGTATCGAACCGGAACTCCTCGTACTCGGTGCGTCCGTAAACCGTCCTGCGCGAGGGGGCCCGTCCGTCGTCGCCGGCTTCCAGAAGCCCGCGCGCGACGAGAGCCGCGTCGTGCGCCTCCCGCGAATAGCGCCGCGTCATCCAGCCGGGTATCGCGCCGGGCTTCCCCTGCGCCAGATAGTCGTACTTGAGCCATTCGAGCGCGACCTTGCGGTCCTCCGCGGAACGCCCCGCGCCGGCAAAGTCCGCCCGGATGTAATCCGCCAGACATTCGTACTGCGTCGCGGGCCTGCGCGGTGCCTGCAAGTCGCCGTCGGGCAACCACGAGCGCACGAAGGCGGCAAGCTCCCGCAAAAGAGCGAAGGCGGACGACGCGCGCGATAAAAAGAGAAGCGCGTTCCGCGCGAGGCCGCCGTTGTACAGGACGTCCACCAACCGCTCCACGTCCCGAAGCTCCGAAAGCTCGTCATATGAAAGCTCCGGCGTCGCGAGCACCTCGTACGGCGGATGCGCGCTCCACGCGTACCCCGGCATCCCGCGCGCGAGAGCCTCCATCGGGGCGCCGGGTAAAACCTTGAGAAAGCCCAACTGGAGCATCCCCGCGCGCAACGACCACGCGAAGTCGAACGACTCCCCGAAGCGCGCGAGCCCCTCGGCGGGAAGCCCCGCGATAAGGTCGACGTGCGTATGAATACCTGAGGGAATCCGCCCGACGTTCCGCGCGAGAAGCTCGCTGTCCGACTTCCGCCCCACGAGCCTGAGCGTCTCCGGATTGGTACTTTGTATGCCGATCTCGAGCTGGACCGCGCCCGCCGGCATCGAGTCCAACACCTCGAAAGCCGCGTCGTCCAGAAGCTCCGCCGACACCTCGAAGTGGAAGGTCGTGACCCCGTTGTACCGGTCCCGGATGTGCCGCCATATCGCGAGGTACCGCGCCGGGTCGAGGTTGAACGTGCGGTCCACGAACTTCACGAGGGGAAAGCGGTTGCCGAGAAACCAGTCGATGTCGGAAAGCGTCCGCTCAAGGGAAAGGTACCGCACGCGCGTCTCGTTGGCGGAAAGACAGTAGGCGCACGCAAAAGGGCACCCCCGGCTCGACTCGTAATACGCGATGCCCACCGGGCCGCCAGCCGCACCGCCGCCCGCCACCCCGTCGCCGGCCTTCCCTCCCGCATACGGAAAGGGGATATCCGCAAGGTTTGCGATCGGCTCACGCGGTCCGCCATGCCCGGCCCTCGTGCGCGTTCCCGCCACGAGCGGCAGCCGCTCCCGAAGACTCGCCCCTGAAGACGCGTCGCAAACCCCATCAACCTCCGCGAGCCGCTCGACGAACTCGCAAAAACTCGCCTCGCCCTCGCCCTCGAAGACGACGTCGAGCGCCGGATGCCGCGCAAGCTCCCGCTCCGACGTCCAGGAAACCTCCGGCCCGCCAACGCCGATGACGATCTCCGGGAAAAGGGCGCGAATGTCGTCCGCGACGCGCATGACCATGTCGCGGTTCCAGATATACGTCGAAAAAAGGACGCAGTCGGCCCGCGCCTCCGCGATGCCGCGCACGATCGTCCCCGCCGGCTGGTTGACGTTCCACTCCCCCGCCGACACCTCGACCCGCCCCGAGCGCACCGCGCCCGATCGCGCGAGCGCGTACTCCCGAAGCAGTCGTATCGCGAGGTTGCTCTGTACGTATTTCGAATTGATGCCGACCAGCAAAATCTTCACGCCGGTGATGATAGCACAAACGACACGGGGAAGGTAGGGAAAAGGCCGAGGCACCACGAAGGCCGCCCCGCGCCCTGGCCCCCCTCACAGCCGTTCGAAGAGCGGGCCACGAGGGGCGGAGGAAGGATTGGGGTGGTAGTTAATCCGCTGTCCTGCACAGGCGGAAGCCTAAGACAGTATTAGAACTTTCCGTATCACAAGCACCATTGAGGGCACACATTATTTGATGGCTTCTAATTTCCCAAGTTCCCCCTCGTATATTTGGATACATACCGGTTGAAGGCCCGACGGGGTCGGTACCAACAAGGACACTATAGACCGGTACCCACCAATCAGAACACATTTCCCATACGTTCCCGCTCATATCCCGTAAACCGAGCGCATTCGCTTTCTTCTGTCCTACTTCTTTATTAGCATAAGTAGTTGATCCTATCGCTCCGTTATTTCCAAAGTACCAGGCATAATCACCAATTTTGTCTGGGTCTGTTTCATCGGTATACACAGGCCCACCACTTACATGGTCACCACGAGTCCAACTCGTTCCGTCCACATACCGTGCTGTGTATTCCCATTCCGCGCTGGTCGGTAGCCGGTATCCTTTCTTACTCCAATCTATATATACTTTATTATGGTTCGCCGCATGTGTTTTAGTGTAGACTGTTGTTAAATCCGCATCGTAATAATACACCCGCTCGGTATCGGCAATGGTGCTGTCTGCAATGGTCAACAGGTTGCAAAAAGCCACTGCGTCATACCAATTTACAAAGTAGGCTGGATAACTGGCTCCAGCGCCATATCCCGATCCGTCGGGGTCCGTACCCGGCCAGGTCGTGCCCCATACAGCTTCCCACAAACCCTGCGTCACCTCGGTCTCACCCATCCAAAAATTCTTCGTAAGTGTTACCGTTTGGGTTGTTGTCTCAACATGCTCGCCCATGATGAAGGTTCCGCCGGAGGGTACGTAGTGCATGTTGAAAGACGTGGAGTTAGCCGTGTGGCTTTCTGCATAACCCGCGGGATGAGTAGGAGTAAAACTATATGTTGCCGTTATCGTAACGGCCGTATTCGGCATCATGAAGGTTGCCGTACCGCCGTTCACGCTAATCGTTGACGAGTTAATCGGAACGCTGGCGGCGTTCAGGGCGACTCTCCGGCCGGAACCCAGCGTCGCGGTCAGCGTTACGGTCGTGCCAGCTTCGGCTTCGGTTACATTCGCGGTTACTGCCTCAGAGCCGGTGGCGCCGGTCGGAAGCACCGTTATCGGGTAGGTCGTAGCGGGAGGCTCTTCATCGCCCGATCCGGAGGAACAGGTGGCAAGCACGAAAATCGTCAGTGCGATACCGACGAGAACCGAACAAACCGTGACATGTTTTTTCATGCGATCATCCTTGTACTTATTTGATATCATCAGCGTATACCGTCATTCGCGTGGGGGCAAGGATTATTTTCCTGGGTGGGGAGAATTGGCGGGGCATGGAGGATTCGCCGCAAAACCCCGGAGACCCCGGACGCTCAGTCCGCCGTCCTGCACAAGCGGAAGCCGAAGTAGTAACTGTTGGCCGACGGGGCGATTTTCATACGGTACGCGCACTGCAGGAAATACGCCTGGTCATTCCAGTTGCCGCCGCGATACACGCGCTGAGTGCCGCTCGCGGGCCCTGAGGGATTCGTCGCGGACGTGCCGGCGTAACCTGCATACCAGTCGTAGCACCATTCCTGCACGTTTCCGCCCATGTCCCGCAAGCCGAGGGCGTTCGCTTTTTTTTGACTTACGGGATTGCTTCTGCTACAGGAGTACCAGGCGTAATCGCCGACGGTATCCGGGTCCGTCTCGTCGGTATACACGGGGCCGCCGCTTGCGTGGTCACCGCGCTTCCATGTAACCCCGTTGACGTACCGCGCGGAGTACTCCCATTCCGCCTCGGTCGGCAAACGGTACCCCCGT
Source organism: Spirochaetales bacterium Spiro_10 (assembly GCA_001604405.1). GTDB lineage: Bacteria > Spirochaetota > Spirochaetia > Treponematales > Treponemataceae > Teretinema. Next base: position 25,497 of record LVBL01000045.1, read on the forward strand.
TTGCCCCAGTCCGCGAATACGGTATTGCCGCTTGCGGCGTCTGCCGCGGTGTAGGCGATCTTGAGATCCTCGTCGGAACAATACACCCGCTCGGTATCGGCGATGCCGTCGTCGGCCACCGTCAACAGGTTGCAAAACGCCACCGCGTCAAACCAGCTGACATAGTAGGCCGGATAATCTGCCCCGGCGCCGTATCCCGATCCGTCGGGATCCGTTCCCGGCCAGTCGGTGCCCCACACGGCCTCCCAGAGGCCCTGCGTCACCTCGGTCTCCCCCATCCAGAAATTCCGGGTAAGGGTTGTCAGTTGGGTAGGGACATAACAATGGCGAGTGGAAAGGGACGCCAAGCTCAAAAAGGCTGCCAGTAATCTCGATTTGCCGTATAAATTCCTAGCAAGAAAGGATCGTCCATAATGAAATCGTACTTACTTCCCAAGGAATGTAGTATTATATAATTGGCTCAAAGGAGGGAAACAATGAAGATACGCGCCGTTTGCGAATATGACGCCGAAGCGGAAGCCTGGTCGGTTACTTGCCCTGAATTGCCCGGCCTTACTTCATGCGGGGATACGGAAACTCAGGCTCTGGAAAATTTCAAGCAGGCTATAGACTTGTTTTTCACGCCTGCTGACGACTCTCTTCCCGTAGAATCCAAAGTAGTCGAGATGGTGGTGTAATGCCTATCAGGCTTACAGCACGGGAAGTAATAACGGTGCTTCAACGTTACGGCTTTGTTTGCGTTTCTCAAAAAGGTTCGCATCAAAAATATAAAAACAAGATTACCGGCGCAGTAACGATTGTACCAAATCATTCCGGCAAACACTTGCCGATCGGAACGCTCTACAGCATAATCAGGGCTTCTGGTATTGATAAAACAGAATTCGGATTCTAATCAGGCACGACACAACAGAAATTGGCAAATAAAAAACCGTTCCGAAAAGCCCAGGTGCACTACGGCACAGAAACCGGCTTCTTGCCGTTGCTTCCTTCCGGATCTGGCGGGGTTGGGAAGCGGTTTCTTGCATAGGACCTGGGCTATTCGGAACGGTCAGAAATGTTGGATAGAGGGATTCGCCCCTACGGGGCCGCCTCCGCCCCCTCATTCCTCGCATTCGCTCGGCGGGGGCTCCGGTTCGAATCCCTGGAGTTCATCCGGAACACATGCGCGTATCGCCATGCTGTTTACACAGTTTCGATAAGCGCTACGGAGAGAGAGGGATTCGAACCCTCGGTACTCTTTCGAGCACACACGCCTTCCAAGCGTGCACCTTCGACCACTCGGACATCTCTCCAAAAAAACAACCGCGACAAAGAGAGAGGGGGATTCGCCCCTTCGGGCCGCCTCCGCTCCCCTTAATCCTCGCATTCGCTCGGCGGGGAGCTCCGGATCGAATCCCCCCGATCAAATGCTTCTTAAAGAACTGCCATTAGTACAAGTCTTTCGGCAGCTCCATGAGATACGGAGAGAGGGGGATTCGAACCCCCGATACCTTGCGGTATAACGGTTTTCGAGACCGCCCGATTCAGCCGCTCTCGCATCTCTCCAAACGGTACGCTCTCGCGCCCGCGTTAAAAAAAGGCCGTCCCGGAAGACAGCCTGTATGAGACTAAGTGGGTTCGAACCACCGGCCTTCAGATCCGCAATCTGACGCTCTATCCAGCTGAGCTATAGTCTCAAGATAATCCGGAGCAGGGGGGATTCGCCCCTTCGGGGCCACCCTCGCGCGGAAGCTGCGCTGGCTCGCTTCCGTGCTCACGATCGAATCCCCCGTCGGGCAGGATTCTTTCCGCTTTCACCGTTACGTGACAGCAAAATCCGGAGCAGGGGGGATTCGAACCCCCGGTACCCTTTTGGGGCACAACTCCTTAGCAGGGAGCCCGATTCGGCCTCTCTCGCACCGCTCCAAAGGTCACATATTCGAAAGCTGCGTCCCGCGTCCGGTTCCGTACCGGAGCAGGGGGGATTCGAACCCCCGGTACCTTTCGGCACAACGGTTTTCAAGACCGCCTCCTTAAACCGCTCGGACACCGCTCCAAAAATGTTCCTAAGATTACTGCACGACCCCTTGCCATGTCAAGATGGCACTGGCTATACTGCCTGCTATGGCACATTGCGTCGTTTCATCCGCCGAAGAGATCCTCGACCGGGAATTCCCGGTCCTAGACAAGGGATTCGTCAGGCTCGTCGACTACATGGGCGGCGATTCCCGCATCGTTCAGGCCGCGCGCGTCTCCTACGGCGAGGGCACCAAGACCGTCAGGGAAGACGGAGCCCTCATCGACTACCTCCTCCGCCACGAGCACACCTCGCCGTTCGAGCAGGTAATCCTCACCTTTCACGTGAAACTCCCGATCTTCGTCGCCCGCCAGTGGATCCGCCACCGGACGGCGCGCGTCAACGAGATATCAGGCCGCTACTCCATCATGAAGGACGAATGCTACGTGCCGGAGGCGGCCGACATCGCGTACCAGAGCGAGGACAACAAGCAGGGCCGCTCGCCCGATCCCGTCCCCGCGGACGTCGCGGCTTCCGTGCGCGAGAACCTTGCCCGCCAGCAGGCGGACGCCTTCGCCGGTTACAACGGCCTGATCGGGCAAAACATCGCGCGCGAGCTCGCGCGCGTCAACCTTCCGTTATCGACCTATACCGAGTGGTACTGGCAAATCGACCTGCACAACCTGTTCCGATTCCTCCGCCTCCGCTGCGACGCGCACGCGCAGAAGGAAATCAGGGACTACGCGAACGTCATGCTCGACGTCTGCCGCCGAGTGGCGCCGCTCGCCACCGCCTCCTTCGAGCGACACCAGGTCAGCGCCGTCACCTTCTCAGGCGAGGAGATGGAGGCGCTCAAGCGTCTTCTCGCGGGAAAGCCCGCGGACCTTTCGGGGAAAAATCTCGAACGCTTCGAGGAAAAACTCAGGACCGGCCGCCAGCTCTAGAGCCGTACCGTCACTGCTCGCCCGCACCGCCCTGCGCGCGCGCCTTGAGATGCCGCTGGAATATCGCGTCCACGTCCGTCATGGCGCGGACGCCGAATGCCGGCACGGAGCTGCCCGGCTCGATTACCCGGTAGAGGTAATCGGGGTTGTCGCGATAGGCATAGCTCGTCTTGTCGTTCACCCACCAGTCAAGCACGTTCAGGATCGAAAGCGTGTACCGTATCAGGAATGCGTTCGTCCTCGAGCGCGAATGCCGGCCGCCGCAGATAGCGTCGAGCCGCCGCGACAGGTGGTTCGGAATGTCGAACTTGTACGGCGCCCACGGGTTGAGCACGCCGGGCACCGAGTCGTCGGGGTTGGGTTCGCTCCCGGTCGTCGCCGCCTCGATCTCCTCGTTGTACCGGGTGAGCATGCGGGTCAGGCGCGAGACGCGCACGAAAAACGGCGGGAACCGCTCGTCCTTCGGTCCGCGCGTCGTCCCGTACATCCTGATGTCGAAGTACGGCAGGAACATCGCCTTTATCAGCGTGTACATGTTGGAAAGAAGCTTCCGGCCGTAGGGCGTCTTGTGGAAATCGGGCTGGGTATAGATCTGATGGGTATAGGCCTTGAGCTCCACGGAAAAGCCCTTGTCGAAGATGGTCTCCTGGTAGCGTATCCAGTCCTCAAGGATGCGGTTGATGTCCTCGAAGTCGTCCCTGGCCGAAAGCGCCTGGAGCGGCTCGAATTTGATGAGCCTGAGACCCTGAAAGAGCTCCTCGAGTATCCAGAAGAGGATCATCATGTGATGCAGGGGATTGTCGGGGGCGAGTTGGGTAAACCCGTCCTGGAACTGCACCATCGACTGGAAATACGGGCACATGTCAGGCAGGGTTTCGAGCCTGTCCCACCCGGCCTCCGGAAACAGGACCTCGAGGACGGCGAGACCCTCTCTAACCTCCTCGGGAAGATCGTCTCCTTCCTCCTCGGGCTCGGGCTCGGGAGGCGCGGCGGGAGACCCGTCCGCGCCCTCGTCGGATATCGCCGCGTCCTTCAGGAAGATGACGTCGTTCGGCTCGAGGCCGAGCCAGGCGAGAAGCCTCGAGCCGTTCGCGTAAAAAAGCTGGGCCTGGCTCAGCATCTGCGGCGAGGTCATGCGGAGGAGCAGCGGATAAAGTCCCTCCGTCATCTGCTCCATGATGTAGCGCCATTCGGCGATCGCGCTCGCGGTGTAATCCTTGAGCGCGGCGGGATCCTGCGGAACGAGCTCCCGCAGTATGTGCGCGTGCACGGCGCGGTATACGCGCGCGATGCCCTGCGGGCCCAGGTAGTAGACGCGGAGAACGCTCCGGTACAAGAGCCGGACGAAGGGCACGAGATCGCGGACGGAGACCTCGCCGGAGCGCGATTGCAGCTGCATCAGGAGGTTTCCGAGCTGCCTGATGTCGATCGCGGCGACGGTCGCCATGACGCGGTGCCCGACCGGCTCGTGGGTCGCGAATTTCGCGTAGAACCCCCCGTTATCATCGTACGGAAGCATCCGCTTCGTGGACGCGACGCACCGCTGGACGTGTCCGATGTGGTCGTTCAGGGTGTAGAGGACGAATTCCTTGCTGACGCGGTCGGTCTTGTCCGCGCGCAGGAACCCGCCGGGCTGCTTGATGCGATACTTCTTGTCAGCCATCAGCTGATTCATCGCCTCCAACTCGCCGTCAGGCACGATGGGCAGGCTGCTCATAAGCTCAACGCGTACGTCGTCCATTCACTTTCCTAAATGCGTAGCAATATTTTTTTTCCGATTCCCGGATAGCCTTTGAGGATAATCCGCTCGCCGTCGCCGGTCAACAACACGCCGTCGAAGGTTCCGTATACGGTATGATAGTCGGTCCTGACGACGAACGCGCTCAGCCGGCGCGAGCTGTCGGACACGGGCGAGAAGACAAGATCCACCATGCTCTCGGTGTCCTGGATGACCCAGTTGCCCGTAATGCCGTACGGACGCGTGATAATCACGGGCGGCAGGGGCCAGGCGCGACCGTCGACGAACAGGACGTTGTCGTTGTACCGGTCGTCCTCGCGGTTTACCGACTTGCCGAGCTGGAAGGAGACGATCCGTCCGCTGACCCGGCCGAGGCCGATGACCATGCTCATCTTGGTGCGCAGGGAGAAATACGCCTTGCGGACATCGAAATACCCGACGCCGTCGTCCTCGTGGATGTGGTGGTCGTCGAACCCCGTGCCGATCCATCCGTGGAGGGGCGCGGTTACCTGGTACGAGGCGAGACAGCGGCGCCTGACTCGGTACGGCAAGACCGACGAGAGGTCGCTCGAGCCGGGGGCCGCCAGATTCATCTCGAAGCGGCCCTCGCAGGGCGGCCGCGCCGAGGAACCGAGAAAATCGAAATCCGCGTGAATGAGCCGCCGCTGGAGCCGCGCGTGAATCCTCGTGTACCGCCTCCGGGAACGGCAGGCGGTAACGCTGTTCCCGAACTCGGCCGGTATCCGCATGAAGCCCGGCGGGATGATGCGCCGGTAGGCGATGCGGTGGTTGGTCTTGCGGTTCCAGAGCGTCGTTTCCATAAACGAGAAATAACCGGCGTCGAACAGCTCGATCTCGCCGATGTTGTGCCCGTCGCAGAAGAGAAACCGCATTATCCCCATGACCCTGCGGTCGGTGATGAACGAGGGCACGGGAAGGTCCCCGAACGGCCGTTTCATGCCGCGAATGTCGAATCGCGCGAAGGGCCCGCTGAAAGAACCAAACGCGGGCACGCCTGCGACGATCGGACTGGGAGGGGCTGCGGATATCTCTCTCGTATACAAAAGGTACCTCGAAAGGCAAGTATACCATCGTTTGCGCTTGCAGAACAGCCGCAATCGGACTATCCTCGTGCAATGAGCATATCCTTCTACTCGCTCGGCGCGGCCGAAGAGGTCACCGGATCCAAGCACGCGCTGGAGATTGACGGCAGGGTCGTCCTGATAGACTGCGGGGCCTTCCAGGGCCGAAGGGCCGAAGCCGACCGCAAAAACCGCCAGTTCGACGTGCCCGCCGACAAGCTCGAGGCCGTCGTCCTGACGCACGCGCACTACGACCATTCGGGCCTCCTTCCCCTGCTTGGCCTGAACGGCTACACCGGAAACATCTACGCGACGCCCGCGACGCGGGATCTCGCGAACCTCATCATGATGGACTCGGCGCGCATCCAGGCGCGTGACGCGGAGTTCCTGGCAAAACGGGCCGCGAGAAAGGGCGAGTCCTTCGACTGGAAACCCCTCTTCAACGAGGCGGACGCCGTGGCGACGACGAACCAGATCATTACCGTGTCCTACAACCGCCCGGTCTGGATCACGCCGAACGTCAAGCTCGAATTCTTCGACGCCGGGCACATCCTCGGCTCCTCGATGGCCCTGCTCACCGCGACCGACGCCGAGGGCAACACCGTCAGGGTCGCCTATACGGGCGACCTCGGCCGGAAGGGAAAGCCCATCATCCGCGACCCCGCGCTTCTCCCGCCGGTCGACTACATCATCCTCGAAAGCACCTACGGCGACCGGCTCCACGAAAGCACGGACGACGCCCTCGCGATGCTCGCGGAGGTCGCCAACAAGGCGGTCAAGTCGAACGGCAAGATCATCATCCCCGCGTTCGCCATCGAGCGCACGCAGGAGCTCGTGTATTACTTCCACACCCTCGTCGACAAGAAGATAATCCCGGAGATCCCGATATACGTCGACTCCCCGATGGCGGTCAACGCGACGAGCATCTTCCAGGTGCATCCCGAATGCTACGACCAGGACACTCACGAGGCCTTCATCAAGCACCACAAGAACCCCTTCGGCTTCAACAAGCTCCGCTTCGTCACGAGCGTCGAGGAGTCGAAGTCCCTCAACGACATGTCCGGCCCGATGGTCATCATCAGCGCCGACGGCATGTGCGAGGCGGGGCGGATACTCCACCACCTCGCGAACAACGTCGGGGACCCCAAGAACCAGCTCCTTCTCGTCGGCTACATGGCCGAGCACACCCTCGGCAGGCGGCTGCAAAACCGCGAGCTCGAGGTCAAGATCATGGGCGAGTGGCACACGGTCCGCGCTGAAACGACGCAGATCAACGCCTTCAGCGCCCACGCGGACTACGAGGAGATGACGGCCTGGCTCAAGGCCCTGGACACCTCCGACCTCAAGCGGATCTACCTGGTGCACGGCGAGCACGAGGCCCAGGTCGTGTTCAAGGACCATCTCGAGTCGAACGGTTTCCCCCGAGTAGATATCGCGAAATACGGCGAGGCCTACGAGCTATGAGGGTAGTCACCGGCTTCCACGCCATCGAGGAGGAGCTTCGCGCCCTCGAGGAAAAGGCGAAGGGTTCGGGGCGCGCCGCCCTCGAAGGCGTATCGATACGTCACGACAAACCCGGTCCGCGGGTAAAAAAGATACTCGCAGAGGCCGAGCGGATCGGCGTTCCCGCTACCACGGCGACCGACGCGGAGCTCAACCGGCTCGCCTCGTCGCTCCCCGAGCAGGCGCGCGACCATCGCGGGATCGTCATGCTCATGGCAAAAGAAGAGGCCGCCGCCCCAATCAGGCTCGACGAGGCGATCCGCGCGCTCGCCGGCCGCGAATCGGCCCTCGTCGTCGTACTCGACTCGATCACCGACCCCCACAACGTCGGCGCCGTCATCCGGAGCGCCGACCAGTTCGGCGTGGATCTCGTGATCCTTCCCGAGCGCCGCGGCGCGACGGACTTCGGCGTCATCGGCCGAACGAGCGCCGGCGCCTCCGCCTGGGTACCCTGCGCGCTCACGTCGAACCTCGTGCGCGCGGCGGAACTGCTCAAGGAAGCCGGTTTCTGGATATACGCCGCCGACGCGGACGGCACGGCCGCGAGCGCGCTCGACCTTTCGGGAAAGACGGCCATCGTGATGGGCAGCGAGGGAGAGGGCGTCTCGCGGCTCCTGAAGGAGCGTTGCGACGGCTCGGTTTCCATACCGACCCGGGGCCGGCTCGACAGCCTGAACGTATCCGTCGCGGCGGGCATCCTCCTCTACGAGGCGAGGCGACAGGGCTCGGTACCGGCGCGCTAGCGGGCCGCACGGAGGCCCCGCATCCGGCGCCTCCGCCGCGAACGTCCCGCAAATCGTGCAACCTTTCCCCGCCGATTCGGTCTAAACGGGAAAGGACACAACACCAATGCACAAACTTCCGAAACCCTACCGCCTCGACGAGGAGATCGCCAACGCCGTTACCCACGGACTCGGCGCCCTCCTCGCCATAGCGGGACTCGTCATCCTCGTCGCAAACGCCGTCCTGCGCTCTCCGGCCGGAGAAACGGCCTATTACGTTACCGCGTTCAGCGTGTTCGGCTTCTCGATGGTTTTCCTCTATCTGATGAGCGCGCTCTACCACTCGCTGCTCCGCACGCGGGCGTATCCCGTGTTCGAGCGGCTTGACCACTCGGCCATCTACGTGCTCATCGCCGGAACGTATACGGCGTATTGCCTCACGGCCCTGCGCGGAACCGTCGGATGGTGGGTGTTCGGGCTGATATGGGGCCTCGCCGTGGCGGGGATATCCTGCTACGCGGTCTTCGGCAGCCGCCTCCGCGTGATCTCCCTCTTGACGTACATCCCCATGGGCTGGCTCATCGTCTTCGTCGCGAATCCCCTCCGGGCCAACATCTCGGACGCTAGCTGGGGGCTCCTCATCGCCGGAGGAGTCGTGTACACGGCCGGCGCCGGCGTCTACGCCCTCCGCAAAATCCGCTGGACGCATCCGGTGTGGCACCTGTTCGTGCTCGCCGGCACGACGCTCCACTTCTTTTCGGTGCTATACTCGTTCTGACGGGCCGGCCCTACGGTCCCCCGACGATCACCCGGTTCTTGCCCGTCCGCTTTCCCTCGTACAGGGCCTCGTCGGCCTGTATGATGAGGGAGTCGATCGAGCCGCCGCGATACTCGCACAGCCCGATGGTGACCGTCACTCGGATGCTGACGGACGAGTCGCTGATCGGGGAGTCCGAAACGACCCTCCGTATCTTCTCGGCGATCCCGCGGCCGCGCACGAGGTCGCAGTTCCTCACCACGACGAGGAACTCCTCGCCGCCCCAGCGGAACAGGAGATCGTCGACGCGCAGGATGGAGACGGAACGTGCCGCGATCTCCCTGAGCACGACGTCGCCGAACACGTGCCCGTAGGTGTCGTTGACCACCTTGAAGTCGTCTATGTCGAACATCCCGATCACGAAGCCCTGCTTGTTCTCGGCGTAGTCGGAGAGGAAGTTCCGCATGCGGCTCAGCATGCTCCGCCGGTTCAAGAGCCCGGTCAGCGGGTCCGTCTCCGATATCACCCGGAGCTCGTCGTGTTCCCGCGCCGTCTCGGCGGTCTCGCGCGCGATGTACGCGAATATCACCGCCGTCACGAAAACTCCGGCGAGGATGATGGCGATGACGACGAGAACGTACGCCTGGATCGTCGAGAAGAGCTCGCGGGTCTCCTGCTCGACGACGACGAACCAGCCCGTCTCGGGCACGACCTCGCAGGTGGCGAGAACGAGCTTTCGGGAACCCTGGTGCCTGACGATGTCCGCGCACAGGTCCCCGCGAAGTCCCCGTTCGATAACGGGATTGTCCACCATGCTTCTGAGGGACCATGCCCGCTCCCCCCGTTCGTTCGTCACCTCGACCCCGGTGGGCACGAAGGGATGCGCCAGAAGATTCCCGGCCCCGTCGACGAGATACACGATCCCGGTTTCCCCGAACGAAAGGGTCCGCATGAAGCCGGAAAGCTCCTCGAGCGCGATGTTGCCGTACAGTATCCCCGCGACGTCGGTCTTCGGCGATACGCTCTGGGATGAAAGTCCCGCGGCCCTGCGGGAACGGTCGACGACGACCGACAGGGATACGCCGGGAAGGTCTCCCGGCTGGGCAAGGAATGCGTTCGAGACGTATACGGGGGGAAGGCCCCTGCCGTCCCAGACGCCGAAAAGTTCCTTGGTTTTTTGTGCCCATTCCCGATAGGCATAGCCCCTCCGATACTGTTCCTCGGTCAGGACTCCCTGCAGGGAGTACGGTTCCAGAAAGAGGGGACGGACGTCGGGTACCGACAAGAAGGCGAAGAATCGGAAGGCGGGAAAGGTCTCCAGCAGTTCCGAAAGAAGCCGCCTCGCGCGCGGGGCGGCCGTCTCCGGTATTCCCCGCAACGCGGGGCTCGCGCCGTCGGCGAGCCTTTCGTCAAGAAAGCCCGAGGAAAGGGAGGCGAACGAGATCACCTTCTTTTTCGTGTTTATCATGTCGCTCACGAAGGTTCGCGCGGTGTTTGCCGTGGCGGTCTGCTCCCGCAGGTACACCGCCTTCAGGGACAGGAAGAATATCACCGGAAACACGATCCCGAGCAGGATGGCCATCACCGCCACCTGCCAAACCAGGATGGTAACCAGATTCATTATCCGTTCGTTTTTTTTGCCGTTGGTGGTTTTAGCCATAGACGTAAGTATAGTGCACGGCACGGATCAAACGCAAAATTTCCTTCCTTCTTGTCACGCCGACGGCGTCTTGGCTATACTGACGCCCTATGGAAACAATGAAACGGACCGTGACCTGCGGGGATCTCCGCAAGGCAGATACGGGTAAAGGCGTCATTCTCAACGGCTGGGTACACCGCAAGCGCGACCATGGCGGAATCTCCTTCATCAACCTCCGGGACCGCTACGGTCTCACTCAGGTAGTCGTGGACTCGGACGCGTCCGCCGAGCTTGCGGGCCTCGCCGCGGAGGTCAGGATGGAATTCTGCCTCGCCGTCGAGGGCACGGTCCGGGCACGTCCGGACACGATGGTCAACAAGGACATGGCCACCGGCGAGATCGAGGTCGTTGTTTCAAAACTCGTCATTCTGTCGAAATCGGAGGTCCTGCCCTTCGTCATTGACGAAAAAACCAACGCGAGCGAGGAACTCCGACTGAAGTACCGCTACCTGGACCTTCGCTCCGGCCAGATGCAGCGTCATCTGGCCCTCAGGTCCAAGGTCGCCTTCGCCACCAGGACCTTCCTGACCGAGCGCGGCTTTTACGAGCTCGAGACGCCCACCTTCATCGCCTCGACGCCGGAGGGAGCCCGCGACTATCTCGTTCCCTCGCGCCTGTACGCCGGACAGTTCTACGCCCTGCCGCAGTCGCCCCAGCTGTACAAACAGCTGCTCATGGTTTCCGGCTTCGACAAGTATTTCCAGATAGCCCGCTGTTACCGGGACGAGGACGCGCGCGGGGACCGCCAGCCCGAATTCACGCAGATCGACATCGAGATGAGCTTCGTGGGCCGGGACGACGTCCTCTCCCTCGTCGAGGGGATGATGGGCCACGTCTTCCGCGAAACCATGAACGTTGAGCTTCCCGCGACCTTCCGTCGCATAGCGTACGACGACGCGATCGACCTCTACGGCACCGACAAGCCGGAGCTCCGCTTCGGGATGGAGATGCAAAACGGCGCCTTTCTCGCCGGACTCGGCTCGTTCCAGGCGTTCAAGGACGCCCTCGCCGCCGGCGGGGCGATCAAGGCGCTCGTGGTTCCCGGCGTCGCCGAGAAATACAGCCGCAAGCTCATCGAGGATCTCGAGGGAACCGCGAAGATTTACAAGGCCAAGGGTCTCGGATGGATGAAGGTCGCCGGCACGCCCGAGGCTCCCGCTCTTGAGGGCGGCGTCTCAAAGTTCTTCGAGGGCGCCGCGTCCGCGGTTTGCTCAACGCTCGGCGCCAAGCCGGGGGACCTCCTCCTTTTCGTCGCCGATCCCAAGGCGAAGATCGCCTGCGCCTCGCTGGGCGCGGTACGCACCCGCCTCGGCAAGGACCTCGGCCTCTGCGAGGAAGGCCGCTTCGAGTTCGCCTGGATCGTCGACTTCCCGATGTTCGAATGGAACGAGGACGAGGGAAAGTGGGACACCGCCCACCACATGTTCACCTGGCCCCAGGACAAGTACCATGCCACCCTCGAGTCCGATCCGGGCAGCGTCAAGGGAGACCTCTACGACCTCGTCCTGAACGGCTACGAGCTCGCGTCGGGCTCCATACGAATCCACGACCCGGAACTCCAGAAGAAGATATTCAAGATCGTGGGCTTCAGCGAGGAGGAAGGCCAGAAGAAATTCGGCTTCCTCACCGAGGCGTTCAAGTACGGCGCCCCTCCGCACGGGGGCATCGCCCCCGGGCTCGACCGACTCGTCATGCTCATGGCCGGCGAAACCTCGATCAAGGAGGTCATCGCCTTCCCGAAAAACAGCTTCGCGCAGTCCCCGATGGACAACTGCCCGAGCGAGGTCGACCAGAAACAGCTGGATGAATTGCATCTCAAGATTGTAAAATAGCGGGGAAAAGCGGATACTTTTCAGTATGGAACCGCGCATACCCGATCGGGTCCCTGAAAACCGGAAGGCCCTCGCGGCCGGGGTTTTCATGGACTCGGCAGACAGTTTTCTCGGCCGCCGGATCATCGCGGACTTGCTGGACGCCGCCGACGACCGAGGCGTGCACCTCGTGTTTTTCTTCGGGGGATCGTTCGACGGAGACGGCGTCGGCGGGCCGCTCACCTGGGCCTACTCCATGCCCTCCCCGGAGACGATCGACGCCCTGATCATCCTCCCCCATTCGGTATCGCCCAACAACCCGGGAAAGACGGCGGAAACCCTCCTCGCCCAATTCCCGGCCATCCCGGCCTATTCCTTCCTGACGGTCGTCCCGAACCGGTTCAGCGTGCTCGTCAACGAGGAGCCCGCCATCGAGGAGCTGGCCAGGCACCTCGTGCAAGACCACGGCTACAGAAACCTCGCCGTCATAACCGGCAACGCGGGTCCAGACAGCCTCTTGCGCGCACGGCTGGACGCCTTTGAGCGCGCCCTTGCCACGAACGGGACGCACCTTTCCCCGGATCAGATATATTCCGTTTCGCCCGACTCCGACGGCGGACGCCTGGCGGCGGGCCGGATCCTCCGCTCGGAACGGGAAGACCCCGACGTGGTCGTCTGCATGAACGACGAACTCGCGTTCGGGGCCACGAGGGAATTCCTTGACAACGGGATTTCGGTGCCGGAGGACGTGGCCATCGTCGGCTTCGACGACGTGGAGGAAAACGCCATGCTTCCGTGCCCGGCTACCACGATCGCCTGTCCGATCGGCCAGATGGCCGCCGACCTTATGGAGCGCGTCGTCTCCGACCATGACGGTCGGACGCCCTACCGGCCAGAGCGGGCCTCGCGCGACGCCCGTCTCGTCAAGCGCCTTTCCTGCGGATGCGCGCCGGCCGACAACGAGCCGGCCGAACGGGGGACGAGGGGGTTCCTTCCCGCGAGAAACGCCGCCCTCCGCAACGTCCTTGAGGTCAGCGTGGAGGAGGCGATATCGCGCAAGGACGGCGAGGTTTTCCTCGAATTCATAAACAGGAGCATCCGCGAACTGTCCCGGAACGGGGACCTTGTCGGCGACTTCATCGACATCTTCTCCACGCAATGGACCATCTCGCTCCTGCGCCACCGCGACAGCGAACAGCAGGTATTCATAAACGCCCTCTTCGTCGACGCGTTCAGAAAACTCGAGCACACGAGGACGCGGCTCTTCGCGCGGCTTCGCGCCTTTGATCTCGGCACGCTCGTGTTCCACAAAAGCTGCGGTGAGCTCCTTGCCGAGAGAATCGACATCAAGACGGCCCTCCGAGGCATAGGGAAAAACCTGTCGGAGATCGGGGTGTCGCGCTGCCTCGTCGTCTTTCTGGATCCGGCAAACCCGGAAACCGGAGAGCTCCGGCTGTCCTACAAGCGCGACTATTTCACCGAGATACCGCAGGACGACGCCGTGCGGTTCCCGGTGCGACAGATCGTCAACAGCGGGATTCACTCGATCCCGGAGGCGTTCGGGGTTCTGCCGATCGCCCACAAGGGCAACCTGTACGGGTATCTCGTGCTTGCCTTCCCCGAGCGGGATTTCAGGCACTTCTCGATGATACGCGACCTCGTTTCGCGCATCGTGGACGCGGCGGCCTCGTACGATCTGCTCGCCTGCCAGATACACGCCCTTTCCGCCGAGAACTCCGTCCTGTCGAAGCTTTCCACGATCGACGATTTCACCGGGCTCGGCAACAGGCGCGCCCTGTACGTAAGCGGAAAAAACCGGTTTGACCGCTCGGTGCAACGGGGCGAGGCGAACGCCTTCGTCTTCATCGACATGGACGGCCTCAAGAAGATCAACGACACCTGGGGCCATTCCGAAGGGGATGCGGCGATACTCGCCCTGTCGGGACTCCTCAGAAAATCATTCCGCGGGCAGGACCTTATCGTCAGGTACGGCGGCGACGAGTTCGTAGTCCTGATGGAGGGGTTGAACGAGGAGGCGGTGAAGCTCGTGCTTTCCCGGCTTCAGTCGCAGCTTGACTCCTTCAACGCGACGGGCTCGCGTCCGTGGAAGCTGCGGGCAAGCTGGGGCTACGTGTACAACCCGGCCGGGTCCGGAAGCCGCTCCTTCGATTCCATCATCGAGGAAAGCGACGCGCGCCTCTACGAGGAGAAACGCAAAAAAAGGGACGCGGGCCTCGCCTGACGCCGTTAGCCCGCCGCGCGGCCTCGGCACCCCGTGCATAAAACGCGCGATTCGCGATATAGTGTCCCCATCATGACGCCCCTACGAATGCCCCTTGCCCGCCGTCGTCACGCGCGTGCCGCGACCGTCCTTGTGCTCCTCGCCGCCTGCCTCGCCCTCCCGTCCTGCCAAAAGAGCCCGCCTTCACGGACGGAATTCGCCCTCGGCACGGTTTGCACGGTCAACCTCTACGGCAAGGGCTCGGTCAAGGACTACGATGCGGCGTTCTCGCGGCTGAGGGAGATCGAGGCGACGATGAGCGCGTCGCTCGAAACGAGCGATATCGGGAGGATAAACGCCGCGGCGGGAAAAGAGGCCGTCAAGGCGAAGCCCGACACGGTAAAGGTCCTTTCGTTCGCCCTGGAGACGGCGCGCGCGTCTTCAGGCGCCTTCGACCCGACCGTCGGCCCCGTCGTCAGGCTCTGGGGCATCGGCACCGACGACGAGCGCGTTCCCGCCACGGCCGAGATCGAAAACGCGCTCGTTCTGGTAAACCACGAACGGGTCGCCCTCGACGCAGTATCCGGCCTTGTCTATCTCGAGGACGCGGGGATGCGGCTTGACCTCGGCGCGATCGCGAAGGGTTTTGCCGCGGACGAGGTCGCCGGCATCCTTCGGGAACGTGGCATATCCCGGGCGATAATCGACCTTGGAGGCAACATCCTCTGTATGGGAACCAAGGCCCCCGGCGTACCCTGGAGCATCGGAATAAGAAACCCGGAGATCTCGCACGGCGAGCCGGTTCTCTCCATTCAGGCCTCCGACTGTTCGGTCGTTACCTCGGGCGTCTACGAGCGGTATTTCGAAAAAGACGGAAAAAGGTATCACCATATCATCGACCCCAAGACGGGCCGGCCTTCGGACGGGGAGGTGCTGTCGGTGACCATCATCGCGCGGGAGTCCATGACGGCGGACGCTCTGTCCACCGCGGCCTTCGTTCTGGGAAGGAAACGGGGATTGGCCCTCGTCGCGACCTATCCGGGTGCGGAGGCTATATTCATCGATCGGGATAAGCGGGTATTCGCGAGCGACGGGATCAGGAAGGAGCTGAAGCTCCTGGATCCGTCGTACACCCTGGCCGACTGGCCGGAACCTACACGATGACGACGGAGTTGTCGCAATTGCCGAAGGAAGACGGCGCGTAGCGATCCGCGGCCCAGTCGTTTTCCCAGCGATAGTCGTCCATGAAATAGCGGAACTGGTATTCCCTGCCCTGATTGAGCACGACCGTGATCGAGAAGGCGCCTTCCTTGTTCCGGGTCAACACATGCGTCGTCGTGTCCCACCCGTTGAAATCGCCGACGAGGGCTATCTTCTTGACGTTCGTCGTCGCCTCTGGCGGTAATTCGAAGGTTACCTTGCAGGTTTCCCCCTGCTTCGGGTACGACTTGTATAACGCCATCGCTCGATCTCCTTCTGGCCTTTCTCGCGCTAATAGTCTATATTCAAGGGTAGTACCATTTAATCGATATTGCAAGGGAGTAGACGACATGAACGCCACGCGACATCTCTTTACGTCAGAATCGGTCGGAGAAGGCCACCCGGACAAGCTCTGCGACCAGATCTCCGACGCCATACTCGACGCATGCCTTCGCGAGGACCCCTCAAGCCATGTCGCCTGCGAAACCTTCGCGTCAACGGCCCTCGTTCTCGTCGGCGGAGAGATCACCACGTCGACCTACGTCGACGTCCAGGAAGTGGCGCGGTCCATCGCGCGGGAAATTGGGTACACCGACTCGGACTTCGGACTCGACTGCGACTCCATGGCCGTACTCGACATGATCCACGCCCAGTCGCCCGACATCAACCAGGGCGTCGTCGGCAAGGGCCTTTCCGAGTACCAGGGCCAGCAGGGCGCGGGGGACCAGGGAATGATGTTCGGCTTCGCCTGCATCGAAACACCCGAACTCATGCCGGCGCCCATCATGTACGCGCATGCCCTGCTTCATCGGGCCACCGATCTCCGGAAAAGCCGGGAGCTCCCCTGGCTTCGCCCCGACGCGAAGAGCCAGGTAACCATAGAATACGACGGCCACAAGCCCGTCCGCGTGGACACGGTCGTCATCTCCCACCAGCATGATCCGGACGTGAGCCATGCCACGATCAAGGACGAGATTATCAAGCGGATCGTCCGCCCGGTGCTCGGACCGACGGGACTCCTCGACGCGAACACGAAGTTCTTCATCAACCCGACCGGACGTTTCGTGGTCGGCGGACCCTTCGGCGACACGGGCCTGACCGGCCGAAAGATCATCGTCGACACCTACGGCGGAATGGGGCGTCACGGAGGGGGGGCCTTCTCCGGAAAGGATCCCTCGAAGGTTGACCGCTCCGCCGCCTACATGGCGCGCTACGTCGCCAAAAACATCGTTGCCGCGGGACTCGCCGAGCGGTGCGAGATCCAGCTCGCGTACGCGATCGGCGTTCCCTTCCCGGTCTCGGTGATGGTGGACGCCTTCGGGACGGCTCAGGCCGACGAGGCGGCGATCACGAAGGCCGTCGTCGAAACCTTCGACCTCTCGCCCGCGGGAATCGTCAAGACGCTTGACCTGTGCCGACCCATCTACCAGGAAACCGCGTCCTACGGGCATTTCGGCAGGCCGCAGTTCCCCTGGGAGAAGACAGACCGGGTCGAGGCCTTGAAGAAGGCTGTCCGATAGCCCTTGCCAACGGCGTCTCCCCGTCACGGGGCGGCGCGGGCAAGGCGGGGAGGATACCGTCATGGACGGAGTCACGATTCGCGACGCGCGCGGGGACGATTATCCCGCGATAGCGGCGCTTCACCTGGAGAGCGACCTCTTTCACCACAAGCACCTTCCGTATATCTACGCCAGGACGACCGAGTCTCATCGGAGCGAGTCCTATATCAGGGGGCTCGTCGACGACGAGTCCTCCGTTTTTATCGTGGCGGAAAAGGCCGGCCGCGTCGTCGGCTTCTCGTACGGATACCGCGAGGAAAAGGGACGCTTTCCGTTTCACCGAAGGCGCACCTATCTCGTCCTCGACAACATAGTCGTGCGCGAGGACCTTCGCGGCGCGGGAATCGGAAGGAGTCTGCTGGACGAGACGGTATCCCGCGCGCGCGAACTCGGGTACTCGGACGTCATGCTGAACGTCTATTGCTTCAACACCGAGGCCATCAAGCTCTACACGGACGCCGGTTTCGAGCCGCTCGCCCAGGACATGATGCTCAAGCTATAGCCGCGTTCCGCCGGAACGTACACCGCCGGAGCGGGCCCCGCCCGAGCGTATGCCGCCGGAGCGGGCGCCAATGCGCGCCAGGGCCGCTTCGATCGCCGAGGAGTCGAAAGCGAGAAGATCGCTAAAATCGGCCGCGTCGTTCGTGCCGGTCGCGGCGGCCGGCCGGAGCCGGAACCGCGCGACGCTTTTCCTGAGCAACTCGGCCTGCGAGGAAAGTTCCTGGCTCGTTGCCGCGCTTTCCTGCGCGCTCGCGGAGTTTGCCTGCACGACAAGTGACACCTGCCTCAAGCTTTCGTTGATCTTGTCGATTCCCCGGGACTGTTCTCCCGACGTGTTCGCGATCTCGTCCACGGCGAAGGCCGTGTCCCCCGACGTTTTCACGATCGCCTCGAGCGACTCGGCCGTCTCGCGCGCGATTTTCGTCCCGCTATCCACCGCGTAGCCCGAAGACGCTATGAGTTCGGAGCTTTCCTTCGCCGCGGCGGAACAGCGTCCCGCCAGCAGGCGGACCTCGTCGGCGACGACCGAAAAACTCTTGCCGTATTTGCCCGCGCGGGCGGCCTCGATAGCCGCGTTGAGCGCGAGGATGTTGGTCTGAAAGGCGATGTCATCGATCGTGGCGAGAATCTTGTTGATGTCCGCGGAGGACTCGTTGATCGCCTCCATCGAACGGAGCAATTCCGCCATCCTGCGGTTTCCCTCCTCGGCGCTTTCCCGCGACGAGGCGGTAAGCGCCCGCGCTTTTTCGGCGTTGTCCGCGTTTCGCTTCGTTTCCTCGGTCAAAAGGCCCAAAAGGGAGGAAAGCCGCTCGACGGCGCTAGCCTGTTCCGCGGTGCCCTTCGCGAGGCTCGCGCTCGCGAATGACACGTGCTCGGCGCCCGCGCCGAACTGATCGGCGGCCCGCTGTATCTCGCGCACCGTCGCGCTCAGCGTCAGCGAGATCGAGTCGATCGCGTCCCGAATAGCGGCGAAATCGCCCTCGAAAGAGCCCGTCACGCTGACGTCGAGATTGAGCGCGGCGATCTCGTCGAGCAGTGCGACGATCCGCCTGGTATAGTCCGCAAGGCGCTCGATCAGCCGCGTCTTGTCCCTGATGCTTTCGCTCTCGATCTCTATCTCCCGCTGATTGAAACGGATGCAGTTGGCGGGCTCGTTGAAACCGTTGTATATGGCGAGCGCCATCTCGCGGCAGGTGTCGTACCCGCACGCCGAGCAGTCGACGTACCGGTCGGCATCGCGCTCCTTGTGCAGCCTCGACCAGATTGCCTCGAGCTCGCGGTCGCCCGGCTCGGAAAGGCTTACGCTCCGGTCGGTATACGAGCGCAGAAAATCCCCCAGCTCGAGCTTCCGGTCAAAGAGGCGCATCAGGTCCGCGCCGCCGGCCTTGCCGCGCCGTTTCCCCGTCTTCGTACGCTTTACCTCGTTCAGCCGCAAGTCCGCGTCGTCTATGGCGACGCCCTTACGCGACGCCGTCCCGAGATTGCAGCCGTGCGCGCAATTGAGCACGTCGACAAGCAGGGGAAGGGGTTTCCCCTCTCCGGCGCGCGCGCGATACTCGGACAGATAGGGGTACGCGTGGCCCGTGCCCTCCACCTGCCTGACCCATGCTCCCTGAACGAGGGCCTCGACGTTCTCTCGAAGCCCTCCCGGCCTCGAATACACGGCTCCGAGCCAGCAGCCCATGTCGTCGTATTCGCGCGGCGCGAACCGGTCAAGGTCGATGTTTCTGGATTCCGCCCATTCGTACAAACGCGCGTAGGTGACGTTGTACTCAACAAGACCGTTCGTGTCGGAGTCGGTGAATTCGTCGGTTTTCGCGATGCACGGGGAAAGGAAGGCTATCGCGTCGTCTATCTTCGCGTACTTTCTGAGATACACGGCCGTGCACAGCGTAGGGCTATGCACGGGAGCGAGTCGTGAGAGCAGGGCCGGCTCGTACTTTTCTATGTAATTCACTATCGCGGGACACGGTTGGGCTATTACCGAGTCAAGAGAACGCTCCCGAATCGCCTTGAGATACGCCCATGTCGTGATGTCGGCGCCGAACGAGACGTCGTAGGCGAGATTGACGCCAAGGGACTTGAGCCAGGAAATCAGTTTGCGCGGATCCCCGAAATTGGTCCGCGCCGCGGGCGCGACCACGACCGAGATCCTCCGCCCGGCCGACAGGTCGGAAAAAAAGCGCTCGGTGTCGTCGGCGTATTGCCGGGCCCCGTGGGAACAGGCGGTCAGACACGCACCGCAGCGAATGCACCGGTCCTGATCGACGGAAACCTTGTATTCCCCGTCCTTGGCGTACGAGACGTTGGCGCCAAAGAAGGGACAGCTGCGGATGCACTTGTTGCATCCGACGCATTTTTCCTCTACCGTGAAGATGACGTCCCCCATGGGCTCTTCCTCCCACCGTGCAGCACCGCGCGCGGAACATCCTCAAGTTTTACGCATTGCGCCCCTGCCGTCAAATCGGCTTGCGGAAGTTCGCCCCTGTTGGTAGCATTAGCCGTGGCAACGCACCGGATTTCCCTTACCAACGCCTCCCGCCCGGGAGCGCGGCTGATAGACCTCCTGAACGAATCGCTGCCGGAAGAATGCGCGAGCCGCGGCCTCGCCGTCCTGTCCCGCTCCAAAATTCGGCGCCTCATCGTCGCGGGTGCCGTTTCGCTGAACGGCCGGCCCGCGCGGATTCCCGCGGCAGGCGTCGGCAGGGGGTGCTCGATTACGGTCGATATCGACACGGAACGGGCCTTTTTCGAGCGGGAACCGGAGGATATCGCCTTTGAGCTCGGACCGGATCGCGTTCTCTTCGAGGACGACGCGGTCATCGTCGTCGACAAACCCGCCGGCCTTCCGTCCGAGGCGACCGTCGTGGCGGCGCGGGACCATCTTCACGCGGCGGTGAAACGATACCTTCACCGCGCCGCGGGAAGCAGGAACGAGCCCTACGCGGGCCTCATCCACCGCCTTGACCGCGAAACCTCGGGAGTCATCATCCTGACGAAAAAACGCGAGGCCAACGCCTCCCTGCACGCGCAATTCCTTGACCATTCGGTAAGCAAGGAATACCTCGCACTCGCGCGCCTGCCTCGGACCCCGCGCGCGCCGGGCGGCGGGGGAGAAAGAACCATCCCGGGCGCAGGGGACGCATTCCGCGTGGAGAACCGTCTCGCGCGGATCACGGCAAAAAGCGCACGGGGACAATGGGGCGCCGTTCCGGAGGGAGGGGACGAGGCGATTACCGACTTCACCGTCGAGCGCGTCTTCCCCTCGTATCTCGCGGTCAGGGCCGTTCCGCTCACCGGCCGCACCCACCAAATCCGCGTCCACCTTTCCGGGCTCGGCTACCCGATACTCGGCGACGGGCTGTACGGGGGACCTGACCGGGTAGACTTGCGCGCGGAAGGCGCGAAGAGGTCCGACGGCGCGCGGGAGCTCGTCGTTCCCCGCGTCATGCTCCACGCCAAAACGGTCTCCTTCCGCCATCCGGTCGACGGTCGCGTCGTCTCCGTCTCGGCGCCCCTTCCCGAAGACTTCGTCCCCTTCCTTGCATGACAGGCGGCCCGCCCGGTATACTGCCCCAGGCGAGGTGACCATGGCGCGATACAGCGTGATTTCCGATATGGACGGCGTGATCTACCGGGGAAAGGAACTCATCCCGGGGGCACAGGCCTTCGTCGAGCGGCTCAAGGCGACCGACACGAAATTCCTCTTTCTCACGAATAATTCGGAGCAAACGCCGATCGATCTCGTCAGAAAACTGAAGGGTCTCGGAATCGACGGATTGCACGAGGACAATTTCATCACGTCGGCGATGGCCACTGCGATATTCCTCGCGACGCAAAAACCCGCGGGAAGCGTCTATGTCGTCGGGGGCGCGGGGCTCTCCACCGAGCTCTACCAGCGCGGCTTCAGCATAACCGAGCACAACCCCGACTATGTCGTCGTCGGCAAGACCCCTTCGTTCAGCTTCGAGATGATACGCAAGGCGGCGAACCTCATACGCGCGGGCGCGAAGTTCATCGGCACGAATCCGGACATGATCGACCCCGTCGAAAAGGGCGTCGAGCCCGCGGCGGGCGTCATCCTCAAGGCCGTCGAGGCCGCGTCGGGCAAAAAGCCCTACGTCATAGGGAAGCCCAACTCGCTCATGATGATGATCGCGCGCAAGAAGCTCGGCGTCCACTCCGAGGACACCGTCATGATAGGCGACCGCATGGACACCGACATCGTCGGCGGTCTCGAGGCCGGCATGAAAACCTGCCTCGTCCTCTCGGGCGTCTCGACGCGCGAGGCGATCAGGGACTTCCCCTATCGCCCCGACTACGTCTTCGATTCCGTGGCCGACATCGATCCGGAGGCCTGGTGATGGAGATCAACATCCCCGCCCTCCTCAGAATCAAGCCGAACGCCCTCAATAAAATCGGTAAGTACCTCCGGAAGGACGGTTTCGACCGCGTCGCGGTCTACTACGGCGAGGGGATGAAGGACCTCGTCGGGGAGCGGGTATCCATCAGCCTCGACAGCTCGGAAATCCGCGTCGGGCACGAGGAGACGGTCGCGGACAACCTCGCCGAAAGCGTCCTGACGAGCGCCTTCAAGCTTCCCCGGGGCATCGAGGCGATCGTCGCCGTGGGCGGCGGCAAGGCGATCGACTGCGCCAAGTACGTGGCCTTTCTTTCCCATCTGCCGATACTTTCGGTCCCGACGTCCATATCGAACGACGGCTTCGCGAGCCCGCAGTCGAGCCTCGTGGTGGCGGGAAAGAGGAAAAGCATGAAGGCGGCAATCCCGCACGGGGTCATCCTCGACACGGAGATCATCGGCGCCTCGCCCGACCGCATGACGTTCTCCGGCATCGGGGATCTCGTTTCCAAGTATTCGGCCGTGCAGGACTGGAAGCTCGCGTACCACGCCGAGGGAGAGCCGGTCAACGACTTCGCGGTCATGATCAGCCTCCAGTCGGCGGAGAACCTGGTCAACTTCCCGAACAAGTCGATACGCGACCTCGAGTTCCTCAGGCTCGTGTGCGGGGCGCTCGTCATGAGCGGGGTCGCCATGGAGGTCTCGGGCTCGAGCAGGCCCGCCTCGGGAAGCGAGCATCTCGTTTCGCATGCCTACGACGCCCTCGCGAAGAAACCGGCCCTTCACGGCATCCAGGTCGGGGTCGCGACGATGGCCGTTACCCTCCTGCAGGGACACCCCAAGCGTGACCTCATCCTTTCGCTTCTCGAGGAAACGGGATTCTGTTCCTACGTCGAGGCCAATCCCCTGGAGAAGGAGGCCTTCCTCCGCGCCGTTGACGCCGCCCCGTCGGTCAAGCCGGGGTACTACACCGTCCTTTCGGACGACGACGCGCGCGCGTCGCTTGTCGAGGAAATCAAGACGAGCGCTTTCTGGAACCGTTTCCTGGCCTGACTTCCCCTCGATGCGCCCTTTCCCCGAACGCGATGTCACATACGGTGCCGCGCGCGGTATTCCCCCGGCGTCGTCTCGACCGCGCGCGCAAAGGCGCGCGTAAAGGCGGAGAGGTCCCGATACCCGCACCGGGCCGCGATCTTCTTTACGGGAAGGTTTGTCGTTTCCAGTTCGTCGCGAGCGCGCGCCACGCGTTCCTGGCACAGCCGCGTCCCCGGAGAGCCGAGTCCGGCGGCAAGAAACCTCCTCGCGAGCGTCCTTGTGGAGACGCCGCATTCGCTCGCCAGCCGCCTGACCGTGCATCCCGGCCGGGAGCGCATCGTCCCGAGTGCCTTCGCGACGATCTCGTCCTCGACCACGTCGAGTCGCTCCATCGCGTATTCGAGCTGTGACCGCTCTGCCGAGTTTATCAGAAAAACGGCGGCGGTCCTGCGCGCCGCCTCTACCGAGGCGAACCTCTTCAGGAGATAGAGAGACACGTCCTGGAAGCTGGTTATCCCGCCTCCCGTGATGAGCGTGCCCTCGTCGATCAGGACACGGTTTGGGGAAACGGCAACGGCCGGGTAGCGCGCGGAGATGTCGCCGGCGAGATTCCAGTGCGTGGTTATCGTATGCCCGTCGGCGAGGCCCGATTCGCAGAGGACATACGCGCCGGCGCACACGGAAACCGGCACGCATCCGTGGCGGGCGCGTTCCCGCAACGTTCGGCACAGCCCTTCGTGCGCCTTGGCCAGACCGGCAGTCCAGTCCTCGCGAAAGGGCGGCACGACGATAAAATCGAAGGGGGTGTCCGACCTCGCAAGGCCGTCGCTGTCCAAAAGCGTAACCGAAAATGGCGCGGGTACGTTCGAGGGGGCATACTCGAGGATTTCCTTGATGCCGTATACGGCAGAGAGATAACAGGTGGGTATCGTGATGATCGCGAGGGACTTCATGTTCCATAATTGTCACTTTCTGCATAAACATTGTCAACTATGACAGATTGTCCCGTAAAGCCCCCGGGGGTAGCATGCAGGCGGAGGTCTATAATGAAGGCACTGATACTTATCGATATCCAAAACGACTATTTCCCCGGAGGCAGGTTTCCCCTGAAGGGGATCCGGCAAGCCGCACAAAACGCCGCGGACCTGCTCGCGGATTTCCGGGACAAGGGGTATCCGGTGATACATGTCATGCATCTCAAGCCCTCGCAGGGTCCCGAGAAGGATGCGGCGCGGGGCGTCTTCTTCGTCGAAAACACGAAGGGCGCCGAAATTCATCAGGGTGTCCGTCCTTTTGCCAATGAAACCGTAATCCAAAAAAGATACCCGAACGCCTTCCGCGGCACGGACTTAGACACGATCCTCAAGGTTTTGGGGGTTCGGGAGCTCCATCTTGCCGGGGCGATGACGAACATGTGCGTCGATTCCACCGCACGGGCGGCCTTCGACCTCGGTTATGCGGTTACCGTTCACGAGAGGGCCTGCGCGGCGCGCGCCTTGCTCGGGACAAACCTTGTTCACCGGATATCCATCAAGACGCTTGCCTCGGTATTCGCGAGCATAGCGTGATAAAAAAAGGCTCCGGGAGGTGAACTCCCGGAGCCTTCGCTGGCGCATGCGGCCTAGATCACTTCCTTCATCGCGGTCATGTAGGCCCGAAGGACCTTTCCGATATTCTCGACCGGATGATTCCGGATCTCGTCGTTGACCCTGACAAGCTCGCGGTTCGGCACGGACGCGTCCTTGAGCGTCAGGCCCTTTCCGATGACGTCGGTCGAAACCTTGGCCATGAAATCCTTGAGCAGGGGCCGGCAGGCGTTGTCGAAGAGATAGCATCCGTACTCGGCCGTATCCGAGATGACCTTGTTCATCTCGTAGAGTTTCTTGCGGCTGATGAGGTTCGCGATGAGCGGGGTCTCGTGCAGGGACTCGTAGTAGGCGCTCTCGGCCTTGATCCCGGCGGCGGTCATCGTCTCGAACGCGAGCTCGACGCCGGCCTTGACCATGGCGACCATCAGGATGCCCTTGTCGAAGTAATCCTGCTCGGATATCTCGACCGCTCCCGCGGGGGTCTGCTCGAAGGCGGTCTTGCCGGTCGCCTCTCGCCAGGCCAGAAGGTCCTTGTCGCCGGCCTTCCAGTCTTCCATCATCGTAGAGCTGAACTTGCCGGAGATGATGTCATCCTGGTGCTTCTGGTAGAGGCTCGCCATGATCGTCTTCAGCTCGAGCGAAAGCGCGTGGGCCTTGAGCTTGGCGGGGTTCGAAAGCCGGTCCATCATGCCGGTGATGCCGCCCCACTTGAGGGCCTCGGTAATCGTCTCCCATCCGTACTGGATGAACTTCGAGGCCCAGCCCTTGTCGATGCCGGAGGCGACCATCTTGTCGAAGCAGAGGAGGCTTCCGGTCTGGAGCATGCCGCAGAGGATCGTCTGTTCGCCCATGAGGTCGGACTTGACCTCGGCGATGAAGCTCGATTCGAGCACGCCCGCGCGGCTGCCGCCCGTTCCGACGGCAAGGGCCTTCGCGATCGCCCAGCCTTTTCCTTCGGGATCGTTCTCGGGATGCACGGCGATGAGGGTGGGGATGCCGAAGCCGCGGGTATACTCGACGCGAACCTCGGTGCCCGGTCCCTTCGGGGCCATCATGACGACGGTGATGTCCTTGCGGATCTGCATCCCCTCTTCGACGATGTTGAACCCGTGGCTGTACCAGAGCGACGCGCCCTTCTTCATGAGGGGCATGACGGCGCCGATGACCGGCGAGTGCTGTTTGTCCGGGGTAAGGTTTCCGACGACGTCCGCGGTCGGGATGAGCTCCTCGTAGGTGCCGACCGTGAAGCCGTTCTCGGTGGCGTTCTTCCAGCTCGCGCGCTTCTCGGCTATGGCCTCCTTCCTGAGGGTATAGCTTACGTCGAGCCCCGAGTCGCGGAGGTTGAGACCCTGATTGAGACCCTGCGCGCCGCAGCCGACGATGACGATCTTTTTGCCCTTGAGGGCGGCAATCCCGTCCGAAAATTCGTTCCGGTCCATGAACCGGCAGGTTCCAAGCTGTCCGAGGGCGACACGCCAGGGGATGGAGTTAAAATAGTTCATTGGTTTCTCCTTTGTGAGGATTCCTGTATACCTTGTTTCAGGCAATGCGTAAAGCGAATCATTATCATCGCTGTGTTGCGCATTATGCAACTTGTCGATACACTCGAGTCATGGACTTTCACGAATTAGAGGCCTTTCTCGCCCTCTCGGACACCCTTCATTTCGCCCGCGCGGCCGACAAGGTTCACCTGAGTCCCTCGGCCCTGAGCCGCCTCATAGCCCGGCTCGAGGACGAAACGGGAACGGCCCTCGTTACCCGCGACCCCAGAAGCGTTGCCCTCACGGCGGACGGGGAGCACTTTCGGGACTTCGCACGTGAAAGCCTGCACAGGAAGGAGGACCTCGCGCTGCGCCTCTCGAGCACCGACTCGCGCCTGCGGGGAATCGTGCGGGTATATGCCTCCGTGACCGCGTGCTATTCGATACTCCCGCCCTTCGTCGCCGCCCTTTCCGCGAGACATCCCGAGCTCAGGCTTTCGGTCGAAACCGGAGACCCCGCGGGCGCCTCGGCCGCGGTTCGGGAAGGCCGGGCGGAGATCGCCGTTTCCGCGATTCCCCCGGGAGGCTTCGCGGATCTCGAGGCGCACTCGGTCCGCAAAACCCCGCTCGTGCTCGCGACTTCGAGTACGGGCGCGTACGGGTCGCTCGACCTGGAACTCGCGCCCTCCCCGGGCGGCGCGCATCTGGAACGCAGGATCTCGGGTCTGCCGTTCATACTCCCCCGCTCGGGCCTCGCCCGCCAGAGGTTTGACCTGTGGATCAAAAAAAACTTCGACCGCGAGGATCTCGAACGGCCGCTGATAGCCGCGGAAACGGCGGGTAACGAGGCCTTGCTCGCGCTCGCCCGTCTGGGCATCGGCCTCGGTCTCGTGCCCCAGCTGGTGCTCGACAATACGCCGTTTGCCGACGGGCTCACGGTCTACGCAACGGGCCCCGATTTCGGGGATTACGATATAGGGCTTGTCTGCCGGCGCAGGGAGGACGTGCCCGCCCGCTCGCGCGCCCTCGTCGACGCCCTCTCCGAAACGATCGTGGCCACCTATACCTGACCCTTCCCGCGGGACGCGCTCATCGGGTATGGTAGGTGCCACCATGCGAAGTTCCGACATCCCGCCAGACACCATCCTGGATTTTTACGATTGCTCCGTCACCGGGCCGGACGGAACCGCCTTGCTGACGTTTTCCTGGACCATGCGTCCTAATGAACGCTGGCTCGTGACCGGCCCGAACGGCGGAGGGAAGGGCGCGCTCGCCGGCTGTCTTTCGGGGGAGCTCCCGGCCGTACCGCGCGATGGCGGGCATGTAGAAAACCCCTTCATGTCGACGACCAGGGTCGTTTCGCTCGAGGAGGCCGCAAGCCTCATACAGGAGGAACGGGCGCTCGACGACTCGGACTTTACGGAGGGCGGAGTCGATCCAGGCCGAACGCCCCGGGATCTTGTCCTTTCGGCCCTGCCGGAAGAGGAACAGGCGGCGTTTCCCCGCGGAGAAGGGCTCGAGGCGCATCCAGCAGTAGCCTTCACGGGCATAGAAGCGACGCTCGACCGGGGCGTGAAATACCTCTCCACGGGGGAAATCCGCAGGGTTCTCCTGTGCCGGGCGCTCGCGGGCAAGGCGGGCCTCGTCGTCCTCGACGACCCCTTTGACGGCCTCGATTCGGATTCCCGAATACGCGTTGCGGGCCATCTCGAGACCCTGCTTTCTTCCGCCGCTCCGCGCGTCGTCATCATGCTAGACCGCTACGAGGCCGTGCCGGACGGCATAACGCACGTGCTCGAGCTGCAGAACGGGGCCGTTTCCTTCTCGGGCGACCGCGCCGGATACGAGGCCCTGCTCGCCGGGCGCGCGGCGTCTGACAGGCGGGACGCGGCACGTAGGGCCGCTGAGCTTTCCGGCAAGCTCGCGGAGGCCCGGTCAAGGCGCGAGCGGATGGAGGGCGTTGAGACCGACGCGCGGACTTCGGCGCCCGACGCGCGGGAGGATGTCCTCGTCGAGATGAGAAACGTCACCGTCGAATGGTCGGGAAGAAGGGTTATCGACGGCCTCGACTGGACGCTCCGCGCGGGGGAGCACTGGCTCATCCGCGGACCGAACGGCTCGGGGAAAACGACCTTTCTGGAGCTTATATCGGGAGACAACCCGCAGTGCTACCGCAACGAGATATACCTTTTCGGCAGGCGGCGCGG
The DNA here is from genome assembly GCA_001604405.1 of Spirochaetales bacterium Spiro_10. Taxonomy (GTDB): domain Bacteria; phylum Spirochaetota; class Spirochaetia; order Treponematales; family Treponemataceae; genus Teretinema. The sequence goes on from LVBL01000045.1 coordinate 53,902, forward strand.
TACCGGAGAAAGCATCTGGGACATCAAGGAACGTATCGGTATCGTGTCCTACCGCCTCCACGTGGAGTACCGCTCCCTCTCGGGCCTCTCGCTCGAGGAGGTCATACTTTCGGGGCTTCACGACTCGATCGGCCTCTATCAGAAATGCGGGGAATCAGAACGGGAACTCGCCGAGGCCTGGCTCTCTCTCGCGGGTTTCGGGGGCCGGGGCCACGAGCGGTTTGACCGGCTCTCGTACGGGGAACAACGCGCGACGCTCGTCGCGCGCGCCGCGGTCAAATGCCCGCCCCTGCTCATCCTGGACGAGCCCTGCCATGGTCTCGACGAGGCCTCGCGGGAGCGCGTGCTTTCCCTGCTCGAGGCCCTCGGTTCGGGCGGCGTTTCGACCCTTCTTCACGTAACCCATGACCCTACGGAGGCCCTGCCCTGCGAACGACGCGTACTCGAGCTTCGCCCCGGCCAGATACCGATGTACGCGACAGGAGAACGATGATGATAAGCCACAGGCTCTCTGAACAGATGAACTTCCTCATCGAGGTGGAAAAACTCAAGGCCGTCTATCGGCAGAACATGGTGTACGACAACAGCCGGCACGAAAACAGCGCCGAACACTCCTGGCACCTCGCGCTGATGGCCGTCGTACTTTCGGGCGAAGCGGCCGAGCCCGAAGTCGATATCGCGCGCGTCATCGAGATGGTGCTGATTCACGACATCGTCGAGATCGACGCCGGGGACACCTTCCTCTACGACGCGGAGGGAAACCTCGACAAGGACGAGCGGGAGCGCCGCGCGGCCGAGCGGATATTCGGCCTTCTTCCCCGGGACCAACGGGACCGGTTTCTCGCGCTCTGGAGGGAATTCGACGAGCGGGAGACGGCGAGCGCTCGATTCGCGGCTGCCCTCGACAACATGCAGCCCGTCGTCAACCATTTTGTCAGCGACGGGTGCGGCATCAGGGGTCACGAACTGACCGTCGGCCAGGTAGTAGCGAAAAAGGCCTTCATCGGCGAGATCTCGCCGTCCCTGTGGGAGTACACGCGCGAGACGATAGACAAAAGCGCCCGCGCGGGCTTTTACGCGGCGGAATAACGGGGCCGGACACCGCTTTATTTTCCTTGCCGCTACTGAATTATTGCTGTAAAATCTGTAGTTACAATGAAATTCGCGGAATACGAAGAGCTTCTCCGGAAGCGCCTCGGTACGTATTTCGATTTCAAAACGGACGTTTCGCTGGATGGCCGGAACTACCCCCTGGTCGCCGAACACACCGCCCGCCTTGAGCAAACCGTACTCGGAAAAGACAATGTCGTCGATTTTTTCGACACTCGCGAGTATTGCGTCCTTTCGCGGCACGAGACGCTGGATTGTGCCGAGCTGGAGACCGAGCTCGCGCATGCGAAAACCCTCGTCGGGACGCTCTCCAAACCGTGTCGGACGCATAAATCGACCATGATTACGAGAATTCTCGCGGTAGAGGCTTCGCCCCCGGGCGAAGCCGGGGACACGCGCGCGCGTCAGCCGTTCGAGCACGCCGTTCGGCGCCTGATCGGGAGATTCCGCCATTCGCGGGCCCATCTGTTCTTTTTTCACGGATGGACGGACCTTCGCGTGTTTGTCGTGGACCTTGGGGCGGCGGAGATCCTCGCGAGCCCGTTGGGCAGACGGGACAGGTCTCCCTTCTCGCCGGTGGCATGAACCGGCGCCAAGGCGCCGGTTTACATACAGTTTCCAGGCATTTCAAGGAGGTTCTGGAATGAATTCACTCGTTCTGTTGCTCGGTGGCCTCGTGTTCTTCGTAATCGCGTACGCCACGTACGGCGGGTATCTCGCCAAAAAATGGGGAATCGATCCCGCGCGCAAGACGCCCGCGCACACGCTTCGGGACGATATCGATTACGCGCCCGCGGACGCCAAGGTCATCCTCGGACACCACTTTTCGTCCATCGCCGGCGCGGGCCCCATCACGGGCCCGATTTTCGCCGCGGTCTTCGGCTGGCTCCCGGTGTATCTCTGGATCGTCCTCGGAAGCATCTTCATCGGCGGCGTCCACGACGCGGGCTCCCTTCTCGCCTCGATCCGCCACGACGGAAAGAGCATCGGCGAGATCATTAAGACGAACATCTCCCCGCGCGCCAAGACCATCTTCAACTGGTACGCATGGCTCACGATAACCCTCGTCGTCGCGGCCTTCACCGACATCTGCGCGACGTCCTTCGCCTTCGACGCCGCCAAGCCGGACATGATCACAGGCGCGCAGGCGGGAACCGCCTCCGTTCTCTTCGTCGTTCTCGCCATGCTCTTCGGCTTTCTCGTCTACCGGAAAAACGCGCCGCTCGCCGTCGCGTCCGTCGCCGGCGTCGCGCTTCTCGCGTTCTGCATCTGGTTCGGCTACACCTTCCCCGTTATGAGATTCAGCAAGCTTGCCTGGCAGGCGATCCTCATCGTGTACATCGCCCTCGCGTCGATCCTCCCCGTGTGGCTCCTGCTTCAGCCCCGGGACTATTTGTGCTCCTTCCTCCTCTACGCCATGATGGCGGGAGCGCTCGTGGGCATCGTGATCACGCGCCCGAACATGGAAATCCCCGCCTTCGCCGGGTTCGTCGCTCCAAACAAGCAGACGCTCTTCCCTTTCCTCTTCGTCACGGTCGCGTGCGGGGCCATCTCCGGCTTCCACTCGCTCGTCAGCTCGGGAACGACATCCAAGCAGGTTAACCGCGAGCACCCCGACGTGAAACTCATCGGCTACGGCGGAATGCTCATCGAGGGCCTTCTCGCGATAGTCGCACTCGTCGCGGTGGGGTACGTGGCCGGCCAAAAGGGCGCGCCCGCGCAGATATTCGCGAGCGGGGTTTCGTTCTTCATGTCGAGCTTCGGCATCCCCGTCGCTGTCGGCAAGGTCTTCGTCATACTCGCCTACTCGGCCTTCGCGCTCACCAGCCTCGACACGGCAACCCGCATCGGCCGCTATATCATGCAGGAAATCGGCACCGTGAAGACGCCCTCAGGTGACAAGAAAACCTTCGCGAGCAACATCTATGTCGCGACCGTCCTCACGATCGGCTTTTCCGTTCTCCTGCTCGTGTACGGCTACGCCAAGATCTGGCCGATCTTCGGCTCGGCGAACCAGCTCCTCGCCGCCCTCGCGCTCCTCGCCGTAACGGGATGGGTCATGAAGCAGGGGAAAAAATCCTGGGAGACCGTCCTTCCGCTCGTATTCATGTTCGCCGTTACCTTCACCGCGCTCTTCCTTCTCGTCAGGACGAACGTCGTGGGAGAAAAGCACAACTACGTGCTCGCGGCCATCGGCGTGGTCCTCTTCGGCCTCGCGGTTCTCCAGATTGTCGAGGGCGTGCGCGTGCTCTTCTTGAAAAAGAAGGCCTGACACCGCCGTACCAGTACCCGCGTGACGCGCAGGGCGCAAATCGCGCCATTCACTCTCAAAAAGCAAAAAGGCCATCCCGTGTGGGCGGAATGGCCTTTTTCTTGATCACTGGCGTCCGTGGTTGTGACCCTGCCTCATAAAAAAACTTTACCCCGCGACAAACCGCCTGACATGGGAAAGAAGCTCGTCGTAGGTCTCATACGCGGAAAGGTCGGCGTTTGCCGCCCTGATAGCCTCGGGCGCGCGGAACAGGGCGCCCGTATCGGCGGCGCGTATCATGGACAGGTCGTTGTACGAGTCGCCGGCGGCCATGACGCTCATGCTGATCGACTTGAGCGCCTCGACTGCCTTCCGTTTCCCGTCCTGCTGCCTGAGCGCGTACGAGCTTACGGTCCCGTCCGCGTCGACGACAAGCTCGTTGCAGAAGAGGGTCGGATACCCGAGCTTGGCCATGAGCGGCATGGCAAACTGGGTGAAGGTATCCGAGAGTATGATAACCTGGGCAACCGCCCGGGCAGAATCGAGAAAGGCCTTCGCGCCGGGTAGCGGATCCATCGCGCCGATGACGCGCTGGATGTCGGCCAGCCTGAGACCCCGATCCCTCAGTATGCTCAGCCGGTACTTCATGAGCTTGTCGTAATCGGGCTCGTCCCGCGTGGTGATCTTCAGTTCCGGTATCCCCGTAGCCGCCGAAAATTCGATCCAAATTTCGGGAACCAGGACGCCCTCAAGATCAAGGCACACCACATGCATACTCATACCCCTCGCTTTATCGTGCTCGGGGTATGGTAGCAGAAAGAAACGCCATTCTCAAGGGCGCCCGGTTCGTCGTGATAAAGACTACCTAATTCCAGTCCACTCCGGTATACTAACGAACAGGGAGCCACAGATGAACGCACTATTGACGATGAATCCGGTCCTTCTCGCGCTTTTCGCCACCCTGTTTACCTGGGGCATGACGGCCCTTGGCGCGTCCCTCGTATTCTTTTTCAAGTCGATCAACCTGCGCGTCCTCAACATGATGCTCGGGTTCGCCTCCGGAGTCATGGTCGCGGCCAGCTTTTGGTCCCTGCTCGCGCCGGCCATCGAACTTGCCGAGGAAAGTCCCTTCCCCGCCTGGTTCGTCGCCGCGACGGGCTTCGCGGGCGGCGCCGCCTTCCTGTGGCTCGCGGACCGTCTCTTGCCTCACGTGCACTTCAGCGCGCATGACGGGGAAAGCGAGGGTATTCACACCCACCTCAGGCGAAGCATCCTGCTCGTCTTCTCGATTACGCTTCACAACATCCCGGAAGGGCTCGCGGTCGGCGTGGCGTTCGGGGCCCTCTCGGGGGCCTTCGGGCCGGAAGCCCTCTTGCCCGCCATCGCGGTTGCCCTCGGTATCGGCATCCAGAACTTCCCCGAGGGGGCGGCCGTCTCCATTCCCCTCAGGCGCGAGGGCCTGAGCCGCACGAAGGCGTTCTTCTACGGGCAGGCCTCGGGCATCGTCGAGCCGGTCGCGGGCGTTCTGGGTGCCCTGCTCGTCACGCTCGTTCGGCCAGTGCTTCCCTACGCCCTGGCCTTCGCCGCGGGGGCCATGATCTACGTCGTCGTCGAGGAGCTGATCCCCACGGCGCAGGAAGGCGACCACGAAAGCACCGACCTCGCCACGGTCGGCGCCATACTCGGCTTTACCGCGATGATGATACTCGACGTGGCGCTCGGGTAAGGCGCCGCGCGGGCTCTCACACGGCCGCCTCCCCGCTGACTGCCTCCGCAAGCGCGGACTCGTCGATATACTGCCGGGTATACAGCCTCCAATAGTGGCCCCGCAGGGCCATCAGGCTGTCATGGTCGCCGTCTTCAAGTATCGTCCCGTTCTCCAGAACGACGATACGGTCCGCGTTCCGAATCGTGGAAAGCCGGTGGGCGATCACCAGACTCGTTCTGTCCTTCAGAAGCCGGTCGATCGCGCCCTGTATAAGCACCTCCGTCTCCGTGTCCACCGAGCTCGTGGCCTCGTCAAGAACCATGATCCGCGGATTCGCCACCAGGGCGCGCGCCAGGCTGATAAGCTGGCGCTGGCCCGTGGAAAGCAGGGCGCCGCCCTCGCCGACCGGCGTTTCGAAGCCCTGCTCGAGCCGCTCGATAAACCCGAGCGCGTTGGCCTCGCGCGCGGCGTTTTCGACCTCCCCGTCGGAGGCGTCAAGCCGCCCGTAGCGGATGTTCTCCCGTACCGTGCCCGAGAAGAGAAAGGGCGTCTGCAATACGTATCCGAGACGGCTGTGAAGCCAGTGTCTCGTGCGCGTGCGGTAATCGGTGCCGTCAATTCTCACCTCGCCCTCGACCGGCTCGTAAAACCGGCACAGAAGGTTGACGAGGGTCGATTTGCCGCTGCCCGTCTCGCCGACGATGGCTAGCGTCTGTCCGGCGGGAACCGAAAGGGAAAAATCCCTGAATATCCATTGACCGTCGCCGTACTGGAAGCTCACCTTCGAAAGCTCCAGATCGCCCCTGATATCCCCCGTGTCTACGGCGTCCCCGCGGTCTACGATCTCGGGCTCCGTCTCGATAAGCCCCAAAAGCCGCTCCGCGCTCGCCTGGGCCGCCTGAAACTCCGACAGCACGCGGGCAACCTCGCGGGCGGGATCGAAAAACATCATGGCGTAATTCACGAACGCGACGAGCGTTCCGAAGCTCACGACGCCCCCGATGACGAGCGTGCCGCCCGAGCTGAGGGCAATCGCTGCGCCGGTCGCCGCGAGAAAGATGACCACCGGCATGAAGAGCGCGGAAAGACGTGCCGCCCTGAGGGAAAAACCCTTCAGCGCGAGACTCTGCGCCGAAAACTCGCTTCCGTTGTGCGCCTCGAGCACGAGGGACTTGGAAGTCCTCGCTCCCTGCAGGCCCTCGTTGAACAGCCCCGAAAGATGGGAATTCGCGCGACGCGCCTTCCGCTGCGCGCGGAGGATGCGCCGCTGAAACCAGAACGTCGCGAACAGCAACAACGGGACGAATACGAGCGTGACGAGAGCGAGCCGCCAGTTCATCACGAACATGAAGGCGACTATCACCGTCATCATGATCGAGCCCCACACAAGGTCCACGAGACCCCAGGCGACGGTATCCCCGAGGCGTTGCGCGTCGGAGGTCATCCGCGCCATGATCCACCCCGCGGGGGTCCGGTCGTAGTAGGAAAAGCTCAAATCCTGCAATTGCGCGAAGGCCCGGGCCCGAAGCGTGTGACAGACGCGTACCTCGATCATGCCGGCGATGCAAATGAAGACGAAGACGTTCGCGGCCTGCACGAGGGCAAGGATGCCGAACACGGCGAGAAAGCCGCGGATCCTCCCCGCCGAGTCCTCGCTTCCCAGCGCCGGAACGATCACGTCAACCGCGTATCTGGTCATCTGGGGAAAGATCCCGTCAACGAGGGCGACCATGGTCATGAAGAGCGCTAGAAGACCCATGACGGGAAAGAGGGCGCGGGAGAATCCCAGAATCTTCTTCCAAACCCCAAAATCGAACCGGGAGGAGTATTCCTTCTCGGCAAACTGTTTCATGTCTGACATTACTCGTTCCTCTCTTCGGCTTCGCCGACCACCGCCTGCTGCAGGGCGGCGAGCCTCCTGTATAACCCCTCGCGCGCGAGAAGCTCGGAATGCGTTCCAAGGGCCGTGACGCGCCCGTCCTCCAGTACGAGAATCCGGTCCGCCGACGCAAGCGTCGTCAGGCGGTGCGCTATGAGTATCATCGTGCCCGCGCCGTCCCGCTCTATCGCCTCGCGAATCGCGCTGTCGGTTTCCGTGTCAACGGCGCTGAGGCTGTCGTCCAGCACCAGAATGGGCGACCGCCGCACGAGGGCGCGCGCGAGCGTAAGCCGCTGGCGCTGGCCGCCCGACAGGGTAACGCCGCGTTCCCCCACCATCGTATCGTAGCCTGAGGGGAAGCCCTCGATCACCTCATGGAGCGCGGCGGTACGCGCTGCCTCCTCCATGTCTCCGTCGCCCGCGGAAAAGCGGCCCATCCGTATGTTCTCGCGAATCGTCTTCCCGTAGAGAAAGCCCTCCTGCATGACGAGCGCGACGGTCCGCCGGAGGCGCCGCTTCGGGATGTCCCTGATGTCGCGACCTCCTATCCTGATGGTGCCGGAGTCCGGCTCGTAGAAGCGCAGCAGAAGATGCACGAGGGTGGTCTTCCCGCTGCCGGTCGGACCGAGAATCGCGAGACGCTCGCCGGCCTGTACGCTGAAGGACACGTCCCTGAGCACGGCGGTTCCGTCGGGATACGTGAAGGATACCCGGTCGAACTCGATCGTCCCCGGCTCCCAATCGTCCGGGTCGGCGGGGCCCGCGTCCCCGTCAAGACCCGGCTCCCGCTCAAGGCTGAAAAGCTCGGCGATCCTCCCGAGCGCGACCTTCGTCTTGCCCGCGTCAGCGAGAACGCGTCCGAATTGCCTGATGGGCCACAGCGTCTGATGCTCGTACGTCAGGAACATGACGAGAAGACCGAGGCTTACGGCTCCCGTCGCCATCATGGACAGGCCCGCGCCGAGCACAATGGCGATCTGAACGATGCCCAGGAAACTCGAGACGCCCCAAAACACCGCCAGCCAGGCGATGAGGCGAAACAGCTGGTCCCGGAACCGGTCGTTGGCGACGGAGAACCTGCCCGTTTCGTGCTCCTGTCGGGCGAAGGCCCGAACCACGCGAACGCCCATGACGTTTTCCTGAATGATTCCCGAAAGCACGCCTTCCCGTTCGTCCACACCAAGAAAGACCCGCTCGACGATTCGGTGAAATCCGACCGAGAATAAAACGATTAGCGGAACGACGAGACTGCCCCAAAACGTCAGACGGGGACTCAGGGAGAACATGACGGGATAGGCAACGCTCACCAAAAAGGCGGTTCTGAATATCTCCATTAGCTCCACGCATAAAAACCGCCTTGTCGTATCGACGTCCGAGGTACAGCGCTGAAGCCAGTCGCCGGATTGCGCCCGAAGCAGGGTTTCAAAGGGAAGCTCCTGCACATGGGCATACAGCCTGTCCCTCATCCGTTTGGCCGCGTGTTCGGCCGATACGTTCGCGGAGTAACTCGCCAAAAAGCCGAAGACCGACTGAAAGACGATGCATGACACGAACAGCAGGCCGACTACCCACAGCCGGTCACGGAGCCACGCGCGTTCGGGCCAGAAACCAAGAACAGGCCGAAGGAAATACGGTACGACAGGAGGGGCCTCGCCAATGACGCTGTCGATGGTCAGTTTTACGATAACGGGCGAGGTAAACGTGAAGAAGGCCTCAAAGGCCAACGAGAGGATTCCCGCCAGATACGCGAGTCTGCGTCCGCCCAGGGCTTCGAACAGGATTTTGGTTCGCGCCCAGGGGGCCCATGATTCTTTTGTTATTACGTACGGTTTTATTGTGTGCGACACGGTCTTCCTCCCGGAAGATTCTGCTGATGCGGTATGGTCCGAATCCCGCATCAGCTCGGTCGCGTCGGGGTGAAACGCGTTCAAGCCAAAAAAAAAGGATCGGGCCACTTTCGGCGCCGATCCCTTCCTTCTGCGAAGTAACCCGTTACATTCGGGCCTCGCGGAAACGGACAGGAATAGCGCCAGGGCGCGCGTATGCGCAAACGCTGCAGTCGTCGCTGCGGTTTGCGATAGTGCTTGCTATACACACGTCAAACTGATTCATGTCCGCTCCTCCTTATGGTTAGGGTTGCATTCGATGTATGACAAAGACTACCCCCGCGCTTACTCCCGTGTCAAGCCCGATTTTTATGCCTTTCCGTCTCCATACGCCAGGACCCTCTCCTTCAGGGGAAGGAATTCCTTTTCGCCCGGTGCGGCCTCGACGGAACCGAAGGGCATCTCCGCCAGAAGCTTCCAGTCCGCCGGGACACCCCAAGCGGATCGAACGGCCTCGTCTACCAGCGGATTATAGTGTTGCAGGGATGCGCCTGCACCCTCCTCCGCCAGAGCGGTCCAAACGGCGAATTCAAGCATTCCGTTTGACTGTAGCGACCATACAGGGAAGTTGTCCGCATAGAGCGGGAACCGAGCCTGCAATCCCCGCACGACAGACTGATCCTCAAAAAACAACACGGTCCCGTACCCCCCGTCGAACGCCTTGATCTTTTCATCGGTTTTACCGAAGGCCTCCGGGGGAACAAGCGGTTTCAGGGAATCCCGCACCAGACCCCAGAACCGCGTGCTCTCGGATCCGAACAGGATCACAACGCGGGCGCTCTGTGAATTGAACGGCGACGGAACATGCTTGACGGCATGTTCCACTATCTCGCGAACCCGTTGTTCCGGGATTACCTTGTTCTTTCCAAGGGCATAAATACTTCTTCGTTTTTCAAGGGCCGTAGCTAACGTACTCATAGTAATTCCTCCATAACCGGGGATACATAAACTACCCCGTTCAAACATGAAATGTAATATATGGCTAACTTCGGGGCAACAAAAAAACTCGTGCTTATTGACCAGCGACAAGAGCTCATGCACACTTCGATTATGAATCGTGAAGAACTCCGCCAGTCACTTGAGAATACCGTTTCCCTTACGTTCTCCCGTTCGGGTGGCCCCGGGGGTCAGAATGTCAACAAGGTCAATTCCAAGGTTACCGCAACCGTAAACCTTGATCTGCTTCAGGGATTAACACCCGAGGAGCGCGTCCGCGTACGTGAGGCCCTTGCATCCCGTTGTACCACAGAAGGGTTGCTCGTTCTTCAGGCGGACGAAGACCGGTCACAGCTTCGTAACCGGGAGATTGTATTGCTCCGTATTGAGGGGCTCATCACAGCTGCCGCGCGGCCACGACGTAAAAGAGTCCCGACCAAGCCCGGCAAGGCAGCTATAAAACGGCGCCTCGAGTCAAAGCACCTTCTTTCAAAAAGAAAAAAGAATCGGATTACACCCACCGGGGAATAGGGACACACCCCTTGCCTGGCAGCATGGCGCCCACAGAGACGTCTTGTTTCACGTGAAACAAAAAAGGCAGCCGGGGGAGACCCCGACTGCCGCCTGATGGACCGCATTCCCCCATGCGGTGGTATCTATTGTTTCACGTGAAACATATACCGCTTGCCATGGGCTGTTACCAGCCGAGCCCCGAGAACCTTCGACATGCTATATAACAGAAGATCGATATAAGAGCAGGGCCGTCGTTCTTGTGTGTATTTCCGTTGTATCTCTGATGCGTAGCGCAAGACCTGGATATCCGGATGTACTATCGTCACGGTGAGCAGCAGGGTCTCAATCAGCTCGGAATTCCGATCGGGATCCTCAGATTTTCCGGCGGCAAAGAACAGCTCTTGAACACAGGGCGCTGGTATACCAATCTCCTCCGTCGCATCCCCGTAGAGTTCGAGAATTTTTTTGTTCCCGGCCAGCAAAGCCAGACAAACATCGGTATCGAGGAGGATCATGTCCGTGATCCCCCTTCCGTCTGGTGCCCGAGCCCGCCATCCACAACCGGTCCGGTACCGGGCCGAAGCAAGAATATCTCGTCAGTAAGGACGCTCGCGCTAGCGGCCTCTCCGTGCCATTTTCCGCAAAGTTCGCTCCACACACGAGAACGAGCGCGCATGGGCGGAGAACCCTGGTCATTCCGTGCGTGTCCTTCAAGCCGGCGCTGTACCCCCTCTTCCAGAAGAACGAGAAGTTCGCTGTTCACGCTTCGTCGCTCGCCTCGGGCAAAAACGCGAACACGCTCCAGCAGTGCATGAGGGATATTCCGTACGGTCAGATTAACCATTTTGACTCCGTTTTGATTATAATATAGTTACAGTTACGCATTCGTCAATCTTGATGGCCTGGGTGGTGCGTGCCATCGAACAAAAAAAACCGGCTGCGGCAATCAAGCATCCTTGACTGCCACAGCCGGTTCCCCTTTATGTAAACGGTCCTTTCAACCGTTTATCCCCGTCCTACTCCTGATCGTCGGGATCTTCCTGCCCCGGCAGATCCTCGTCCTCGCGAACGTCGTCCGAACCGTCCAGATCGAGCTCTCCCGCGATGGATATCTCGCTAACCGATGAGGCCTCCACGCGGGCCGGAAGCTCGTCTTCCTGGGCAACCGTATCAAGGCCGATAAGGATGTCCGGCCGTTCGATGTTCAGAATCCTGACACCCTGCGCGGCCCGTCCCATCACCGAGATGCCGTTCGCCTTGACGCGGAGGGTCTTGCCCTGGCTCGTGATGCACACGACCTCGTCGTTGTCGCACACGGCGATCAACCCGACGATCTCGCCCGTTTTTTCGGAGATGGTGTATATCTTCTGTCCGCCGGTTGCCCGGCCGTGCGGGGTAAACTCGGAGAAGTCCACACGCTTGCCGTAACCGCATTCGGTCATTATGAGCATCCGCGCCGTGTCGTCGACGCGAAGCGCCCCGGCAAGCTCGTCATCGCTCGAAAGCTTGATGCCGGTCACGCCGCGCGAGGCCCTGCCCAGCGGTCGTATGTCGGTCTCGCTCATCCGGAGCGCCTGACCGCGGCGAGTAATGAGCATGAGTTCGTTTTTCCCCGACGTGAGTATCCCGCTGATCAGCCGGTCGCCCTCGTCAAGCTTGATCGCGATAATGCCCCGCGTCTTGGCGTTCTGGAAGTCGCTCGTCTTGACTTTCTTGACGACGCCCGCCGCGGTCGACATGAGCAGGTACTCGGTGTCGCTGAAATCCTTGAGGGCGACGACCGTCGTGATCTCCTCGTCCGAGGTAACGGAAAGAAGCGACTTGATGTGCGTTCCCCTGCTGGTCCGGTTGGACTCGGGGATTTCGTGCACTTTCAGCCAATAGGCCTTTCCGACGCTCGTAATGAAAACGACGTTGTCATGGGTAGAGGCGGTAAAGATCTGGTTCACAAAGTCATCTTCGACTAACTTTGCGCTGTTCGATCCCTTCCCTCCCCGGTTCTGGCTTTTGTAGGCGGACGCGGGAATTCTCTTGATATACCCGAGGCTCGAGATGAGGATAACCATCTCCTCTTTCTGGATAAGATCCTCGATGTTGATTTCCTCGACCTCGTCGGACACGATATCGGTCCGGCGCTTGTCGCCGAACTTGGCGGTCAGCTCCTCCGTCTCGGTCTTGATGAGCGCAAGGATCTTCGGCGGGTTCGCGAGCAAGTCCTTGTAATAGGCGATCATCGCCTCGATCTCGGCCAATTCCTGCAGGATCTTCTCGGTCTCGAGGCTGGTAAGGCGCCCGAGCCGCATGTCGACGATGGCCTGGGCCTGGGCGTCGGAGAACTCGAAGCGGGCGATAAGGGCCGCCTTCGCGGCGTCGATGTTCCTCGCCTTTTTTATGATCGCGATAACCTCGTCGATGTTCTGGAGGGCGATCACGAGGCCGCGCAAGATGTGGGCCCGCTCCTCCGCCTTCCGGAGGTCAAAGACGGTGCGCCGCGTAACGACCTCGACGCGATGCTCGACGAAGTGCTGGATCATCTGCTTGAGCGTCAGGGTCTCGGGGCGGCCCTTCACAAGGGCGAGGTTGATGACGCCAAAAGAGGATTGCAGGGCGGTACGCGAGAAAAGCTGGTTCAGCACGATCTTGGCGATGGCGCCGCGCTTGAGCTCGATGACGATGCGCATGCCCTCGCGATCGGACTCGTCGCGTATCTCGGAGATCCCGTCGATCACCTTGTCTCGTACAAGTTCGGCGATTCGGGAGATAAGGACGGCCTTGTTGACTGCGTACGGGATCTCGGAAAAGATGATCGTTTCCTTTCCTTTTTTGTCGACCTCGAGGGTAAACCGGCCGCGGACGATGATCTTTCCCCGGCCGGTCTTGAAGGCCATGCGGATGCCCTTCTTGCCGAAGATTATCCCCCCCGTCGGGAAATCGGGGCCCTTGATGTGCTTCATCAGGTCCTCGATTGTGCATTCGGGGTTGTCGATGTACTGCGCGATGGCGGCCGAGATCTCGTTAAGGTTGTGCGGGGGCATGTTCGTGGCCATGCCGACCGCGATGCCCGAAGCCCCGTTCGCAAGGAGGAACGGAAAGGCGGAAGGCAGGACGCGCGGCTCCTTGAGGGAGTCGTCGTAGTTCGGCCCGAAATCTACCGTTTCCTTCTTGATGTCCTCGATCATGGACTCGGCGATTTTGGTAAGCCGGCTTTCGGTATAGCGCATCGCGGCGGGCGGGTCGCCGTCGACCGAGCCGAAATTCCCCTGTCCCTGTATTACCGGGTATCGCAGGGAAAAGTCCTGCGCGAGCCGGACGAGGGCGTCGTAGATCGACTGGTCCCCGTGCGGGTGGTACTTACCGAGAACGTCACCGACGATGCGTCCGCATTTCTTGAACGGCGTGTTGGAACGGATTCCGAGCTCTTCCATGGAATAGAGGATCCGCCGGTGGACCGGTTTCAATCCGTCCCGAACGTCCGGAAGGGCCCGGCTCACGATGACCGACATCGCGTAATTGAGATAGGCGGTCTTGACTTCCTGTTCTATCGAAATGGGAATCAGCGTTCCCGTCGGAAACGTTTCTTCGTGTTCACTCATCGCAATGCTTCTCCATTACACGTCAAGGTTGGAAACGTAGACGGCGTTGTCCTCGATGAACTTGCGCCTCGGCTCGACCTGCTCGCCCATCAGGGTCGTGAAGGTACGGTCCGCCTCTACGGCGTCGTCCAGCCTGACGCGCATCATCTTCCGCCGTTCCGGGTCCATGGTCGTTTCCCACAGCTGTTCGGGGTTCATCTCTCCGAGGCCCTTGTATCGCTGTATGTTGACCTTCTCCGGGTCACGGTCGATCGTGGACATGATCCGGTCCTTTTCGGCGTCGTCATAGGCGTAAAAGACCTTTTTATCGTACGAGATCTTGTACAAGGGCGGCATGGCGATATAGACGTACCCGTCCTTGATGATGTCGGTCATGTAGCGGTAAAAGAACGTCAAAAGCAGGGTCCGGATGTGCGCGCCGTCGACGTCGGCGTCCGCCATGATGATGATCTTGTGATAGCGCAGTTTTGCGCAGTTGAAGGTGTCGGCGATCCCGGCGCCCAGGCTCGCGATGATCGGCTGGAGCTTGTCGTTCCCGATAACCTTGTCGAGCCGGGTCTTCTCGACGTTGAGCATCTTTCCCCACATCGAGAGGATCGCCTGGAACTTCCTGTTGCGGCCCATCTTTGCCGAACCGCCGGCCGAGTCTCCCTCGACGATGTATATCTCGCACTTGGAAGGATCCTTCTCGGAGCAGTCGGCGAGTTTGCCGGGAAGCCCGGAGGAATCCATCGCGTTTTTCCGGCGGGTGGCGTCTCGGGCCTGGCGGGCGGCGATTCGCGCCTTCGCGGCCAGAACGCTCTTTTCAAGTATCTGGTTGATCACCTCGGGGTTTTGTTCAAGATAGAGGGTCAATTGATCGTTGACGAAGGTCTCGACGATGCCCTTGACCTCCGAGTTTCCGAGTTTCGTCTTTGTCTGTCCCTCGAATTGGGGTTCGGGAACCTTCACGGAGAGAACGGCGGTCAACCCCTCGCGAACGTCGTCTCCCGAGAGGGTTTCTTCCATTTTCTTGGAAAGTTTGGAATTCTTGAGAAATTCGTTCAGAACCTTCGTAAGCGCCGACTTGAACCCGACAAGGTGCGTACCGCCCTCGCGGGTATTGATGTCGTTGACGAAGCTGAACATGATCTCGCTGAAGGAATCGTTGTACTGGAGGGAAACCTCCACCAGCACGTCGTCCCGCTCGCCGGTTATGTATATGGGCTCCGGATGGAGTACCGTCTTGTTTTCGTTCAGGTACGCCACAAACTCTCGAATTCCGCCCTCGAAGCGGAATTCGATCTCCTTCGGTGCGGACAGCCGCTCGTCGCGCAACACGATCGTGATGCCGGAATTCAGAAAGGCGAGCTCGCGCAGCCTGGTCGCCAAGACATCGAAGTTGTACGTCGTGGTTTCCGTGAAGATCGTCGGATCGGCCAGCCAGCGAATCGTCGTTCCGCGCCTGTCGGTTTCTCCCAGCCGCTTGATCGGCTCGCCCGGGTTGCCCGTCTCGAACCGCTGAACGTGGTCGTAGCCGTCCCGGGCCACGAAGGCCTCCATCCAGGTGGAAAGGGCGTTAACGACGGAAACGCCGACGCCGTGGAGTCCGCCGGAAACCTTGTACGAACCCTTGTCGAACTTTCCGCCCGCGTGAAGCCGGGTCAGTACGAGCTCGAGGGCGCTGACACCCTCCCCGGGATGGATATCGACGGGAATTCCGCGCCCGTTGTCCTCGACGCGCACGACGTCGTTTTTTTCGAGAACGACCAGGATACGGTCGCAATGACCCGCCATGGCCTCGTCGATGCAGTTGTCGACGACTTCGTACACGAGATGATGGAGGCCGTCGGGACCGGTCGAACCGATATACATGCCCGGGCGTTTCCGTACGGCCTCAAGGCCCTTTAATACCGTTATATTATTGGCTGAGTAGGTAGCAGAACTCATTTAGTATCCTTATATAGTAGAAACGTGTATCAGCCATAGTACCGTCATTGTCAAAAAAAGTAAAGAAGGGGTATAATGGCCCTCTATGGGTACGTGGGATTATGATGTCTTTTGGAAAGAAACGCTCAATCAACTAAAATCAGAGCTCTCCGAGCAGGAATACGCCATGTGGTTCAACATGGCGTACGAGTCGTCAGGGGAGCAGGCCATCGTTATATCCGTTCCCTCGGCCTTCTACCGGGATCAGGTAAAACAGCGCTATCAGGCGCGGATAGAGAACAAGCTTTATGAATTGTCGGGGCAGCACATCCAGGTTGCCCTTGAAGTCAAGCAGAGAGCCAAGGACGATTCGCACCAGGCCGTATCCGGATCCGTCCCCGCCTCGAAAAGGACGGCGCACGGAAGGGAATCGGAGGGAAAGGGAGCCCCAGCCGGCCCCCATGCCGTCTCGGAACATCTTGCCAAGGCCGATCACCCCCGGCCCCGGGACGGGCACGTCCAACTCCGCAAGGATTACATATTCGAAAACTTCGTTATCGGAGAGAACAACTTTTTCGCGGCGAACGCGGCCATAGCCATAGCCAAAAATCCGGGCACGGCCTATAACCCCTGCCTCATTTACGGCGGCGTTGGTCTCGGAAAGACCCACCTGATGCAGGCGATCGGCAACCTGGCCTGGCAGGAAAAAGGCTGTAAAATCATCTATATCACGGCGGAAAACTTCACGAACGAATTCGTCGAAGCCATAAAAAACTCCGCCACGCAGGGTTTCAAAAACAAGTACAGAAACGCCGATATGCTGCTAATTGACGACATCCACTTCCTTCAGAAAAAAAACGAAACGCAGGAAGAGCTGTTCCATACGTTCAACGCCCTCTATGACGCGAACAAGCAGATCATCTTCACCTGCGATCGGCCCGTATCCGAGCTGAAGAACCTTTCGGAACGCCTGCGATCCCGCTTCGAGCGCGGGCTTAACGTCGACCTTCAGCCCCCGAGCTATGAAACGCGTTGCGCTATATTGGCCAAAAAAGTGGAGGCAAGGGGGGTCAGCATCCCGCCGGACGTGATCAATCTCGTGGCGCGAAATATATCATCGAACGTACGGGATCTCGAGGCCTCGTTGACCAAGCTCATTGCCTACGCCGAACTGACCAAAAAGCCGGTAACGCTGGAGATAGCGCAACAGCAGCTTCGCGACAATTTCGGCTCCCCGAAGCAGAATAACGTAACGATCGA
Organism: Spirochaetales bacterium Spiro_10; assembly: GCA_001604405.1. Lineage (GTDB taxonomy): Bacteria > Spirochaetota > Spirochaetia > Treponematales > Treponemataceae > Teretinema. The sequence continues at coordinate 70,946 of LVBL01000045.1, forward strand.
AACCATCCAGAAGGTTGTGGCGGAGTATTTCTCGCTTTCGTATACGGACCTGAAGGGCAAAAAACGGACCAAGGCCATATCCTTTCCCAGGCAGCTTGCGATGTTCATCGCCAGGGAGATTACCGAGTATTCCACGACGGAACTCGGGATGGAATTCGGCGGAAGGGATCACACGACGGTCATGCATGGGTGCCAAAAAATCGACGAGCGCCTCAAGGCCGAACCCTCTCTTGATTCGACCATTCAAAAACTCATGAAGATGATCAAGGACTATAACAGCTGATAAAGAGCGGCTTATGCCGTTTTTTTCCTGTTCAATGTATGCTACAATGCTGTGGATATCCCGTGGAGAGTTTGACTCCCTGTGGATTAGTGGAAAACGCTGTATGCCACGCATACGTGTTTGGATAGGCCTTTATTCTTTGTCTTGTAAAGAATAAAGGCGGTTATTAAGGTTTCAACAGGCCCTATTATTGCTACTACTATTATATTATATATATACTTATAATAGAGAACCGGAGGATATATGAAGTTTAGTTTTGACCGAGACGCGCTTCTGAAGGAAATTTCAATTGCCCAAGAGATAATCGCAACTAAAAATGCAATTTCCATTCTCTCGAATGTCCTTCTCGAGGCCTCTGCCGGAACGCTTACCATCAAGGCTACCGACATCAAGGTGAACTTTGAAACAAAGATCCCCGTCGACGTAAGCGAAGAAGGCTCAACTACCGTTTTTTGCGACAAATTCATGAGCATCATCTCCTCCCTGCCCCAGGGCGAAATAGAGTTCGAACAAAAAGACATCCGGATAACCATTCGTTCCGCCACGAAAAAAGCGAGATTCCAGCTTAAGAGCATTACCAGCGACAAGTATCCGGAATTTACCTCTCCCAACAATCTTCAGTTTTTTGAGATACCCGTTAAAGAATTCAAAGAGATGATCAATCAGACCGTTTTCTCGGTATCCGCCGACGAAACACGGTATTTCATGAATGGCGTCTATATGGAGCGGGTCAATGACAAAATCCAGCTTGTAGCCACGGACGGTCGCCGATTGGCCTTCATAGCGAAGGAGTTCGGCATAGCAATCCCCGAATTCAAGGGCGTGATAGTACCGCCGAAAATACTCACGATCATCAACAAGCGCGCGACCGACGAGGGCCCCCTGTCCATCGCGGTAGGGGAGAAAAACATATTCTTCCGTTTCGCGAACTACGAATTTTCCTCTGTGCTGATCGAGGGTCAGTTCCCCAACTATTCGAGGGTAATCCCCGAAAGCCAGTCCGCATCCTTCGAGGTAGATACCAAGGACATCATGGAAGCATTGAAGCGCGTTGCCCTGCTGGTCGAACAGAAATCGCGCAGGGTATACCTGACGGTCGCTCCGGGAACGCTGACCATCAGTTCCCAGGAAACGGAGATCGGAACGGCCAAAGAAGAGATACCGTGCAAATACGACGGTGAAGAGATCACGATAGCCTTGAACTACCTGTATGTCGAAGAGCCGATAAAGGTTATCGGCTCCGAGCGCGTCAAGTTCGAGTTTACCGAGGCCATGAAGGCGGTCACCGTCAGGTCGGAACCCGGCAAGGATTTCTTTCACATCATCATGCCCATGCAGATGGAATAACACGCGGTTCCCTACGTGCCGTTTTTATCCGTTTCATTCGCGAACGTCCGGAATCTTGAGAACAAAACGATAGACCTCCTTTCGAAGGAGGTCTATTTTATTGGCGAAAACGGGCAAGGCAAGAGCAACATCCTCGAGACGCTGTACCTCTCGGCGTACGGCTCTTCGTTTCGGACGAGAAACGACTCCGAGATAGCCACCAACGGAATGAAGGATTTCTCCGTCCGCGCGATCTTCAGGGACCAGAACGAACGGACCAACACCATCTCCGTCACACTGAAGGACGGACGCAAGAGAATCGAAAAAAACGCCAAGGTCATCGCCGATCGCAAGGAGCTTGTTGACACGATACCCTGCGTGCTTTTCAGCCATGACGACCTTGATTTCGCAGTCGGGGCCCCCGAGCGCCGGAGGTTTTTCATTGACCAGTCCCTGTCGATGTACGACGGATCCTACATCGACGTTTTCCGGGCTTACAAGAAAATACTCAAGACGCGTAACAACCTGCTCAAAGAAAGGAAAACGGACGTGCTCGACGTGGTCGACGCGCAACTCGCCGAGGCGGGGGCCGAGGTAACCCGGCGCAGGCGAAAGACCATTCGCGATTTTAACGGCGTCTTTGCCCGCTTGTACGAGGAAGTCGCGGGAATCGACGGAGTCACGCTCGAATACTCGCCGTCCTGGAAAGGGGCGACCTTGGACGAGATAATGACGGAGATCGTTGGAAAGCGCGCGCTTGACGAGTCGACGGGAACGAGCATGTCAGGACCCCACCGGGACAGGATTCGGTTTGTCCGTAACGGCGCTGCGTTTATCCCAAACGCCTCGACGGGACAAAGAAGGTTGCTGTCGCTGTTGCTCCGTACCGCGCAAGCCGTGTTTTATACCGACGTTACCGGAAGATTGCCGGTCCTCCTGATGGATGACGTATTGCTCGAACTCGATCCGGAAAAGAGACAGCGGTTCACGGCTCTCCTTCCCTCGTACGACCAGCTGTTCTGCACGTTCATGCCCGGCGAACCGTACGAGCGCTACCGGCGAACCACGACCAGGGTGTATCACGTCGAAGGGGGCGGATGGCATGAGTAAGGACGTAAAAAGGGCGGCCGATATCGTTACCTCCCTGTTTTCCACGCTGGACGGAAACCGCATGCGCGAGGCAAACGAGTTTTTCGGCAACTGGCGATCTCTGGTCGGCGAAAAACTCGCGGCGCACAGCCGCGTGGTCGATGTCGATCGCGGCGTCGTCGTTGTCGAGGTCGATCACCCGGGATGGAGCCAGCAGTTGTCGTTCATCAAAAAGCGCGTCGTTTCGGACCTGTCGCGCGTTTTTCCCGCTCTCGGCATCAAGTCCATGGTCGTCCGGGTCCGCCCCGAAAACGGCGCGCCATACCACAGGCAGGAGGCGGCAGTCGGCGCCGGGGTTCCCCGCGCGAAGGGCGGGGAACCCGACAGGGAGACCTCCGTGTCCGGCGAGGAAGACGCCTCGCCTGGGCACACGCCCGTCGATGCGACGTTGGACAGTCCCTTGCAGGAGGTTCTTTCCCGGCTTAAAGAGAGTATTCGCAAGGGAAAGCCCTCCGCCAGGTAGACGACGACTTCTTGACCTCCCGGGGGCTGTCATGTATACTGCGATGCCTATTGTACGCGATAGATGCAGATCTTATGAACGGGGGCCACAAAGTTTCCGTTCTTGCAAATAAAGGAGTCTACGATCCATGAAACGGACATACCAGCCCAGCAAGGTCAAGCGCACCCGCAAATTCGGCTTTCGGGCCAGAATGGCTACCCGAGGGGGACGTTTGGTCTTGAAGCGCCGTCGCGCCAAGGGACGCTACAAGCTTACCATTTCCGACGAAAAGAAGCCCTACTGATCCACAGGGAGCCGTGACACGCTCGAAGTTTTCGAAGGCGGAACGGCTTAGCCGGGCCGCCAGTATCCAGGTTGTTTTCCGGAAAGGAAAAAAATACCAGTGTGACGGGGCAAAGTTGTTTGTCCTGTCTAACGGGATGGAGCGGAATAGGGTCGTATTCACCTTTCCGCGAGGCTACGGGACGGCTGTTGAGCGAAATCGTTCCCGGCGGTTGAGTCGGGAGTCGTATAGACTTTTGAAGTGGCATCTCGCGGCAGGCTATGACTTCACGGTTTTGGTTTTTCCGGGAAAGGATGATTTTTCCGTTCGGAAGGGTCAGCTTGAATTCCTGTTCAGGAAAGCCGGGCTGTGGTCGGATGGACATGAATGAAGGTTCTTTCACGACTGATGTGCGGCACTATCCGCATGTATCAACGGTTCATTTCCCCCCTTTTACCGCCCTCCTGCAGGTATTATCCGACATGCTCCGCGTATGCCTATGAAGCGATTGCGAGATTTGGCCCCTTCAAGGGTTTGTATCTTGCCGCGCGACGAATCATGCGCTGTCATCCTTTCCACGAAGGCGGCTACGACCCGGTTCCCGGGAAGTAGTCCAGGACACGACTTGCCACTCGGCGCAACGTAGCGCGAGTTACGGGTCTTCCGCCTGATACGGCACGCAATTTTCTCGCGAGAGGAGCAGACAGAATGGACAGAAATACGGTATTGGCTATCGGGCTTTCGACCCTTGTCATCATTGGGGGATTCACCCTCCAGTCGAAACTTTTCCCCACCGCTGAAAAACCGCAAAGTGCCTCGCGCGCAGACGCGGTAAAAATCGAGGATACGGCCGCCGGCGCTCAGTCGTCGGGAGCCATCGATCCGGTTTCAATCGAGGCCGTTTCCGCGAGCCCGTCCTCGTTAGAGGCCGAAGCAAGCGATACGGCCGAAACCTTCGTGATCGAGACCGACCTCGTACGCGTTACCTTCACGAATAAGGGCGGCGATATCGTTTCCTACAAACTCAAGGAGCATCTGGACAAGGGCGAACCCGTCGAGATGGCGGGCGGTACTGCCGACGGCAATCGCGCGTTCTCCCTTTTGCTGGGCAGCGTGAACGGAACGGCGGTTGACCAGATTTTTTCGGTGAAACGCATAAGCGATACCGAAATCGGCTTTTTCCGCCCGATGATCGTGAAAAAGGCCGACGGCTCAGAAGCCCGGTTTACCCTTGTCAAGCAATACCGTTTCGTGCCCGGGGAATACCTCTTTGAACTCAAGATAACCGTGGACGGCGACAGGGAGCTTCAGGGGCTTGCCTTCGGGGATGCCGCCTATACCTTGCGGGCGTCACCCCGTTTCGGTCCCGACTGGGACGTGAAGCAGGACAAATACGAATACCGAAAGTATTTCCACCTTCTGAACGGAAAGAAAAAGTCGGTTACGGTCAATCAGGGCCAGTCCAAGGCCGTTGCCGACAAATTTACCTGGGCGGCCGTGGCCGGCAAGTATTTCACCATCGTGGCCATCCCCGAGAATTTCATACAGGGTGTCAGCTATTCTTCCGCCTTCGCCGCCGACGGTACGGCAAACTCCCAACTGCTTCTTGTCCATCAACCGATCGAGGGGAGCCGGAATACCGACGTTTGGCGGTTTTACGTCGGGCCCAGAACGGACAAACAGCTCGCGAAGTACAATGTCGTCGGCAATAACGCCTTCAAGCTCGGCGACGCGAACATAAACGAGATGGTGGAATCGAGCGGAATCCTCGCGCCGCTCGAGATGCTTCTGAAGTGGTTCATGGAGCTCTTTTACAAACTCGTTCCGAACTGGGGCGTCTCCATCATCCTCATGACCATCCTCATGCGAATCGTCATCTTTCCGCTGACGAAGAAAAGCTCCGAGGCGACGCACAAGATGCAGGAACACGCGCCGAAGATGCAGGAGATTCAGGACAAGTACCGGGGAAATCCGCAAAAACTGAACGAGGAACTCGCTAAGTTTTACAAGGAATCCGGCTATAACCCCCTTTCGGGTTGTCTGCCGCTGCTGATCCAGTTTCCGCTGATATTCGCGATGTACAACCTCTTCAACAACTACTTCGAATTTCGCGGGGCGATGTTCATCCCCGGATGGATCCCGGATCTTTCGCGCGGTGACAGCGTGATGCTCTTTCCGTTCTCGTTGCCGTTTCTCGGGGACAATCTCCGTATCCTTCCCATCATCTACGTTGTTTCCCAGCTGCTTTTCGGAAAGGTTACGCAGACGCCGACCGCGAACCAGCAAAACAGCTCGATGAAGTTCATGATGTACGGGATGCCGCTCGTGTTCTTCTTCCTGTTCTATAACGCGCCGGCGGGATTGTTGCTGTACTGGACCTTCTCCAACGTCCTTACCCTGGGACAGCAGGTGATCATTAACCGGATGATGGAATCGCGGAAACCGGCCGGTCTCGAGCTTGTAAAAAAATGATTCTTATTTGCCAGGAGCAAGACAATGACATATGAGTTTGAGGGAAAAACCGAAAAGGAAGCCATAGAGCTTGCCGCCGCGGAATTGGGCCTGGAAAAAGACCAGTTCGACGTGGAAATAATCGAATCGCAGAGGAACAGCATTTTCAAGAAGGGTTTCGTAAAGATACGCGTTCATACCGACGAGCCCGTCGCCCGCGCGAATCGCGCTCCGCGCGCCGAATCCGGGGTTGATCCGGAATTTGACGGCGGGATTCCCCGAGGAAAGGCGCTGTTCCAGGATCCGCTTCCGAAGGACGATTTCGAAAAGACCATGATCGACTTCGTGGCGTCGATGGTCCGTAAAATGGGGTATGACGTGACGGTCGAGGTAATGAGCCGCGAGGAACGCAAGATCGGGCTCCGCCTCAATTCCAAAAGCTCGTCCATACTGATCGGGCGCAAGGGAAAGAACCTCGATGCCCTCCAGTTGCTCGCGAACGTTTATGCGGGGCGGCTCGGCCACGAGGATATGCGCGTCATCCTCGATTCCGAAAACTACCGTATACGCCGCGAGGAGTCCCTCGTGCGCCTCGCCTATACCACCGCAGACCGCGTGCGCACGTCGCGCGGGTCCATCCTTCTCGAGCCGATGAATCCCTTCGAGCGCAGGCTGATACATACCACGCTCAACGACATCGGCGATGTGGACACGAAGAGCGAGGGAGAGGGGCTGTATAAGCAGGTTCGCGTTTTTTACAGGGGGCGGTAAATGAAAAGGACGGTCCTTGCGTTCGCGTTCGCGTTTCTCATGGCCGTTCTTGGCGCGGAAGAGGTCTCTGACAGGCTTTCTTCCTTGTTGCCCGCCGATGTCGCAACCGAGCTTCTTGACAAGGGCATCGTTCAAAGCGTCATGTACAGGAAGCCTGGGGCCGTTCCAAGGCTTGCGCCGGCGCTGGCGCTTGCCGGAGAGGCCCTTTCCTTCTGGGAAGGGAAGGAACCTCCGTTTTTCAGCGAGTCCCTGTATCTCTACAAAAAAAACGGCCAGAGGGTCGGCGAGCGCGGGTCCGAGCGCGGGGATATCTCCGTGATCCTCCGGTCGCTCTCCCGCCTGAAGGGCGTCGAGTATTACTCGACCAGCCGCAAGAAGATGCGGACCCTGTACGAGAAGTCCTACGTCGTTGACGGCGAGAAGACGCGCAAACGCGTCGACGATCCCGTAGACGGGTCGGCGGACGGGCTCACGCTGCTGGCCGTTCAAAAGGACCTGACGTTTGGCGAGTACTTGTATGAATACAAGTACCGCGAAACCGAGGACACCGTCGCCTTCTATTCCAGGAACCTTGAAACCCTTTCATACGCCATTTTCGACCTGATTGATCCCTCGGCGCTACGTACGAGCCTGGTCGTACACGATATGGGTGACTATCTTCTCATTTACAACCTTACGCGGGTTTCTTTTACCGCCATTCCTGGAATGGAGGCGAAGGTGAAGGCCTCGTTCACGACGAGGGCCGAGGCCGTGTACAAGTGGTTCGTTTCGGAATATGAAAAACGGAAGTAGCGGTTATATACTCGCGCTTGACCAGGGAACGACGACGTCCCGGGCGATCGTGTTCGATCGCGAGGGGAAAATCGTGTCGCTCTGCCAGAAGCCGATAACGCAGTACTATCCCGAACCCGGATGGGTCGAGCACGATCCCGAGGAGATTTGGCAAACGCAGATATCCGCCGCGCGGGAGGCACTCGCGTCGGGCGGCCTGACGGCTGGGGATATCGTGTCCATCGGCATCACCAATCAGCGCGAAACGCTCGTGGCGTGGGATCGCGCTTCGGGCCGGCCAGTCTATCGTGCGATTGTCTGGCAGTGCAGGCGTTCAACCGAGATATGCACGGAGCTTGCGGATTCGGGGCTCGAGGACGAGATTCGGGCGCGAACCGGATTGCGGCTCGATCCGTATTTTACAGGTACAAAACTCTCCTGGCTTCTTCGGGAGGTTCCCGGGCTCAAGGCCCTCGCCGAGGCCGGCGAGATTTGCTTTGGCACGATCGACTCCTGGCTGATCTGGAAGCTTACCGGTCGGCATGCCACCGACGTCACGAACGCGTCACGAACCCTGTTGTTCAATATCCAGACACTGCAATGGGATCCGATGCTGTTGTCCGTGCTGGGAGTTCCGCGCGAGGCCCTGCCGGAGGTCCTTTCGAGTTCGGACGACTTTGGCCTTACAAGGGCAGAGGTGTTCGGCAGGGAAATCCCGGTTACCGGAGTCGCCGGCGACCAGCAGGCAGCCATGTTCGGTCATGCGTGCTTTGCGCCCGGAATGGCGAAGAACACCTATGGAACGGGATGTTTCGCGCTTTTGAATACGGGCACCTCGCCCGTATGGTCCAAGAACAACCTCATCACCACGATTGCCTGGAAGCTCGGCTCTACGACGGTATATGCCCTTGAGGGCTCAGTTTTTATCGCCGGGGCCGTCGTTCAGTGGCTTCGTGACGAGCTCGGGCTGATCTCGTCAGCCGCTGAATCGGAGGAGCTCGCGCGGTCTGTTCCCGACGCGAACGGCGCCGTGGTGGTACCGGCCTTTGTAGGCTTGGGCGCCCCGCACTGGGATCCCGTGGCTCGCGGTACCATCCTTGGCCTAACCCGCGGCGTAACGCGCGCCCACATCGTGCGCGCCGCCCTCGAAAGCGTCGCGTATCAGTCGGAGGATCTTCTTTCCTCGATGCGCGCCGATTACGGACGCCCGGTCGAGGTTCTCAAGGCCGACGGGGGGGCTACCGATAACGCCTTTTTGATGCAGTTTCAGGCGGATATCTCGGGAATTCCGGTATTGCTTCCCGAGATCTCCGAGACGACCGCCCTGGGGGCCGCCTATCTTTCTGGTTTGTACTCCGGTTACTGGTCAGGGATGGACGAGATCGAAAAAAACTGGAGAATGCTGTGTAAGTGGGTCCCCTCTATGGACGAAAAACAACGCAGAAAGCGGCTCGAAGTATGGCATTCCGCCGTATCGGCCGCGAGGGAGTACAGGATATGAGCAAAAAGACGAAGGTGCTGCTGATAACGGCGGTTTTATTGGTAATCATGGGCGGCGCCACCGCGGCCGCCATCATTATGGGCGGGATTTCCGCCAAACGAGGAGATACGGGAAAGATGGGCGGAGACGCAAGTATTGGAGCTATCACGAAGGACGGGCTCTATGCCGTCATGGAAACCTCGAAAGGGACGATCATCCTCGAGCTGTTTTACGACAAAACGCCCCTGACCGTCTGCAATTTCGTCGGTCTAGCGGAAGGAACCCTCGACGCGTCCAAGGGAAAGAAATTCTACAACGGACTCGTCTTCCACCGGGTTATCAACGATTTCATGATTCAGGGCGGAGATCCCATGGGAAACGGTACCGGCGGCCCCGGTTACAAATTCCCCGATGAATTCGACGCTACCTTAAAGCATGACGTTCCGGGGACTCTTTCGATGGCGAATTCAGGCCCTGGTACGAACGGCAGCCAGTTTTTCATCACGCACGTTCCCACGCCCTGGCTTGACGGAAAGCATACGGTTTTTGGACGCGTCATCGAAGGCCAGGCGGTCGTGAACGCCGTTACCCAGGGCGATACCATCGTGTCGGTAGCGATTGTCCGGAGGGGCGATGCGGCCAAGGCCTTTGGAACGACCCAGGCCGATTTTACGCGACTCTTGGCCGGAACGGCGGATCGCGAGCTCAGGCAGGTGACCGAGCAGCTTGCCGCCCGTCTTCCGAATGCCAAAAAGGCCGAGTCAGGCGTTTTGTATCAGATTATGAAAGAAGGAAGCGGCCCCGCTTTGACCCCAGGGCAGAATCTGACCATGAAATACAAGGGTTCGCTCCTGAACGGTACCGTTTTTGACGACTCGGATATGCATACCCCGTTGCAGTTTCAGGTTGGCCGGGGAAAGCTGATTCCCGGCTTCGATTCCCAGGCGCTCGAGATGAAAAAGGGAGAAAAGCGGACGATTGCCATTCCCCCCGAATTGGGGTATGGGGCTCGCGGCGTTCCCGGCGTGATCCCGGCCAATTCCTGGCTTGTCTTTGATCTTGAATTGCTCGACGTCAAGTAATTGTCAGGCGGGGCGGCGGAGAGGCCGCCCCGCACTTTTTCCTGCAGAACTACCGCACACCGATTTCCGAAGAAAAGGCGCCAGAAACAAAGAGGGAAAGACCTTCTTCGAAGGCTTTATTGAAAGCCCTAAAATTGTGGATAACCTGTGTACAATATGTGACATTTTTGTTTCTATTTTTAAGAACAAGCGTAAGTGCTTGTGGGTTATCAATAATTTCGATTTCAAAGGGCGTATCTCTGGATTCCTTGAACCCTGCCCGGCGAAACGAACGAATCATGGTGCTCTTTCGGGATCTTTGAGACCAAGCGTCCCGATCGGCCGATGATGCGTAAGAAAACTGTACCGGGAGGGCGATATCCCCAGCTATAAAGGCCGACGGTTGCAATTCATAGAGCGTTTGCGCCAAGGCATCGTTTTTCGAACCGGAAAGGGCCTCCGAGAGGGCTTTTACGAGATAGTCGCGCTCCCAGACGGGGTCAAGGGTCTGAATCGCCTCACGAAGAGCCTCGGAATCACCCGTAAGTCGGGCTATTTCGTATAAGTACGAGGGCCTCGCCCGGGGAACATGGAGCTCCTCGATGGCTCGAGCCTTGTTGACATACCGAAGCGCCATCCGTTTCCATTGATCAAGGGCCAAAAAATAATAGCTATTCTGGTAGAGGCCGTTGCCGTTCAAGGCCTGTCCGTGGCCATCGCTTAATTCGTAGTAGCGGGCCGTACGTTTCGTGTATATACGAAAGAGTCCGTTATGATACCATTTCTTGCAACTCAGTCTAATCAGAGATATCTGCTTGGACAGGTGTGTGGAAAAACTGTGGACAAATTGGCGTTTTTTGGAGATGTATTCAAAGTGATGGATATCTCTTTGCAGGCGATGGATATCTGATTTGAACTGATCCTGGGTGGTACCGTAGTTGGCAATCCATGAAAGGTCCTCACGGTTTTTCGCCTCGGATAGATACGCCTGAGCCTCCCGGGGAAATCCGGCCGCAAGCAGTGTTTCGGTCAATCCCAGGGCCGCGAGCGGGGACGTGTCCTGGGCGTAGGCCGTTTTATACCATTCCAGGGCCTCCCTGAAATCGCGCCGTCTCAGGGCCAATTCTCCGCGCATAAGGTATCCGGAGGAACGCGCGGAGGCCTCGAGGGACCGTTTGGTGTCCTCCTCGGCATCCTGAAAGCGGTAAAAAACTTCCTCCAGTATCGACCGGTTGTAGTAGTAGATGGACAGGAGGTACGCCTGCCCCCTGTCCCGGGCGAAATCCACGGCAAGCGTATAGTACTTCTTCGCGTTTTCGTAGTCGAAGGCGGAGGTATAGAGGTTTCCGAGGCTTACGAAGAGGGTTCCGTCCGGTCCGTATCTGTCCGTGGCCGCGAGCATGGCCGATATCCCCTCGGTCAGGCGGTTGGTCTTGTAGCAAAGCCAGCCGAACGTCGACCAGGCGCTCAAGTCGTCCGGAACAAGCTCGAGGTACGACCGCTGGTACGCCAGGGAAGCCTCCTCGTCATTCAGGTAGCCCGCGCAGGACGAAAGAAGGGAGTAGATCTCGGCGCCTCCGATGCCAAGGGACAACGCGCGGGTCAATGCGCCCCTCGCCGGCAGATAGAGCCCCTTGTCCAGGAACACGACTCCTCTGTGATAGGGATAGCGGGGATCGTCGGGGTATAGCCGTTCGCCCTCCGAAAGCAGTGCCAGGGCTTGTTCCCAGTTTTCGGCCTCAATCGCCGAAAGGGCGCGGGACAGATGCGCCTCCTTGCCGGAAGCAGGCCCGGTGTCGCCGTCCTGGGCACGGGACGGAAGGCAGAAGGCCGCGAGAAACGCGAACGCCAAAACGAATGAGCGCAGGGTTCGTCCGATATGCCTCGCGGATTTTCTGAACGAAGGATCCTTGACCAGGGACGAGTAGAGAGCGCGCGCACGGAGGGCTTCGCCGTCTCCGCACTCGGGGGCAAACCTGGCTTGTTGTTCGAGATCGTGCAATTCCGTAGCCCGCGCGTCATCAAGGGCCTCGGTAAGGGCCTTCCTCGCGACCGGATCCCGGTCGACGGAGCCGCATCCGGACCGTGCGCGGAGGTCTTTCGCAAGGGACACGATCCTTCTTCTCGGCGAAGACGAGAAGAAGGCGATGGCCCTTGCGCGGAAGCGGAAGAACAACCCCAGCAGAAGCAGGACGATCACGAGGACCGGGAGGCCGTAGGACCGGGCTGCCCGCAAAATGGCCCGCGTCAGGGAGGAAATGAGCGTTTGCGAGCGGGAGGCCGCGGCATCCTCGACGGTAACCTCGAGAAGGGCGCGCTTGTCGAATATCTCCCCTAGAAGGGCCAGGAATTCCTCTCCCCCCGCGGATTGTCCGAAATTGATCGTTTCTCCCTCGGCGACGTTCAGGGTCGTGGGATCAAAGGCCATCCACCCGTAGTTCGGAAAGAATACCTCAACCCAGGAGTGCGCCATATTGGCGCGAACCGGATAATAGTCCAGCGCGCCGGAGCCGGGTTGCATGAAGAACCCGGCCGCCACGCGGGCCGGAATGCCGAGGCTTCTGAGCATCAGACAGAGAGAAAAGGCGAAATAGGTGCAGTAGCCCCGTTTTGACTCAATCAAAAAATGGCGGAGCTGGTTGCCGTCTTGCGCGGTTCCCGGCTTGAGCGAGTACCGGTAATCGCCGTCGTGCAAGAACGCGACGAGGGCGTTGATCCGGTCGAGATAGCCCTCAACGTTTCCGGCGGCGCTTCGCGCGATCGGCTCCACGAGACGTCTCGTTTCCTCGTCGATCTCCGTGTAGAAGGAAAGCTCCCTCCCCGAAAGGCCCTCCGTAACGTCGCCGCTTGGGGGCGCGCAGTCGTAGAGCTCGAACGGCATGAATCCCGAAACCTCGCTTGTAACGGCGTATGCGCCGTTGAACGACGCGTTGTCCCATATCTTATAGGGGGTAACGCGCGTCGGGTATTCCATCGACAGCAGGGCCTTCGGGTCAAAGTTGACGATAAAGTATTCCTGTTCCACGACGTGACGAAGCGCGAAACCGACGTGCTCAATGTCTTCCGGCGCTCTCGGGATGGACAAACGCTGGGGGATGGCGCCCGAGGGGTCTTTCTCGAAGAATCCCCGTGAGGGGTCCCACCCCGCGAGCCAGGTCCTGCGTATGAACGAGTTTGAATACTCCTCCGGAACCCGGGCGATGAGAACGAGATTGTCGTTCATTCGAATTTCGTTCTGGAGGGAAAGGTACTGCGAGAAATCGAAGCGGAAAAACGTAGGCTGTATGAGACCGCCCTGGGAGGCTACCGAGAGCGAGTTGAAGGAAAGCAGCGCGATAATTCCGGCAGTCAGCAAAAACGGAACGAAAATTGCGAGGTTGGCGTACGACGCCCTGGCGCGGCGACTCGCGGAATACAGACAGACGAACTGCAGGAGCGCGAAGACGAACGATATCGCCGCCAGTTGCACGGGATGGGAGAAGAGCGTAAGCCGGTGATATCCTTCAGTCCAGAAAAGCCCGCAAAAAACGAGCAGGAGGGAGAGCGGTTCCGCCTTTATCCACGCGGCGGAGCGGCGGTACAAGACCGTGCTTCCGAACGGAACCGCAAAGAGCGAGACAAAAACCGGCCAGGATACGGACAGATGAAGAAAGGCGCGGTGCGTTCCCGTTGACTGGACAAGGCAGGCCAAAGAGTACGCAAGGACATAGAGGAGCGAAAGCGAAGCAAAGGAGATCGCCAGAAGCGGCATCAACCGGAGCCTGAGGCGCGAGCAACGGTAGCCCGCGCCGATTGCCGCAAGGGCGATCGTCAGCGACGCGGACCAGTGGAAAAACTCCCGAAAGTGGCGCTGTACGAGAACCGAGAGCATGACATAGGAGGCGATTCTCGCGGCTGCCGCGACGTTATAGCGCTTCGGCACGAAGTCCCTCCTTGAAAAGGGCGACACAGGCCCGTTCAACCAGGCTACCGTCAACCGTTGTTTGTCTGGTGAGCGGCGGCGCCTCGTCCCGGAAAAGCGCCCTACGAATGTATGCCGAAGCGGGAAGTCGTTCGCGCGCGGCGCCCGACGGTCCGACGAATATCCTCAGACGGGCGGAGAAGCCCGACAAGCCGGAAGGGGCGTTCGCGGGCAACGTGAAAAGAAGGATCTCCGCGCGCGGCGGACAGGAAGACAGCATGTCGCGCGCGCCATCGGCCGCGTCCCTGAGTCGCGGCATGGAAAGCGCCTCGAGCAAGGCGCTCTCCGCCCGTATGTCCTCGCGGGAAAAGGATCTGGGGGTCACCGCGCCGTCGTCCGACGCGGCGAGTACCGTAACGAGGTGATGCTCCTCAAGCAGGCGGAGCGCGAGATGCGCGGCCCTCGAGAGCAGGGTGTCGAACGCGTCCTGAAGCCGGCGGCGTTCCGCCTTTCCGGCATTGGGGGGAAACGTCTCGGAGAAGGCCAGTATGTACTCGGAGGTAGGCGGGGGAAGGAGCTCCCCCTCCCTTACCGAAAGCTCCCCCGAGTGCGCGTATACCTTCCAGTTGACCCTTCTCGGATCGTCCCCGGGGAGATACTGCCGCGTCTCGTGCAGCTCGTCGGACCGGTTCCGGTTGCTCTTTCCCGCCGTAATGCCGGTAGCCCCGGGCGGAAGGACGGGCATGCGGGATTGCGCGGGAACGGGAGGCACGACGAGACGCTCGACTGAGTGAAGCGTCTCGACACGCCATGAAACGCAAAGGAATCCCGCGAAATCGGAAACCCGGACGCGTACCGAACGCGGGGCGTAATTGCCACGGGGAAGAGGTCCGGGGTTGTGGCATGCGCCGCCGTCGCGAAACGGCACGGCTACTTTCAGGTTTTTTCCCGAAGCGGTGGCGGGATCCGTCGAGTATGTGATGACGACATGCGTTCGCGCGAGCGCCCTGCCGAGGAGCGGGAGCAGTGATCCGCACAACCCGCCGCGCCGGGCGGGCGTCCCCTCCGATACCCGGAAGCAGCCGTCGTCAGCCCATGAAACCCGGGGCAGAAGGTTCTTGCGAAGCAGCGCGGAGATGCCGAGGGAGAGGAGGGAAAAGGCGAAATAAACCAGAAGGGCCGCTCCCGCGATCGTCGCGGAAAGCTCTCCGCGGTACACGCCCAGAGACAACAACAGGGCGGAAAGGACGACGGCCGAAACCCCATATCTTGAGGCCGAAAGGCGAACGCGCGGCCCGTGCTTAGCGTTGCCCATGCGGCGCGGCGGCCTCCGACCAGTCCGTCTTCCGCTCGACGGAACGAAGGGTGTCAGTTGCTATTCTTGTCACGAGATCGTTGATGGCGACGGTCCGCTCCCGGGCTACAAGGCGGTGTGCCACGACCGGAACCGAAAGGTCGAGGATGTCGGTATCCGCTATCCAGGCCCTCCCGCGAATGAGCGCCAGCGCCCGGGCCGCGTGAAGCAGCTGAAGGGCTCCGCGAGGCGAGAGGCCGAGCTTGAGGGAGGGGTGGTCCCGCGTGGCCCCGGCGATTTCGACGATGGCCCGTTCGAGCGCGGGATGGCAGAACACGCGCGACTGCTCGACGCGGGACGCGCGAACGTCGTCGACGGAGACGAGCGGCGTAATGGTCGGCAGAAGGGCGTTCGAGGGATCCTCGCGCAGGAGGTGTATCTCCGCCGCGGGATCTGGGTACCCGAGCGACAGGCGAATCATGAAACGGTCAAGCTGCGCGGCCGGCAACGGATACGTACCCTCCGTTTCCACGGGATTTTGCGTTGCAACCACGAAAAAAACGTCGTTAACCGACCTCGTCGTTCCGCCCACCGACACCTGTCGCTCGGCCATTACCTCGAGAAGGGCGGATTGAACCTTCGGGGTGGTCCGGTTTATCTCGTCGGCCAGAAGGATGTCGCTGAAGATCGGACCCGGCACGAACTCGAAGCGCCGCTCCTTGGGATTGAACACGTCCACGCCGGTAATGTCGTACGGCAGGAGGTCGGGCGTGAACTGTATGCGCCTGAATGAAACCGGCGCGAGAGCCTTTCTCGACTTGGAGGCCCTGACTCCTACAAGGTGGGCAAGCGTTTTCGCGAGCGTGGTTTTGCCGATTCCGGGAACGTCCTCGAGCAACACGTGTCCGCCGGAAAGGTATGCGGCGGTGAACAGCTCAAGGCGTTCCCTCTTTCCGCGGATGACCGTGGAAAGGCCGTCTATAAGCGCGCTGGCGGTTTTTTGCGTCGTCATTCCGGGAAGTATAGCATGAAACGCGCCCAATATCTAACGGCGCCGTCCCCGGAGCAAGACGAGGCGAAGAAGGCTCGCCATGGCGCTCAGGGTCGACGCGACATACGTCATCGCCGCCGCGGAAAGGACGCGTTTTACACCGGACAATTCCTCCTCGGTGAGTATCGCGTTTGAGCGGATTGCCTCCACCGCCCTGCCGGAGGCATTGAACTCGACGGGTAGGGTAATGATGTAGAAGCCTACCGCCGCGGAAAACAGGACGATTCCCGCGTCCACGAGTAGCGGCATGCTCATAACGAAGCCCGCCAGCGCGACGTAAGGTCCGAAGCGCGAGCCGATTCCCGCGACGGGCACGAGCGCACTTCTGAGTCCGAGCGGCCCGTATCCCCGCGCGTGCTGCAGGGCGTGTCCCGCTTCGTGGGCCGCGACGCCGATGGCCGATATGGACGTCTTGCCGAAAACGGGTTCGGAAAGGGAAAGCACGCGGGTTGCCGGATTGTAGTGGTCGGAAAGGCTTCCGGGGATCGCCTCGATTTGCACGTTCGATATCCCGTTGGACCGCAAAATGATCCGGGCCGCCTCCGCTCCGCTTATGCCGCGGCGGCTCTGTATTTTGGAGAATTTCGAAAACGCCGATTTGACCCATATTTGCGCGATCAGGGACAGCGCAAGCGCGGGAAGGATGACAAGCATATAGCCTGAGTCGAGATACATGGCACGCTCCTTTTGCCGCTCCGGTTCCGGCCTTGCCGTGTTGCGGGGCGAATGTCCACAGGGTATCATGCCCGCGCGAAAAAAAGAACGTGCGGAGCGAAGGATTGATACGGACGGCTCTCCGGTATATCCTCGCTTTGAGGAACCCCAATGGCCGTCGAGACGATGTATTTCAGCGCATGCGCCCTTCTCAGCCTCGCCGTGATCGGATGGTGCGTCTTTTCCGTCGCTTCGGGGACGATTCTGTATCTTTCGATGCTTACCACGAACAACGCCACGCTCGAGACGGAGAAGATGCGCGACGCCGAACGGGCCAGCACTATGTACGCGCATACCAAGGATCCCCTCGTCATGGAACCGCTCGAGGCGGCCAAGGAGCGATGGTACGCAAGGCGCGAGACGGGCGAGATAGGGCGGCACGAGATACTGTCCAGGGACGGACTGAGGCTTTGCGGCTATTCCTGGGCGCCTGAAGCGAATGCGCGAGGGAAAGCGGCCCGGGCCCCCGGCCGCGTCGTGGTTCTGGTACACGGCTTCATGGATTCCGCGGCCGGTATGGGATACCTCGCGGAGGCGTATCATGAGGACGGGTGGACCGTCTTCGCGATGGACCAGCGCGCCCACGGAGAGAGCGAGGGGACAAAGCGCACGATGGGCGTCCGCGAGGCCTCCGACCTCGCCTTGTGGATCGACTGGCTTTCGGCGCGCGAGGGGAACGCGTTCGTCTGCGTGCACGGCATATCGATGGGCGGCGCGACGGCACTCCTGTACGCGGGAAACCCGCGACGGGTACATCCAAGCGTCCGTTGCATAGTGTCGGACTCGAGCTACGCGTCGTATACCGAGGCCATGACGCGCGTTCTTGTCGAGGCGGTCAAGAACCGCTTTCTCGCGGCCTCCATCGTTCGGGGCGCGAGCCTGGCGAGCCTGGCGGTAAGCGGCGTCCGGTTTGGCGCCATGAGGCCCGATTTGGCCGCGCGTCGGGTCCGTCTGCCCGTCTGTTACTTTCATGGAGCGGGAGACGTCCTTGTTCCCGTGGGTTCCGTTCGCGGTCTTTTGCATAACGGCATGAAACCGGGGAACGAATGCGTTGTTGTACCTCAAGCTCCGCACATAGGCGCGTACTTTTACGCGCCGGATCTCTATATGGACAAGATTCGCGATTTTTCCAGGAGGAACACATGAGGAACGCGACGCACGCTTCTTGCGCAAGGGCTTTCGTTTTTTTCGTGGCCTACGGGCTGCTGGCATCCGCGGGAACGGCATCGGCGGCCGACGAGCTTCCCGTACGGAGAATCGCGCTGTTCTCCTCGGGAGTCGGCTATTTCGAGCATTCGGGCACGATCGCCGGCGATTATCGCGCCCTGTTGCCCTTTTCGGCCGCCGCGGTCAACGACGTATTGAAGTCGCTCATCATCAACGATCCGGGGACGGCAAACCCTTCGGTAACCTACGCCTCGGACGATACCCTCGCGAAGACCCTCAAGAGCCTCGCCGTCGACCTCTCCGGAAACCCCGGCCTTCCTGACATCCTTCTCGGCCTCAGGGGCTCGGAGGTTCGCGTCTCCGTTCCCGACGAGGTTGTAGGCCGGATCGTCGGGGTGGAAACGCGGTTCGGCGCCGAGCGGCCGGACGGCACCATGACGCAATCGGCGTATCTGACCCTGTTCAACGCCTCGGGCCTGCGGTCGGTCAACGTGGCCGAGATCGCGTCCCTGACGTTCACCGATCCCGCCATCTCCCGGGATTTTACCCGGGCGCTCGACGTGTTGCTGGCCGAGCGCGGCCAGGAAACACGTACGCTTTCCGTCAACCTTCCCGGAACCGGCAGCCGCAAGGCGACGCTTGGATACGTAATCCCCGCGCCGGTTTGGAAGGTATCGTATCGCCTTGACCTTTCGGCGAAAACGCCCCTGCTGCAAGGCTGGGCGATTGTGGACAACGCCGGTGACATGGACTGGGAGAACGTGGAGCTGACCCTGGTGACGGGCCGGCCCGTTTCGTTTATCCAGAACCTGTATCCGCCGCTTCATCTGTCCCGTCCCGTCCTGCCCCTTTCAATCGCCGGGATAGCCGGCGCCGAGACCTATGATTCCGGATTCGGCGGCGCTGACGAGGAAGAGGCCTACGCGGCCGAGGAGTCCCTTGCATACGAGTTCAAGGCGCGGGAGGCGCCCGCGCCGGCCGCGAGAATGGCCCTGCGGGACGAAATGCCGGCAAAGGACAAGGCCTCTCTCGCGCAGGGTGACGTCGAAACGGCCGCGGTCCGGTCGGCAGGCGACCAGTTTCTCTTCACGGTGAAAAAGCCCGTTTCCCTTTCAAGGCAGAACGGCGCCATGATTCCGCTCGTGGAGTCTTCGGTCGCGGCCGAGCGGGTCTCCGTCTTCTCGGGGAAGAAGGCCTTTTCGGGCGGGATGGTGCATCCCATGCTCTGCGCGGTCTTGGAGAACACGACCGGAATGAAATTGCCCGCCGGGCCTATTACCGTCTTTGAGGACGCGAGCTATGCGGGTGACGCCTTGATCGAGTTCTTTCCCGAACGCGACAAGCGGATCATAGCCTACGGCGAGGACCTTTCCGTTACGGGTTCCGTAACCGCGACAAGCGCCCAGGATACCGTCGGGGTTTCGGTGGCGAGGGGGGTCCTGACCATTCGGCGTACGCTGACAAACCGGAGGGACTATACCCTCAAGAATGCCTCGGCCCGCGAGAGAAAGCTCCTCGTCGAGCATCCGATAACGCAAGGCGCGACCCTTGCCGCTCCCTCCAAATTCGAGGAGAAGACCGACGCGGTATACCGGTTTGCGGCGAAACTGCCGGGCGCGGGAGAGATTACGCTTTCGGTCAGGGAGCAGACGCCGGTGAGCGAGACGATACTCCTTGCACAGCAAGGCCTCGACGCCTTGGTGTATTACTCGACCTCCGGAGAGATTCCCGGCAAGGTCAGGTCGGCAATCGAGAAGGCCGTGGGCTTTCGCAGGGCCGTCGACGCCCGGCAAATAGAGCTCGCGAGACTCGACGAACGTCGGAAGGACAGGATGGCGGAGCAGGACAGGATCAGGAAGAACCTCGAGGCGGCCGGAAACGAGACGCAGCAGGGCAAGGAGTATCTTCGCAAGATGGGCGCGCTTGACGCGGAGATCGAGAACCTCGTCGGGCAGATCGACGGGGCCCGGAAGGCCCTTGCAGACGCGAAGGACGAGCTTTCCCGCTATCTTTCGGGCTTAACGGTCGAATAACTCCGGGTACAGGGCCGCGGCCTCCGCCTCGTGCCGTTCCTGCTCGCGCGCGAGCTGATAGCGGACCATCTCGCGGAACACGCGCATGAGGCCGGCCTCGTCCGCCCCGGGATCCGCTATCCCCGCGGCCTTGAGCTCGCGAATGAGATAATGGGCCGATTCGATGGTGGAAAGGCACTCGGGGGCCGGTTGTCTCTTGATCTCGAAAACGGAACGGTATCCGGTCCGAAACGAAACGGTCGGCAGGGCTGTCAGGTTGGCGCTTGCCTTGAGCATCTTTCGCGCGAAAAACCAGGTTGCGTCGATTACGATCACCAGGAGCTTCTTTTCTCCAAGCGCCGCCCTCAACGCCGGAGAGTCCGCCGAGAGCGAATTCTCGGCCGGATACAAAACGACGGGATAATATCCCGCCCCGGCGCCGTAGCCTTCGCGGCCGTCTCTTCCGCTAATCAGCTCGTTAACCCGCGCGTTCCCGGTAAAATCTATGCCGACGACAATCTCGGCGCCCGAAAGGGAAAGGGCCGCGAGACGACCCGTTCCGGTTTTCTGGTGGTACGCCTCCTTCGGGTGCAAGAGAAAGACGAATTTCACGCCGGTTTCGATCGGCGTGATCCTCGAGCAAAAGCAGTTGATCTTGGGGCGAAAGCAACGGTAACAGCGTTCCTGCATAACGGGTAACGTCAGCATGGCAGAAATCGAGGCAAATGGCAAACGGTCGCAGACGGCGTATTGACGGCGAACGGTCCGTGCGTAATCATTACAGTGCGAGGGGAAGAGATGAAGGGCGAGATCATAGTCGTAAACGACCTGATGCAGCGGGGGTACCGCTATGAGCTTGCGGAGGAAGAGGGAGCGGCCTTCGCCGAGGGATTTACCCCGGACCTTTCCCCCAAGGAGATGCTCGCGCTCGGGGTGTTCGGCGGGAAGTACATGAACGATTGCCGCGGGGAATTCCCGGCGGACTGGTTTGCCGACGCGAAGCTCTGCCATGAAGCCGCCCGCCCCGAGTTGAATTATTTCCTGGTAAACGCGTCCAAGCCACTGTGGTATTGGCGCTCGAAGGGGTGGATTCATCCGGACGATCCCAGGGGCTGGTTTCAGTGGTATTGCCGCTACTATCGCGGCAGGCGCGGGCCTGACGACGAGCGGCAAATCAAGCGATGGAAGGCGATGTCCCGGCATGTGGCACAGCTGAGGGCGCATTGCGCGCGGGGGGACCTGTCCTGCAGGCGGCGGCAACGCCAGGCCCTGCTTCACTGGGCCTATGACAGCCGCCTGCTATAGCCGGTCTCGCGCGCGGTAGCGATGGCAAGGAGGACACTATGTCGTTTTACACGAGTATCGCACCCTGGTATGACCTGCTCTTTCCCTTCGACGAGGAACAATGCGCCTTCATAAACCAGGCGCTGGATCCCGGCCCTTCGGGCAACGCGGGCGTCCGCGCGGGAAAGAATCCCGTGGCGAGGCATTCGTTCCTGGACGTAGGTTGCGGCACGGGTACGGTGCTGTCCTATTTCACGGACCGTTTTGAACGGATTGTCGGTCTTGATATGGATACGACCCTTCTTTCCCTCGCGGCAAAAAAGGTGCTACCGGGGGAAGGCAAGAAGGTTGATATCATCGAGGGAGACATGAACCTTCTGCATACGTATTTTCCGCAGGAAGAGTTCAGTCTGATAACATGCCTGGGAAACACGCTTGCGCACGCGAGCGGACCCGAGGCCCTTGTCGGAATTTTCGGCTCTATCCGCGGCCTTCTCGAAACCGACGGCGTGTTCGTGTTCCAGACGATCAACTATGACCGCATCCTTGACACCCTCGCGCGCGGTTTGCCGACCATAGAGCGCGGGGAGGTGAGCCTGACGCGGCTCTATTCCCTGCCAAAGCAAAACGGCATGATAGATTTTGACACGATACTCACGGACGCCGAGACCGAAACGGAGATACGGAACGGAGTGGAGCTCTTTCCCGCGAGAAAGAGGCAGCTTCAGGAGTATCTTGCGGGTGCCGGGTTCGGGGATATCCGCTTCTTCGGAGATTTTGCGGGGAACGACTGGACGCCCGAGTCTTATCTCTGTATCGGCGTATGCGGATAGACACGCAGGAAGCCGGCGGAAAGCGGGTCCCCCGTTTCCCTTGAAACTTTCCCCCGCGTCGCGTATCGTACCGGCATGATAATCCGTAACGGTTCCCTGGACGAGGCCGGCGCGGCCGTATTCTCGCTCGAGGACGCGGACGTGACGTACGGGTACGGGTGCTACGAGACGCTCAAGGTTCGTGGCGGAGTTCTCCATTTCCCGGAGTTTCACGCGGAGCGGCTTGTCGCTTCAGCGCGCATTCTTGGCATAGCGATCGACTTTACGGAGGCCGCAGTCATCGACGCGCTGGAAAGACTCGTGGTGGCGAACGGCCTGGAAGACAACAACGTCAAGGTGGTCGTGATCGGCCGCGACGGACGTTTCGCCGACTGGTACGCGTTCCCGCTTCCTCCCGTATATCCGCCGGCAGGATCCGGTCAGGAGGGCGTCTCCTGCCTTGTGTACCCGGGCGAGCGGCATTTCCCGCAGGCAAAAAGCCTTTCCATGCTTCTTTCCACAGTGGCCTACCGGACCGCGGCCTCGCTTGAGTGCTATGACGCCCTGTTCGTGAACCGCCGGGACGAGATCACGGAGGGAACGCGGACGAACGTGTTCTACGCCCTTGCGGACGAACCCGACGTGATATACACGCCGCCGGCAAAAGACGTGCTTTCCGGGATTACGAGGAAGACCTTCATGGCCGTATGCGAGGCGGACGGAAAAAAAATCAGCGAGCGGCCGTTGCCGCTCGCTGAGGTCGAATCGCGCTCGGTAGGTTTGCTCGTGAGCAGTACCTCCACGAGGCTTGTGCCGGTTAGCGCGTTGCGTTACCAAGGCAGGGATGAGGGCGTTTCCGTCCCCCTGTTTCCGTCGCTGCTACAAGCCGCAGAGCGTTACGCCTCGTGGCTCGAAGACTACCGGATCGGGAAGAAATGCTCGCACTGAAAATCCGCCTTCACCTTTTTGTGGAAGACCCGGCACTGGCCCTCCTTCTTCTCGTCAACCTTTACGACTTTTTTATCTGCGTACCAGGTTCGTTGCCCGTCCCACTGTATGCATGTATAGCAGTGTCGCGCGTCGATCGGTTTGAATTCTTGGCTCATAGATCCTCCATCACTACAATATCGACCAAGTCCGCGTTCAGTCAAGAAAAAAAAGTGAAAAGCCGAAACTAACTCTATATAATATAAATAATTAGGAGGATTTGGAGAAATGAAACATTTGACCCGCGAGTTGTGGTTCAATACGCGCAGCGCGCGCGAGTTCATCAACATAACCCCCCAAATTGACGAGCTTGTTCTTGAGTCGGGCGTTAGCGAGGGACTCTGCCTTGTGAACGCGATGCACATCACCGCCTCGGTTTTTGTCAATGACGATGAATCCGGACTTCATCGCGATTTCGACGAGTGGCTCGAAAAACTCGCGCCGCACGAGCCCGTGGCCTCGTACAGGCATAACGTCGGTGAGACAAACGCCGATGCCCACATGAAGCGGCAGATCATGGGCCGCGAGGTCGTCGTCGCCATAACGGAGGGCCGGCTGCACTTCGGCCCGTGGGAACAGATTTTTTACGGAGAGTTCGACGGCGGCCGCCGCAAGCGGGTTCTCGTCAAGATTATCGGGGAGTGAACGGATTGTCCGGAACGCAATACGAACGAAGCGAGCGGCTGCTGGGCCCCGAGTCCACGGAGATCCTCCGGCGGTCGGCGGTCATCATATTCGGACTTGGCGGCGTGGGTTCGTTCGCGGCCGAAGCGCTCGCGCGGGCAGGCGTCGGCAGGCTGACCCTGGTCGACTTTGACGTCGTCGAGGCGTCGAACATCAACAGGCAGATCGTGGCGCTTCACAGCACCCTGGGCAGGCCGAAGGCCGAGGTCATGCGGGAGCGGGTCCTCGACATAAATCCGGACGCAGACGCCGTGTCCGTGATCGGGTTCGTCTCGCCCGAAACGGTTGGCGCCCTGGGCATCGCCGACTATTCCTTCGCGGTGGATTGCGTCGACACCGTAACCGCGAAGCTTTCGATCATCGCCGAGGCCAAGGCCGCCGGAGTGCCCGTGATCAGCTCCATGGGAACGGGAAACAAGCTTGACCCCGCGAGATTCGAGATAGCCGACATCGGAAAGACGAGCGTTTGTCCGCTTGCGCGCGTCATGAGACGGGAGTTGAAGGCGCGCGGGATTCGCGACGTGCCCGTCCTGTATTCACGGGAGGAGCCCCGCGAGACCGCCGTCGGCTCCGGTCCCGGTCCGGTCGGCGACGACGCGAACGGTGACGAGGGGAAGGCCGGACGGAAGAAGCCCGTTCCAGGGAGCGTTTCCTTCGTGCCGCCCGTCGCCGGCCTGATGATTGCCGGGTATGTCGTCCGCGATCTTGTCGACAGGGGCTTGGGCACGATCGCGGGTACTTCGCCGCGTGCTTGACTTGCATGCGGCACGGCGCGTACGCTTCGCGAATGGGCAGGTTTCCGGACTATTCACGATCACTCGTAGCGCTGTCCGTCTCGATCGCGCGGTATTTCGGGGTTGAGGCGGCGCCCGGGGGGCGCTCTCCCCCGTTCCGGGCCCAGCTTCCCGAGCTTGACGCCGCGCTGGCGGCCCGCCCCGAGCGGATTATCCTGCTCGCGTTCGACGGTCTTGGCGTCGCGCAGCTGGAACGCTACCTGCCCGGGGACGCCTTTTTGCGGAGGCACCTCGCCGCCGGGATCGATTCCGTTTTTCCACCGACGACCGCCGCGGCCATGAACAGCCTCTATTCCGGGCTTACGCCCGCGGAGCACGGGTGGCTCGGCTGGTCCCTTCATTTTCGCGAAGCGGGCCGATCCGTCGACGTCTTTCCCCGCGTGGACAGCCTGACCAAGGAATCCGTCCTTTCCTATCTTGATCCATGGAAAATACTCGAGTACATGCCGATTCTCGACGCGATCGATCCGGAACGGGGGAGCGCCACGTTCGTCTCGCCGTCCGGCATCTCGATACCCGGCAGCCGCGCGCGCCACAGGGAGGCTGCGAGCCTCGGTGAATGGTGCGAGGCGGTTCTTGAAAGCGCCGGTATGGGCTACACGCTGGGATACTGGCCGGAACCCGACTACGCGCTACACCGCTCCGGACCCGATTCGCCCGACGCGTTCTCGCGCGTCAGGGACATCAACGACCGCGTCGACGTCCTGTCCCGGGCGTTGTCCCCGCGGGACCTTCTGGTTGTCGTGGCAGACCACGGCCATGTCGACGTGGCGAGTTACGCCGACATCGGCGCGGTAGAGGGTCTTTCGGAATGTCTGGTGATACCGCCGTTCCTTGAGGCGCGCGCGGCCATGTTCTTCGTAAGGGCCGGGCGGCAGGGCGATTTCGAGCGGTTGTTCCTGCGTGAATTCGGCGCGGATTTTCGCCTCTTTTCCCGCGCTGAGATGCTCCGGGAGGAGCCCTTCGGGCCGATGGCGCTGGCGCATCCGCGAACCGACGGGTTTGTCGGGGACTATCTTGCCGTGGCGACGGGGAACCGCGCCCTCAAGCACTATGCCCCGCGCAACGACCATTCCGCCGATTATCCGTCGCACCACGCGGGCCTTACTGAGGAGGAGCTCGTCGTTCCCCTGGTGCTGTACCGGGGAACGCGATCTTCGTAACGGTAAAGCGTGTCTCGCGCCGTGCGCCTTGATCCGTGCGCCTCGCCCCGCGAGCCGCGCGTGTTTTGGTTTACCGTGAGAGCGCGGCCAGGAACCCGGCAACGGCTTCTCGGTATGCCGCGTTGCCTGGGGTTTTTGACCAGAGGGCCTCAGAGCCGTGTCGTCCGCCGGTTTCCGGAACATACAGTTTTTTGTTTCCCTCCGGGACAGACTCGAAGATAGACGCGGCCTGCATCCGCTCTTCCGCAGGCGCCATGATCAGCACGGGAACGGCCAGTCTGGCCGCGTGTTCCTTGACCCAGTCGCCGCCCAGGCCGTATTCCCTGAAGTATTCGCCGGGAGAGACGCTGACGACCGCGTCGACCAGTCCGGGATTGTCCGCGGCGATGGCAAGGGCAAGCGAGGAGGAATAGGAGCTTCCCCATAAAACGACCTTTCCCTTAGCCCTCTTTTTTGCGTAGTCAAGCGCGGCCTTGATATCCTCCTCGGCGGAGGGATACCCGGTGTCTTTTCCGCGGGACAAGGCGTCAAGAAGGGTTTTGTTGTCCACGCCGTTGATCTTGCCTCCCGAGCGTTGGTCAAGGGCCATGCAGTTGGCGTTCAGCGAATTGAGCCAGGGTCCCAACTCGGCGTATTCCCCCCTGCTCCAGTTTGCCCGGTGGCAGAGCACGACGAACGGCGCCTCCGGCGGATGAGGCGCGTAGAGGTCGGCGGTTACCGTGACCCCGTCTTTTGCGCGTATCGTTATCGTCCCGGACGAAGCGCCCGCACCCGCGCATGAAACGGCCGCGCAAGCGGCAAGAATCGCCGCGCCGACGGGAAGGAAGCCTTTTGCGTTCATGACAATTCTCCTCTGGTAGTCAGCGAGATGGGACAACAATAGTCCATGTCGAGCCCGTCGTAAAGGGCAAGCCGGTCGCTGCCGCCAAAAAAAAAGGCCTTCCGGAACATTCGCCGGAAGGCCTTCGCGACCGGTCGGTCGCGATATCAAAACAGGGTGGTTAGAAGGGGCGTTCGGACAGGTACTTGTATTCCTGCCACTGGCGCCTTGCCTTCTCCTCGGCCTTTTTCAGGAGCGTCTCGGCGCGCGCGGGATCGGCGGCCTTGAGGCTCTTGAACCGGACTTCCTTGTACATGAAGTCGGCGAGGTTGTAGTCGCCTTCCTTGCTGTCGAGCTGGAAGGGGTTCTTTCCCTCGTCGGCAAGGCGCGGGTCATAGCGGTACAGGGGCCAGAGGCCGCAGGTTACCGCTTCCTTCTGGTTGGTCATGCCGTATTCCATGTCGATGCCGTGGTTGATGCAGTGGCTGTACGCGATGATGATCGACGGGCCGTCGTAGCTCTCCGCCTCGCGGAAGGCCTTGATGACCTGGTTCATGTTCGCGCCCATCGACACGCGCGCCACGTATACGTAGCCGTAGGTCATGGCGATCATGCCGAGGTCCTTCTTGCTGGTGACCTTTCCGCCGGCCGCGAACTTGGCCACGGCGCCGATCGGGGTCGCCTTGGACATCTGTCCGCCGGTGTTCGAGTACACCTCGGTGTCGAGGACGAGGACGTTGACGTTGCGGCCGGAGGCGAGCACGTGGTCGAGGCCGCCGAAGCCGATGTCGTAGGCCCATCCGTCGCCGCCGATGATCCACACAGAGCGCTTCACGAAGTGGTCGGCGAGGGAGGCGAGCTCCTTCGCGAGGGGGTCGGACGCCTTGGCGAGTTCCGCCTTGAGCGTTTCGATGTCCTTCCGCTGGGTCTCGACGGCGGTGTCGTCGGCCTGCGCGTTCGCGAGGAGCCGGTCGATCGTTCCGGCCGCGATTCCCTTGGCCTTGACGTTGGCGGCGACCTCGCGCGCGTAGACCGCGAGCTTGTCGCTCGTCAGGCGCATGCCGTAGCCGAACTCGGCCGCGTCCTCGAAAAGGGAATTGGACCAGGCGGGACCCTTGCCGTCCGCGTTCTTGGAATACGGGGTGGTGGGGAGGTTTCCGCCGTAGATCGAGGAACAGCCGGTCGCGTTCGCGATGACCGCCCTGTCTCCGTAGAGCTGGGAAAGAAGCTTGACGTACGGCGTTTCGCCGCAGCCCGCGCAGGCGCCGGAGAACTCGAAGAGGGGTCGCTTCATGGCGATGAACTTGGCGTTCGCGAGGTTGAGCTTCGAAGAGTCGGGATCGGGGAGGGTCATGAAGAACTTGAAGTTCTCGGTCTCCTCGACGCGATGCTCGGCGAAGTTCTTCATGTTGATCGCC
The DNA here is from genome assembly GCA_001604405.1 of Spirochaetales bacterium Spiro_10. Taxonomy (GTDB): domain Bacteria; phylum Spirochaetota; class Spirochaetia; order Treponematales; family Treponemataceae; genus Teretinema. The sequence goes on from LVBL01000045.1 coordinate 99,064, forward strand.
TTGACGGCGGGGTCTTCCTTGCTCTTGGCCGGGCACTGCTGTACGCAAAGTCCGCAACCCGTGCAGTCCTCGGCGGACGCCTGGATGGTGAACTTCCAGCCCTCGAATTCCTTGGTCTTGTAGTCCGCGCTCTTGAAGGACGCGGGAGCCTTGGCGAGGAATTTCGGGTCATAGGCCTTGGCGCGGATGACGGCGTGGGGGCAAACCAACGTGCACTGGCCGCACTGGATGCAAAGGTCCTTGTTCCAGATCGGCATGCGCTCGGCGATGGCGCGCTTTTCGTACTGCGTGGTCGCGCTCGGGAAGGTTCCGTCGTTCGGGACCTCGCTGACCTTGATGTCGTCGCCCTTGTTGACGGCGATGGTTCCCAGGACTTTCTGGACGAACTCGGGCGCGTCCGCCGTCATGGCGGGGAGCATCTTGAGCTTGCCCGAGGCGGTCTTGGGATAGTCGACCTTCTCGACGCCGGCGAGGGCCATGTCGATGGTGTCAATGTTCTTCTTGACGACGTCGGCGCCCTTCTTGCCGTAGGACTTCTCGATGAACTTCTTGATGAGGGAGACGGCCTCGGCCTCCGGAAGGATGCCGGAGATCTTGAAGAACGCGGTCTGCATGACGACGTTGATGCGTCCGCCCATTCCGGCCTTTTCGGCGATGGTGACGGCGTCGATCACGTAGAACTTGAGTTCCTTCTCGATGATCTGCTTCTGGACCTCGACGGGAAGGTGGTCCCACACCTGGTCCTTGCCGTAGGGGCTGGTGAGAAGGAAGGTCGCGCCCTTCTTGGCGGTGGAGAGCATGTCGTACTTCTCGAGGAAGGTGAACTTGTGGCAGGCCACGAAGTCCGACTGGGTCACAAGGTAGGGCTTGCGGATGGCGTGCTTGCCGAAGCGGAGGTGGCTCGTCGTGATGGATCCGGATTTCTTGGAGTCGTACACGAAGTAGGCCTGCGCCTTGTTGTCCGTGGCCTCGCCGATGATCTTGATGGAGTTCTTGTTCGCGCCGACGGTTCCGTCCGAGCCGAGGCCGTAGAACATGGCCTGGTGCATGTCGGCGTCGTCAAGCTGGAAGGAGGGGTCGTACTTGAGGCTCGTGTGGGTGAGGTCGTCCTCGATGCCGATGGTGAAGTTGCCCTTTTTCTCTCCCTTGAGGTTGTCGAAGACGCCCTTGACCATGGCGGGAGTAAACTCCTTCGAGCCGAGACCGTAGCGCCCGCCGATGACGGTGGGGTAGTCCTTGAACTGGCACTTGCCGGCCGACTGCATCTCGCCGATGGCGGTGCGTACGTCCTCGTAGAGGGGCTCGCCGAGCGAGCCGGGTTCCTTGGTGCGGTCGAGAACGGCGATCGCCTTGACGGTGGCGGGAAGGGTCTTCACGAAGTCTTCCGCGCTGAAGGGGCGGTAGAGGCGGACCTTGAGAACGCCGACTTTCTCGCCCTTGGCGACGAGCGCCTCGACGGTCTCCTCGACGGTGTCGCAGCCGGATCCCATGAGGATGACGACGCGCTCGGCGTCCTTCGCGCCGACGTATTCATAGAGCTTGTACTGGCGGCCGGTGAGCTGGGCGTACTTGTCCATGGCCTTCTGGACGATGGCGGGGACCTTGAGGTAGAAGGGGTTTACCGCCTCGCGGCCCTGGAAGTAGACGTCGGGGTTCTGCGCGGTACCGCGGATGGAGGGGTTCTCCGGGGTGAGGCCGCGGGCGCGATGGGCGCGGACGAGCTCGTCGTCGACCATCTTCTGCATGACGTCGTAGGAGACTTCCTCGATCTTCTGGACCTCGTGGGAGGTGCGGAATCCGTCGAAGAAGTGGAGGAAGGGCACGCGGGATTCGAGGGTCGCGGCGTGGGAGATGACCGCGAGGTCCATGACTTCCTGCACGTTATTGGAGGCGAGCATCGCCCAACCGGTCTGGCGGCATGCCATGACGTCCTGGTGGTCGCCGAAAATCGAGAGCGAGCTCGCCGCGAGGGCGCGCGCCGCAATGTGGAAGACCGTGCTGGTAAGCTCGCCTGCGATCTTGTACATGTTCGGGATCATGAGAAGAAGGCCCTGCGACGCGGTAAAGGTCGACGAAAGGGCTCCGGTGGTCAGGGCTCCATGTACCGCGCCAGCGGCTCCGCCTTCGGACTGGAGTTCGACTACCTCGGGAACGGTTCCCCAGATGTTCTTCTTTCCCTTGGCCGAGTATTCGTCGGCGACCTCGCCCATCGGGCTCGAGGGCGTAATCGGGTAAATGGCGATGACCTCGCTCAGCGCGTGGGCTACGTGACCGGCGGCGGTGTTACCGTCGATCATAACGAGCTTTTTCTCAGACATATTTCCGTCCTTATAAAGAATTGGGATGAAAGGGTTTATATAGGTAAAAATACCTCTAGCCGCCTATAAAATAGCGCGTCCCCTATGTTTGTGCAAGGGGACGCCCGGCGGATCAGCCCCGGCTGGGGCCTTCTCATTTCAACGGACGATGAGCGCGTTCTTGTCAAACGTTTCGCCTTCGATCGCGGGAAGTCGCTCAATGGGAAGGATGGCCATCCGGAAGGGCTTGCGTACCACGTTGACGAAGCGGTCGGCGTTTTCGGGATCTCGGCCGCCCAGGGAGATATACGTGACGGACTGACGGGATCCGCTCCGTACGATTCCCGAGGGCGCGCGTCGCGCGCCGTAGCGCGCGATGTCCAGGTAGTACCACGCCGCCGTTCCGATCGCGTTCTCCCCCTCATGGCTGTCAGCGCCGACGATTGCGAGCCCTTGGTCCCACGAAGCATTCAGCACCGCCCTGTAGCGTTCGTTCAGGTAAAACGGATGATTTCGCGAAAACGGGGCGGCGAAATACCCGGACAGAGGGAGTTTGTCTGACGGAATTGAGTAGGCCGCAATGAAAAGCGCCGTTCCGGCCAATGATACGGGAACAAAAGCCCGCCGGAGCCTGCGCCGCAGAGGACTCGCGCCCGCGAGGGCCGTATCCGCCAGGTAAGAGGCATACCAGCCAAGACACAGGAAAACGAGCGGAAGGACGGCCGAAAAGTATCGGTTTGTAAAGGGCTCGGCCGCCTTGAGCGGGTGGACGCCGCTGATCGCGACTGTTATGAAAAGAAAAAAAGACAAGGCCGGGACAATTACGAGAGGGAGCATCCTCTGCCGCTTTCCGGCAAGGCCGTCTATTGCGCAGACAAGGAACAGGGCAAAGGGCACCTGCCAATACGCTTGTAGGTATGGCGAGACATAACGGTTGAACAGTTCCGTCCACGACCCGAGCGTATCCAAACCCCCGACGTGGTTGTTGGCGATGATTTGCAGATGCCCGAGGGGGAAGCCCAACAGAAGTCCGTAGAGCAATGTCTCGATAAGGAACGCGCCAAGGCAGATTCCCCCAAAAACTGCCATGTCGGCAAGCGCCTTTCGGGGCGTGTTTTTTTGGTTCATCGCAATGAGAACGAGCATGCCGGGAAGAAAGAAAAGATTGGTAATTTTAGCATGATAGGCCACGTAGAGCATGACCGACGACAGAATGAGACCCCGTCGTGCCTTTGCCCCGTCTCCGGTCCAATAATCGGTAAAAAACCATAGCAGCGCGAGAATGTACGTAATCGAGAAAATCTCGGGTCTGATTTGCGATGCCGCCCTGATCTGATAGGGGAAAAAGATCATGCAAAGGCTCGCGATTATCGCGGTTTTTCTGTTGAATAGACGGAAACCCAAGAAGAAAAGAAGCGCGGTTTGGGCCAACGAGTTAAGGACGGGAGTGAAATAGTACGCATTGGGGTGTACCCCGGTTATTAGCTGGGCCGCGGCAACGGGAAGTATCACGCTCCATCGAATCGTTCTATGATTGACATACGGGTATTCCAGGCCCTGGCTAAGGGATTTCGCGGAGTACCAATAATCACGCTCGTCAATGCCGGTATGTATCATCATGAGCGTCCATAATCTAAAAACCGCCGTTATGAGCAAAAGTACGGCCAGTATCTTCAAGTCCTTGCTCGTTCGTTGCATGGTGACTCCTGTGTTGCGCGTCTTGACGGTAATTGTAATATCGTTTTATGTAAACAAACAGGGCAAAGTAGCGAGTTTCTCGCTATTTGGGTATCATGCGGGTGTGGTTTTGTTACCTTTCGTGTGTTACACTTTTTTATAGCAAGAAATTGCAGGAGGATTCGCAATGTTCAGAAAAACCGTAGGAATTCTGTCGATTCTCGCCCTCGTCGCGGCGGTATTTGTTTCGTGCTCGTCCAGCCCCAAAAAGCAGCCCGAGGCAAAGCCCGAGCAGCCGCCGGCCGCGGGAACCGTCATAGGCCTGGATGGAGTTCCCATGCCCGTTTGGGTCAACAAGAACCCGAAGAGCGAGACCCATTTCTACGCGGTGGGTTACGCCATCAAGTCCAACCGCGCCATTTCCAAGACGGCGGCCGGGCAGGATGCCCGCGACCAGATCGCCCGCTGGATCGGAACCAAGGTCAGCAACGCCCTGGTAAGCTACACAAGCGAGGGCGGAGAGAACAAGAACACGCAAACCCTCACCCACTTCGAGAACATCTCCAAGCAGGTGGCCGAGCAAACCCTTGTTGGCGTCGAGGAAGACGAAATGTGGGTCGACGACAAGGGCGGCGTGCACATGCTCTGTTCCTTCCCGAAGGCGAACATGAACAAGGCCTTCGAGTCCACGGTCGCGACCTTCCAGCGGAACGAGGCGGCCGCGTTCGCCGAGTTCAAGGCCAAGGAGGCCCTTTCCTTCCTCGAGAAGGAAACCAAGGACGGGATCACCAAATAACCGGAAGGGCCTTCGGCTCTCATAGGAAAGGAACGCCCCGAAGACGCGTGTCGTCTTCGGGGCGTTTTTTATTGACGTAGCTACACGAAGTAGTATATTATACAAGATATAATATCGCTGGAGGTTATATATGTCCAAGCGTCTCTACAAGGTCGAGTTCGGAAGAAAGCTGTTTGGCGTGTGCGGGGGTCTCGCGGAATACCTGAACGTGGACGTCGTATTGGTACGGATTGTGTGGGCCGTTTTCGGCCTGATGTACGGCGCCGGGATTATCCTCTATCTCGTGTGCGCGTTCGTGCTGCCCAACAAGAGCGAGATAGAGCCATAACCCCGGCGGTACGATTGGCCTCTGCCGTCAGGAACCGGCTATGAGAGAGTCGTTTCCGTTTGTTTCTACGAAGGTGTTCTCGATAAAGTACCGGGTGCACCGAGCGGCCGCCCACGGCGAATAGATACCGACCGTCACGAGTATCAGCAGAAACTGGCCCCACAGAAGCGCAAAACCGCTCCCGGTTTTGCCGTCGAACCCGAACTCAGCCTTGGCTCCGTTTTCCTCGTAAACCGTCTTGCCGACGAGATAGCGCCACATGTTCACGTACAGGGCCGGGAGGTAAATTCCGAATGTGACGAAGCACAGTAGAATTTGGCCCATGATATAGAATACCGAGGGAAAAAACCGCGCGTTGAGCGTTATGGCACCGTTTTTCCAGGAGATGTTGATGAGCCACTTGTACGTCAGGTAGATAAACGGCGTCATCAGGAGGAAAAGGAAGACGTACGAGATTAAAGTGGCCGTCAATATGGCCGACATATCAACGTTGTAGTCTCCCGACGAGGCCATGATGCCCACTACAAGAGCTCCGAACGCAATAGTCCAGATGAAGATCGGCACGCCGAGTCCGAGCAGGATATACTTGAGATACTTCCCGGGTTTTCCCGCAAAACCGCCGCGCGTGCCCGCGTATTCCGTGTGGTATACGCAATACGCGATGATGTTCCGGTAGTACCATGGTCCGTAAAAGCCGAAGGTAAGAAGCGTAAGCAGGATGCCCGTGAGGTTCATCTTGGCGTATTCGCCGGGTTTTCCGTCAAAGGAGAACCGGGCCGACCCGAGGGCTACCGTGGGCGCCGCAATCCTGGCAAGAACCATGGTAAGCGCCGCGCTGACGACCGTGACGAGGATCGCCATGACTATGACGAAGAGGAAAGTCCAGAGGATGACTTCGGGATTTTGTTCCTGGGGTTGCAGCGTCAGCATGGCATATTCCATGGGTCCGATAATCGCCAGGGTCAGTACGACAAGAAGAAGATACGGCTTCCACCAAAGGGAGCCGGTAAGTGCGCAGGAAAAACGTGCTTTCATATAATTTCCTCCTCTGGAACTATACCACGCTAAATATGAGCCAACAAGCGCGAACTCGATCTTGCAAACCTTCCCCGATTGGTTCACACTGTCGTACGTATGGATGACAACCGCGACTTTCCGCTCGACAAATACATGTCCCCCGAGGATCGGGAGCTCGTTCGCCGGAACCTTCGCGTGTCCGATGTACCCGCCGGAACGGTTCTCTTCGACTCCAGTTCGTGCAAGGGCGTTCTTCTCGTGCTTTCGGGCGTCGTTCGCGTGTATAGCGTTTCCGAAGTCGGCCGGGAGATAACCCTGTACCGCCTGTTCGAGGGCGATATTTGCACCCTTTCCATCTCGTGCATCATGGGCTCCATGCCGATGCAGGCTATGATCAAGACGGACACCGATTGCCGCATCGCAAGCCTGTCGAACGACGTCTTTGCGGGCATTCACGCGAAGTACCCGGAGATCCAGCAATATCTGCTGTCCGTGATGAACGCGCGCCTGAACGACGTCATGTGGGTCGTCGAGCAGGTCGCCTTCAAGGGCATCGACCGGAGGCTCGGGGAGTATCTGTTGTCCCGTCCGAGCACGATCGTCTATTCGACGCATGACCAAATCGCCGCCGAGATCGGGAGCGCGCGCGAGGTCGTGAGCCGGATGCTCAAGTATTTCGAGAAGAACGGGTATGTCGAGCTTTCCCGCGGCAAGATGAAGGTTGTAGACCCTGACGGGCTCAGGCGTAGCGTCGGCCTTGGCGACGGGGAACGGCGGTAGCGGCCGTACCCCGCCGGCTTACGGCTCGGGCGTCATGACGACGTTGTCAAGAAACGTCGTTCCGCTGAGATCGCCGAGGCTGAAGCACAGCCGCGATTTTGGGTCGTCCTCGGTCGCCACGAAGGTCAGCTTAATTTGCTGCCACTCGCCCGGCGTCGTCTGCACTATCATGTACGGGGCGTTCGGCGAAAGCGTGTTGCCGTCCTTGTTGAGATCCCGTCCGTTTTCGAAGAGTTCGATCCCCAAATCACCGTGAGATCCCGCGAGCAGGTCGAACGAAAGCGCATAACGGGCACCCTTTCGGAGCGCGACCGTCGTTCCGAGCTGCGCGTGCCACCGCTCGCGCTTTTTGTCGCCTGAGACGTAGCGCATGCGTCCCTCGGTGATCGAGATGCCCGTCGGAGGCGTTTCGGCCCAGTACAGGGGTTCCCAGTACAGGAATCCCCGCGAGAAGGTTCCGTTCGGGACGAGCGCGTCGGATCGTTCCGGGCCACGGGGAACGACGTCGCTAATTTTGGTTACCGTTATGTCCTGGACGAAGAGCTCCCCGGGTTGCGAACCGACCGAAAGGTTGACCTGTCCCGTCGGGTCGGTTGCGCCGTCATGGCAGTACAGGAAGGAGAATCGGCGCGCCTTCGCGTCCGCGGGAAAGATGTTGTAGCTATAGGGTCCGTACGCCGCCCCGTCGCCGTTGCGGTCAACCGCTCCCTCGGATATGCAGAAGGTGACGCGCATGTCGACCTTGTTCGTCCAGGCGGTGCACTCCGCGAGATAGAGGGCTCCGCGCGCGAACTCGAACGGTTCCTTGATGGATACGAGGGCCAGCCATTCGACGGGATCGGGGGCTGCGACCTTGAGGCGCGCGCGTCCGCGCTCGAAGGCCCCCGTCGCGCCTTTCTTGTCCTTATTGACCACGATATGCGCCGTTTTGTCGTTCATCGGAACGAGAACCGTCTTGTCGACCGGTTTCGAGCGAACCGGTTCCGGCCGCAACCAGGCATCCCCGCGCGTTTCGGATATCTCGGGCTCGCGGATTTTTTTGACCGTATACGAGTAGTTGTCGCGCGCGAACCGGGTCGTGTCGCCGCCCTCTCCCGTATCCGCGCCGCGTTGCCGCTCTGTATCGGGATCGGTATCGGGATCGGTTATCGGCGTCGTTCGCGGAAGGCTCTCCCTGAGCGCCTCGACAAGGGCTTGTCCGAGTTTCCGCGTCTCGGTCGCGTCCGTCTCCGCCGTAAGCGAGGCGGCAAGCCGTTCAATCGCGGGAACCGAGTTTTCCATGGCCGTGCCCGGAATCAGGACTTCCCGGCCTTCCGTGACCGTGGGGAGCCCGTCGAGAAGTTCCTCTATCGCGTCGTTTTCCCAGGCGGCCGGGCCGACCCGCGAACCGGCGCCGCCGAGAAGTTCGGCCGCCGGATGCAGCGCGTTCGCGAGCAAGGCCTCGGGAAAAACGGAGACCGTACCCTCGGCAACCGACAGGGCGAGCGCCCCTTCCGGGAGGATGCTCGCGGTAAAAACGGTGCCGCGGACGCCGCACACGATGGAAGGGGTCCGGAGTATGAGCGAGTCCCTGCCCCCGAGACGCTCGATTTTGGCCTTGACCGATCCGGCTCCCAGCGAAAGCGCCCCGCGGCGGCTTTCGAGCACATGGGCGTCGATGGTGACGCGCGAGCCGGGTCCGAGCTCGAAGGACCCGATGCCGGGAACGTCGAAGGAACAGCAGCCGTCCGAGCCGGTCACCACCGAGTCTCCGACGGCAAGCGCCTCGCCGGCGCCGAGGGGCGCAAGGACACCGGGCGAATTCGCGCGCGCGACCGACACGCGGCCTTCGACGTACGAGGTTGTAACCGCGGTTCCGGCAGTACCGGCCTGGCGGTTTTTGGCGGAACCGGCAGTGCACGAGATCGCGACCGCGGCGATGGCCCCGATCGCCAGCGCGCGAGCAACGGCGCTTGCCGCGCCCAGGCAACTTTTACTCATTATTCCTCCAAGAAGGCCCTTGCCTTCTAGCTTCCCGACGTTCCCGTATCCTCGATCCAGCGGGCGGCCATGGCGAGCCACTCCTGGCACGAGGGCTCGATGCCCCACCCCTTCGCGTTGACCGTATCCGCGGTCGCCGTCGACAGCCCGTGCTTTCCGCGCTGAAACACGTGGTACTCGAACGGCACTCCGTGCCTTCGAAGGGCTTGCGCGAAGGCGAGCGAATTCTCCAGCGGCACTATCTCGTCTTCCCAGGTATGCCAGACAAAAGCAGGCGGCGTGCGGCCGGTAATCCTGCTTTCGAGGGACAGTCCCTCGCGTCGGCGGTCACCGTCGTCCCCGAGCAGCTCCTTGAACGACCCCTCGTGGGAGAATTCCCCCGAGAGAATGACGGGGTAGCACAGCACGAGGCCGTTCGGCCGTATGTCGCCTTCAATATCGGCGAGCACGGGATCCTCCGATAGAACGCCGAGGCTCGCCGCGAGGTGTCCGCCCGCCGAGAAGCCCATGGCGAACACGCGGTCTTTCGCCACGTTCCATTCGTGCGCCCGTTCGCGAACGAGGGCGACCGCGGCGGCAAGCTCCCTGAGCGCGGCCGGAAACCGGGCCGGCGAACAGCTATACCGAAGGACTGCCGCGTTGATGCCGAGCGCCGCCAATCTGAGGGCGACGGGCTCGGCCTCCCTGTCGGACGTGAAGGAGTATCCTCCGCCGGGACAGATGATGACGGTGGGACGGGTTCGCTCCGGATTCATCTCGGGCGAGTTCGAAGGGAACCAAGTTGTCAGGGTCGCTGTTCCGAGAACGCGTATCGTCTCATGGATCATCGTTGATTAAACGCCTTTTATGTCCAAAAATGTCAAAAACTCGTTGTGCGATGCGGTGAAGGGAAGTATACTACGAATAATCCGTAAAGTCTCGAAACCATAAAAAAAAGTCCTCTTGCTCAAAGGGGGACACAATTGAACGAATGCTCGCCCGAGTCGGTGCAGGGACTCAAGACGTTTTTCGTCGTCCCTGACCATTCTCTCTTCCCCGAGGAGTTTCTCAAGAGCTTCTATATGAGAGGCTATGAGACGTATTTTCTGGAGGACGATCCCTACTGTTCGCTCGAAACCAAGATAAGCCGGCTTTTTACCATATTTCCGCAGCTTATACTTTTTTTCAACGTCGACCGCCCCATTCAGGGCATTGAGTGGCCGGTATTCATAGGGGCCCTGCAGAGGGAGTACGGGTCCCGCGCGATGATCGGCGTCATGTACCACAAGCGGACCAACCCGGAGGAAACGAGGAAGATGGAACGCCTGTACCTGTACACAATCGGGATCATATGCGGGTGCATCTCCCTCGAGTACCAGAAAGCCAAAAACCTGTACCTTTTTTTGAACGTCTTGGCGGCGAACCAGGCGAACGGACAGAGGAAATACCTTCGCGCGATGTGCGACGAGACCTATAAGGCCACGATTCAATACGGCGGGGTTTCCCACCGCGTCGAGCTCAGGGATTTGAGCGTAAGCCATTTTTCCTGCGTTTTTTCCGGGGGAATGCCGGAGATACCGCTTCACGAAAAGCTCCACGAGATTCAGATGAGCCTTCACGGTGCCATCATCCGGGTCGACGGCGTGCTGTGCCTGAAGCGCATGCTCGAGAATTCCGTCATTCACGTTTTCGTGTTTCGTTCGCGGGACGATCGGGACGGGCTTGATCCCGAGCATCTCGTCCGGGTAAACGAGATAATAGCCAACGATTTTACCGCAAGGATGCAAACCCTGCTGCGTGGAGAGTTCGCGTCGGCGCGCGGAAAGGAAGAACGGATAATTACGGACGAGGCCCGGAGGTTTGTCGCGCCGAGGAAGCAGACCCGCGCCCGCGGCGAATTGCCCGACGCGGAGTCCATCCTCGACCTTCTGCGGTAAGGCCTACAGGAGGCCTTCGAGGTCGATCTCGCAGGCCACGCACGGCATCCCGATCGTCCAGTTTTCGAGCACCTGCGGGTGAATCTCCCCGAACACGCCCACCTTTTTCCCCTTCGCGAGGATTTCGGCCTGACGGCCGGGAATGAAGCGCGGGTCCGTCGACTCCACGACCGAGTACTCGTGATCGAGGTAATACAGGATGCTCGCGACCTGGCTCGCCGCCTCGTTGAAGTTGGCCTCGCTCGAGGCGGACAGGAATCCGAGATGCTGTCTTGTTCTGGTTCCGGTATTCTCCTCGTCGCACAGGTACGCGACCTTGCCTATTTCGAAGACCCGGTGCGGGTAGACGGCGTTTCCGGAGGGCGCCTCCGCGGCCAAAAGGCTCGGCAGAATGGACGGCCTGACGAACTGGTAGTTCTCGGTCATCGGGTTCGATATCTCGATGACGGCGTCCCCCGCCGGGGTTCCCGCGACGCACATGCGCTCGATGAAGTCCTTGCCGGAGCCGAGATAGTTGAAGATCATCTCCTGATACCCGAGCCCGACCATGAGGCTCTTCGCCTTGCGGCTGAATATCGTTACCGGCGACAGGCGGCCGATCGTGAAATCGCGCGGCTTCATGGGCTTGAAGTAGTCGATCTTCATCCCCATCATCACGTCCTCGATGACGTCCACCTCGTGGAGGAAGTCGTTCCGGTACGGCGCGGGGGTTACGGTCACTTCCTCGCCCTTGATGGAAACCGACGAGCCCATCCGCTCGAGGGCGGCCGTGATCTCCGCCGCCGTGAGGCTCGATCCGAGGAGGCGGTTTATCGCGGACACGGAGGCCTTGGTGGGCTTCTGGAAGTAATAGGGGGTGGTTACGGAGGCGCCGAAGCCCGTGTCGTACGGGTGATCGACGCGGACGGGGAGGATGGTGTAACCCGCGTCGGCGAAGTCGCAGGCGACGATGCTCGTCGCGAGCGTGAGCGTCGGCATGTCGGTTCCGGTCATCTCGACGAGCAGGTCGGAATCCCCGACCTTGACCGCGCCGAGGGTCGCGCTGTTGATGATCGGCGCCATCGAGAGGACCTCGTTCTTGGCGTCGACGAGAAGCGGGAACTTCGCCATGTCCTTGATGATCCAGCCGTATTCCTTTCCCTTGGGATGGTCGGCGAGTATCTGCCTGCAAGTCATGGGAACGTCGCTCGCAAGCGGCACGAAGCTCGTCTTGTCGGGATCGACCGCCTTGTAGCTGACGGGCCAGGATATGTTCGCGGACCGGTAGATGCCCATCGATATGGAGCGGCGCTTCCGGCCGTAGTTCCAGCAGAGTTTCTCCTGGGTCTGGATGATGTCCAGAAGCATCGGCTCGTCGATCGGCTTTCCGGAGATGACGAAGGCCGACATGAAGGGGCGGATGTCCTTGAGGCCCGGGTCGACCTTCACGACGCGGTTTTGCGCGTCCCGGGTCGCGGCGGGATCCGAAAAGAAGGACGAGTACTTCGCGGCCGCCGTCTTGCCCGCGTGGAGGCGCAATTGCCGAGCGATTCCTGCCGTGGACCACAGGTCGGGACGGTTCGTGTCGTTGAGCTCGATCTTGACGACTCTCTCGGCCTCGGGAAGCGAGGCGTCGGGCTTTTCGTCGAGTTCCGCCTTTCCGCACGTGAGGCGCTCCTCGAGCGCCGCGTAGTCGCACTTCTCCCCGAGCAGGCTGAAGAACAGTTTCTCGTTGACTTCTATCTTGGGCATTTCCGGTTCTCCTTAGTATTTGGCCTTGCGGAGGCGAACGCCCTCGATGTCCGAGCTGAAGAGCTCGCGAAGGTCGTTGAGGCCGAGCGCCATGAGGGCCATCCGGTCGATGCCGATGCCCCAGGCGAGGACGGGCACGTCGACGCCCATCGCCTTCGTGACCTC
>LVBL01000046.1 GCA_001604405.1 Spirochaetales bacterium Spiro_10
CCGCCGCCGCGACGGCTGCGCCCCGCGATCATGAGTATCATGAAAAAAGCGAAGAAGGCGAGTGACGCGAGCCCGTCGCCGTCCTTTTGCTTGCGGGGGTTCTTCACCTCTTCCGAGACGATCTCCGCGTTGTCCGTCGCGAGTCCGACGATGTTGCGGGCCGCCTCGTATATGCCCTGTCCGTACTTGCCCTCGCGGAATCGCGGGGCGATCACGTTTCGGATTATGAGTCCCGCCGCCGCGTCGGTGAGCGAACCCTCGAGCCCGTATCCCACCTCGATGCGGATGGCCCGGTCGTCCATGGAGACGAGCAAGAGGACTCCGTTGTCCCGGTCCTTTTGTCCCAGCTTCCACGCGTCGGCGACGCGTATCGAATAGCCCTCGAGCGACTCTCCCCCGAGGGAACCGATCGTCAGTACCGCGAGCTGGACTCCCGTCTGGCTGTCGACCGACGCCAAAAAGGAGGATATCTCCGTCTCCTCGGCGTCGGAAAGCACGTTCGCGAGATCGACGACCCTGCCCGTCAGCGGGGGCACGTCGAGCGCGTGCAGGGAGACGGACGCAAACGCCAGGATAAGCGCGGCGAGCGCCGATCGGGCGGCCCTGCCGGAACGTCGCGCGCTCATTCTCCCGCCTCCAGGAAGGCGATGGCGTCCGTCAGTTCGTTCGGGTTTTCCTTTTTCGCCGGAAAGTGCTCGGCGAGTATGGACCCGCACGTTTCCACGGCCCACACGAGCTCCTGTCGCAGCGTGCCCTGCCTGACCGAACGCGCAATCCGTTCCGCGAGCGTGTTCCAGGTCGACTGGTCGATCCTTCCGCTGATGCCCGAATCCGCGATGATGCGAACCTCGCGCTCCATGTGGGAGATGAATACGAGGATGCCCGTGTGTTCCGCCGTCGCGTACACGCCGCTCTCGACGAAGTGCCTGAGCGCGCGGCGGTACACCGCGCGCGACCGCTCCGCGCGCGGAACGACGAGCCGGTCTATCGCCGGGACGTTCGCGAAGGCGTAGAAGAGCGCTATGACGGCAAACGCCCCCGCGCCGCACGCGGCAGTGGCGTACCAGGCCGGCAAATGCCAAACGAGACCGTCGAGATACGACACGATCCCCGCATGGAAGGGAAGGGCGACCGCGAAGGCGAGCGCCCCGGCGATGACGGCGGCAAAGAGCTCGCGAAAGGAATAATCGGCGCTTTCCGGTATCGCCGCTATCGTTATCTCCCCCGAGGTACCGGCTTCCGCGGTTCGGACCGCGCGTTCGATCTCCTCGATATCCGCCCCGGTGAGCCCCAGGCGCCTCGCGAGTTGTACGGATGTTCCGCTCATTCGAAGGAAACCGTCGGTGCCGTCTGGGCCGCGTCGTCGGCGGCGAAGTAGGACTTCTCGCGGAAGCCGTTCATGTTCGCGATGATCGCGCGCGGGAACTGCTTGATGAAGGTGTTGTAGCCGCGAACCACCTCGTTGTACCGCATGCGCTCGACCGTGATGCGGTTTTCCGTACCCTCGAGCTGGTCTTGCAGGGCGAGGAAGTTCTGGTCGGCCTTGAGCTGGGGATAGTTCTCGGTGACGACGAGGAGCCGCTGGAGGGCGCTACCGAGCTCGCCTTGCGCCTTCTGGAAGCGCTTGAAGGATTCCGGATCGTTCAATACCTCGTCCGAGATGTTCATCACTCCGCCCGCGCGCGAGCGGGCCTCGGCGATGTCGGTGAATACCTTCGATTCGTGCTGGGCGTAGCCCTTCACCGTTGCCACGAGATTCGGGATGAGGTCGAGCCTCCGCTGGTAAACGTTCTGTACCTGGCCCCACTGGGCCTTGACTCCCTCGTCCATCGCGACCATCGAGTTGTAGTTACCCGCGAAAAAGCTGTAGGCGCCCATCACGAGCACGACGATAACCGCCACCACTATCAGAACGGTCTTTATTCCTTTGCTCATCAAAATCCTCCGAAGATTGCGTATACTTGCATAAAAGCTACTGCAATACCGGGGCTCGGTCAATTCTTGCCGAAACCCCTTGACACTTTCCACATTAAAACTATAAATAATGCCAATGGTAATATTATGACCGGTGGTCAGTGAACCGTAAAACCGGCTATTTCGAGGGGGAGTATGGGAATCGCTGAACGAAAAGAGCGTGAACGCGAGGTACGGCGGCAGATGATCCTGGATTCGGCCCGGGACATCATCCTCGAACGGGGAGTCGAGTCCGTCAGCATGTCCGATATCGCGCATGAATGCGAACTGAGCAAGGCGACGCTCTACCTGTACTTTCACAACAAGGAGAGCCTGTTGGAGGCCATCTTCAACGAGGCGGGAAACTCCTTCGTCGAGTACGTGGAGTCGCGCATATCCGAGGATGCCTCCGGGATCACGGCGATCCGCGTTCTCTGGCAGTGCTACCTTGACCGGTTCAGCGACTCGAGCGACATCTTCATCCTCATCGGCATCAAGAACTTCATAGCCCCCAGTTTTCCGCTCTTGTACGAGGCGGTCGACGGGTCCTCGCGGAGGCCGGGCGCCCGGATGTTCGCCCTCGTGCGGGACGTCATCGCGCGGGGCCTTCGCGACGGGACGCTCGACGCCCGGTTCGACGCGAACGAACTCGCGCGGACCGTGCTGATAGTGTCCTCCGGGATCATCGACAACGTCGCGCGCCTTCCCCGCGACTTGCGCGACATGTCGCTCGTCGTTTCCGAGATGCGCCGGGTTTTCGAGATACTCCTCCGGGGTATGGCCGGGCCTGGCGTGGAAAGTTCGCAATTGAAGCTTTCAGATCAATAAAGGAGTGCATAGGCATGAAACGCATCTATCGGCATCCGCGGGCCGTCGTCGCGGTGATACTGGCCATAACGGCCGCCTTCGCCGCGCAATTCCCGCGGATGGAGCTCGACAACAACAACTACCGCTTCGTTCCCGAGAAGGATCCGTCGCGCCTCGAGGCCGAGGCGATCGACGACGATTTCGGGAGCCAGGTGATCATCCTCATCGGTCTCGAGCGTCCCTACGATTCGGTATTCGACGCCGCCTTCCTGGGCCGCGTCCGCGAATTCGACGGGCGTCTCGCGTCGCTCAAAAAAATCGACAAGGTAAGCTCCATCGTCTCGACCGACTACATAACCGCGCGCGGCGACTCGATCGTCGTAGAGCCGATCGTGCCTGAGGGCTTTTCGGGGACCGACGGGGAAGTCGACGAGGTCAGGAACCGCGTCCGCTCCTGGGACCTCTACGACCGGGCCCTCATATCGGACGACGAGAGGTCGACCCAGGTGCTCGTCTCCCTCGATCTGAAATCGGACGAGGCGGGCGGCGAGGAAAGCCTCGCGGTCCTGGGAGACATCCGCGCTCTCGCGCGGGGGATATTCGACGACGGCACCAGGGTCTACCTCGCGGGGATGCCCGTGCTCAGCTCGGACATCAACTCCGCGATGAAGGCGGACTTGCGGACGCTCATCCCGCTCGTCGTGATCGCCGTTCTCGCGATCCTCTTCTTCTCGTTTCGCAGGGCCATCGCCATACTGCTTCCGCTCGCGACGGTGGCGATCGCCAGTATCTGGTCGATGGGCGCCATGCCCCTGTTCGGCGTGAGGCTTTCGATCCTCTCCACCGTGCTGCCGGTCATCCTCGTCGCGGTCGGGAGCGCGTACGGCATCCACGTCGTGACGCACTACCTCGACGACCGCCTCGACGGGCGTACCCTCACGAAGGAAGAGCACGACCGCCTCGTCCTCGACTTGCTGGCAAAGATCGGCAAACCGGTCGCCCTCGCGGCCCTGACGACCTTCGTCGGCTTCGTCTCCTTCTGCTTCACGTCGGTGGTCCCGATTCGGGAGTTCGGGTATTTCTCGAGCTTCGGCGTGTTCGCGGCGTTCGTCGTCTCCATGACCTTCATACCGGCGGTTCTGCTGCTTCGCGGGCCGAAGCCCCTTCCCCGGCGCGTGTCGGCCAAGAGGCCGGGGGCCGACGAGAGCGCCTCCGCCCCCAAAGACCCGCTGAGCGACGCGATAGCCGATTCCTTCACCGCCGTCACGCGGAAGAAACGCGTCGTGCTTCTGTTCTCGGTCGCGCTCGTCGCCGTTTCCTGCTATTCGATCACGAAGCTCGTGATCGACAACGTGTTGGTCGAATATTTCCGCGGAGACGCGGACGTGGCGCAGTCGGACCGCTTCATTCGCGACCGGTTCGCGGGAACGAAGACGGTCAGCGTCGTCGTGCGTTCCCCGGAGCCGCTCGGCGTCCTGCACCCCGACGTTCTCGTCGCGATGGACGGGCTCTCCGACTATCTTACCGAGAGCGTGCCTAACGTCGGCAAGGTGATGGGCTTCACCGATCTCGTCAAGAGGATCAACCAGGTGTACAACGCCGACGAGGATCCCTCGGGCATCGCGCCCGTTGCGGCCTCGTACGCGCCCCAGGCGGACGAAGCCGGCGACTTCGGCTTCGGCGATTTCGGGGACTTCGGCGACTTCGGCGGCTCGTCCGCGGAGCCGTCCGCTTCCGTTCCCGCCGCCGGTTCAACCGTGGCGGCCGACGGCCGGGAGGCGGGCCCGCGCGAGGAAACGGTAACGCGCGACGAGCTCGTCGCCTCCCTTGACCGGGCGCTCAGGGAGACGAATACGGGCAACGTTTGCGTCCGGGACTTCGTTAAGGAACTCAGAAAGTCCGTGAACTACGCGGGCGAGGCCTATTACGAGATTCCGTCAGACCCCGCCCGGTACGGCAAAACGACCAAGGAGGAGCTTGCGGCCCTCGTTTCGAACTATCTCGTGCTGCTTTCGGGGGACATCGGCTCGTACGCGAACGACCCGCTGGAGCCGACCGCGATACGCATGAACGTTCAGCTGAAGACGCTCGGGCAGATCGACACGGACGCGGTCGTCGCCAAGATCGAGGACTACGCGAAGGCGAAATTCCCGCCGTCGGTCGAGGTCACGGTAGGCGGCATGGCCTTCGTGGAGCGTTCCCTCAACCGGCTCGTCGTCCAGTCGCAGGTCGTGTCGGTCATCATCTCCATCGCGATGGTGTTCATCATCCTGTCCGTTTCCTGGGGTTCCGTATGGGCGGGCCTCATCGGCAGCGCCCCTCTTGCGATCTCGATACTGCTCAACTTCGCCGTCATGGCGGCGACCGGCATCAAGCTCAATATCGGAACAGCCCTCGTCGCGAGCCTAGCGGTCGGAATCGGCATCGACTACACCATCCATTACCTCGCGGCGTACAACCGCGAATACGTCGCGCACGGCGGCGCGAAGGGCTTCATCAGGCGCACCTTCGTGACGTCCGGAAAGGCCATCATGATCAACGCCATCTCGGTCGGTTGCGGCTTCGCCGTGCTGATCCTGTCCGAATTCAACATGCTCGCGCAGTTCGGCTTCCTGATCGCGCTCACGATGCTAACGAGCTCCGTGGTCGCCCTGACGGTACTTCCCGTGCTGCTTACCTGGATACGCCCGCACTTCATCACAAAGGAGAGATAACATGAAACTTGCAAACAGCCGAAAGGCGCCCCTCGCCGTATCGCTCGCCATCCTCGCGGCAATGACTCAGGCCCTTTTCGCCCAGGACGCGCAGGCCATCGTGGAGGCGGCGAGAAACCGGATTGACGCCAAGACGGTATCGTCCCGGTCGAGAATGACCCTCGTCGCCAAGGGCGGCTCCACGAGCGAGCGGCTCATCGACCAGTACTCGAGCGACTCGCCGAAGGGCGACCGCACCATCATCGTGTTCCAGAAACCCGCGAGCGTCGCCGGAACGCGCTTCCTTACCATGGAGAACAAGGGCGGCGAGGACGACCGCTGGATATTCCTTCCGTCGCTCGGAAAGGTCAGGCGCATCGCTTCGGCCGAGGGCTCGGGAAGCTTCATGGGAACCGACCTTTCGTACGACGACATCTCGTCGGCCGACCGCGACGCCTCGCTTGACGCCCACAGGTATCTTCGCGAGGAGACGCTGGACGGCAAGGCCTGCCATGTGATCGAGTCGGTCCCGAAGGACGCGAAGTACCAGTACTCGAAAATGGTATCGTGGATCGACAAGGGAAGCCTCGTGGCCTGGAAGATAGAGCTCTACGGCAAGAACGGAGAGCTCGTCAAACTGCTCGAGGTTCTCGAGACGAAGGACGTTCAGTCGCGAATCACCCCGGTCAGGACGAGGATGACCACCGTTGCCGCGCAGACGAGCACGACGATCAACGTCGACATCATCAAGTACGACGACAAGATTCCCGAGGGGGTGTTCACCGTCGACTATCTTTCCACGGGGAGGGTGAAATGAGCCTTTCCAAGCGCGCAGTCGCGACCGCGTGCGTCGCGTTCATCTGCCTGGCGTGCGCCTTCGCGCAGGGGGCGCCTTCCTTCGGTTTCGGCGACGCCGAAACCCCGGCGGACGCGGGTTCGTCGATGGACGGGGCGGGTTCAGCCCCGTCCGCCGCGTCAGTCCGCTTCTCGGGCGAGATCTCGGCCGGGGCAACCGCCTTCGCCGACGAGCTTTCGGGGTCGCGCTCCCGCGACTCCCTCGAGCTCGGTGACCTCTTTTCGGGCGTTCTCAACCTTTCGGTTTCGGGCGCGCGGGCCGACGCCTACGTCTCCGTCGAGGCGGAGAACGCGGGGTCGGGAGAGTCCCCCTTCGGGATAGACGAGGCCTACGTTCGCGCGTACCTCGGCAAGACGGACCTTGAAGCGGGCCTCCGCAAGCTCGTCTGGGGCCGCGCGGACAGCCAGGGACCCCTCGACGTCGTCAATCCGCAGGACCAGTCCGACCTCACGATAGTCGACGAGATGGAGCGCAGGATCGCGCGGCCGCTCGTGCGCCTTTCGTATTCCGTCGCGCCGATGACCCGCGTCGAGGCCGTGTTCCTTCCCTCGTTCCGGGGGGAGGGCTTCGCGACCGACGGCCGCTGGGTTCCCGGGATGATGTCCGAACTCGACGCGGCGGTGCTGCAGGTGATGACGGCGTATGCGATTGACCCGGCCGACGTCACGCGCGTCGGCGAGGAGACTGACAATCTCGGCCACTCGCAGGCGGGCCTTCGGTTCACGACCACCGTCGGTTCCGTCGACCTCGGCGCCCAGTATTTCTACGGGTATCTCAAGCGGCCGGCCGTGCGGCTCACCGTCGTGCCGGGAACGAGCCTTGCCGTCGAGACCCTCTACAACCGCTACCACCAGGTCGGTCTCGACTGCGCCACGGTGCTCGCGGGGATGAACCTCCGGGCCGAGCTCGGCGCGAACCTGACGGAGGATTTCGACGGGGAAGACCCGTCGGTCTACAACCCCTCGCTCGTGTGGTCGCTCGGGTTCGACCGCGACGTGATCGCGGGAATCAACCTGAACCTGCAGGGCTCAGGATCGGTGCGGCTCATGGACGACGGCGTCGGAACGGATCCGCTCGATTTCGAAAACCGTACCGACATGACGAGGACGAGGATTACGGCCGTCGTTTCGGGGAAATTCCTGCGCGACGAGCTCGAGCTCAAGACGACCGCGATCTACGGCGTCGAGGACGGGGACTACTACCTCATTCCGGCGGCGAGCTGGACGCGCGATGACCTCTCTTTCGAGGTTTCAGGCGGCATCTTCGGCGGGAGCCGGTCGGGAGAACTCGGCTGCTATCGCGACAACGCCTATCTGAAGGCCTCCGTTACGGTCAGCTTCTAGCGCGCGGGACGGGACACACGAGGTGCGTCTCGTCGAGCCACTCGACGCCGGCGGCGCGCGCGAGCGCGTTCGCGGCCTCGGGACCCGCGCTGCCGTTCCCGTAGACGTGGAGCGGGAAGAGCGGATCCTTCCACGCATCGAGTATCGGGTTCGATATCCGCCAGCAGGAAAGCACCTCGTTCGCCGAGGCGAACAGGGTGCGGTCCCCGCGCATGCCGTCAACGAGCACGCGCTCGTAGGCGTCTGGTATCGCCGTCGCGTCGGCGCGGTAGCAGTAGTCGAGCTGGACGTCGTCGTAGAGCGAGTCGAAACCCGGCTTTTTGATGCGGAGGTCGACGGCTATTCCCTCGTTCGGCTGGATGCGTATCGTGAGCACGTTGCATTCGCCGAACGCGCCGTCACCCGTACCCTCGCCCTTGGCGCACCCTTCCGCGCCGGGATCTCCGAAAATGACGTTGATCTCCGTGACCTTTTCCCTCAGCATCTTTCCCGTCCGAAGCAGGACGGGTACGCCGCGCCATTCGTCCGTGTCTATGGAAAGGCGGCACGCGGCGTAGGTTTCGGTCATCGAATCGCCCTTGCCTGTCTCGGCGCGGTACGTTTCGTATTGGCCCCGTACCGTCTCGTCCGCCATGCGCGCGGGCTCCGGGGGTACGACCCTCGCGAGCAGTTCCTCCTTCGCGCGGTGGATCGACTCGCTGTCCATGGATTCGGGCCGCCGCATGGTGACGAGGGCGAGCAGTTGCAGGAGGTGGCTCTGCACGAGATCCCGCAGGGCCCCCATGCGTTCGTAAAAGGCGGTCCTTCCCTCGATGCCGATGGCCTCGTTCGCCGAGATCATGATGGCGCGAACGTGTTCGCGGTTCCAGCTTCCGCGGAAGAGCGGGTTTCCGAAGCGGAAGGCCAGTATGTTCTGCGCGGTTTCCTTCGCGAGATAGTGGTCGATGCGGAAAATCTGCGATTCGTCGAAATCCCGGTCGAGCCGCTCGATGAGTTCGCGCGCCGTTTCGAGGTTTTCCCCGAACGGCTTTTCTATGAGGAAGCGGCTGTCCCTTCCTTGCGGGCCGCGGACGTTGATGTCCTTTTTGCCGAGCCTCGCCGTGACCGTTCCGAAAAGGCTCGCGGGAATCGCGAGATAGAAGAGCCGGTTGAGCGGCGTTCCCGCCGTCGCGTCGATGCGGTCGAGCTCGCGCGCGAGAAGCCCGTAATCGCCCTCGCGCGAGATGTCCATGTCGAGGACCGACAGCATACCCTCGAGACGCGCGAGCGCCTCGAGCCTTGAGCGCGACCCGTCGGGCCCGCCCGGCTCCGGCGCGTCACGCGAGACCGCGTCCCGAACGAGGGAGATGACGTCCGCCACTGTCGTTCCCTTCCGGGAGATGCCGAGTATGCGGAAGCCGTCGGGGAGGATGCCCCGACGCGCGAGGTGGAAGAGCGCGGGAAGGAGCTTGCGTTTCGAGAGATCCCCGGTAAGGCCGAAGATGACGAGCACGGTGCGCGACAGGCGTTCCATCGGTTCTCCTCAGGCGTCCAGATCGGTATACAGCACGGATTCCCGGGCGAGCGATAAGAGGCGCGCGGGCGGCTCTGTCGCGGGGCCCTCGGAACGGAGGGCGTCGATGGCAGCCCTTTTGTTCGTTCCCGTCGCGTAGGCGACGGCAAGGTCCATGTGCCTGAAAAACGCCGGCGTTATCGTTATCCGGTTGAAGATCGCCGAGCGGTAGGCGACCGCGTACGTGGGGTCTTCCGGGCTGATGGCCGCCGCGGGGCTGCCGGGAAGGATTCCCGCCGTGTGGCCGTCCTCTCCGATGCCGAGGAGGGCGGCGATATAGAGGGCGTCATGGCCGCGCCTTGCTGCCGCGTCGGCAAGCATATCGCCGAAGGCCCGCGCGTCCGCGTCCTCTCCGCCGTTCGTCCCCGATCCTTCCCCCAGGATGGGGAAGCTCGCGAACAGTTCCGGCTCGAGGCCGCATTCGAGCAGAAGACGCCAGTTCGAGTCGGGATGGCCCACGGTACCGTACCGCTCGTCGGCAAGGGTGACGGACATGAGGAGTTTGAGGATCTTGCTCCGGTCGCGGAACTCGCGGGCCACATCCGCGCATACCGCCGCCGCCACCGGGGCCGTTGAACCGCCCGAGACCATGAAAAGCACCGGGCAGTTCGACTTGAGTTTGGATACGAGCCTTTGCGCGAGCGATTCGCGCACGGCATCCGCCGATTGAATCCGCGTTATGGTCATGCCATAAGTATACGGACAAACGGCGGTTCCGTGCACGCTTTTCGCGGAATTATTCGCGTACCCCGTAGGTGTCCACGACGAAGTCTATGTCCTTGTCCCCGCGGCCCGAGAGGTTTACGAGGACGCTCTTCCGGGGATTCTCGGCCGCGTATTTCATGGCGTACGACACGGCATGCGCGCTCTCGAGCGCCGGGATGATGCCCTCGATGCGGGAAAGCGAATAGAAGGCGTCCAGACAGTCCGCGTCGCTCGCGGTGGTGTACTCGATGCGTCCCGTGTCCTTGAGCATGCAGTGTTCTGGGCCGGAACCCGGGTAGTCGAGGCCGCTCGCGATCGAGTAGACCGGCGCGGGATCCCCCTTCTCGTCCTGGAGGAGATAGCTCCGGAACCCGTGGAGGACGCCGGGCTTGCCGTAACTCATGCTCGCCGCGTGGTCTCCCATCTTGAGGGAACGGCCTGACGGCTCGACGCCGACCAGGCGGACGTCGTCCTCGATGAATCCGGAGAATATGCCCATGGCGTTCGAGCCGCCGCCGACGCACGCGGTCACCGTGTCGGGCAGCTCGCCGGTCATCTCCAGGAACTGCTCGCGCGCCTCGACGCCGACGACGTGCTGGAAGTCCCGCACCATCATCGGGAAGGGATGCGGCCCGACGACCGAGCCGATGCAGTATATCGCCGTCACCGGGTCCTTGAGGTAGGCCTCGAAGGCGGAGTCAACCGCTTCCTTGAGGGTTTTCAGGCCGTGGGTCACGGGAACGACCTTGGCGCCGAGGAGCTTCATCCGGACGACGTTCGGGTGCTCCTTGGCGATATCGACCTCGCCCATGTGGATCTCGCACTCGAGCCCGAAGTAGGCGGCCGCCGTGGCGAGGGCCACGCCGTGCTGTCCCGCGCCCGTTTCCGCGATCACCTTTTTCTTGCCGAGATATTTGGCGAGCAGGCCCTCGCCCATGCAGTGGTTCAGCTTGTGCGCGCCGGTGTGGTTCAGGTCCTCGCGCTTGAGGTAGATGCGCCCGTTCGTTCTCGATGACAGGTTCTTGCAAAAATAGGTCGGCGTCGGCCGTCCCTGAAAGTGCTTCCGGATGCTTCTGAGCTCCGATATGAAGTCGTGCGACTTGCTGATGGAATAATAGGCGTCGGTTATCTTGTCCATCTCCGCCTGAAGTTCCGGCGGGATGAACGATCCCCCGTATTCGCCGAAAAAGCCTTTCTGGTCCGGGTGTTTCTTCAGATATTCAGCCATGGTACGCTCCTTGTGATGTCCGTATAGTAGCACGGGATTGTGTTTCTGTAAATAGAAACATTGAAAAAAAAGGGATTACTGTACATGTACCGCACGGTAAGCTATTATTAAGCCCGAGGTTGTACGAAAGAAGGGGCGGATGGACATCGAACAGATAACGGCGGGAATTCAGGACTGCAACGCCTCAACGGGCGCCATATTTACTCGGCTTGCCACCGCCTTTCCGGCCCTGCTTGCAGTGACCGCGGAATCGGACGAGTCTTCGTCGCTTTCCGCCCTCTCGGGGCTTCTGACGCGCATCAAGGACGGGTTTTCCCTGGAGGACCGGGACGAGTCGGGTTTTTTCCGTGAGTACGACAGGCGTACCGGCCTTCTTTTTGCGGCATTGAGCGAGCGTATGTCGGCCCTCGAGGGGATTCACGAGCGGGTTGCGGCCATCCGCGCGGATTCCGAGGAACTCGAGCTCATTTCCCTGAACGCGATGGTCATCTCCATCAAGTCGGGGGAAAAGGGCAGGGCCTTCTCGGTGATAACGGAGAATCTCAAGCGTCTATCGGCCCAGCTGATATCCATAACGAACAACCTTATCCGGGAGGAGCAGGCCCTGTTCGCCCGGAACGACGCCCTCAAAAAGTCCTTTTCCTCCGTCGTGTCCGCGAAGGGACTTGCCTCGGGCGAGCACGATTCCGCGGTTTCCTCCCTGATCGTTCCCGTGCTTTCCAGCGCCGAGGCCGACCTCGCGGAGATGGACCGCACGGCGCGGCTCGTCAACGCCCCGATACGGGCGGCCATGGCGGGCATCCAGCTTCAGGACATCGTCAGACAGTCGAACGACCAGATCCTTCTCGCGCTCACCGAGATGTCCAACGTCAAGGAGGACGCGACCAGGGAGGACACCCTCGACCGGCTGTCCTTCGACTGCGAGATACTCGAGATATGCTTCAAGATCGCCTCGGACGTCGAGGCGAACCTCTCCTCGTCGATCGGGACCTTCTCGGCGAACTGGGACGAGGTGCACCGCGTCCTTGACGACGTCGAACGGAAGCGCGTCGGTTTTCTCGCGCGCTATCTCGATCGCCGCGCCTCCGCGGAAACCTCCCTGCCGTCCCTCCTCGACCGCATAATCGCCTCGTTCTCGGACTATATCGCCCATATCGCCCTCTATCAGCAGGGACAGAAGGCGATGGTCAAGGACAGCTCCGCCATCGTCGGCGAGATCAAGACCCTCAAGAACCTCTTCGAAACGGTGAGCCCCGTCATCGCGCGCCTTCAGCACGTGCGCATCACCCAGCAGATCGAGGCGGCCAAGAACACCGCCATCTCCGCCGTGCGGGACACCGTGGCCCACATGAGCGACCTGATACTCAGGTCCGACGCCCGCGTGCAGGAGACGAGAAAGGAACTCGAGGCGTTTATCGGCGGCATCGGCGAGCTCAACGCCTCGTTCAACGAGGACTCCGCGCGGGACGCGCGGGAGCTGGAGCGCATCAAGCGCGGGAAGCAGGACTTCTTCCAGGGGATGCAGGGGTACCAGGAGGAGCTTGCGGCGACGGTCGCCCGGCTTCGTGTGTACCCCGACTCCTTCGGACAGCTCTGCGGCGACGTCGACGCGCTCCTCGCGGACCTCAGGGCCGCCAGGGATACGATGAACTCGGTGTCGTCGCAGTTTTCGCGGATGATCCGGGAGTATCGAGCCGAGGAAGACCGGCTCCTGAGGGACATGGGCTTGCGCGAGTGGGAGATACGGAACGACCGCCTGCGCGAGCTCGTGAAGCGGTTCACCATCACCGCGCACAAGGAGGCCGCGGGCGAGATCGGCGGTTTCGAGGTCGAGGGAACGGGCGCCGAGGCGGTGGAGTCAGGCGACGTTACCCTGTTTTTCTGACGGCTCGGCCCGCGGGCCTTACTGTTCGCGCGGGATGAGCGCGGCACCCTCTTCCTTCGTCAGCGGCCGCGCGATCTGCACGCTGTATTCCCCCGTCTCCACCACCTTGGGTTTCCCGTCGGCCTTCACCTCGCCGACGAGCTGCACCACGGGGTACTTGGGGTTTTCCGGGTTGACGTCGACGACCTGGGCGATCTTGTTGTTCGAGAGCAGCACGTACAGCCCGATCGGGTACAGCGAGAGGGAAAAGAGCAGGGCCCGGATGATGGTCTCGTCGTATTGCTTGCCCTGGTTCTTCATGATGTCGAGGATCCCCGAGTAGGCGTCGCGCGCCTCCTTGTAGGGACGCGGGGCGGTAACGGCCTCGTACGAGCAGGCTACCGCGATGATCTTCGAGTAGATCGATATCTTTTCCTTTGAAAGCTTTCTCGGATACCCCTCGCCGTTTTCGCGTTCGTGGTGCTCGAGGACGCCGAGGCAGATATTGAGCGGGAACGAGAACTCCCTGAGGATGTTGTACGAAATGACGGGGTGGGTGAGGATGGCGTTCTTCTCCGCCGGCGTCAGGGCCTTGTTTCCCATATAGAGCTGGGGCGGCAGGCGCACCATCCCGATCTCGTGCAGGATGCACGACACGCCAAGCTCGATGAGCTTGTGGATGGGGAACTTCAGCTGGAGGCCGATGACGATCGCGTACACCGTCGAGCGCATCGAGTGCACGACGAGGTAGTTCTTGTCGCGGTTTTCCTGGGTCGGCTGGATGCGGAGCACGAACTTCTTGTTCTCGCGGATGAAGTCGCACATCTCCTTGACGCGGTCCGATATCGCCTGCAGGTTGAGGTCCTTCCTGGTGACGTACTTCGTATACACGTCGGCGATGAATCCCTGATACTCGTAATAGGCCTTTTCGACGAACTCGTAGCGGTTTTCCTCGCTCACGGGCTGTGCCTGCCGCGTTTCCTCGGTCTGCTCCCTGGTCTCGCCGGTTTCATCCGCGGGTATGGCCCCCGCCAGGGTAACCATGGGACGGAATACGGGCTGCTCGCCCATTATTCCCTCCGAGTATATCTTGAGGAACTCCCAATCACGGAGCGCGCGCTTGAAATCGGCGCTGATCGGGACGCCGGGAGTCAGGAGCAGGAACTTTTTGTCGAGCCAGGCGTCCTCGCTGAAGAAATACCCGTCTGTCAGGTCGGTAACGTTAAACGTATTCACTTATCGTTTCCCCTGTAGTATACTCCCGCGTACGAACGGGAGCGCCACATGAAATTCAGGATACTATTCGCCTTATTTAATATCGTACTTATTTCCGCGTTTCTTTCCATAATTTTTCTTCCTTTTTTCGCGGTCTCTCCCTCGTTCATGACGCAGTTCTGGAAAGACCATGCCGTAGTTCCCGTTTTCTTCATCGCGTGCCTCGTGGCGCTCAATCTTCTGTTTGCCCTCAACTGGCCGGTGCTTTCCCTGCTGGAGCGGGAAGACTGGCCCGGTTTGGCCAACTATCTCGAGGCCTCCGTTCTCGGTAAAAACCGGTTACATCGCAGATCGATACGCCTTTTCCTGGAATCCCATGTCCTTTTGGGGGATTTCGCCCCCATCGAGACCCTGTCGGACCGGCTCGCGCGGGCGAAACCGGCCCTCTGGCGACACTTTGCCCCCAGGATAGCCGCCGCCCTCATACTGGCGGGGTCGTATCAAAAGGCCCTCGCTATCGCGGAGTCGGCCCTTGACTGCCGTCTGAGCCGGCAGACGCGCGAATGGTGCGTCTTTTACGCCGGCCTCGCCCGTTTTATGCAAAAAGACTACGCCACGGCCACGGCGTCCTTCATCCCGCTCGCCCGCTCCGGCGCCGAGCCCCTCGTCGTCGCCCTGTCCGGGTATCTGTGCACGGTCGGCTTCGGGAGGCTTGAGGCGGAAACGGGCGGCAAGAACGGCGGCAAGAACGGCGGCAAAACCGGCGGGGATCAGGCTCCGACGGAGGCGGCGCGCGTCGCTCCGGGAGCCGCCCGGGAGGCCCGCGAGAGGATATCCTCCCGGTTCAGGAAGGATTCCTGGAGGAGGTATCTCGAGCGCGAGCGCGCGGATATCCGCATCGTCATCCTCGGCTCGCTTACCGATCAGGCCTCGACCTGGCTTTTTTCGGCCTGACGGCAAAAAAAAAGACCGTATCGAGAGGATACGGTCAGTTTGTACACATTCAACGGCGACTGGACGTCACTCTCGTTCGCCGTTACTCGGTGCACCCTGTATTTCATGTATCGGCACCGTCCCATTTTTTCTTTAATTCTTTTTTTTGCCGCCCGAGATAAGCCCGAGATTCCGGTTACCGGCCTCCACGAGGGCCTCGTAGAGAAACCGCGAGGCCTCCAGGGGATTTCCGTCCGTTTTGTCCGGGGCGAGGGAGAACACCATCGCCGCGACCTCCTTGGCCTCGCTCGCGAGGATTTCCCGGTCAATCGCCTCCAAAGAGGCGATGATGTCCCTCCGTCGCGATCCCGCAAGACCCGGCCTCATGCCCTCCTCGGAGAGCCGTTTGCCCTTTTCCGCGAGACGGACGATGTCCTCGACGGCCGAGACGAGCCGTGCGAGGGCCCGGTCAAAGGCGAGCGCGTCGTCCGGGGAAACCTCGGGCCGCTCGAGCGCGCGCGCCATGCGGGCGTCGATCTCCCCGCGCCGCTCCGGCAGGGTGTCAAGTTCGTCCGGACGGGCAATCCCGAACCCGGGGATCCGCACGCCCTCGGGCGTCAGCGTGAACGTCGGGTGGGCGGGATTCGCCGCTATCTTGCTTTCGAACCACCACGCATAGAGTATGAGCCGCCGGTCGGTAAGGATCGTCCCGCCGGCATAGTCGCTCGCCGCCCGGAGCCCCGTGGCGGTAAGGGCCCGGAAGCCCGCGGTCTCCGCCGGCTCGAGGCGGCTTGACGCGGCGTGCGTCCGTTCCTCGAAGACGCTGCCGGAAAAATGGGTCCGCTTGCCCGGATAGCCGAGATCGAGGCCCGCCATGTAGATCGCGTCCGCGCCCATATACCGGGCGAAGTCCCAGGCGGTCGTCGACACCGATCCGCCCGCGCCGAGCTCGGCCCGCGCGAACGCGCGCGACTCGAGATACCGCCCGAGGGGGAAGAGGGAGGCGCAGAGGCATACGCGGGCGCAGGGAAAGCGGAGAACGGCCGGCCACACCGCCGACTCGGCGACCAGGACCGAACGCGGGCAGGCGAGGGAATCGAGATGCCGGAAGTTCCAGTATTGCGGGTCGACAAGCACGATGAAGTCCGGCTCGACGCCGGCGGAGAGGCAGGCCCGGACGGCGGTATCCACCGCTACGACGACGCAACGGCGGGCGAGTCCGGCAAGACGCGGCAGAACCGTGTCAAGCGACGGGCCGGCGGCGAGCACGAGAACGGGAAGAGAGGCCGCGAAACCCTCGAAGGCCTCGATGCCGCCCCGCTCGCGCAGGTGGGGCAGGTTCTTGCACATGTTCCTGAGCCACAAGTCCCCGAACCTCCGGAGCGTATTCGCGTTGATCTCCCTTTTTTCGCGCATGCGCGCCCTGACCTCGCGGAACTCGTTCCACCAGGGCTTGTTCGGGGCGACGAGCGCGGGGGAGTCGAACGAGGCTATGTCGGCGAGTCCGACGCGCTCCGGCACGGCCGCAGCCTCGGAAGCGGGGATACCGGCGACGATGACGAGGTTCGGGTGGGAAAGGAGGCCCTCGAGCGGTCGCGAGGCGAGAAAGGCCATGAGGACCGAGAGTTCGGGCTCCACGATGAGTATCGGCGCCCGCGGGTAACGCGCCGCGTACAGCTCCGGAAGATACCCGAGCCCGCAGCCGCAAAACAGGCAGCCGTCGGGCCCGAAGACGCCTTCCGCGGCGAGAACGCGTTCGGCCTCCCGCTTCGGGTCTATCCGCGAGTGGACGAAGGTTCCCGCCGCGGAAAGGGTCGGCCAGGGCGACGACGAGGGGACGATCTCGCATGACGCGGGCAAGAGGGCCTTCGTCCGTTCGGCGTCATCGTCGGTCGACAGTCCCGTCAGGGACGCGAGATCGGGGAACCGCTTCGCGAACAGGGCGCGGTTATTCCTGAAGTCGTCATTCAAGGCCAAGTTCAATGGTCGTTCCTTCGGTTACGGGCGTTCCGGGCGGGGGGCTTTGGGAGACGACGTACCCGTCGCCGCTGATGAGCACGCGTATGTCCGTGCGGGTCAGCAGGGGCGTCAGCATGCGTTTCGAAACGCCCTTGAGGTTCGGCATGACCTCCCCGATCTGGACGGGCCGGTTCGCCGGAACGGGGATGATCCCGGTGTGCCTGACGGACGGGGCCTGGGCCCGGCCTATCCCAAGGTAGTCGATGACGACGTTCGCCGCCCGCGAGATGACCGGCGCGGCGATCCTGCCGCCGTAGGTTTCCCCGACCGGCTTGATGATGGCGACGTACTGAATGATCTCCGGATCCCTGACGGGATAGATGCCGATACAGCTCGAGATGAAGTCCTTCGAACTGTATCCTCCCCGCTCGGGGTCGAGCATCTGCGCCGTTCCCGTCTTTACGGCCATCGGAACGTCGCCGACGGAGGCCTTCGTTCCCGTTCCCGTCTCGGAGGTGGTCCACATGTAGTCGAGGATGCGCGCCGCCGTCTCGGGCTTGAGGATGCGCCCGAGACTCGTCGTCTCGTGCTCGTACACGGGTATTCCGTCGCGCGTGTAGAGGCGGGAAAGGAGGGACAGCTTCACGCGCTCGCCCCCGTTCGCGAGCGCGGTGGCCGCTCCGACGACCTGGAGGGCGGATACCGATATCTCCTGGCCGATCGCGATGGTCGGTTTCGACCGCGCGGACCACCGGTCCGCCGGAGCGAAAAGGCCCGTCGTCTCGCCGGGGAGCTCTATCCCGGTCTTCGCGCCGAACCCGAAAGCCCTGAGCTTCCGCTCGAAGTCGGCCGGCGAGATCCGCTCGGCGAGTTGCGCGGTACCGTCGTTGCACGAGAGCCTGAGGATGTCACGCGCCGTCACCCATCCGTGGCGGTCGAGACACTTGATGCTGATCGTCTCTCCGCGCTGCGTCGTGAGGTGATAGGCCCCGTCGCAGAGGAACACGTCGCGCTCGGAGCCGTTTTCCTGGTCGAGTACCGCCGCGACCGAGAAGATCTTGAACACCGAACCCGGCTCGTAGGCATAGAGGGCGGGGCGGTCCTTCCGCTCCGTCGTCATGCTCAGGGGGTAGGTGTTGAGGTTCGCCGAGGGCTCGCTGACGTACGAGAGTATCTCGCCCGTTTTCGCGCGGACGGTCAGGATGATCACCGCCTCGGCCTTCGTTTCCTCCATGGTGGCGCGGGCGACCTTCTCGAGCTCGTACTGGATCGCGCCGTCTATGGTGAGCATCACGTTGTAGCCGGTCCTGTTCTCCGCCGGGGAGGCCTGCGCCGGCGGAGAGAGTATGTCCTGAAAGGAGTACTCGACGCCGGTCAGACCCTTGCCGTCGTCGCCGAGAAAGCCCACGACGTGCGAGGCGAGGCTGTTTTCAGGATAGGTCCTGCTTTGCACCGGCTCGAGACGGATGCCGCGGAGGCGGGCCCGCGCTATGGCGTCCGCAACGGCCGTTTTCTCCGTCTCGCTGATTTTTTTCTTGAGGTAGAAGAAGTCGCTTTCCTGCGAGTCGAGGCGGGAGAGCAGCTCGACCTCGTCGAGGGAGCACGCCGGCGCGACGGCCGCGGCGAAGGCCTCCTTGTCCTTGATGACGGATCTCGTTATCGCGATGTTGTAGAGGGTCGTTTGCACCGCGAGGATCTTGCCGCTTCTGTCCAGGATCGACCCGCGGTCGACGGAAATGCGCGCCTGCGCCTGCGCGGGAGCGGGGGAAAGCATTACGATCCCGTACTTGACTATGACGAGGACGATCAGGGCCGAAAGGGCGAGCGAGAGGACGACGAGCCTGCCCTTGGGGACGAAACCGTTCATTTCCATAGCACCTTGCCCCTCACGCTGTCCGCGGAAACGAAGCCGTAATCCCGCGAATCCCGCGACTCTTCCATGTTGTCCCCCAGCGCGAATATCATCCCGTCCGGCACCCGCGCCGTTCCGCACAGCTTTCTGAACTGGTCGTCGTTCAGTGGTATGACCCGTTCCCCCACCCGGACACTATACCCCCCTTCGCGCGAAAACTCCAGCGGAACGCCGGCACCCGCGACGCACCGCTTGATCACGTATCTCCCGAGGATGGGGTAGATCACGACGTCGCCGGCCTCGGGGAGGCCCCACCTGACCAGATACCGGTTCGCGAACGGCACCGGAATCCCCCACGCGAGCTTGAATTCGACGACAAAGGTCCCCTGCTCGAGGGAGGGACGCATGGACGGACCGGAGACGCGCATGATATCGAGCGCGAAGATCTTGAGTACCAGGGCAACGAGGAATACGGCGAAGAAGACGGTCGTGTGCGAGCGGGGCGGTTTCATGGGTGAATCCATTCTAATTATCCGTCGCCGTTCTGTCGATACTCTGTTCATGGACGTTATCAACGTATTGCAGCCGGACAACCACGTAAGCGGCCGTCGCCTTCCGCTCGCGCGCAAGTTGCGCGGATTCAGGCGCGAACGGCCGCGTCAGGAACCGCTCTTTCCCGCCGAGGCCGTCCTTGAAGAGGGGCTTCCCGCGCTTGCGGCCACGGGCGCGGGGCGCTATCCGGCCCTGGCCTCGTTCCCCGTCGTCTTTTTCCTTGCCGCGGCCACGCTCATCGTCCTTTCGCCCGCGATCCAGCGTCGCGTGGGACACTATCGGCTCGGCCGCCTTTCGTTCTCCCCCGACTCCTCGCTCGAGGCCTCCATGCGGCTCCTTGCCTCCCCGGATACGGGCGCGTCCGAGCTTTCGGCCGAGGCGCTTCCCGAGATTCCCTCCTCGATTCGCCCCGTCACGTTCTCGAAGTACACGGTCAAAAACGGGGATACCGTGAGCGCCATCCTGTCCCGCTTCGGGCTGAAGAACCTGGGAACGCTCATATCGGTCAACTCGATCGACAACGCGCGCAAGCTTCGTCAGGGTCAAACGCTCAGCATACCCTCGATGGACGGCGTGTCCCATACCGTGGTCCGGGGCGAGTCCCTGCAGTCGCTGTCAGGGCGGTATTCAGTTCCCATGACGGCCCTGCTCGACGCGAACGATCTTTCGTCAAGCGACCTTTCGGTCGGGCAGCGGCTCTTCATACCGGGGGCGTCCCTCTCCTCGTCGACGCTCAGAAAGGCCCTTGGCGAGTACTTCGCGAAGCCGGTCATCGGCAGGCTGACGTCCCCGTTCGGGTACCGGAGCGACCCGTTCACCGGGGTGCGTACCTTCCATACCGGAATCGATCTCGCGGCCCCGACCGGAACGGCCGTCAAGGCAACCCTCGACGGAACCGTGGCCACCACGGGCTATTCGACCGTGTACGGCAATTACGTGATCCTCACGCACCCCGAGGGCTACCAGTCCATGTACGCCCATTTGAGTTCCGTCGGGGTCAAGCGCGGACAGCGGGTGGGCCAGAGCGCGGTAATCGGCAGGGTAGGGAACACCGGGTACTCGACCGGCAGCCACCTCCATTTTTCGGTGTACAAGAACGGCAAGATGATAGATCCCCGCTCCGTGCTGAAATAACGGGCGGTCCTGGGGCCGTTTGCGCCCGTATGTGGTATAATCGATTGTAAGGGGTAGCGTTATGGAAAATACGACCATATGTCACGCGTGCGGCAGAACCATGGACGGCGCGTTCCGCTATTGTCCGTGGTGCGGCAAGGCCTCCGCCGACACGGGCGCGGTTGCCGAGCAGATGGACCGGGTATTCGAGCGGCTCGCCGTCATGCAGCGGGAAGACGCGTACGCCCGTTTCGACAGGATGGAACTCGCCCTCGGGTGCCTGGAGCGGGAACTCTCGCAGATGGTCGCCGTTACGCGTTCCGCATGACAGGATCCCAGATGAACAAAACAAAGGCCCTTTTTCTGCTCCTCGCCGGCCCGCTTCTTTTTTCTTCCGCCGAGGTGTCCTTCCGTTCGCCCGACATCAACGCGCGGAACGAAGTCCTCTTTACCGTCAGGACCGACGTCTCGGGAGAGCGGTCGTACGACACCCTGTTTCTCCGCAGCATCGACGGGGGAAGCACCGAGCAGTTGACCTGCTTTCCCGAGGCGATCGAATCGCTTTCCGGCGGCCGCGTCATGCAGGTGCGCAACCGTTTCGGAACGGGCCGCTACGACCTTTCCTCCGCCGCCTTCTCCTGGATAACGGAGACGCGGCCCTTCGTCTCCGGCGGATCGGTCCTCCCCGGCGCCCTTCCCGACGTCGCTACGAGTCCCGACGGGCGGTGGATCGTTTCGGTCGAGCCCGCCTCGCCCGCGCGCGGAAAGCTCGTTCTCTTCGACGCGTCCCGGGGCGTTCGCTACGTCCTGGCCGCCTCGGTCGAGCGGGGTTCCGTTCCTGCGACCTGGTCTCCCGATTCCTCCGTGATCGTCTACGCGGTAGGCGGCACCCTGTATTTCGCCCGCCCCGAGTCATTCTTCTCCGTATCAGCGGTAGGCGAGGCCTTTCGCGTCCTGGGGCCGGGATCGGTCTCCTGCGTCGCCTGGTACGGCCCGTCGCGATTCCTCTACGCGGCGGGAGCCAACGTCTACAGCGTGCAGGTATCCGAACTCTTCGCCCGGTCGCTGTACGGCCCGCTCCTCGGAGTCGGCGCGCTCGCGGGCAAACTTCCTTTTTCCTTCGATCCTTCCGCCGACTCCTTTTCCGCGTCTCCCGACGGAAACTCGATACTCGTGTCGCGAAAGTCCCGCGCGGCCTACTTCATCCCGCTCGCGGGCGACGATTACGCCACCGTCGCGAGGCCGGCGGAACTTCCCTGGCTTCTCCTTCCGGGCAATACGGCCTCCGTGTCCGCGAGCTGGTCGGCCGGGAACGATCCGGTCGTGTACGCCCGTTCCGTCACGGACGGCGCCATGAGCGTGCGTGCCTGGCGGCTCGTCGCTTCCGACGCCGGAAAAACCTTCGTTTCCGCGCCGGTTCCCCCGTCAGCCCGTTCCTTCGCCGTCTCGCGCGACGGCTCCTTCGTCGCCTTCATCCTTCCGGACTCGGTAAAGGTCTACAACGTTTCCTCCTGGAGCGAGGTTTCGGAGTATCGCGACGAGCGACCGGTCACGGTCGCCTGGGCCGACGGTTCCCGCCTGTTCGTCGGCGGGGAGGAGACCGTACGCAGATGGGACATCGGCACGGGCTCGCTCGAGCTCCTGCTCGTTTCGTCGGTTTCGGCCTCGGGCTGGGACGAGAACGAGGCGGCCGTCGTCGCCGACACCTCCAAAAACGGAAGGATCGCGTATTCCGGCAAGATGAAATGGGCGCAATCCTCCTCCTCCAGAATCCGCCCGCCCTCAAGCGCGAACTCCTCCTGGAGACTGTACGTCGACACCGGTTTGGGTACCTATTCGAACATGCTCTACGTGCGTTCCGCCGCCAATCCTGCCGGTACGAAGCCCATCGTACCCGAGAAAGCGGGGACGCGCGGATCGCCCAAACGGATCGCCCTCGTCTTCGACGCGGTGGACGGCGTCGACGGACTCCCCCGCGTGCTGCATTCCCTTTCGCGGCGAGGAATCCGCGCCACGTTCTTCTTCAACGGCGAGTTCGTCAGGAGAAATCCCGCGGCCTGCGTCGAGATCGTCAAGGCGGGACATCAGGCCGCGTCCATGTTTTTCACGACATGGGACCTCGCGGGTCCCTCCTACCGTATCGACGAGGATTTCGTCATGCGCGGGCTCGCGCGCAACGAGGACGACTTCTACAACGCGACGGGCCAGGAGCTTTCCCTGCTGTGGCACGCGCCCCATTACGTCTCCTCGCCGCTCATCGAGCGCGCGGGGGCGCGCGCGGGCTACAGGTACGTCACTCCCGGCGTAATCCCCGCCGACTGGGCCACGGTCGAACAGGACTCGCTCCTGCCCGGCACGTACAAGGGCGCCGCCGCGATCGTTGAGGACATCGTGGCCTCGCTCAAGCCGGGCGCCGTCGTGCCCGTCAGGATCGGCGCCGCGCCGGGAACGCGCGAGGATTACCTGTTCGACAAGATTGACATTCTGCTCAACGCGATAATCGAGGAGGGCTATTCGATCGTTACGGTCGACGGCCTTTCGGCTCCGTCCCGTTAGCGTATCCGAAACAGGGGTGAGAGGGCCTTCGCCATCGCGTCGAGGGCCCTGACCGGCAGGGGATACTCCTCCACCGAGCGGTCGGCCACGAGCGCCCTTCTGTACGCGGGCTTCCCCCCGATCGAGTATTCCACGTATCCGATTTCGTCTCCCGCGCGGACGGGCGCCGTGATGCCGCTATCGGTAACGACGCGCGCGCCGGCTTTCCGTCCGTCCGTCAAGACGCGCGGCACCGCCAGGGAACTCGCGCCAGCCGCGACGGCGAACAGGGACCCGCCGCCCCACACGGTCATCGGGACGGGCTCGACCTCGCCGAGCTCGAGCGTCGTCCAGGACGAGAAGGCCCAGTCCATCAGCGCAGTGCCGTCCTCGGTCCTGATGCGGTTTCCCTCGCGGGAGTCCGCGCCTTCGCCGCCCATGATCACCGCGAGATACCGCTCGCCGCCGCGCGCGGCGGTCAGTGCGATGTTGTAGCCCGATTCGTCGATATAGCCGGTTTTCAGCCCGTCGCACCCGGGCAGGCTCGCGAGCATGCGGTTCGTGGCCGCCTGTCTGACCGTCGCCGCGCGGCGCCCGTCGCGGTAATTGCGGTCGAGGGGAAAGGCGAACTCGCGCAGTGAATGGAACGCGGCCAACGCCTCGGGGAATTCCGCGAGATAGGCGAGACAGAACGAGGCGAACTCGCGCGCGGTCGTGACGTTATGCTCGCTCAGGCCCGAAGGCTCCACGAAGCGCGTCTGGACGAGGCCGAGGGCCGCGACGGCGCCGTTCATGCGCTCGACGAACGAGGGAACCGAGCCCGATACGCGATACGCGAGCGCGATCGCCGCGTCGTTTCCCGAAACTGACGCCATCCCCGAAAGAAGCTCCCGCACGGTGACGGTCTGTCCCTCCCCGAGGAACATGAGCGAGGACCGCGGCGGCAGGTTGACCGCCCAGGAATCGGGCGGCGGCTCGACCTCGTCGTCAAGGGATATCTCGCCCGAGCGCGCCGCGTCGAGCGCGACGTACATGGCCACGAGTTTCGTCATCGACGCCGGGGGGATGCGCTCGTCCGCGTTGCGTTCGAGCAGAACCTCGCCGGTGGCGGCGGCGACGACGATCGCCGATCTCGCCCTCGGCGCGGTCGAGCGGAACTCCGGCAGGTACCCGGCCGGATACCCGTCCGTAAACGCCCGGAGGCGATGGAGGCGCGGTGAACCGTGCCGGAGGGCTGCGGCGGATGGATCGTGCGTTTCGTGCGCGGCGCGCGCGAGGTCCTCTTCCGCCTGCGTAAGCCGCGGGGGAACGGGATTGTTCCGCGCGTTCGCGTAAAGAAGGAAGGCCGTCGTCGCGAGTACGAATAACGCGCCCTTCGCGGCGAGGGATATTCCGCGGGAGGACCGTTCGGGCCTAGAATTCGGCAAGCTTCGGCGCCCTCGGATACGGGATCACGTCCCGGATATTGCCCATGCCGGTCACGTACAGCAGAAGCCGCTCGAAGCCGAGTCCGAACCCCGAATGGGGAACCGTGCCGAACCGGCGGAGGTCGAGGTACCACCAGTAGTCCTTGACGTCAAGGCCGAGTTCCTTGATGCGCGTCTCGAGCTTCGCGAGGTCCTCCTCGCGTTCGGACCCTCCGATCAGCTCCCCGAGTCCGGGCACGAGCACGTCCATCGCGCGCACGGTTTTTCCGTCGGGATTCTGCTTCATGTAGAAGGCCTTGATCTCCTTCGGATAGTCGGTGACGATGACGGGCCGTTTGTGAACGGTCTCGGTCAGGTACCGCTCGTGCTCGCTTTGCAGGTCGCATCCCCAGTAGGGCTTGAACTCGAAGGAGTCGGCGTTTTTCAGAAGATCTTCCATGGCGTCGGTATACGTCACGCGCGCGAAATCGGAATTGACGACGGCGGTCAGCGTGTCGATCAGCCCCTTCTGTATGCGCTCGTCGAAGAACTTCATGTCGTCCGCGCATTTCTCGAGCGCCCAGGACAGGAGGTACTTCACGAATTCCTCAGCGAGATCCATGTTGTCCGCGATGTCGCAAAACGCCGTTTCGGGCTCGATCATCCAGAACTCGGCGAGGTGGCGCGTGGTGTTCGAGTTTTCGGCGCGGAAGGTGGGGCCGAAGGTGTAGACGCGGGTGACGGCCGTCGCGTAGGTTTCCGCCTCGAGCTGTCCGGAAACGGTGAGGTTCGCGGGTTTGCCGAAGAAGTCCTGGGAAAAGTCGACATCCTTGCCGGATTTCGCGAGGCGGTCGAGATCGAGCGTCGTGACCTGGAACATCTCTCCGGCGCCTTCGCAGTCGGAGGCGGTAATGATCGGGGTATGCACGTAGTTGAATCCCCGTTCCTGGAAGAAGGTGTGCACGGCGTACGACATCTGGCTTCTCATGCGCGCGACGGCGCCGAAGGTATTGGTTCGGGGGCGCAGATGCGCAATCTCGCGAAGGAACTCGAGGGAGTGGTTTTTTTTCTGGAGCGGGTAGGTGTCGACCGGCGCCTCGCCGAGAAGGACAACCGAGTCGGCCTGGACCTCGACGGCCTGACCCGAGGCGGGCGAGGGGACGAGCAGGCCGGTTGCCTGAACCGACGCGCCCGTCGAGATCCTCTTCAGGGTCGCCTCAAGTTCGGGGGCAATCCCCTTGTCCCGATCGAGCGTTACCTGAATGGAGGCGAAACAGGAACCGTCATTGACCTGTAAAAAAACCAGGTTCTTGGTCTCGCGCTTCGTGCGAACCCATCCATATATCGTTACCCGCCGTCCATCCGGCTCCGAAACCAGAATTTCCCTGACAAGTCGTGTTTTCATGGAAGAACAGTAGCATGTTTTTACGGGCAAGGTCAAAGGTGGAAGGCCGCTATGAGTCTAAAATATGCATAAAAACGCATAAATATGCAAAAAAATTGTGCAAACTCAAATTTAATATAAAAACCTGATATTGCTCACTTGAATAAGCGGGTGAAGTAGTGTATAAAAATACAATCAAAGTTCCCGGAGGGAAACATTATGCAGTCCGACACTCAATACCCGGTGTTGCTGGAAGGTCTTTCAAAGCTCGCTGAAAAGAACGACTTTATCGATCCAGGCCTCTACACGAAATTCGACGTCAAGCGCGGCTTGAGGGACTCGGACGGCAAAGGTGTACTCGTCGGCCTTACCCGAATCGGAAACGTATACGGGTATGACATCGTCGAGGGCAAGCCCGTGGCTGTTCCCGGAAAGCTCATCTACCGGGGCTACGACGTCGTCGATATCATCAAGGATATCGAGAAGAGCGAGCAGTTCGGCTTCGAGCAGGTGATCTACCTTCTTCTCTTCGGGGAATTGCCGAACGCCTCGCAATTGGCCGAGTTCGACGCGATACTCGGCGGGTTCCG
This sequence comes from Spirochaetales bacterium Spiro_10, assembly GCA_001604405.1. Classification (GTDB taxonomy): domain Bacteria; phylum Spirochaetota; class Spirochaetia; order Treponematales; family Treponemataceae; genus Teretinema. The sequence continues at coordinate 26,541 of LVBL01000046.1, forward strand.
CGAGTTGCCGAACAACTTCGTCGAGGACATGATCCTGAAGAGCCCCTCCTCGGACATCATGAACAAGCTCGCGCGCTCCGTGCTCGTTTCCTATTCCTACGACCCGAATCCCGAGGGCGTCTCCGTCATCAACAATCTCTACCAGTGCATCCAGCTGATCGCGCGGTTCCCCGCCATGGTCGCCTACGGGTATCAGGCCAAGAGACGGCATTACGACGGTAAGAGCATGTATCTCCATAATCCGCTCCCGAACCTCTCGACCGCCGAGAATTTCCTCAGGATGATCCGCGCCGACAAGAACTACGACCGCCTCGAGGCGGAGCTGCTCGACCTCGCCCTCATCCTGCACGCCGAGCATGGCGGCGGAAACAACTCGTCGCTGACCGTGCACGTCGTTTCCTCGGCGGACACCGACACCTATTCGGCCATAGGGGCCGCGGTCGGGTCGCTCAAGGGCCGGCGGCACGGTGGCGCGAACATCAAGGTCGCCGAGATGATGGACGACATAAAGGCCAACGTGCACGACTGGTCGAGCGAGAAGGAAGTGGGCGCCTACCTGAGAAAGATCCTCAGGAAAGAGGCCTTTGACCGCTCGGGCCTCGTGTACGGACAGGGACACGCCGTGTATACCATCTCCGATCCCCGCGCGACCCTGCTCCGGGAGAAGGCGCGGAAGCTCGGCGAGGTCAAGAAGTGCTCGGAGGAATTCGAACTCTACTGCCTCATCGAGAAGATCTTCCCCGACATCTTCAAGGAGGAGAAGGGCGGCGACAAGAGCATCTGCACGAACGTCGACTTCTACTCGGGATTCGTCTATTCGATGCTCGGAATTCCCCGGGAGCTCTATACGCCGATCTTTGCCGTTTCCCGCATCGCGGGTTGGGCGGCGCACCGGCTCGAGGAGATCGTCTCGGGCGGCAGGATCTACCGCCCCGCGTTCAAGCAGGTGGGCGACCTCCGCGAGTACGTTCCCCTCGACAAGCGTCATTGACGCCCGGCATTGACGCCCGGCTTTAGCAGCCGGCGTTAAGCCCGCGCGGAAATGAAGAGGCCGACGGCATAGCGCCGTCGGCCTTTATTTTGTGCTCGTTATTTTGTCGGGTCGAACGGCCTACTCGTCCTCGGCCTGCTGCTTTATGAATTCCTTAGCCGTCGCTATTACCTCGTCGGCGATCTTTCCGGAAATCGGGCTGTAGTGGTCGAATCCCATTTCGAAGGAACCGGTTCCGCTCGTCATCGCCCTCAGGTCGATCGCGTATTTCAATAGCTCGTGCTGGGGAACCTGCGCCCGAATTTCCTCGATGCCGTTCCCGAGACTCGTCTGTCCGAGTATGTGCCCGCGGCGTCCCGAAAGATCGCTCATGATGTCCCCGAGGTAGTTGCTCTCCACGAAAACCGTCAGGTTCATGATGGGCTCGAGCAGGATCGCCCCCGCGTTTCGCATGGCGTCCTTGAAGGCGTTGCGCGCGGCGATCTTGAAGGCCATTTCCGAGGAGTCGACCGGGTGTTCCTTGCCGTCGAGTACGGTAACGCCGACGTCCACGACGGGGTATCCCGCGAGAACCCCCGACTCCATGGCCTCCTTGACGCCCTTCTCGATGCCCGGGATATACCCCTTCGAGATGGCCCCGCCGAATACCGCGTTCGCGAAGGAATAGTTCTCGCCCCGCTCGAGTGCGTCGATCGCGAGGACGACCCTGGCGTACTGGCCGTGGCCGCCCGACTGCTTTTTGTGCGTGTATTCCGCCTGGCTCTTTCTCTGGATGGTCTCGCGATACGCGATCCGGGGAACCGACGTCTGCACGTCTATCTTCGCCTGCGCCCTGATCCGGTTGAGGATGATGTTGATATGGAGGTCGCCCATGCCCGAGACGACGCTTTGCCTCGTTTCCGGGTTGTAGGCAAAGGCGAGCGTCTTGTCCTCCTCGCACGCGCGCACGAGGTATTCACCGAGCTTGTCCTCGTCCTTTTTCTCCTTGGCGGAGACGGCCATTGAGTAGACGGGATTCGGCGTCCTGAGGCGCACGAACGGAGGCGCGTCCGCTGTCGCCGCGAGCGTGTCGTTCGTCTTCGCGAAGGGAAGCTTCGCGGCTACGCCGATGTCGCCGGCGCACAATTCCTTCGCCTCGACGAGTTTCTTCCCGACCATCCGGAATATCTTGCCGATCTTTTCCTTCTTGTTCTCGGTTATGTTGAACACCTCGCAGTCCGACGCGAGCGATCCGGTTATTACCTTGATGTAGGAGAGCTTGCCCGAGAACTGGTCGTTCGACGTCTTGACGACGAGGGCCGCGAGCGGTTGCGCGGGATTGACCTTGATCGTCAGGTCCGATCCGTCCGGCGCGACTGCCGTCTCGAGCGCGCCCGTCGGTGGCGGAATGATATCGACGATGAAGTCGAGGAGGGAACGAATGCCCGAGCCCGTCCGCGCGCAACCGGCGAATGACGGAACGATGCGGTTGTCGCGCACGGCGAGCTTCAGTCCGCGAACGATATCCTCGTCGGAAAGTCCGGCCTCGTCTATGAACTTGACGAGAAGCTCCTCGTCTCCCTCGGCAGCGGCGCCCGCGAGTATCTCGCGCGAACGCTTGTAGTCCTCTTCGAATTCCTGCGGTATCGGAACTTCCTTCTCGACGTCTCCCGACATCTCGTAGGCCTTTCCGCGCAATACGTCTATGACCCCGCGGTAGTTGGATCCGCAGCCCATCGGTATGGTCACGGGACACACCTCGACCTCGAAGTTGGCGTGCACCTCCTGCACGCAACGGGAGTAGCTCGCCCGCTCGTCGTCCATGTGATTCGAGAATACGAGGCGGGCCTTGTTCCTGCGGTCGAGGTTCCGCCAAAGCTTTACCGTTTCGATTTGCACTCCGGCGCGGGCGTCGAGCACCATGACGCACAACTCTGACGCGCGGAAGGCGGTTATCACCTCTCCGACGAAATCGGATGAGCCCGGCGTATCCCAGACGTTGACCAGGCCGTTTTTCCAGGGAAGATGGACGAGGGACGCGTATATCGAGATTTTCCGTTCTATCTCTTCCGGGGTATTGTCGCTGACCGTTTTTCCGGCACCGACCGTTTCGGCCTTCTGAATCACCCCGGCGGCGAAAAGCAACTGTTCTGCAAGGGACGTTTTGCCTGATTGACCGTGCCCGGCAATCGCTACCGTCCGAACTACATCAGTGGAAAATCCCATCTGGCACCCCTCCTGTAGAGTACTGACGTTCGTGTTGTAGGAATATGGTAAGTTCGCTTTGATTGTATTGTCAAGGAAATAATATATCATTACTATATATGTATGGACGCGCAGAGAAAGGCCTTACAGGCATTGACCGTCTCGCTTGACGAACGCCGGCAGGAGCTTCAGGACTCGTACCGGAATTTCGGTGAGTCCCTGTTCTCGGATTCGGCGAATCCTTCCGTGCCGGGCGTTTCCCTTTCGCAGGAGAGGAGCGACTCCTGGAGGGAACTCATGTCCGCGCGCGAACGCGACGCGACAGCCATTCTCGACATCCGGACGGCGGTTACGAGGCGAAAGGAGATCGAGCAGTTCAAACGCGAGCTCGCCTCTACCTCCGACGCGCTTGAGGAGGAGTATTCCGAGCGGCTTGCCGAGGCGGGAAAGCTCATCTACGAGAATTACGGCGAGGACTATGCCCCCTGGTTTTCCGAGGCGTACGAGAAGGCCTCCGTCGAGGGCGCGGCCCTCATAGGTCTCGAGCGTCGGAAGGAAGCGCTCCGCAAGGAACTGGAGGAAACGGGTTTTCTCGGTAAGCTTGTCTCGCAGCTCCGCATGAACGGGTTGGAGGCGAACGTCAGAAGGCAACACGAAAGGATAACGGAGATACTCGCCGGTGGAGCCCGGTCGCTTCTGGAAGGGGGCGGGGCGGAGGCGCTCAGCGAATCCGGAAAACTGGAAGAGGCGCTGTCCGCGGCCGTCGCGACCCTGCGGGAGACGGGGGAACGCAAACTCGCGCTCGAGGAACGCGCGCGCTCGACGGAGTCGGAACTTGCCGCCTCCGCGAAGACGCTCGCGGAGCACGGCGCGGAGGGTAACCCGCACCGCCGCATCGAGGAGCTGAACGCTCGGATTCGCGACGCGGACCGCAGGATCGAGACGCTGTGCGTGCTTGCCGCACGGGATTACTGCGACAGATTCATGGACGAGTCGGGTATTCCCCTTGCCGGGAGCGTGCCGGAAGGTTCCCGCTTCGGCGACGCGGGCGCGTACGCGCGGCAATTGGAAGACATTTCCGCGCTGCGGGACGAGATCGGCGGTATACGCCGTTCCATAGATTCCCTCGAAACGGCCATGAAGATAGACTCTCTCGAGCGGAGCATGCAGGCCCTGCGGAAAAACGTCGCCGACTGCGAGCGGAAGATCGCGGGGCTCGAAACCCAGGCCGCGTCGATGCGGGAGGCGATAGCCTCCGCCGCGGCGGAACGGGACGAACTCATCGCGCGCAAGGCGGCTCTGGACAAGACAATGGCGTGACGCGCGCGTTTTTTTCTGCTATACTGTCCCGGCCATGGCAAAAAAAACCGCTGATTATGACGAATCCAAGATAAAGACCCTCAGCTCGCTCGAGCATATACGCCTCAGGACGGGCATGTATATCGGGCGCCTCGGAGACGGCTCCAATCCGGACGACGGTATCTACATACTCGTCAAGGAAGTCATCGACAACTCCATCGACGAGTTCATCATGGGTAACGGAAAGAGGATCGACATCGCGCTCAAGAACAACCAGGTGAGCGTGCGCGACTACGGCCGGGGCATTCCCCTCGGGAAGGTGGTGGAATGCGTGTCCGTCATCAATACCGGCGCGAAGTACAACGACGACGTATTCCAGTTTTCCGTCGGTCTGAACGGCGTCGGTACCAAGGCGGTCAACGCCCTGTCGAGCTGGTTCAGGGTTCTGTCCATCCGGGACGGAAAGTGCGCCGAGGCGATCTTCGAGCGGGGCGTCCTGAAAAGCGAACGGAAGGGGACGGTCAAGCCCGACGTGAAGAACGGCACCCTCGTCGAGTTCATACCCGACGCGGACCTGTTCGCCGACTACGAGTTCAACCTCGAGTTCCTGGAAAAGAGGATCTGGAACTACGCGTACCTGAACGCCGGGCTCGTCCTGACGTTCAACGGCCAGAAGTTCGTGTCCTCGAACGGCCTTCTCGACCTTCTCGATTCGGAAGTCGGACAGGACCACATCTACCCGGTCGGGTACTACAAGAACAAGCAGCTCGAGTTCGCCTTTACGCACTCGAACAACTACGGCGAAAACTACTTCTCGTTCGTCAACGGCCAGTATACCTCCGACGGCGGTACCCACCTTTCGGCCTTCAAGGAGGGATTCCTCAAGGGCATCAACGAATATTTCCGCAAGAACTACAAGAGTGAGGATGTGCGCGAGGGCACGGCCGCGGCCGTCGCGGTCAAGATCCAGTCGCCCGTTTTCGAGAGCCAGACCAAAAACAAGCTCGGCAACACGGAAGTGCGCGCCTGGATCGTCAACCAGACGAAGTCGGGAGTAGACGACTGGCTGCACAAGAATCCCGAGGCAGCGCGCCTTCTCGAGCAGAAGATCCTCGCCAACGAGAAACTCCGAACCGAGCTCAACTCCGTCAAGAAGGAAGCCAAGGAAGCCGCTAAGAAGATCGCGCTGAAGATACCCAAGCTCAAGGATTGCAAGTACCATCTCGGGGACGCGAAGAAGGGCGAGAACACGATGATCTTCCTCACCGAGGGCGATTCCGCGTCGGGATCCATGGTCTCGAGCCGCGACGTGTACACGCAGGCGATATTCAGCCTCCGCGGAAAGTGCGAGAACATGTACGGAAAGAAGCGCGTCGACATCTACAAGAACGCCGAGCTCTACAACGTCATGATGGCCCTCGGGATAGAGAACGACATCGAGGGCTTGCGTTACGCCAAGATCGTCATAGCTACCGATGCCGACAACGACGGTTTCCACATCCGCAATCTCCTTTTGACCTTCTTCCTGAGCTTTTTCGAGGAGCTCGTCACCTCGGGCCGCGTATTCATACTCGAGACGCCGCTATTCCGCGTGCGAAACAAGAAAGAGACGCGGTATTGCTACTCGGAAAAGGAGCGCGATGCCGAGACGGCCCGGCTCGGCGCCTCGGCGGAGGTCACCCGGTTCAAGGGACTCGGAGAGATCAACCCGAGCGAGTTCGGCCAGTTTATAGGTCAGGACATCAGGCTCCTTCCCGTGACGGTGCAGAGCCTCAAAAACGTTCCCGGCATTCTCGAATTCTACATGGGTAAGAATACCCCCGAGCGCCGGGAGTTCATCATGAACAATCTCCTCCCCGAGGTGGACGCGTAGCATGGATTACATCAAGACGCTATTCAACCGCAATTTTCTCGAGTACGCGAGCTATGTCATCCGTGACCGCGCGATTCCGGACCTTGAGGACGGGCTTAAGCCCGTCCAGCGGAGAATCCTCCACACGCTCTTCGAGATAGACGACGGGAAATTCCACAAGGTGGCGAACGTCGTCGGCCAGTGCATGAAGTACCATCCGCACGGCGACGCGTCCATCGGCGACGCGCTCGTGGTTCTGGCCAACAAGGAACTCTTCCTCGACAAGCAGGGGAACTTCGGAAACGTGTTCACGGGCGACCGTTCCTCGGCGGCGCGATACATCGAGTGCCGCGCGACGCCGTTCGCCAAAGAGCTCATGTACAATCCCGACATCACGAATTACGTGCCCTCGTACGACGGCCGAAACCGCGAGCCTACCGCGTTCCGCGCGAAGCTGCCCGTGGTTCTCGCCCTCGGCGCGGAGGGAATCGCGGTCGGAATGTCCACCAAGATCCTCCCGCACAACATCCGGGAGCTCATCGAGGCCGAGATTCTCTGCCTCGAGGGGAAGCCCTTCAGGCTGTACCCGGATTTCCCCACCGGCGGCCTCGTCGACGTCTCTGACTACGACGACGGAAGGGGAAAGGTGCTCGTTCGCGCGAAATTCGACACCTCCGACGAGAAACGGATCGTCATCAGGGAGCTTCCCTTCGGAAGCACCACCGAGAGCGTGATAGCCTCCATCGAGGCCGCCGCCAGGTCGGGCAAGCTCAAGGTTTCGGAGATAAACGATTTCACCGCCGAGGAGGTGGAGATCGAGATCAAGCTGCAGCGCGGCGTCTATTCCGCCGATACGGTGGACGCGCTGCACGCGTTCACCGAATGCGAGCAGTCGATATCATGCAACCTCCTCGTCATCAAGGACAACTATCCCGTGGTCATGACGGTTACCGACGTCATCAAGGACCACGCGAAGCGGCTGGTAAAGATACTGAAGGAAGAGCTCGAGCTCGAGAAGAGGAACCAGACCGAGCGGCTCCACATGCGCACGCTCGAGCGCATCTTCATCGAGGAACGCATCTACAAGAAGATCGAGAACATGAAGACGGCTGACGGCGTCATAAAGGCCGTCTTGCGCGGGTTCGAGCCCTTCGAGGGCGAACTCGTGAGGGAAGTCACCGAGGACGACGTCGACCGGCTTCTCAAGATACCGATAAGGCGGATATCCCTCTACGACATCAACAAGAACCGGGAAGAGGTCGCCGCCATCAACGCGCGCATCAAGGAGATAAACCGGCTCCTGAAGAACCTGGTGGGATACGCGGTTTCGGTCCTGAAGTCGTTCCTCGGGAAGCTCGACGCCGAGGCGACGAAGAGGCGGACCGAGCTCGCGCGCTTCACGAAGGTCGACGTGAAGGAGGCGGTGACGCGGGACACGTCGCTCAGATACGACGCCGACGCCGGATATCTCGGGACGAGCCTTTCTGGCGGAACCGAGATCATGAAGGTGACCCCGTACGACCGGATTATCGTCCTGAGAAGAAGCGGCGTGTACACCGTCATGGACGTGCCGGATAAGCTGTTCGTGGACAAGGGCATGTGGTACTGCGGTTTTTCGGAGAAGGAAATCCTCTCGAACGTCCTTTTCACGATTGTCTACCGGGACGGCAAAACCGGGTACCCGTGCATCAAGCGCTGCAGGATCGAAGGCTACATAATGAACCGCGACTACATGCTGGTCCCCGACGGTTCCGAGATCCTCTACGTCGGAACGAAGGACAAGTTCTCCTTCACCGTACGGTACGTTCCCAAGCCGCGTCTCAAGACGCTCGAGGAAACGTTCAAGGCCCATGACTTCGCCGAGAAGGGGCTCAAGGCGCTCGGCGTCAGGCTCGCGAACCGGGAAGCGAAGTCGGCGGTACCCGCCGAAACGGCGCCGACCGGAGGCCTGCGAAAGGCCGCGGAGAAGGTGCAGGGAGAGGAAGCTCGCGCTACGACGAAGTCATCGGCCGCGGCCAAGACGGCGCGGACGACAAAGGCCAAGGCGAAGGCGGCCAAGCCACCGGCGTCCAAGACAAAAAAAACGAAATAACGGAGAGAACGTAAAAAAAACCCCCGGCGGTTGCCGGGGGTTTTATATTCGCAGATCGCGGGTTTGTTTTTTAGTCGATCGCGAGCGCCAAGGCCGTGCCCGACGTAATCTTCACCTGTATTGACGAAAGCGCCAATCCGGACAGGATGACGGAACTTGATTGCGCGCTCGGCAAATTCGTTGTCCTGATGGAATCCATGGTGTCGAATTTCATGGCGAGCGGCGAGCTGAGCGCCTCTTTCGACAGCTTCATCGAGCCGCTTCCCGCGCGCGCGACCCGTTGTTGTCCGACCGCGCTCACGCACACGACCGAACCCTCGCGCACGACGAGCCGGTCACCCATGTCGAAAATCGTTCCCCGAACGGACGCCGTCGCGATCGGGCTTTTGACGGTAAACCCGTTTTTCTTGTTGTTGAGGGATTTCACCTCGGCCCTGACGTTTCCGACTTCGAGAAACAACTCCGTATCGACCGTGTCCTCCCGCTCTACGAGCTGGCTCAGGGTCATCCTCGTGAGCGGCTTGACGGTGAGTACCGAGGCGCCAAGACGGATCGTCGCCTCGGACTTGAACCCCGTCGAAATCATCGCGCCGGATTGCAGCTTGTCGCCCGCCTTGAGCGGCTTCCACGGTCCCTGGCCCTGCTGGAATTCGACCTTGCCGGATACGGCAACTATATCGCCCGTGAGGGCATTGATGGCGCATAGGGGCAGCGTCGCCAACGCGAGGGCTACCATTGCACGGCTAACTCTGTTCATCGTATGCCTCCTTTTAAACGTCCCTGGCGGCTAGAAACCGAATATGGCGGTTATCTCCGCCTGGTATTGCGTTTCCAGTTCGCTCGGGATCAGCACGGTTCCCGAAAAGCGGATGTTAAGGTCGCTCGTTGCCCGGAAGGTCGCTCCCGCGTTCAGTTCCGTGGCGCTATAGAGCCCGTCCTGGAGGGGGACCTCCCCGGACCTGAAAAAGACGTTGCCCGTCACGTCGAAGTTCAGGTATTTGTACGGGTTGTAGTACCAGCCGGCGGATGCCTTGATGAGGTTGGTATACCCGGAACCGTACATCACGCCGGGCGTTTGCTCGGTTATCGGCAGGAAGGTCGTCAGCACGCTGCCTTCCGCCGTCGTGTACAGGAGGGAACCGAAGAAACGGTTTTTCGGCAACGGGAAGAAGTCCACGCGCAACGATGCGGCCGCCGCGTTCTCGGAGTAGGTTTGCGTCGTCTCCTTGATACCCGTCTGGAACGTTCCCGTCGCGGTCAGGAATACCGTTTCGTTCACCGGTCCCGATACCATCACGGTGCCGTACGCGGTGTGGACGGTTTCGCTCGCCGAATCGACGATGTCGCGCAGGTCGAACTGCCCCAGGCCCTCGACGAAGAAATCCATCGGCCCGAAGAACTCGGGGAAGTGGAAGGTTGCCTTGGCTACCGCCCGCTTCGCGCCGAGCGCGTAGATCGCGTCCGTCGACAAATCCGCGTAGTCGTCCGCGCTCATCGCGGTCTTCGCATCCCGTACGTTCAGGAATCCGGTGTAGCCGGCGAAAATCGCCATGTTCCCGAACCCGAACGAGCCGCGAAACTCCGCGCCGTCAATCGTCTGGTTTATGATGATCCCGGTAAGGTCCGACACGGGGAACCTTCCGAGGTCGAGATTGATCTTCGAGGCGTCTTTTTTAAACGGTTCGAGGGTGAATCTGAAGAGGTCGACGTTCACGAAATAGGTAAACTCGTCCGACAAAAACGGTTTCTCCGCGGTAAGGCTCCCCTCGAAGGCGAAGGAGTTTTCCTTTCCCGGTCCTATCGGGGTAGTGGCCCATACCGAGGCCCGGTGCTCCGTATACCAGTCTCCCTCGACCGCGTTTTGGTAGCCGGCGACGTTTTTCAGCTCGGCCCCGAAATCCATCGCCGGTAAAACCTGCGCGGTTGCGAGTACAAACAGCATGGTGATGGCGGCGATTCGGGCGTGTTTCATACGCTTCCCTCCGGATTGGCGAGATGTGCCGCCTGACGTCCGTCAGCCGAACCGGACGGGGCCGGTTCGCCGATTTTCGCCTCGGGCCATGTCTCGAAGAATCTGCCTATGGCCCTGACGAGCTCCGAGCCGGAGAGGGTTTCGTCCGGATCGGTCCCGGCGGGCCAGAAGCCTTCCTGCTTCAACTCGCGCCAGGCATACCGCGGGCTTTTCGTCAGTCTCCACATGAGCCCGCCGTCGAGTCCGTAATGTGACATGAAGAAATGCGATACGCTGCGGACGGTGATGGGCGTGTCGGCCGAAACGCCGGCGGGAAAGGTGCCGAATCGTCCGCACCAGGCGAAGGCGTCTGCCGGCGTCCTGTCCGTTCCGGTCTCGCTCGCGATGAGATACGAGAAGTCCTGATATGTGGCCGCGTCCTTGGCGAGTATATCCGATACGGCTTGCGCCGATTGTGCGCCCGCCGAAAAAACGGCCAGGGCGACCAGAACCAAGGCAAGTACTTTTTTCATTCCAAGGCCTCCTTTTCGTGCCCTATTCGTCAGTCTTGCATATGCTCTAGTATAACGTCTTTTTGGCGCCAGACAGTTAAATTTCCATGATTTGTTCAATTACTTTTCCATGTGTTATACTGACAGGGAAGCGTTAAGGAGTGACTCATTGAAAAAGTTTTCCGGTTGTCTCGAGATGGCCGTCAAGAAGCTGGAGTACCTCGTAGCCCTGTTTTCCCTGCTGTTGTTCGTCGGGTTGTCCCTGACGGAACCGGGAAAGAAGACGGAGTATAGCCTGTATGATACATTTCTGACCATCAAGCCGGCTCCCTCCGAACGGAAGGACATCCTTCTCGTCAACATCGACGACCAGGCCATCGAGGAGATCGGCGCCTGGCCCTGGACCCGGGACGTCATAGCCGACGTGCTCATTCGCATGCGCGAGGTCGGCGCCCGGTATGCGACGTTCGATATCGAGTATCTCTCGCCGGGCCAGGCGGGGGTGAACCGCAGTTTCGTGAAAAACGACTTCCCCGTCGTGTTCGGAGAAACGCACGACGAGGTGCTCGAGTACATCGGCGGTTTCACCGACGCCGTCGCGGGAAGGAGCATCCCGCTTTCCTACGTGCCCGAGGCCGGATCCGACATGCGCGAGTATATCGACGCCCGGCTGACTTCGCTCGCGGATTCCGTCAAGGGCAACATATTCCGCGACAACGACGAGTATTTCGGCCGCGCCCTCAGGTTTTTCGGCCGGTCCTATCTGACGATCAACTCCGAGAAGATCAACACGAGCGAGGACGCGATACCGGCCGAGAAGTACGCGATGGAGCGCTTCATGCTTGCGAACGTCGTCGACCCGGGTCGCCTCGTCGACCGCGAGAACGAAAAGACCCGCAAGGACAGCCATTACGACAAGGGCATCTCGCCGGCGGTCCTCCCCCTTCTGTCCGGAGCTGCCGGCGCGGGTTTCCCCAACGTGTACATTGACGAGGACGGAGTCAGGCGCCGCATGCCGCTGCTCGTCGAGCACGAGGGCAAGTACGTCGCCCAGCTCGTGTTCGCGCCCATACTCGACATACTCTCGCCCCAATCCCTCGTTCGCGGGGGTAACAGTCTCGTGCTGAAGGGGGCCCTTGACCCGAACAATCCCGAATCGGGAGTACGCCGCGACCTCGTAATCCCCCTCGACGAGGACGGAAGGCTCCTGATCAATTGGCTCAAGAAGAATTTCTCCGATCCCGCGAACCCGGCAAACGGGAGTTTCCGGAGCCTTTCCGTGCTAGCGTTTACGCGCGCCGACCAGATGGAGGAGCGTCTCATCGGCTACCTTTCCGACCTCGAGGAGCTCGGCATCAAGACCTCCGAGGGATATCTTTCCTACCATGACGCGGCGCTGTGGCTAAAGGCCTCCTGGTCCGACATCCAGAAATGGAAGCAGGACCTTCTCTACGGAAGGCGGTCGGATGTCGCCTCCTACGTCGCGGCGAAGGAGGAGTTCTTCTCGTCGTACGGAGAGTTTCTGGCGGGTGACTACGAAAACGAGATCTACGAGACCTTCGACAGGGTAACCGCGGCGACGGGCGCCGACGCCTACGCGGAGACCAAGGAACGCATCCGGGCAAACTTCGCCGTGTACCGGGAGGATTTCGCGACCCGGCAGGAACACATGGCGAGACTCAGGGGCGAGTGCGAGGGTTCGTTTTCGGTGATCGGCTATAACGGCATCGGCACCTCGGATCTCGGCGTCAATCCCTTTTACAAGCAGTATCCGAACGTGGGAACGCACGCGAACATCTTCAACACCATCATGACGGGGCAGTTCATCAAACCGTTGCCGAACTGGCAGTCCTGGCTCATCTCCCTCGCCCTCGCGTACCTGAGCGCGCTCGCGTACCGGAGGATCAAGTCCCTGCGCGGCAGGATCGTGTACGGCGCGGGCTCGTCGTTGTTCGTCTTCGTTCTTTCAGCCGCCGTATTCGCCCTCTTCCGCGTGTACGTTCCGACGCTAACACCGCTATTGACGGTACTTCTCACCTTCATACTAGTGACCATCCTCCGCTTCGTGTTCTCGGAGCAGGAGAAGCGCTTCCTCCGCAAGGCCTTCACGATGTACCTGTCTTCGGACGTCGTCAACCAGATCGTCGACGATCCCAGCCTTCTGAAACTCGGCGGACACGAAAAGCAGATTACCGCCCTTTTCACGGACATCAAGAGTTTCTCGACGCTGTCCGAAAAGGTCACGCCCGAGCAGCTTGTCGAGATACTCAACCGCTACCTTACCGTCATGAGCGACATCGTGCTCGAGCAAAGGGGAACGATCGACAAGTACATCGGCGACGCCATCGTCTCGTTCTTCGGGGCCCCGCTCGACCTGCCGGACCACGCGATACGCGCGTGTCTCGCCGCCGTCCGCATGAAGGAGGCCGAGCTTGCGCTGAACGAGCAGATGCTCGCCTCGGGCGAGTGTCCCATGCCGATCTACACGAGAATCGGGATCAACACCGGCCCGATGGTCGTCGGCAACATGGGCACGGACAACAAGATGAACTACACCATAATGGGCAACGACGTGAACCTCGCCGCGCGGCTCGAGGGGGTCAACAAGCTCTACGGAACCTGGATACTCGTCTCGGAATCCACCTGGAACGAGACGGGCGGGATGTTCCTCGGACGGAAGCTCGACCGGGTGCGCGTCGTCGGGATCGACACGCCCGTCCAGCTCTACAACATCATGGGAGTGAAGTCCGAGTGCGCCGGCCCGATGATCGCGCTCGCGGACCGGTTCAACCTCGCCGTGGACGCCTATCGGGAGAAGCGCCTTTCGGACGCCATCCTCCTTTTCACGAAGTGCCTGGACATCGCGCCCGAGGACGCCGCGTCAAGGATGTTCCTTGACCGCGTAAAGGCGCTCGTCAAGACCGGCATCCCGGCCGACTGGTCGGACGTCGTCAACATGACCTCCAAGTGACGGAGGCGGGCGCATGAGGGTATGCACGGTTCCCGTTTCGGCGGAAACGGTCGCGCGGGGCTCGCGCTTCCTCGCCGAGGCCTTTCCCGTCGAGACGCAGGAGGGCGCGCGCGCGGCGCTCAGGGAGCAAAAGGCGAAATACGCCGACGCGACGCACGTGGTGCACGCGTTCGTCATCGGGCCCGCGGCGGGGATACTCGGCTGTTCCGACGACGGGGAGCCTTCCGGGACGGCGGGTCGGCCGGTGCTCGAGGTTCTGAAGGGCTCGTGCCTGACGAACGTGATGGTTACCGTCACCCGCTGGTTCGGGGGGACGCTCCTCGGGACCGGGGGACTCGTCAAGGCCTACACGGAGGCCGCCCGGTCCGCCGTGGAGCTCGCGCTCGCCCGCTCGCACGAGCTTGTCGAAACCCTGGACTTCGCCGTCGCCGTCCCGTACGACGCGTACGAGCGGGTGCGCCGCGAGATCGACTCGGCCGGCGCGACCGTCTCTGGGGAGACCTTCGCCGAGGACGTGGAGGTGCGCGGGGTCGTGAGCAGGAGCGGCGCGGACTCGCTTTCCGCGCGGGTTACCGACCTGACGCAGGGACGGTCGGCCGTAAGGTTATCACGATAAAGTCCGACGGAGCGAAAAGCCTGAACCGCAGGACGGCTCCGCCGTACCCGGCGCCGTTCGATACGATGACGGGAACCCCGTCCTTGACCACCGTGCCGGTCCGGTATTTCTGGCCGTATTCCGAGGGGATGACCGGAGCGTAGCCGAAAAAGGTTATCTGGCCGCCGTGCGTATGCCCGGAAAGGATGACGTCGAACGGCGAGAGGTCCGCTTCCTCGGCGAAGTCGGGGTTATGGCTCGCAAGGAGCGTCGGTTTTCCCCCGTCGAGGATGTCGCGAAACCTCCCCATGGCGGGGAACGAGTCGCGCACGTCGTTGATCCCGGCGATCACGAGACCCGAGGGGGTCTCCACGGCGGACTCCTCCAGCACGACGATCCCGGCCTTTCTCAGCTCGCGAATCGTCCTTGAACGTCCGTTATAAAAGTCGTGGTTGCCGACCACCGCGTACACCCCGTGTCCCGCCCGGAGGCGGGCCGCCTCCTCCGCGAAGGGCGCGATCTCGGCCGTCCCGAGGGTATAGTCGCCTCCGAGGAGTATCACGTTGGCGCCTTCGCCGTTTACCGCCGCGACCAGGCGCCTGAGGCGCGCCCTGGAAAAGTTGTTGCCGTAGTGGATGTCGGATACGAAGGAAACGCGGTAACCGTCGAGTTCGGCGGGGAGCCCCGCGACGAAGACGTCAATCCTCCGGACGCGGTCGACGCCGAGGGCGGGCCCCGACGCGCACGAGACGAGCGCGACCGCGGCGATCGCGAGCGTGAGGGCGGCTGAAAGCATCGAAAAGGGAGACTGTCGTGTCGTGTCCATCTGCGACCGTCAGTATACGCGCATTTCGGCCCTCCGTCGACGGGCGATTGTCCCTTCCTTTGGCCCTGTGCTACACTCGCCCGTGAAAACGTGAGGAGGCAAGGACGTGGAGTTCACGCGCGACTATTTCGTTCACTACTACGAGGCGGATTCATCCCAACGTCTGACGATTCCGGCTCTCGTGCAATATCTCGAGGACATCGCCATAGTCCACAGCTCGAGCGTCGGTCTTGACCTCGCGTATTACCGCGACAACCGGTGCGGATGGATGCTCCTGAAATGGGACGTCGAAATCGGTAGCCTTCCCTCGTTCGGGGAAACCGTCAGGGTTTCGACGCGCGTCCACGCCATGAAGGGCTTTCTTGCCGACCGGGAGTTTTTCCTTCATTCCGCCGACGGCGTCGAGCTCGCGCGCGCGAGGTCGAACTGGCTGCTCGTGGATACGGAGCGCCGAAGGCCGCTGCGCGTCCCCCAGGACCAGTACGAACGCTTCGGCGTGACGCCCGAATCGTCGTCGTCGTTCGTCACGATCGCCGACGTTTCCCCGCCCGTTGGCGCCGAAGCCTCCCCGGACGTACACTCCTCACGCGTGCGTGCCCGTCACGGCGACATCGACACGAACCGCCACGTCAACAACGTGCGGTATATCTCCTGGGCGCTTGATACGGTGCCGGGCGAGTTCTTGGGCCGCATGACGCCCGTCGGCTTGCGGGCGAATTACCGAAGGGAGCTCGCCCTGGACGGAGAGGCCGGGGTGCATACCGCGCTGTCGGTAACCGGCGGTGCCGCCGTCAGCAACCATGCCATCCGGTCGGACACCGAGGATCTGTGCCTGATCGAGATCAACTGGAAGGAAGCCGGCGCGTAAGTGAGCCGGCGCGTAAGGCCGCGGGCCAAGTTGCCCGCGACCCGCGGCGAGGCGGCGCTTACTTGCCCGGATACACCATCTTGATCTCGTGCGAGGGATTCTGCTCGGAAAAGTCGAACTTGATACGGTTGAAGTCGGGCGGCGCGGTAAGCTCGGAGGGATCGACACCGAACGAGACGCCCTCCACGGGCTTTCCGTTCTCGAAGTCGGGCTGCATATTCCCGTTCAGGTCGTGAAAGGCGATGAGCGCGTAATCCCCGTATGTCATGGCCTCGAGCGTTATCGGGATCGACGGAGTCGTCGCCTGCACGGCGCCCGAGTTTATGAAATTCGTCGGGTCTATGGGGTCGCTCGCGTAGAGCGCGTACACGACCTGCCCTCCCAAGGACTCGTTGATCCCGGTCACCTTCACGGTCAGATACCCTGACGCGCGCCCGGAACCGGCCTCCGTCTTATCGGGGTTGTACGCGACCTCCTGTATCTTGATCGTGAGCCATCCCGGTTCCTTTCGGTGGGGAATCATCGCTCCCTTCGCCTCGCGATACGGGGCCAGCGTCAGTTGCGACCAGGGCGTGGAATAGTATTCGCCGATCCTCTCGACCGCCCAGATGGTGACGGGTTTCTCCGCGTATTTCGCGAGGTCCGGCCCTATCTCCACGTTGGGCCCGAAAACCGCGTGGTTCCCGAAGGGGACGAAACCCTCCGGGATGTACAGGTAGTGGAAGTTGTTCGGGAAATAGTAGCGGAGGATGCCGAAGGTGTGCTCGCTGCCGTGGACGAAGATGTCTTCGGGTTTGACGCGGTCGGCGTACTTCATGGCCACGACGTCTCCCGCGCCGTTGACGCGGGCGGTATAGGTGTTCAGCAGGATCGGCGCGGTAAAGAAGGCGTAGGTTACGCAGGCGACCGCCATGAGCCGTTTTTTCCCGAGGCCGCGCGCGAAGTAGGCGAGGGCCAGGACGAGGGAGCCCATGCAGGTCACGAGATAGCGTTCGACGAAGACGGGCCTGATGGCCCAGGAGAGGAATACGCCCGTCGCGAAGGTGAGCCAGTAGACGAGCATGGCCGAAAGGGGCAGGAACACCCCGCGGTCCTTTTTGATCGCCCCCATAACGAGTCCCGCGAGGGCGACGAGGTGGACGGCGATGAAGAGATGGAACGACGTAATGGCGTACGGTCCGCCGAACCGTTGCCCGAAGGGAAACGAAAGTATGTTGAAGATCGCCAGGGAATCGAGGGGCCGGATCCAGTAATTGCTGGCGACGCGCGAGGCCTGGCTCGCGAGGTTGAAGGCCCAGGGCAGGAAGAGCGCGACCACCGCGCCTCCGACGGCGAGGCAGCGGAACAGGGGAGAGCCCCTGGAGAGTTTCCCGCGGCCGTCCTGCGCCGGCAGCATGAGGGTCCTGGCGAAGAGGACGCACCAATAGATCCCGGCCGCGATGAGCGAGAAATAATGGGTCCAGGTCGCGGCGAAGGCGAATATACCGAGCGCGACCCAGTCCCGAAGCCGGTTGTCGGTAACGGCCGCGTATCCCGACAGGACCATCCCGGTGACGAAAAACGAGGCAAGGGCGTACATCCGCGCCTCCTGCGCCGCCCCTATCGCCATCGGCGTGGCCAGGAAGAGGACCGCGTAGGCGAGGGATGCCGGACTGCCCCAGCGTCTCCTGAGGAGGAAGTAGGCGAGGGCGACGATTCCGACCGTCGACAGGGCGGAAAGGCCGCGTACCACGACGAGGGAGTTGCCGAATACGACGACGGCAATGCGCAGAAGGATGTAGTAAAGCGGCGGATGGCTGTCGGTGGAGACGAGGGCGAGCATCTCGCCCATCGGGTGGCCTACCGTGGCGACCGAATAGCTTTCGTCGTACCAGAGGGCGTCTCCCGAGATCCCGAAAAAGGTCATGAATACCGCGATGACGAGGACGGCAACCCACAGGGGCCAAAAGCGAGCCCTGTCCGGATCGTCCTTTTTGAAAAGGTCCATTTCATTTTCCTCTTGCAAACGTGAAGGATATGAAAAGTGTACCCGTGAACCAAATGCTTGCGCAAGTTCTTTCGGAGAAGGGGCATGTTTCGGACGTTCGGGACTGTGATTCCTTCTGCGGGTTTCTTGAGTATGACGGGATAATAGAGTAAAGTTACTGTAGGGAAGTTACCGCCATGTGAGGTACGTAATGAAAGTAGCCTGTCAGTCTTTGGTACTGGGTCTTCTTAGTTTGGTTATTCTCGGCGCTTGCTCCGCCTCCTATTCCGTACAGGAGGATTTGCGGGGGACGTTCGAGGAACTGGGCGGCAGCCGCTTGGTAACCTTCGATTACAACCTGTCCCCAAGCCAAAGCCACTACGAGGAACACCTGGTGCTTCCGGCCGGCACGGAGTTCTCTTTTCCGGAAGCCGCCCCCGGGCCACAGTACCGGCGTGTCCAGGACGGGATTGCCATGGTCTTTACGGGATGGGACACCGACCCCGGCGGCTATGGAACGTCGTATGCCGTAGGCGCGTACTCTCCTCCCGTCAACGAGCCCCAAACCTATTATGCCCAATGGACAACCCTCGGCGGCATCGGACCAGGTGGGGGCATCGTTGTGTACGACGTTGCCTCAATGCCATACGGATTTCGGTACCTGGAGATGGCGGGGCTCATTCCCGGTTTGACGCAATGGTCGGCAATGACCATTACTGCCCCTACCAGTCTTGATATGGGAACGGGGAAGGCAAACACCGACGCGATCCTCGCGGCGATGACAACCCTTGAGGGGGCGGCCGTCGTCTGTTCCCTGTTCGAGCAAAACGGGTACGACGACTGGTTTTTGCCGTCGTTTGGCGAACTGGGGTATGCGAACGCGTACTTGGGATCTAGCGAGTATATCTGGACGAGTTCGATGGACGACATTTATGTGTATGCGCGTAGGAATGGCGGTGATTCGACCTTCGCCCAAACGAGCGCCAGCGCGTACGTCCGGCCTTTCCGGTCGTTTTAGGGGAGCGCGCGCTTTGAGCTTTGCGGGTTTTTACGTAACGGGAAGACGCGTCGCGTCGCGACACGCGTTCGGCAGGGATGGTGACAGATGAACGAAGCGGCGAAGAAGGGCGCTAACGCGGGTACGGGGGTACGGTTTCCCCTCGTGGCCAAGCTTATCGGGATAATAAGCCTCATCGTGGTAGTCGCGATGGCCGCCGTGACCGGGATAGCCACGTGGTTCTTCGCCGAGGACTCGCGGATGAGCGCCGAGGTCAACAACCTCGCCCTCAATCGCGCCGTCGCCCTGCAGATGGAGAGCGGGATCACCTCGATGCACACCGGCGCCCTCACGCTCATCGACAATCTTCGCGAAGGCGGCGGCTCGGCCATGCAGGACGATATCGCCGTATCGAACTACTTTGCCCGGAACCCCGAGGTCGCGTGGATCGGCGTGCCGGGCGAAAAGACCGCGCGCAACGACTCGTTTCTGCGTTCCTACCAAATTAGCCCCGAGACTGTCGACGCGTTCCTCGGCTCGCAAACCGACGTGGCCGAGCGCGCGCGCGCCGGCGAGTACCTCCTCACGAACGCCAGCGCCGCCCTCGGCGTTCCTTCCTGCGCCCTTTTCGCGCCATGCCGCGACTTCGGTACCGACAACTACATCGTCTGCGTCTTCTCCACCGCGTCCTTTCAGGGCATGGTGCAAACCGATTCCGCCGCCGCCATCATGGCGGTCGGTTTCGATGGCTCCCTTCTGGTGCATCCCGACTTCGCCTACCTCAAACGGGGCGTCGACCTCTCGGACGACCCGGTCGTTGAGAGAAGCCTCGCGGCCACCACGACCAATATGTCGTTTCGCCATCAGGCCGCCGACGGAACCGAAAGCCTCGTCGCCTTCCACAAGATACCACTCGGTAGCGTAACCGTGATATCGAGCGTCCCTCTGGAGATGGTATACGTCGCGGCCATCGACGTCGCCCGGCGGAATCTCATCATCACCGCCATCGTTCTGCTCCTTTCGATCCTGGCCGTCTGGTTCTTCTCGAAGACCGTCAGCCAGCCCGTTCTCAGGCTAGTCGAGGCCGCGCGCCGCATCGAGAAGGGCGAGTTCGACATCGCGATGAAACCGACGAGCCGCGACGAACTCGGCCTTCTGACCCGCAGTTTCTCCGAGATGGGCAGGGGACTCGCCGAGCGCGAGCGAATAAAGGAAACCTTCGGCAAATTCGTGAACAAGGAAGTCGCCGAGCAGGCCCTGACCGGCAACCTCGCCCTCGGCGGCGTTCGAAAGACGGCTACCATCTTCTTCTCCGACATCCGCTCCTTCACCGCGATCAGCGAGCGGCTCGCTCCTGAGGCCGTCGTCGAGTTCCTCAACGAGTACATGACGCGCATGGTGGCGTGCGTGGAGAAGACCGGTGGCGTCGTCGACAAGTTCATCGGGGACGCCATCATGGCCGTGTGGGGCGCGCCGGCCTCGCAGGGGAACGCGGCCCGCGACGCGTTCGAATGTCTCCGCTCAGCGATTATCATGCGCCGGGCCCTCGTCGAGTTCAACAAGGGGCGCGGCTCGGCCGACAAGCCCGTCATACGAATAGGCTGCGGTATCAATACCGGGCCCTGTCTTGCGGGCCAAATCGGGTCCGCGCAGCGCATGGAGTACACGGTTATCGGCGACGCCGTCAACCTAGCGAGCCGCATCGAGGCCCTGAACAAGCCCTTTGGTACCGATATCCTCGTGTCCCATCATACGTACGAACTGTTGAAGGAACATCTCGTCGTCGAACCCATGCCGCCCATCAGGGTGAAGGGCAAGGTGGAGCCCCTGAAGATATATGCCGTCGTCAATTTCCGCGGCGTGAGCGGTCCTACGACCCTCGACGAGGTGCGCGCCCTCCTCGGGATAGAGACCCCGAAGTTCATGGCCGACCCGGAAAAAGAAGAAGTGAAGTATGAGATTCTCCCGAAGTGACGTCCTTTTTTCCGCGACAATACTCGCATTGACCGCCCTTTTGTCCTATTTATTCATTCGGGACATCAATTTCGTCGTCGCGAGGGACGGCTCGGAGCGGCTCGGCACGATCGTGCTCAGAAAGCGCACGGTCACGCGTCGGCGGGCTTCCTCCTACCGCTGGGAGCGGCTCAGGCATGACTCCCCGGTGTTTCGCGGCGACACGATCCGGACAGCCGACTTTTCCGAGGCACAGCTCGTGCTTGGCGGGGACCTGACCCTGGACGTCTTCGAGAACAGCCTCCTCACCGTATCGCTGACGGACGGCGTGGAGGAGATCGTGTTCCAGTCGGGATCGATCTCGCTTTCGGGCGTCGCGCGGGACCCTGCCGGCCCGCGGGACCCTGCCGGCCCGCGGGGGCCGGGCGACGGAGGCGCCGTCCGGCGCGTCATCCGCTCGGGCGACTCCGTCATCGAGTACGATCCAAGCGCCACGATTTCCGTTTCCCGCCGCGAAAGCGGCGTCGCCGTTGACGTCAGTTCGGGCTCCGCGACCGTGACCGATTCCTCGGGCGTACGGACGACCGTTTCGGGAAACGCCGAACTCGTCCTTGACGGGGAATCGGGCACGGTCGCCGTAGTCGAGCGCCTGATCGTGCCGTCCGAACCCGCGCAGAACGAGCGGCTCGTATGGCAGGGCACCGGACCCGTACCCGTTCCCTTCCGGGTCTCGCTGACGCGCGAAGCCGATCGCGACCGCGATGTGGACGTCGAGATCAGTCGCGACGCCGCGTTTTCCGCGGTCGCCGCCCGTATTCCGGTTGTCATCAGGCAAGGCCTGCGCGATTCCGGCCCGGTTTCCGTGTCGCTGGAAGACGGCGTGTGGTATTGGCGCGCGGCCGGCGGCGGGGACGAGTCCCCGGTTCGGCGCTTCTCGGTCATGGCCGAGCGGCCCGTCGAGCTCGCGTTTCCCGCGTCCGGGCAGACGGTCGCCTTTCGCTCCCGCAATCCCCCGATACGGTTCAGTTGGGAGGGGGCCCCCTCGTCGGCGGCGAACGCGCTCGAGCTTTCGCGCGTCGAGGATTTTTCCGACGTCGCCGTTCGGCGGACCACGGAGCTTTCGTCGATCACGGTCGAAGCCCTCGACGAGGGGACGTGGTACTGGCGCGTGGTACCGTCCTACCGGCAACGCGTCATCGGCCCGGTTCTTCCCTCGCCGATCCGGTCGTTCGCCGTGGTGAGGACCGAGGCCATGTCTCCTCTCGCGCCCATCGCGCCGGTCAGCGGCGCGATCCAGTCGGTCCCGGAGGTGGTTGAGGCGGGTGTCTCCTTCTCGTGGAAGCCGGATCGGGACGCCGCCGCTTACGAGCTTCGGATTCATTCCTCTCCCGACCTTCGGTCCGAGCCCCTTTTCTCCGGACGCTTCGACCGCGCGTGGGGGAACGTCTCGACCGCCGACGCGGGCGCCCTCGCGGCCGCCGGCACGTACTATTGGACGGCAGTCTGGATCGACCGCGAGGGAAACGTCTCGCCGGCTTTCCCGCCGCGACCGTTCGAAATCGCCGACGGCCGCCTTTCGCTCGACGCCGCCTTTCCCCCCGACGGCTACGCCGTGGCCGAGTCCCTCCTGACGGGTTTCCGCTTTCTCTGGAAGGGGAGCGCGTCCGGCCGTACCATCTTCGAGCTGGCCCGCGACGCGGGCTTCGCGGACCTTGTCGCGTCGCTTCCGTCGTCCACGTTTTCGGCGCAGGGACAGTCCTGGAAGCCGGGCGCGTACTACTGGCGCGTGCGCATGGCGGACGCCGACGGCGCCACGCTGCTTGAAACGCCCGCGCGTTCGCTGCTGGTAGTTCCCCCGCTTGCCGCGCCGCGCATGGTCGACCCCGCTCCCGGCTCGTCCGTTGTCCTTTACGAGGGCGACCCGCGCCCGTTCCGATGGGAGTCCGTCGAAGGGGCCGATCATTACCGCCTGTCGATAACGCCCTACGGGAGCGGAGATTCCGCGCCCGCGTTCGACGTGCCCGCCTCAGCGGGAACGACGGAAACCGTCCCGCTCGGAACCTTTCCCGACGGACGCTACCGCGTCGTTGTGCAGGCCTTCGCCCTCGACAGCCCGCGCTCCACGCGGATCATCGGCTACAAGGATGAGTCGTCTTTCACCCTCAGGAAGGTTCGTCCCGTGACGCTCGTCTCCCCGGCGAACGGCGCGCGCATCGACGGGCTGGACGCGCGCAAGAAGGGCGTTACCCTGCGCTGGCGTTCCGGCGATACGCCGCAAACGCTGTCCGTCAGGCTCAGGAGGAACGGCACGTCGCTGCCGGTTCCCCTCAAGTGGAAGCGGGGCGTCTCTTCCGTAACGCTGCGGGACCTGAGCGAGGGCACGTACAGCTGGGAGGTTAGCGCCTCCTCGGGAGATATTGACCTCTCGAGCCGGGACGGGCGAACCTTCGTCGTCCTGCCCGTGCCGAAGCTTCCGGCCCCGAAGGACGCGATACCGCGGGACAAGGCGGTCGTCGGTCCCGACGAGTTGCGGGCGGGCGAGCTTCGGTTCTCCTGGGCCGCGGTCCCCGGCGCTTCCCACTATGCCTTCCGCGTCCGCGCGGCCGGGACGGGCGTCCCGGTTTTCGCCGCGGAGAATCTCGTCGCGTCCGAAATCGTCCTTACCGACCTCTCGGTGTTCGACCGCGGTTCCTTCGTGTGGGAGGTTTCGGCCAAACACGTTGACGGGAACGGGCTCGCGGACCGGGAAGGCCTTCCCCTCGTCCGGGGTTTCACCATTGATTTGCCCGCGCTTCGCGCGCCCGACCGGCAAAAGGATCTCGAGTACTATGGCCGTTAATCACGCCCCGGCGCGGCTTGCCCCGCGCGTGCTTCCGTCCCGTCGCGCCGCTTTCCTCGCCGCCCTCGTGGCGTTCGCGCCGTTGCCCGCGCTCCCCGAGGAGGCTCCGGCGGCCATATCCGCCGATTCGGGCGACTGGTACTACACGGTCGACGAGAACGGAGTTCCCGTCTTCACGCAGGTGCTTTCCTGGTCGGGCGACGAGCACGCCCGCTCCTACGAGGTCGAAGTGCAGAACATGAAGGGAAAGACCGTCATGAGCGAGTCGACGGCGAGTCCGAGGCTCGAGGTCTCGCTTCCGGCGGGCGAGTATCGCTATCGCGTCGCGGTCATGAACCTTCTGGGCAAACGCGAGGTCGAGGGCGAATGGGTGGGCTTCACGGTAAAGAAGGCCATAGACCCGCAGATAGACTGGATAACCCCGAACGATTTTTTCTTCGATACTGGCGAGATGACCCTTCTGATCGGCGGCGCGCGTTTCGACAAGGACGTCGCCGTCTTTCTCGTCGGCGAAGGTTCGGACGAAGTCGCGGGAGAAATCAGGGAGGCGACCAAGGGCAGGATTACCGTCGTGTTTCTCCCCGGAGTCCTCGCCTCGGGGACATATCAAGTCAAGGTGGTCAACAAGTCAGGCCTCTTCGCCCTGTCAGCCGAGCGCCTTCGGGTCTCGAGCGAGTCCCCGTACCAGTATTACGTCTCGGCGGGTTACATGCCCTTCGTCGCCCTCCTCGACCCCTGGTTCACCGAAATATGGTCCGACGCGGTTTTCCCGGCGGGCGGCGTAGTCCGTGCGGGCGCGATGTTCGTCAAAAAGAGCGACTGGCGCCTTGGCGCCGAACTGAGGCTTTCGGGCCGCTCGATGAAGGGGGGCGACTCCGGGGTCGGCGCGGAGGCGAATGTCTTCCAGGCCGGCCTTGGCGTGGCGTATGCGCGGGCTGTGGGCGGGCGCCTGGGCTGGATTGCCCGCGCCGGCGGCGGCCTTTCCGTAACGTCCGTATCGTACTCGTTAGGCGGGACGAAGGTGCGGGAGGCCGGATCGTTTGATCCCTCGTGTTACGCCGGCCTCGCTTTGAGATACCGTTTCGGCGAGAACGTCTTTGCCGAGCTCGCCGCCGATTGCGAGATGACCTTTTACAAGGACTTCGTCGCCGGAGGCGTCGCTCCGTCATTCTCGGCAGGATACCTCTGGTAGGGAATCGCCACCGCGCACCCCTAGATTTAATCTCCCTTTTTTTATACAATGTGACCCAAACTTGAACGACCAACTACGGTTTTCAAACTAGCGTTAAGGAGAAAAGCATGCTCTATACCACTGAAGTGGAACACATGTGTCCTCTCGCCAAGGCGGCCTACCATGGCCCCGCCCCGATCCCGCAGGAGGGAAAATGGGTACAGGCGAAGGAAGTCAAGGACATTTCCGGCTTTACCCACGGCGTGGGTTGGTGCGCCCCCCAGCAGGGCGCCTGCAAACTCAGCCTTAACATCAAGGAAGGCGTCATCCAGGAAGCCCTCGTCGAGACGATCGGCTGTTCGGGCATGACCCACTCCGCCGCCATGGCCGCCGAGATCCTCATCGGCAAGACCATCATCGAGGCGATGAACACCGACCTCGTCTGCGACGCGATCAACACCGCGATGCGCGAGCTTTTCCTCCAGATCATCTACGGCCGCAGCCAGTCCGCGTTCTCCGAGGACGGGCTCCCGATCGGCGCCGGGCTCGAAGACCTCGGCAAGGGCCTCCGGAGCCAGGTCGGCACGATGTACGCCACCCTCAAGAAGGGTCCGCGCTACCTCGAGATGGCCGAGGGCTACGTCACCCGTATCGGCGTGGACAAGGAAGGGGCGATCATCGGCTACGAGTTCGTGAGCCTCGGAAAGTTCATGGACGCCATCAAGAAGGGAGTCGACGCCAACGAGGCGCTCGCCAAGGCGAAGGGTACCTACGGACGTTTCGCGGAGGCCGCGAAGCAGCTTGACCCCAGGCACGAGTAAGGAAGGGAGGAAACTATGGCATTGTTTGAAAGCTACGAGCGCAGAGTAAACCAGATTCTTCCCCTGCTGAAGAAACATGGAATCAATTCGATCGAGGACGCGAAGAAGGTCTGCGACGAGAAGGGCGTCGACGTCGGAGACATCGTCGCGAAG
>LVBL01000047.1 GCA_001604405.1 Spirochaetales bacterium Spiro_10
TTGGTTTCCCCTTGTTTAACGCGGACTCGGGGGCGTTACACGCCCTCGAACACCTTGATTGTCTCGCCGGGAGCGAGCCGTACGACGGCCTTCTTCCAGCTGGCGGTAAGGCCGGGGCGACCACGCACCCGCTTCATCTTTCCGCCCACGTTCACGACGGTGCAGTCGACGACTTTAACGCCGAAAACCTTCCGCACCGCCTCTTTGATCTCGATCTTGCTCGCGGCGGGATCGACGCGAAAAACGTACTTGCCCTGCTCTCGCAGTTCGTTCGACTTTTCCGACAATACCGGCGCGATGAGGATATTCTCGTAGTTCATCACTCAGCCCCCTCATCCTGACCGTAAAAGTCGGCAAGGTTCTTCGCGGCCGTCTCGAGCATGATGACCTTGCGTCCGTAGAAGAGGTCATGCGCCCTGAGGCGGTTGTACGAAAGGAAGGACAGGGTCGGTATGTTCCGACCGGCCTGCTTGATGCGCGAGTCGTCGTCCTTGAGGACGATGACGGCGCGCTCGCCTTTCGCGAAGGTGGCGAGGATCTTCGCGAGATCCTTGGTTTTCCCGCTTTCGACGGTAAAATCCTCGACGACAGTGAGCCGGTCATCCTGCGCCTTGAGGCTGAGGATGGACTTCATCGCGAGGCGCTTCACCTTTTTGGGCAAAGCGAAACTATAATCACGCGGCCTGGGACCGAAGGTAACGCCGCCGCCCACGAGTATGGGGGACTTCTTGTCACCTCGGCGGGCGCGACCGGTACCCTTCTGCTTGTACGGCTTGGCGTTCGACCCGTGCACCTCGGCGCGGGTTTTCGTGCAAGCGGTTCCGACGCGCAGATTCGCTAATTCATTGTTGATGGCGTAGTAGATCACGTCTTCGTTGACCGGAAGGCCAAACACGTTATCATCGAGATTTATCGTCCTTAGTTCCTTGCCATCGACCGAATAGACTTTCTTTTCCATCGTCTTCTCCTGTCGTTACTGTTCTTTCTTGACTGCGGACTTGATGATAAGCGTACAGTCCTTGTGACCCGGAACGGATCCGCGAACCATTACTACCTTCAGCTCGGGATCTATCTTCTGAATCCTGAGATTCTGCACCGTCACGCGCTCTCGCCCCATTCGTCCGGGCATCTTGATGTTCTTGAAACAATGTCCGGGCGTGGTGCTGTTTCCGGTACCACCGGGCTCTCTGTGGAACTTCGAGCCGTGGGAGGCGCGACCGCCATGGAAACCCCAGCGCTTCATGACGCCCTGAAAGCCCTTTCCCTTGGAAGTGGCGGTAACGTCGACGAAACGGATATCCTCAAGCACCTCGACGCCGAGCTGGTCGCCGACGGCAACCTCGCGCTCGAATCCCCGGAATTCCTTCAGGTGACGCTTGGGCGCGATGCCCTCGGGAAACTGGCCGGCATAGGGCTTGCCCGCGCGGGCGAGTTTCATGTCCTCAAGGCCGAGCACGACGGCGTCATAACCGAAGGCTTCCTCTTTTTTCAGCGACACGACGGTGTTGGGTTCGACGCTGATCACGGTAACCGGTACAAGGTTGCCGCTCTCGTCGAATACCTGCGTCATGCCGACTTTCTTCGCAATCAGACCAATCATTCCGAATACTCTCCTTAGGTACGTTATCCCCTGGTCCGGGGGACCGTCTACCTTTAACGATCCGTTACTGCTTTATCTCGACGTCCACGCCGGCGGGGAGCTCAAGCTTCATGAGCGAGTCCATGACCTCGGCGGAGGGCTCGATGATATCGATAAGGCGCTTGTGCGTCCTCATCTCGAACTGCTCGCGGGATTTCTTGTTTACGTGCGGCGAACGAAGCACGGTGACCTTGTTGATTCGCGTGGGAAGCGGGATGGGCCCGGACACCTTGGCGCCGGCCTTCTGTACCGTCTGCACTATCGCTTTCGAACTCTGGTCTATCAACTCTACGTCGAATCCGCGAAGTCTGACGCGGATTTTTTCCTTAGCCATTTTTCCTCCAGACAGAACGCCGGAAGCCGCTTATGCGGCTTCCGCGAAGGAAGGCGCCATCGAAGACGCCTTCCGAACTACGTTCTATTCAATCCTTACTCGACGATTTCGGTAACCTGACCGGAAGCTACGGTGCGTCCACCCTCACGAACGGCAAGCTTGAGTCCCTTCTGCATGGCGATGGGATGGATGAGCTCACCGATGATCTTGGTGTTGTCGCCGGGCTTTATCATGTCGACGCCGGCCGGAAGGGTAATGGTTCCGGTGATGTCGGTGGTCCGGAAGTAGAACTGCGGACGGTATCCGGAGAAGAACGGGCTGTGGCGTCCGCCTTCGTCCTTGGAAAGCACGTAGATCTGCGCCTCGAACTTGGTGTGCGGGGTGATCGAACCGGGCTTCGCGAGAACCTGACCGCGCTCGACGGACTTCTTGTCGACGCCGCGAAGGAGGAGTCCGACGTTGTCGCCGGCCATACCCTGGTCAAGGAGCTTGTTGAACATCTCGATGCCGGTAACGACGGTCTTCGAGGTCGGCTTGATACCGACGATTTCGATTTCCTCGTTGAGGTTGACGACACCGCTCTCGATACGTCCGGTAACGACGGTACCGCGTCCGGAGATGGTGAAGATGTCCTCGATCGGCATAAGGAAGGGCTTGTCGGCGGCGCGCTCGGGATCCTTGAAATAGGTATCCATGGTGTTGAGCAGTTCGTCGATGCACTTCACGTCCTCGGCGGTAGCGCCGTCGGCCATGGCCTTGAACGCGGAACCCTTAACGATGGGGGTGTCGCGGGGGAAGCCGTAGGACTCGAGAACGTCGCGGATCTCCTCCTCGACGAGTTCCATGAGGTCGGGATCGTCCAGAAGGTCGACCTTGTTCATGAAAACGATGATCGAGGGAACGCCGACCTGGCGGGCGAGCAGGATGTGCTCGCGGGTCTGCGGCATGACGGAGTCGGGGGCGGAAACGACGAGCACGGCACCGTCCATCTGGGCGGCTCCGGTGATCATGTTCTTGATGTAGTCGGCGTGTCCGGGGCAGTCGATATGGGCATAGTGGCGCTTGTCCGACTGATACTCCATGTGACGGGTATTGATGGTGATACCGCGAGCCTTCTCTTCCGGGGCATTGTCGATTTCGTCGTACTTGAGCGCCTTGTCTCCGTACTTCTTCGCGCAATGCATGGTAATCGCCGCGGAAAGAGTGGTCTTACCATGGTCAACGTGACCGATGGTTCCGACGTTCATGTGGGGTTTAGTTCGTTCGAACTTTTCCTTTGCCATTTGATCCTCCTGAAAGATTGTAGGCAAGCAATAAAAATATTTCTCGCATTATAAGTAAACGGCAACGCCACTCCGGACCTTGCGTCTTTTACCCGAACGCGCTTGAAAACAGCTACCAACGGCGGGGAAGAATATGATGATACATCAGACTGGAACGCGCGACGGAAGAACCGAAACGCGTTTGATCGAACGAACCGCTCATAGGTTTTCGAGCGGCATGTACCGGATCCACCTGATCATCATCAACAAACGTTACCGTCTTGATGACTGGTTTGGTATCCAGAGAAGGGCTTGACCCGTCGGGCCAGCCATCGGAATCCGTTACGGACCCCGGTCCATTCCCTCGATACCTTTCGTATATATTCCTGCGCCAACGGCGCCTGAATCCCGATACCAAGGGCTGCGCAATCCTGTCGAGGAAAAACCCCCGACTTTACGGTCACGCCCTGGACTCTCAAAGAACACCGAAATACGCGAACCCCGAAGG
>LVBL01000133.1 GCA_001604405.1 Spirochaetales bacterium Spiro_10
AAAGGGATACAATCGTTTTAAAATGATCAAATTGGTATTTGTCAATTTTCTAAAAGCTTCTGAAGATAATAAAACACTTTATAAAATAGGAGTGACAAATAAGTATGGCATTTTTGAATCTCATCGTGTTTTCTTTTATACTGTATCATCTTGGCTTATTAAAATGTATAAAGAGACAAATAAGGCTGAGTATATTATTTATAAAGAAGAAGTAATGAAGATTGCCAAATTGCAATTATTCTGTTGGCTTGGTTCTTTCATTTTCTTTTCCGTATTTTTTATACTAGTTGCTGGTTAACGATCAAATAAATAAATAGTCTGAGATGATTTGGTTAGAAAAGAATATTTTTATTAAAATCCCAACGATGCTTCAACTTGACATCCCGGCTTTGCCGGGCCGCAGGTTAAGCTATTGGTTGGGTTTATTTATTGAACGCTTCCCGTTCGTTCTGTTTAGCTGAGCGCCAGGATGGCGTGTTAACGTCAGTTTTTTTTGCACATTTAATAATCACATCTGGCTCATAACTGCTACGCGCCAAGTACTTGGTAATTGACAAGTTCTCCAAGTCTGTACAAGACCATATACCGGTGGGTTCCCCATTGTTTTCTGCCAATGTAACGGAACCGGGTTGTTACGAGCATCAACGCAGACCGTCCGTCTGGAAAGTTTCCCGAAACGTGCGTACGACGGCGGATCTCAATGTTGATTCGTTCCATAGAGTTATTCGTACGAGTGTTTTGCCAGTGTTTTCGTGGAAACATGTTGTGGTTAAGCGTTTCATGAACACCATCCTCGACGGTCTTCGCGGTGGCTGAAAGTTTCATTGCCTTAAGTTAATCAATGACGAGCAGAGAACCGTTTATAACCGCCTCCTGTGTCAACGTCGGCGAAAAATTCGGTTCTAGGTAAGTAAAAATAACGAAGCCAACGGCACCTACCTTCAGGCTTCCATTCATTCGGTGGAAGTCGGTCTGTTAGTTCAAGATATGAGAGTGGTGAAGCAACCAATACAGCATAGCCGTCGCTAATGATGCATCGCTCATCATAATGATCAATACGGTCTTATAAAGGGCAATCACGATCTGAAATAACATATAATCCTGCTTGGCGGTAATTGGTTCATACCTGAATTCATCTGGCGATAATACGTGCGATCTCCGAAACCTGTTCTGTTCAACTGACCGGATAAGCTGTTAATCTAGGTCGTGGCAGGATCTGTAGTACGCACTGAATCCATTTTCCATGCCTTACAAGCAGCTGTGATTTACCGACACCGGAAGGTCCAAGGAGAAAGAATCGCCCTTCCCCTCGATATTGACAGCATCCATTCATATACCCATCCTAATACTTACTGCGTAAGGAAATACCGAGTGCCTTATCAAAATTGTTATAAAAGAAGACTCGTTGACGTTGTACGGGATAGACAAGTATGTCGGACTTTTATAGTTAGTCACAAGTGGATATCCCCTTGAACATGTCGGACCGATTCCGGAAGGTGGTTCAGGCGAGGTGTATTCGCTCGAGCGGTACAAAAGAATAGCTAAAAAAAATTGCACAGTTGCTACATCCCATTGGCGCCAAGGCGAATACTGGGTGTATACTTCCGGTATGAGAAGAGAATTTACCCAGGACATTGTCATAGTGCTTGCGGGCGAAGCCGGACAGGGCCTACAGTCAATAGAGGGCATAGTGTCCCTCTTGCTGAAAAGGAGCGGGTACAACGTGTTCTCCGCCTCGGAGTTCATGTCCCGTGTGCGGGGCGGTTCGAATTCCACCGTACTCCGCGTTTCTTCACAGCCGGTAGCAGGGTATGTTGACCGCATCGACATCCTCATCCCGCTTCATCCCGAATCCGTCGAAAGGCTTTCGCATCGAATTACCGGCGACACCCTGGTGCTGGCGGATCCTTCAACGGTCGCGACTGACAATGTGACGCCGATCGGTTTTACCCGGCTGGCGGCGGAACTTGGCAGCGCGCTCTATACCAGCAGCATCGCTTCAGGCCTGATCTGCGGCCTTTTCAAAATCGATGAAGCGCCGTGCGAGGCGTATATGCGCGAATACTATGCGGCAAAAAGTGACGACGTCAAGAACAAGAATGTCGCCGCGTTTGCCAGCGGGTACGCCTTGGGGGCCGGTCTTGCGGATATCGATATCGCGATACCGAGAGACCCATCCGTGGCAGACGACTATCTTCTGTCGGGGGCGGACGCCGTTTCCCTGGGCGCCCTGGCTGGCGGATGCGATTACGTGTGCGGATACCCGATGTCGCCTTCAACGTCCGTACTCGAAAAAATGGCAACCTATTCGCTCGGCCATGACGTCATCGTCGAGCAAGTCGAGGACGAGATAGGCGTCATCAATATGGCGATCGGCGCGTGGTTTGCGGGCGCTCGC
>LVBL01000005.1 GCA_001604405.1 Spirochaetales bacterium Spiro_10
CCCTTTGCGTGGTTGTTGAAGTAGATTTGCACAAGCTGGGAGGAACGGGCCACCGTCTCGATGAGGGGGAGGACCCGCTCGAGATCCTCCTCGGAATAGAGGTAATCGTACCGGTCCCGGGCGTTCGTACCATGCCAGTTTCCGGAATTCCGGCCGTGAAACCGGAGATAGGCCGTGTTCCCGGTCACGATAGGAAGCCGTGCCGGAAGCCCCCGCAACGAGGGCATGTCGGTGACGCACCAGGAGATGCCGCGTGCGCGAAAGGCGTCATACACCCGGTTGTGCTGCCAGGAGGAATGGCGGAATTCGACCGCGACGGGGAGTTCGGCGAATTCGGTAACGAGCCCGTCGAGATACCGCCGTTCGTCGAGGTCGTAGCGAAAGCTCCCGGGAAACTGAAAGAGGACCGAGAGGAGCAAACCCCGGGACGACAGGGGCCGAAGGGCCTCGCGAAACTCCCGGGCGGATTCCCGCCAGGAAGACACCGAGATCGTGTGGGTGAGCGACTGATGGGCCTTTACCGAAAAACGGAGTCGTCCGTTCGAGCGCTTGACCATCGACTCCATCTGATACTCGTCCGGCATGCCGTAGTAGGTGTAATTGAGCTCGAGGGCGGAGAAGTGCTCGGTATAAAACGAAAGAAATCGCTCGCGGGGCAATTCCTGCGGGTAGAGCGTTCCCTTCCACTCGGGATAGTCATAGCCCGAGGTTCCGACGAGGATTTCCGCCATGGTCAATGCACGTCCGGTATCCCGGCTATGTCCGTGGTGTACGCGGGCGAGAGGAAGCGGCGCCTCATCCTCCATGAGCGCCCCTCGCCGATGCTCATCCCGAGCCTGAGCGCGTCGCGCCCGTACCGCCCGTTGATGCGGTCAAAGCATGCCATGAGGGTCTCCCGCTCCTGTCCCGATATCGCCGCGCGCGGACGCGAGGGACCGTCGCCCGCGACCTTGCCCGCCTCGCCGAGATTCGTGTCGGCATCCGCCGACCCGGCATAAGCCGGTGCGGCAAGCGCCGGCTCGGAGGGGTGCGCCGTTCCGCGCGGCGGCTCCGCCTGATAGCGGTCGTCGTCAAAGAGGCTTGCCTGCAGGTCACGGTCCTCCTCAAGCCCGAGAAGGTTGATCATGACCTTGCGGTAGCGCCGCCCCTCGCGGTAGATCCGCCTGAGGAGGTCGAGTGCCGTTTCCTGTATGGCGGGCAGGTAGGAGGTCGGTCGGTCGAGCCGCGCGGAAAGCTGGCCGCAAAACTGCGGTCCCTCGTCGTCCCAGGGGTTGGTCATGAGGT
This sequence comes from Spirochaetales bacterium Spiro_10, assembly GCA_001604405.1. GTDB lineage: Bacteria > Spirochaetota > Spirochaetia > Treponematales > Treponemataceae > Teretinema. The sequence continues at coordinate 1,285 of LVBL01000005.1, forward strand.
AGACCGACACGAAGGTCGCGCGGCTTCCCTGGTCGCGAAGACGGCGCACCGCCTCGTGCGCGTAGGTCGACAGGGCCTGTTCGAGCTCCATGAGCGTATAGACCGGCTCGGCGAAGGACTTGGAGGAGCAGATGTTGCGGTTCGTCTCCCGCTCCTGCCGTTCGATCGCCGGGATGCCGTTCAGCTCCTGGATCGTGCGCATGCCGGTTATCGTGAGGTGCTTTTTCGCGAGGTGCAGGGGATAGTTTCGGAGGTCCGCGGCCGTCCTGATTCCGCGCCGTTCGAGGAAGGCGGTCTTTGACCAGCCGACGCCCCACACGTCGCCGACCGGAATCGACTCGAGCGTGCGCGTCACGGAGGCGGAATCGATGAGGCATACGCCGTCGCCCTTTTTGGCGAGTTTGTTCGCGATCTTGGCGAGCGTCCTCGTCGGGGCTATCCCGACCGAGACGGGTATGCCGATCTCGCGAAGCACGGTATTGCGCAGATGCCGGGCGATGCCCTCGTAGTCGGGGCATTCCCAGTCGGGGTAATAGAGGAAGGACTCGTCGATCGAGTAAACCTCGACGTCCGGGCAGAGGCGGTTGTAGACGCTGACGACGCGGGAACTGATGTCGGCGTAAAGGGTATAGTTCGAGCTGAAGGCCGTTACCCCCGCGCGGTCGGCCGCCTCGGCTACCTTGAACCAGGCGTCCCCCCTCCTGAAGCCGAGGTCCTTCGCCTCGGCGTTGAGGGCGACGATGATCCCGTCGTTGTTGGATAGCACGACGATCGGCCGGTCCGAGAGATCCGGCCTGAAAAGCCGCTCGCAGGAGGCGTAAAAGCTGTTCGCGTCCACGTGAAATATCATAGTTTCCTCACGATTCCGGTTACCGCCCCGAATATCTCGGTCTCTTCGGTTACCGGGTCCTGGTTTCCGGCCCCGTCGGCGAGGAGGTACCGGTCCCCGTCGCGAACGACCTCCCGGCAGGTGAACTCGTCGTCCTGGCGGAATACGACGAGACAGCCGGGTACGGGCGGACGCGAGCGGTCCACGGCGAGCAGGTCCCCGGGCAGGATGCCCCGGTAGACGAGCTGGTCCCCCTTCATTCGCATGAAGTAGGTGGCCGGCGCGTTGTGCACGAGAAGATCGTTCAGGTCTATGGTCGCGGCCTCGTAGCCCCGGGCCGGTGACGGAAAACCGGTTTCTTGCGCCATATACTCCTCGACAAACCGAAAAATAAGTGATATGCTAAGAATATAAGCATATTGCTTATTCGTCAAGGGGCGAAAATGGAAAACGCGCACGATTCAACGACAATCGCCGGCCGCTTTGCCGGCTTGCGGGCGAACGCCCGGTTGTCGAAAAAGGCCTTCGCGGAATCGCTCGGGATTCATCCGGTCGTGGCGGGGGACATAGAGCTCGGCAAACGCGAACCCTCCCGGGAGGTACTCGTGCGCCTCGCCGAGGTGTACGGGGCCGACCTTACCTGGATACTGACCGGCGTGCGCGCCCCGGGTCGTGGTGCTGTCGCCGAAACGGGCGAGCGGCCGGACGGCGGGGGTCCGGTCGGGATACGACTCGTCAGACAGGAGGCGGCCGCCGGGCGCGGAGTCGAGATCGACGACTACCCCGAGTCCGAAACCTTGTCCGTGCCGCTTTCCTTTATCGCCCCCCGAAAGCCCGAACGCGTGCTCGCCCTGTCGGTCCGGGGAGACTCGATGACGGGAATCGGCCTTGACGACGGGGACATCGTCCTCTTCGCGACGGACGAGCGCACGGGCGACGGGATCCACGTCGTATCCATCGGGTCCCGCCTGCTCGTCAAGCGCGTCCATGTCGATCCGGCGTACCGCAGGGTGGAGATCATCAGCGAGAACCCGAATTACGGCGTGCGCGTGCTCGAGGGTCCCGAGCTCGACGAATTCCGCATCGAGGGGCGCGTCATCGGCTCCTTCCACCGTTACTGACCCTTCGCGCGCTCCCAAACCCCGCCTTCGAACGAATAGCCGCACGAAAGCCCCGCGGGGCCCGCCTCGAAGGCGTAGACCAGCGTCGACTTGCGCCATACGCGAAGGACGATGACGCCGGCAAGATCGCGGGGAATCCCCGCCAGATACGCCTCGAGGATTTCTGGCCCGTGCCCTCCGGCGAAGCCGAGGATGAGGCGGCTGCCCCGGGGCAGGGGCGGGTAGCCGGGAGGCGGGCCGATCGGTTCGACGGCCTCGAGTCCCGGCACGGGGCGGACGATCCAGCCGCCGATTTCCTCCGGCGCGCCGATCTCTATCGTCCCCGGAATCCCGCTTCGCGGATACGCGAGAAGGGGCGGCAAAAACGAAAAGGGCAGGTCGCGGGAATCCTCCCCCGCCCGGCGCGCGGCCATGAGGGAGCGGAGGGCACGCTGCTCGCCCTCAAGGGCCGAGAGTACCGAATCGTGGGGAAGGACGCATACGACCGATCCGGACCGTTTGCCTTCCATTACTGTTTCCAACTTCGGGAGACCGTGATAAACTGCACGCATGAAATATACCATGAAACCGAAGGTCAGGGAAATCGCGGACGGCATCGTCTCCGTCGTCTCGTCGTGGGATTCCGTCGAGGCCGTGTGCCTGAACGAGTCCGCCGTGGGCGATACCCTCGATCCGTATTTCGCCCTCATCCTGGACGTGTACGTTCGCGGTNNCGGCCGCCTATCCCCCGCACGTATTCTTCGAGACCTCGCCCGGCGGCCACAAGGACCGCTTCATCCGCGACGACATCCCGGACGCGCATCGAGTACAAATCGGTCGAGCGGATCGACGAGCTTGTCGAGATCGCGTGCCGGAGCGGCTCCGACCTCTGGAAGATCCGGGACAGCGGCACCTACGTCTTTTACCGGCTGTCAAAGAACCGCCCGCTTTTCGAGCGGGGCGGCTGGCTCGGAGAGGCGAATCAGCGGCTTTCCTCCGTCGGCGATTCCTTCTGGGTTTCCATGCGCTCGTTCTACCAGTCCACGATGGATCACTATCTCGCCGATCTCGGCGCGGCCATCGTCCGCGACGACCCCTTCCACTACATGATCTCTGCGGCGAGCTTCGTCAAGTTCGCCTGCTCGGCCCTCTTCATGGAGAACGGCCAGTTCGAGCCCTCGCATCGCGGTTTTCTCTCGCGGGTACTCGAGCTCAAGACCCTGCCCGACGGCTTTTCGGGTTACTTCGAGAGTTTCCTCAGGCCCGACTCCGAGCTTCCCCCTTCTCGAAAGTACGAGATCGCCAAACTGATCGCCAAGGGCGTCGTCTTGCTATGACGGGGCCTCGTTTCCGCGCGCCGCGACCCGCGACTCTCGCCGCGCTCCTCGCCGCGCTCTCCGTTTCGTCCGCCTGCATTGCGGCGCTTTCCGGCTGCGGTCTCCCGCGCGCAGGCATAGGGCTCGAGAACGGTACGGACTCTCTCGCGCTCCTCGCCCTTTCCCCGGCCGCGAAAACCTGCAATCTCTCGGGCGGCGACACCGCCTGGTTCGCCGCGAGGTCCCCGATCGGGACCGCCGTTCCCTCCTCGATAGAGGTAGTCGTTTCCCGCGAGGAATCGGGTCCCGGAGAGTTTTCGGTCGCTCCCGTGTTCGCCCGCGATCTCGACGGGTCGGGCAGGCTCCTCGGGGACTTGCCCCCTCGGCCGGCCGGAAAGGTCGCGGGTCTTTCGGCGGGCTCGACCGCCTTCGCCATCGAGCTTCCCGCGGGAACCGGGGCGGACGCCGTGGTCGGTTTCGCGGTCGGAGCCGGCCCGTCCGAAACCGGCGCGCGCGCGCGTATCCTCTCGGCCGCCGTCCGTCCCGTCGAGGTCGGCTGGGACACATCCCAGGCCGTGCCCTGGATCGGCTTTTCCCGCGACGGCGGAACCGTGAACCTCTCGGCCATTGCCGCGAATCCCCCGGAGCTTCGCGACCTTCGGGGCTTTTCCGTCGCGCGCATTTCCGTCCGGGCAACCCCGAAGGACGCCCTCGGCGTTCCTTCCCGGCCCGCTCGCTTCTCGTTCCGCTCGGGCGCGGGTTCGTTCGGTTTTCGCGCGTCCCCGCAGGATTATGCCGCGACGGTGCCCCTTGCCCTGATTCCCGGCGGCGGATCCATCGTGCCCGCGTCCAACGCGGAACGGATCGCGGCGGTGCGGGTGTCCCGCGCGCGGGATGCCGGGGCCCCCCTGCCGGCCGATCCCCACATGATCCTCGAGTGGCCGGTGTCGATGTGGCGCGACTCCCGGCGCGAGGTGTTCTCCTGGGACCGGTTCCCGTCCATTCTCATATTCGACACCGCCGATTACGCCGTGCAGGACCGCTACTTCAAGCGTCTCGCGTTCTTCACCGAAAAGAAGGGCTTTCGCGGCCGTCTCGCCTCCGACGCCGAGATCGCCTCCCTGCACGGCTTCAACGCGCACGACTATCGCGCCGAGAGTCTTGCCGCCTTTTTCGAGATGGCCCGCACCGGGGACTTCCCCCTCGGCGCCGAAGAGCGCGAGCTCCTCGACATCCTGCTCGCGCGCGGCATCGTCGTCCGTGAAGGCAGGAAGCTCGTCCCCGGCGAGGGCGCCGTGCTTTCCGTCTCGCGGGAGTCCGTCGCCTACCTCCGGCACCTGTTCATGACGCACGAGTGCCTTCACGGCGTGTATTTCGCCGACCCCGCCTTTCGCGCCGTCGTGTCGGACGCGTACGCGCGCATGGATCCGACGGCGGTCAGGTTCCTGCGGGAGTATTTCTCGATCGTCCCCGGCCTTGAATACGATCCCGACGACGCCTACCTCATGGAAAACGAGTTCATGGCCTACGTGCTTCAACAGCCGGTTGCGCGCGTCGGGGAATACTTCTCGAAAAACATTCTCGAGCGCTACCTCAGGCACGGAGGTTCCCGCGAGGTCGGCGACCATATCGCCCGGACGGGCGGTTCCGATTTCGTGAAGGCGGCCGAAACGCTCGAGGCGTATTGCTTCGACCGCTGGGGCTTTGCGGCCGGGCGCGTCGGGCTCTGGTTTTCCTCGGGGTCAAGCGACTAGCGGCGTCCCGCGCGGCGCCTTTCAGTAGAGGCGTTCGCGCGTTATGACGTTGATTCCGTCGCGCGGCGGGTCGGTCTCGTCGGAGGCGTTCTGCATGAGCTCGGAGTTGAAGAGGCGTTCCGCGCCGACGGTAGAAGGCGGCCCGTGACCGGGCATGAGGATGACGTCGTCTTCCTGGTTCAACAGCTTGTTCTTCAGGTGCGCGAGGAGTATCCGCCTGCCGTAGGCGTTGTTCGTGACCCCGAGGCGGCCCGCCGAGAGGGAATCCCCCGTGAACACGACCTTCTCGATCTGGAACATGAGAGAGTCGGGCGAATGGCCCGGGACGGCGTGATACCGCACGGCGAAGCCCGCGGCCGCGAACGAGCCGTCTCCCTGCAACAGTACCGTCCTGATCCCCTTGAGCTCGGCGTCGGCGGCGTAGACCCGCGGCGAATAGACGCGCTGGATCGTCTCGAGACCCTTGTGGTGGCTCGCGTGGTTATGCGTGATGAGCACCGCGTCTATCCTGAAGCGGTTCCGCTCGATATGCTCGAGCAGCTCCCTGTCCATCATCCCGGGATCGACGATGAGCGCCTCACCGGTCGTCTCGTTGCCGACGAGGTATCCGTTCGAGAAGCCCTCTACCGAGTAGTGGAAGTATATCTTCATTCCGGGTTCTCGCCCCTGCCGAATATGGCCTCGCGTGTGTTCGACGAGCGGAAGGACACCTTGTCCCTCGTCGTCTGGAAAAACATCGTCTTCTTGAGGTTGCAGTTCTGGAAGGGCGTTTCCTTGAGCGTCGCCATCACGAAACGCGAGTTGTAGAGGTCCGAGTCGCTGAAGGCGGTGTTTCCCGAAAGGAGTCCGTTGAAGTTGTCATGGAGAAGGTCCGAGTTCCTGAAATCAGAATCGGTGAAATGGACGCCCGCGAAACTCGAGAACTGGATGTCGGCGCCGACGAGTGAACACTTTCCGAAGCGCGCGAAGTCGAAGAAGCACATCCTGACGCGGCACTTGTCGAGCTTTGTTCCCGAGAACACGCAGCGGGCGAAGCGGCAGGCGGTAAACGACTTGCCGGAGAGATCCATGTCCCGAATCTCGAGACCCGAGAAATCGATCCCGTGAAAGACGGATTGCGATGCGAGCGACGCGAGGAGTTCCCCTTTCGTGGCGCCTGACCGTTCGGTGAACATGCCTCCACTGTAGGTCATTGCGCGTTTTTGGTCAAATGGGTTATTATGTTCCCATGTGCTGGAAGTGCGGCAAGGCGATTATCGCGGAAGGTCCCGTCGGCCGGTCGGCGGCGTGCGACTCGTGCGGGGCGGACACGCGTTCCTGCAAAAACTGCCGGTTTTACTCGCCCGGCTCCTGGCACGACTGCCTGGAACGGGTCGAGGACGGGGTACGGGACAAGGAGCGGGCGAACTTTTGCGACCATTTTCAGCTCAATCCGTCGTTTAAGAAAGACCATTCCGCGAACGCGGGTCCGGCCTCCCCCGGACGCGCGGCGTTCGACGGCCTTTTCGGGAACTGAAGGATTCCCGGCCAAATACCACCACTATGCAAGAAGACAGCGGCAAAGCCTATCAATACGCTTTTTTGGATTCCGGTACCGGCGGTTTGCCGTACCTCGCGCAACTGCGTTCCCACGCGCCCTCGTGTTCCTGCGCGTACGTCGCGGACACCGCCCATTTTCCCTACGGCGAGAAGACCCGTGACGAGGTAATACGCTTCTCCCTCGCGACCACGCGGCGCCTCGTCGAGCGTTTTCGTCCGGAGCTCGTCATCGTCGCCTGCAACACGATCTCCGTCGCGGCCCTCGAGGCCCTGCGGGAGGCCTTTTCGGTGCCCTTCGTCGGGACCGTGCCCGCCATCAAGCTTGCCGCCGCGAGATCGAAGAACCGGAAGATCGGGCTTCTCGCCACGGAACGGACGGTGCGGGATCCCTACACCGACGCGCTCATACGTGATTTCGCGCCCGACTGCGAGATCGTCCGGATCGGTGACTCGACCCTCATCTCCAGGATCGAGCGCGAACTCGTTACCGCCGGACGCGAGGAACGCCTGGCCGCCGTCATGCCGTCGGTCGAACGGTTCCGCGCCGCGGGAGTCGACACCATCGTGCTCGCGTGCACGCATTTCCTGCACGTCGACGCCGAGATCCGCGAGGCCGCGGGTCCCGGTATCGGGATCATCGATTCCCGCGAGGGCGTCGTCCAGCAGGCGCTCAGGCTCGTGACGCCGGCCCCCGGCGAAGGCTCCGGCGTGTTTTCCGTGACCGGCGGAATCGACGGGGCCGCCGAGGAACGGTACAGGACCTACGCGAACCTGTTCGGCATTTCCTGGGGAGGCGGTCTTTGACGGAGGGACTCGTCCTTGGCGGAACGAACAATCTCTTCGAGGTCGAGACGGACTCCCTCGTGAGCCTCTGCCGCATAAAGGGAAAGGTTCTCAAGGGCGCGGAGGGGTACTACAATCCGCTCGCTCCCGGGGACCGCGTCTCGGTGGAGCCGGACGCGCACGACGCGGCCAAGGGCATGATAACGGCGCTGCTCGCCCGCAAAAACCACTTCGTGAGGTGGAACCAGAAGGGCTGCGCGCCCCAGCTCCTCGCGTCGAACCTGGATTCCGTCGTGATCGTCACGACGCCGGCCGAGCCGCCGTTCCGCCCGCGTTTCGTCGACCGCGCCCTCGTGCAGGCCCAGGCTGAGCGGATCGAGCCGGTCATCGTGGTCAACAAGGCGGACCTCGGGCTCGACGACGACGCCGAGGACCGCGTGACCGACTGGGAACGGATCGGCTATACGGTGTATCGCGTCTCGGCCCGGACCGGAGCGGGACTGGAGGAACTCAGGGTCGCGCTCGCCGGCAGGCTTTCCGCCTTCGTCGGGCAGTCGGGCGTCGGCAAGTCGAGCCTCATCAACGCGCTCGATCCGTCGCTCGCGCTCAGGACACAGGCGGTATCGGCGAAGCACGACCGCGGAACGCATACGACGACGAAGGGCGTCCTCCTGCATCTCGCGGGGAGGCCGGGCGAGAAACGGCTCGACGTGATCGACACGCCGGGCGTCAGGCGGTTCATGCTGCATGACGTCGCTGCCGGGAGCCTCGCGCTGTACTTCCCGGAGATGGAGGACCTCGTGGGAAGCTGTTCCTGGGGCATGTCCTGTTCGCACGAAAACGAGCCGGGTTGCAAGATCCTTGAGGCCGTGTATTCCGGCGTCGTGCACGAGGCCCGGTATGAAAGCTGGCTTCGCATCAAGGAAGAGATAGAGACCGGCCGGTTCTCGGACTGACGAACCGGCCCGGACGGGCGGCCCTCGGCGCCCGGTCAAGCAAGGAAACGAACCTATGAACGAACGTACCCTCGAGGTGCTTGAATACGACCGCGTCCGCGAGGAGATCGCGGGCCAATGCATGAGCGAGGAGGGCAGGGCGTCGTTCCTGTCGCTAACCCCGTCCGCGGACGCCGCTGAGATCGCGCGGCTCAAGTCATTCGGCCGCGCCTGGATGGACTCGCTTTCGGCGGAGGACCCGCCGCGCCTTCTCGGCTGGCAGGCGGTCGGCCCCCTCTTTTCCCGACTTCGCGTCGAGGGAGCCTCCCTCGAGTGCGCGGAGCTCTTCAGCCTCGGGCAGTTTTGCCGCTCCGTGACGGAGTTCCGCGAATGGGCGCTCGCGCGCGCGCGAAGGGCCCAGTCGGGCCGTCGCGACGTCATGGCACTTACCGGTTCCTCCGACGCCGTCCTGGTCGAGTTCGCCTCGGCCGTGCCCGACCTGTCCGCCGCTGAGACGGGGATATTCCAGGTGATAGACCGTGGAACCGGCGAGGTACGGGACCTTCCCGAGCTTCGCGCGATCAGGCAGGGCATCAGGAAAATCAGGCAGGACATCGAGCGGCTCATCGGGACGTACCTGTCCGACGACGGACTCAAGACCGCCCTCCAGTCCACCCTGCCGACCCTGCGCGACGGCCGGCAGGTCATCGCGGTCAGGGCGAACTTCCGCGGCCGCGTGCGGGGCATCGTCCACGAGGTGTCCCAGTCGGGACAGACCGTCTACGTCGAGCCCGAGGACGTCGTCGACCGCAACAACGATCTCGTCTCCGAGGAGGCGCGGCTTTCCCGCGAGATCGCGCGTATACTGCGCGAGCTGACGGCGACCCTCGCGCCCGACCACCCGAATTTCGTCGAGGCCCTCGAGCGCATGGTTTTCATCGACCGCGTAGCGGCGGCCGCGAGATGGGGTCGCGAGAGGCGGTGCGTCTTCGCCGCGGACTCGGACGCCGCGAGCGGGGCCCCCGGCGGGACCGGCCCCTCCGACGCGCCGATAGTCTCCCTTCGCCAGGCGCGCCATCCGCTCCTTCGCGAACGGGCCGTCCCCATCGATCTCGCGCTTCCCCCGCGCGCGCGCGTGCTGATCATCACCGGGCCGAATACCGGCGGAAAGACGGTCAGCCTCAAGACGGTCGCCCTCTTCGCCCTCCTCAACCAGTCGGGCTGGCCCCTGCCGGCCGCCGAGGGAACCGCCCTGCCGATATTCGACTTCGTCGGCTGCGACATCGGCGACGAGCAGTCGCTCGACCAGTCCCTGTCGACCTTCTCGGGTCACATGAAGAACATCGCCGGCATCCTCTCCGCCGCGACGTCCCGGAGCCTCGTCCTGCTCGACGAGCTCGCGAGCGGCACCGACCCGCAGGAGGGCAGCGCCATCGCCATGGCCGTCCTCGACCGGCTTCTCGAAAAGGGCTCCTTCGTGCTCGCCACGACGCACCACGGCATCCTGAAGAATTACGGCTATACACACGCCTCCTGCGTCAACGCCTCGGTCGATTTCGACCAGAATACCCTCTCGCCGACGTACCGGATCCTCATGGGCGTTCCCGGGGAAAGCCACGCTCTCGACATCGCCTCGCGAAACGGACTCGATCCCGAAATCGTCGCCAGCGCGCGATCCTACCTCGCCGAGGAGCGGGCGGACGTCTCCGCGCTCATCAGGGGGCTGACGGCCAAGCACGAGGAACTCGCCGGTTTCGAGACGGAGAAGCGGAAGGAGGAGGCGGCGCTCCGCGAAAAACGGCGCAAGACGGACCTGAAGGAACTCCAGCTGAGACAGCGCGAACTCGAGCTTCGCGAGCAGGGCTACCGCAGGCTCGACTCCCTGCTCGCGGAGAGCCGGAGGCAGCTCGAAAACCTCGTCCGCGAGATTCGCGAGGGCGAGCTGACGCGCGAGAAAACCCTGCAGGTCAAGGCCTGGATGGCGGAACTCGACGAGCGCGTCGCCGAGGAGTATGACGGGCTCGAGGCATCGCGGCGGGAACTGGGCGGGCTCAAGGACGCGCACGACGCCGCGCGGAGGCTCGAGGACGAGGAGCGCGCGAGGGAAGAGGCCTCGTCCCCCAAGCCCCGTAGCAGGGCCCGTTCGGGGACGCTCGCGCGGGCGGCGGATTCCGGGGCGGCCCGTACCGCCGACGGGATCCCGGATCTCGCGCCCGGCGTCGAGGTATACATCGGGGCCGCCCGCCGCCGGGGAACCCTCGTCCGCGAGGAGAAGGGCGGCAAGTGGATCGTCGCCGCGGGACCGGTGCGCATGACCGTCGCGGCGACCGAGCTTTCGGGGGTGCCCGTCTCGAGCGCCGCGGTCCGGACCGTCTCGATCGACGTGCAGGCCGACATGGGTGGCGACGACGTGCCGGCCTTCGAGCTCAGGCTCATCGGCATGCGCGAGGACGAGGCGCGAAGGGCCCTGTCGAGGCAACTGGACCTCGCGAGCATGAAGGGACTCAAGGAATTCTCGGTCGTTCACGGAAAGGGCCACGGCATCCTGCAGACGGCCGTGCACGAGATTCTCAAGGGCTACGCCGCGGTGAGCGACTTCGCCTTCGCGCGCCCGGAAGACGGCGGTACCGGAAAGACAATCGTCCGTTTGGGGTAGTCGAATCCGGTTCCGCCCGGTACCGGAAAGACAATCGTCCGTTTGGGGTAGGCCGTTGCCTATTTTTTGTAGGGCGCGGTGACGATGGCCCCGCGCGACTTGTCGAGCGTGAAGACGACCTGTTTGAGAACCTTCGTGACGCTGAAGGGAACGTGGCATATCTCTATCTCGGTGCCGGGGAACACGGTTCCCCGCACCTCCACGAAGGCCTCGTCGTTGCGGTCGATGCGCGGGAGGTACGTCGGGATTTTCGCGGTGACCTCCTCGCGTTTCGCCTTGAGCTCCTCGATGTATTTCGCGATATCCGGCAGCGGTTCCTCGGCGTAGGTCTCCTCCGCCTTCTGGAGCCTGATCGCGATCTGCTTGAGCTGCTCGTTCGCTATGTCGAGCTCCTGCTGGACGGTGAAATCGGTGCCGCACCTGAGATAGGTACGCGCTCCGCGCGCGTTGCCGATGTCGAGCGCCTGGATGCCGCCCACGACGATGCACTCGCACCCGATGAGTTTGCCCGTGTCCCCCATCCTGATCGTTCCCATGGAGTAGACCGTCGACTGGATGATGCTTCCTGAGACCAGGACGTCCCCCCGCACCGCGACGCGGCAGTTCTGGATGTATTTCGAGGTGAGGTTCCCCCCGACGCGCACCGCCCCCGTTTTTTTTCCCTCTATGCCGGCCTGCACGACCATGTCCTTCTTGCAGACGATCTCGGTCACGTCGACGACCTCGGAGGAGACGATGGTGCCCCCCGAGTATATCTTGAAGCCGTCGGCGACCTTGCCCTGGAGGATGATGTCGCCGGGAAAGGAGATGTTGCCCGTCGTGAAATCGACGCCCTTTTTCAGGACGAGCACGTCCTCGATGGAGATCACGCCCTTCGAGTCGATGGAGAGCCGTCCGCTCTTGCCCGCGAAGAGCCCCTTCTCGTGGGTTACCACGTTCGTGCCCGCCGAAAACTCGGGAAGTTTCTCGGTCGGTGCGGGTATCTCCGTTCCGTAGATATTCTGTCCGGGAACTCCCTCGACGCGCGGGATTCTCCGTGCGATCGGGTCGCGGGCCGAGACGATCGAGAAGGCGCTGATGGAATGCCAGTCGACGCGCGGCGCGTTGGGATCGATCTCGGGCTTGCGTTCGACGAGGTCCTTGCGGATGACGAAATGTTCCGGGATCTCGGTGACGGGGGAGGTCGCCCGGGCTATCAGGACCCCTTTCAGGGGGTTGTGCGTGGAGTTCGTCTTGAGTATCGATTCCTGGATCGCCTCGTGCAGCACGCCCACCCTGATGCCCTGGTCCTCCAGCTTCGAGGCGAAGGCGGGGTAGGTAAGAAAGGAGCCGCCGACGGCCGGGGGATAGAAATTCGCGGTCGCGCTCGATCCGTCCGGAGCGACGGTAACCTCGGCATACCCGTCCTTCGGGTCGCCTTGGCGGATGTAAAACATGGTGTTGGAGTCCGATTTCTCTTCGCTCACGTCTGACACTATAGACCCCCGTGACAGTATCGGCAATCCTTTCGCTTGACATTACCGCTATCTTTATACATTATATCTGTATAAATATTCAAATTGGATGGCACTAACCTTTGAAAGAACGATTGACGCGCCTTAAGACGATCCGCAAGCTTATAAAGACGTACCGGATCGAATCCCAGGAGGCCTTGCTCGGCTACCTGTCCCGCGAAGGCTATGCCGTCACGCAGGCGACGCTTTCCCGCGACCTCAAGCTTCTCAAGGTAGGCAAGCTCTCGGACGGCCATAACGGCTACGTGTATACCCTTCCCGGCGACGAGGAACGGCAGGAATCCGAACAGACGGTCGTCCAGGACTTCCTCCGCGGCTACATATCGATAGACTTTTCCGGTTCCATGGTGGTCATCAAGACCTATTCCGGCCATTCCGACGTCGTGGCGGGGGCCATAGACAGCCTCGCCATGGAGGAGGTGCTCGGCACCCTCTCCGGTCGCGACAATTGCGTCTTTGTCTGCCTCCGCGAGGGCGTGACGGGCGACGACTTCCTCGAGACCCTGAAGCTTAAAATCCCCGAATTGGACGAGTAGGGCGGTATCGGCGCGTACCGCCAGGTCCATCATTCCCATACTATGAAGGAGTTTCCCATGATCAACTGGAGCAATCTGGACACGCTGACTTCGTACAGGAAGCTTCTGTCCCTCAAGGGGCAGGTAAGCCTTTCGGCGGTTCTCGACGCCGCGCGCGTCGCCTCGTACGAGGTACCCATGGCCGCCGGCCTTTCGTATAATTATGCGGCAAAAGAGGTAAACGAGCAGATCCTCTCCGTGCTGCAGGAACTCGCCGGGGAGCAGGAACTCGTCGCGAAATACCGCGCCCTGCTCGACGGCGAGGTCATCAATACCGGCGAGGGGCGGAAGGTCCTGCACCAGCTCGCGCGCGGCCAGCTCGGAAAGGACGTCGTGCACGAGGGCAAGAACCTGCGTTCCTTCTACGAGGGAGAGAGGGCCAAGATCGCCGAGTTCGCGGACAAGGTCCACTCGGGGAAGGTCACCGGCTCGAAGGGTGACCGCTTCGCCACCGTCGTGCAGATCGGCATCGGCGGCTCCGACCTCGGTCCCCGCGCCATGTACCTCGCGCTCAACGAGTGGGCCGTCAAGTCGGGCGTCAAGAAGATGGACGCGAAATTTATCTCGAACGTAGACCCCGACGACGCGACCGCCGTCGTTGCCTCCTGCGAGCTTTCGAAGACCCTCTTCATTCTCGTGTCCAAAAGCGGCACGACCCAGGAAACCCTCGCGAACGAGCTCTTTGTCAAGGACGTGCTCAAGAAGGCCGGGCTCGATCCCGCGCGCCACATGATCGCCGTCACGAGCGAGACGAGCCCCCTCGCGAACAACCCCGGCTATCTCGCCTCGTTCTACATGGACGACTTCATCGGCGGCCGCTACTCGACCTCCTCCGCCGTCGGAGGCGCCGTCCTTTCGCTCGCCTTCGGACCGGAGGCCTTCGCCGAATTCCTCGCGGGGGGCGCGGCCGCTGACAAGACCGCGCTCGAGGGCGACATACGCAAGAATCCCGCCCTGCTCGACGCCCTGATTGGCGTCTACGAGCGCAACGTCCTCGGCTATCCCGCGACCGCCATCCTTCCCTACAGCCAGGCGCTCAGCCGCTTCCCCGCCCACCTGCAGCAGGCGGACATGGAGTCGAACGGCAAGCGGGTCAACCGCTCGGGAGAGGCGGTCGGTTACGCGACCGGCCCGGTGATCTTCGGCGAGCCGGGAACGAACGGCCAGCATTCCTTCTACCAGCTGCTCCATCAGGGAACCGACATCGTCCCGCTCCAGTTCGTCGGCTTTGTCGAAAGCCAGGCCGGTCTTGACGTGACGGTCGACGGCTCGACGAGCCAGAAGAAGCTCTGCGCGAACCTCGTCGCTCAGATCGTGGCCTTCGCGCGGGGCAAGTCGGACTCGAACCCGAACAAGCATTTTCCGGGGGGACGGCCCTCGAGCCTCATCCGGGGAAAGTCGCTCACGCCGGCCGCGCTCGGCGCGCTACTCGCCCACTTCGAGAACAAGATCATGTTTCAGGGTTTTGTCTGGAACCTGAACAGCTTCGACCAGGAAGGCGTCCAGCTCGGCAAGGTGCTCACGAAGCAGGTTCTCTCCGGCGACATGGACGGCACGCTCAAGGCGTACGCCTCGTTCTTCGGGCTGTAGGCACGACCCTCAGGGCGCGGTGAGGTCGCGGATCGCGGCCCCGCTCGCGCCGACGAGGGTTTCGGGACTCAGCCTGAGTTGCAGGCCCTTGAGTCCCGCGCTGACGTATACCTCTTCAAGCAGGGTGACCGTCTCGTCGACGAAGGTGCGATAGCTCCGCTTCATCCCGACCGGCGAGCATCCCCCCCGCACGTAGCCCGTCAGGGCGAGAAGCTCCTCCGCCCTGACGGGCGCTATCTCCCGCGCCCCCGTGACCGCCCGCGCCTTTTTCAGGCTTACTTCGGAAGCGGCCGGCACGCAAAACACGCAAATCTCGTTCGCGTCGGTTCTCATCACTATCGTCTTGAACACGGCCTCCGGGGCCACCCCGAGCGCCTTGGCGGCCGTTACCGCGTCGAGGAATTCCCCGTCGACGTCGTACGACGCGGTTCCGAACGGAAGGCGCGCCGCCTCGAGGAGTCTCATCGCGTTCGTCTTGTGCATGCCCGCCTTCGCCGCGCCCATCCCAGAGCCCCCGCGCTCAGTCGCTTTCCATCGCGCGCGCGAGCGCGTCCAGGAAGACCCTCGCGAGGCGAAACGCCGGCGCGGTCAGTGTGTTCGCCGCGTCGTCGGCCGTGTGCATGAGGCGCCAGGTCAGGGGAAAACCCGCGATGCCCGAGTCGCCTGTCCCGTCCGCCTCCCTCGCGTTCCTGGCGATCCGGCCGCGGAGCGCGTCGCTCGCCGGCCCGGCCGACGAGAGCGCCGAAAGGAGGGCCGTCGCCTCGGCCGCCGGCAACACGGTCACGACCTGCGCCGGGATGCCCGCCGCGATGAAGCCCGCGTTGTCGCTATAGGGAGTCGGCAGGGTCACCCACCGTTCGCTCGCGGCCTCGCGGGCGAGCCGCTTCGCGAGGCCGTGGAGTGTATCCATCCCGAGCGCGAGCGTGCGGTTCTTGACCGAGTCGAGGCCGGCCGTCGAAAGGACGAGGGTATCCCCGCGTCCGCTGCAGTCGAGGACGAACACGTCCCCGAGATCCCCGTTCCGGGCCCTGATGGCCGAGCCGATGGCGTAGGATCCCTGTCCCGAAATTCCGGCGACGCCCGCGGCCTCCTCCCCGTCGGTAAAGACGAGCCTGACGTTGTGCGTGGCCGGGCTTTCGGCGAGCCTCAGGGCGAAGAGCATGAGCTGGAAGCATGCCGCGCTGTTGTCGTTCGCCCCCGGCGTGTCCGGCGCGCGGTCGTGGTGGGCGACGACGGTTTTCATGCGGAAGCGTGGATTGTACGCGCGCGAGTCGAACCTGACGACGACGTGCCGTCTGCCGGAAAGCTCGACGACGGCGTTCGGTACGTTCCGGGCCGAAAGCCAGGCCGATATGAAGGCGGCGCGGTCGAGTCCGGGTTCAAGAAAGGCCTTGAAGGTTGAGGTCATGGAGGAAGTATACCAAGAAACAAGCTGTCGGGGCGAAAAAAAACCGACCCTGGAGGGGTCGGTTTTTTCCGGTTCTTAGTAGCGGTCGCCGTATCCGCCACCGCCATGGTCGTTGTAGCGGGGGCGGGAATCGCGGGGCTTGTTTTCCGCGACGTTTACGCGGAGCCTGCGGCCCTCGAACTCCTGGTTATTGAGGGTCGCGATCGCGGCCTCGGCGGCCTGGGCATCGGCCATCTCCACGAAGCCGAATCCCTTGGACTGCTGGGTGTAGCGATCCTTGATGATGGAGGAGGAGACAACTTCGCCATACTGGCCGAAGAGGTTCGTCAGGGCGGCCTCGGTGGTCGCGTAATTCATGTTTCCGACATAGATCTTCTGAGACATACAAATCCTTTACCGAATTCCCGGTAACTCAGAGTGCTACCGCCCTACAGGCGGTACATCAACGGCTTTGTCGTCTTTTATCAAATGGAAACCGGAATGGCGCGGTTTGCTGAATCAAGCACAAGACAGGCAGGATACAGAAGCAGACGCAAGTCAGTCGGACACATTTATAAAATTAAACAAAGATCCCGTTCGATACCGTAACTGTAGCACGGCCGGTATGCGCCGTCAATATTAGAAAAAAAAAAAGGAGGGATTCCGCGAAAAATCGCGTGAAACCCTCCTTTTGGGGGCCCTGTTCCCCCGAACAGCCCGTTTGCCCGGCCCGGCAGTTCCTATACCAGGGCCTTTGTCATCCATCGCTTGCTTTTCCACCTGAGCAGCATGGACGCCCCGCGAAGGGTTTCGTCCGTGCCGATGGAAAGCCATATCCCGACGAGTCCCCATCCGGCCCGGATGCCGAGGAGGTAGCTTCCCAGGACCATGATGCCCCACATGGTGCATACGCCGAAGAGGACGGGGAATTTCACGTCGCCGGCGCCCTTGAGGGCCGAGATGGTCACGAGGTTGAGCGAGCGGCCGAACTCGATGTAGATGGAATAGAAGAGCAGGGTATAGGTCATGGCGGCGATCTCGGGGACCGTCGTGAAAAGGGCGATAACCGGAACCTTGACGACGTTGAGGGCGATGATGAGTACTACGGATAGCGCCGTGGCGACCGCCTGATAGCGGTAGAGGCGTTTGTAGGCCGCCTCGGGTTGCCGGGCCCCGACGTAGTAGCCCGTCTTTATCTGCACGGCCGTGCCGATCGACATGGCCGCGACGAAGACGAAGCGCGCGAGGGTTTGCGTGTAGATCATGGCCGACATCGCCCAGGTGCCGAAGGTCGAGACCATCGCCATGATGACGATTTGGGCCGTGTTGTAGGCCATGTTCTCGCCCGCGGTGGGTATGCCGATCTTGAGGATGACCTTGTAGATGCCCCTCGGAATCGCCCTCCAGCCGTCAAGGGGGAAGTGGACGTCGGGACGCATCCTGATCCTCATCGCGAGCATGACGCAGGCCGCCAGCTGGGAAAAGGCCGAGGACGCGGCGACGCCCGCTATGCCGAGCACGGGAAGTCCGAACGGACCGTACAGGGAGACCGCGTTTCCGATCACGTTGATGACGTTCGCGATCATGGAGATGTACATCGCGTCTTTCGTGTAACCGTACGCGCGAAGGATGGTCCCCTGCAGCATGCTGAACGACATGAAGAGCGTGCCGATCCCGCCGAATATCGCGAGGTATTGCCACGCGTAGTCGCGAACCTCCGTTTCGATCGAATATTGCGCGAGCAGCGCCTTTCCGCCGAGCAGGACGAGCGCGCAGATGACGACGGCAGACACGGCGACCATGACGGCGCTCGCCTGGGTCACGTGCCGGGCCTCGTTCTCGCGCTTGGCCCCGAGGTACTGCGAAAGGACGATGCTCGTCCCGATGCAGATGACGTTGAAGAGGATCTGGATGAAGAAGACGTATTGCCCCATCATCCCCGCCGCGGCGACCGCTTTTTGCGACCAGGTGCTGAGCATGAGCGTGTCGACGGACGACACGAGGATCCTGAAGGTGTTCTCCAGGATTATCGGCAGGGTGAGCGCGACCATCGGCAGTGCGGCCTTGTTTGCCGGTCCGGTGGTCAGTGGTTTGGTTGTCATGATTAGGCGGGAGTCTAACCCTTTTTGCCGCTTGCGTCCACACCCCCGATTCACTATAATCGCACCCGTATGATACCGGCAGAGATACACGACCCCACGCTCAACGAGCTGCTCTCGACCATGCATCCCGACGGGATGACCGTATTCATCCTGCGGGGCGGCACGCTTCGAGGCGCCTTTTTTCACGGGACGCGGTTC
>LVBL01000134.1 GCA_001604405.1 Spirochaetales bacterium Spiro_10
TTGACGAAAACCGAGGACTCGGGATAGAGCTCGCTTTCCTTCATGAGCATCTTCTTCCCCTCGTCCTTCTTGTTGGCCTGGATGAGGACGAAGCCGTAGTCGGCGTAGACTCCGGGGGGCACGACGCCGCGGGTTCCCGTCTGTTTGGCGATGATCTTGTCATACGCCTTGATCAGGTTGTCGAGGGACTCCTGGTCGCTGTTCTTGAGATACTTGTACGACGCGTTGTCGTACTCGTACCAGCTGTACATCGGCTTCGGACCGCTTGAGCAACTCGTCGCGAGCGCGCATGCGAGCGCACAGACGATCACGATGAACATGGTTCTTTTCATAGTTTAATCTTCCTCGTTTCTTGATTGGAAAGCATGACTTTCTGCTTGTAGATCACGTTTCCGTCGTACGTGACGGTGATGACGTGAACGCCGGGTTTGACCGAATACACCTTGCCACGCAACCGGTTCTCGGTCGTGGAGTCCTCCACCTGCGCGTTGAATGACACGGTACCGTCGATGTCGACGTCCACGCCGCCGGTAAAGAGGTGCGGGTCGCCGAGAAACTCGAGGAAGGCCTCGTTATCCATGCCGGACGAGGTCGATTTCACGCTCGTACAGCCGACGAATACGAGGGCGAAGAGCATCAGGAACACAACTGACCGTTTCAATATTCCACCTCGCTAATGTAGTAATCCGACAGTTTTTTCCTGTCGATGTCGCCAGAGACGAAGGTTACCAGGGAGAATTCGGCCTGCTCGGTCGCGCCGCCCATAAAGGTGATCTTGACCTTGCCGACCTTCTGTCCGGGGAGCTCCATCATGAAACCGGTTTGCGGGTTTTCCACCGAGGCGCCGCGCTTGACGACGTTGTACTCGTCTCCCACGCGAAGGCCCTGGCTCTTGCCGCCGGAAACGATGATCCCCTTGTCGTCGTACGAAAGGAAGAAGGACTTCCAGGGACGGTCCATGCAGTTGTTGATGACGTTCTCGACGAGCTTGGAGATGGCGGCGGAGATCGCCTTGTCGCCAAGCGTGGCGTCGTAGTCGGTCCGCTCGCCAAGGCCGAGAACGGTCTTGTTGGTGGT
>LVBL01000048.1 GCA_001604405.1 Spirochaetales bacterium Spiro_10
GCTCATCAGCACGTAGGGCGTGTAGGAGGTTATGGCCAGAAGGGCCGTCTGCAGCGCCGAGCCCGTTTTCCCGTACAGCCACAGGGTGAGCGCGAAATTCGTCATCGCGCTGCCCAGCTGGGAGAGGCCCTGGGTGCTCCACAATAGATAAAATGTCCGTAATTTCGGTTGAAAAAGGGATTTCATAACTTTGCTCCTTTGATCTTTTGAAAGGTCAAACTACGCAAAGTCTGAGGACTGTCATTCCTCCATGCTAGTTCCTCACACTTTGCATGGAGCCGTGTCAATGCACAAAATCATGATGTTCTTCCCGGTACTGCGATTTTCCCCAGTATGTATACCCAAAACGCGGCTGTGTCAAGATCCCGGTAACGCTCGCGCCGTCGCGTCCGGCGCCTTCCGTCCCGTCCTCTTTTACCCCTTGTTCATGACCCTGAGTATCTCGTTGCTGCCGCGGTCGATGTCCCGCATCTTCGCGGAGATCGTCTCGAGCGAGCGGACCGTGTCCTGCACCGTGGCCCGCAATTGCGCGAACGACGCCGACAGTTCGCCGTTCGACGTCGTAAGCCCGGAAATCTTTTTGTCCACGTCCGTGAGGAAGCCGGTGATCTCGGTGGAGTTCTTGCGCGTAGACTGCGAAAGCTTCCGGACTTCGCCCGCGATGACCGCGAAACCCGCGCCCTGCTTGCCGACGTGCGCCGCCTGGATGCTCGCGTTGATGGCGACCACGTTGATGACCTCGCTGATGTCGTCGATCGCGCTGACGAGCTCCCCGGTTTTTTTCAGCGCCTCGGAAAGCGCCCCGGTGTTTTTCGACATCTCGGAAGCGGCCCGGATGCTCCGCTGATTGAGCTCCTCGAGCTCCCCGATCGCCCGCTGCTGTCCCGCCGCCACCGCCGTGACCGACTGGATGGACTCGAGCATCGGCCGCACGAGCGCCTCGATTTCCCGGTTCCGCTCCTCGAGCCGCTTTTCGGCCGAGGTGACGCGGTCGATGAGGAGGGCGCCTTCGAGCGCGCTGCTGACCTCGGCGGCGAGCGACTCGTAGAGGACGCCCGCCCGAACCGTCTGCTCGAACACGAGATACCCGATGTTTTCCTCGCGGTAGAATACCGGCTCCACGATGATCGGTGCCGAGGGGTTCCCGAGATAGGCGACGCCCGGCGGCACGAGGTCGATGGGCGCGAAGGAGGCCTTCGGGAAGGGTATGTCCTCCCCGTTTTTGAACGCCGCGGCCACGCGCGCGCTCCGCGTGGGATTGAGCGGATCGTCGTAAAGGCAGAGGACGACGCCGTTCATGCCGAGGCGCGTGAAGCTCGCGCGCATCGCGCCCACGAGCGTTTCCATCTTGAAGCTCGTGATGAGCTCGCGCTCCGCGTTCATGAGAAGCGTGAGTTGCATCCGCTCGGCGTTCATTTTGACGAAGACCTGCTGCTGTTCCGCGTCCGAGATCATGGCCTGACAGCGGTGGAGGAGGTTCGCCCGGCCCGTGACGGCGAAGCGGAGGCGGTTTACGGCGCGGTACCAGCGGCCCGCGCGCGTTCCCGAGAGGATGTCCCGGCGCAACAGCTCGCTCACGGACCTGAGGACGGCCCGCTCGTCGCACCGCTCGTCCGTGACGCTGGAGACGAGCTCCGCAAGGAGGCCGGCCGAGGCGTCGTCCCGTTCCATGCCGACGAGGGAGAAGACGTCCCGCTCGACGGAGTCGGAGGCGCGCGAGAGCGTTTCGGAAAAGGCGTTGACGTTCGCCGAGAGGCAGCCGCAGGACTGCCTGAGGACGCGGACCGCGGGCTCGAGCGTCTCGAAGGGCAGCGGTTCGCCGCGGACGGAGGCGGCGAGCATGACGAGCGCGCGCTTCGCCTGCGCGTAGATGGGCTGGCTGACCGTGGTGAGGGACGGCATGGACATGGAGGCCTCGTCGACGTCGTCGAAGCCGGTGACCGCGACGGTATAGGGCACCGATATGTTCCGCTCCTGCAGGGCGGCTAGGGCGCCGAAGGCCATGCTGTCGTTCGACGCGACGATGGCCTCGGGCGAGACCTTGAGCTTGTCGAACCAGTACGCGACGGCGTCGGCTCCGGAGGCGGCGTTGAAATCGCCTACGTAGAGCATCTTCGGGTCCGCCGAGAGGCCGTGGTCGCGCATGGTGTCGAGGAACATCTTCTTGCGCCGTTCCGCGTCGGCGTTTCCCGAAGGTCCGCTGATGAACGCGATTCTTGTGTAGCCGTGGTCGTCGAGAAGGTGGAGGACCATGTCCCGCATGCCCTGGTCGTTGTCGACGAGGATCCGCGGGACGTCGGTCCCCGCGGGGCCGACGCTGATGGCGGGCAGCGGATGAAACCGCCTGCAGAAGGAGTCGAAGCGCTCTTTTGCGACCCCGTTCCCGAGCGTGCCGCCGCAAAAAACGAGGCCGTCGAGGGCGCGCGCGTCGATGAGGTCATAGGCTATGTTTTTGGTTTTTTCGAACGGGTTGAGCGGCGCGTATTCGAGAGCGCCGCCCACGTAGATACGGAGCCTGATGTCGAGCTCCGAAGCGGCGTCGCTAACCCCGCGCCAGACGGGTTCCTGATAGATGCCGATCAGGGAATCAAAAACAACTCCGATAGTCATGCGTAAACCTTCCTAAGAGTACCGCGCGGCGTGCCCCGTCGCGCGTCGCGCCATTGTAGCACGAAAACGGGGAAGTATGGAGACAATCTGACGTACGCGACCGGGGTGCGACTTGACCGGAGGGCTGCCGCCATAATTTCCACACCATCCCCGGAATCCGGTATACAATAGCCGCAAGGAGAACCTGCGAGTTATGAAAAAGTGGCTGTCCATCCTGTTTTTCGTCCTGGCTCTCGCGGCCGCGGTCGCGTTTAACGTCTTCAGGCATACGCTTCCGCTCTATCAGGTCGTGTTGCTCAAGATGATCCCGACGCTCATGATGGCGGCCTGGATCGTCCTGATCAAGGTCGACAAGTACAATATTTTCATATTGATAGGTATCGCGTTTTCGATGCTCGGGGACGTTTTTATGGAACTGCCCGGGGAGACGTTCTTTCTTGTCGGCATCGGCACGAACACCCTCGGCGTCATTTTCTATACGCTCTACTTTTACTTTTCCGACCGGAGTCCCGACTGGATACGCCTCGTGCCCGTCGCGATCGTGATGGGCGTCTTCTACATCATCCTCTACGACTATACCGCCGCGCTCGCCCTGCCCGTGCTCGGCTATTGCGCCATCCATACCCTCTTTCTCTGGCGGTCCTCCGCGCGGTTCGGCGAGGCGCACATCAGCCCCGCCTCCCAGTGGGTGTGCTTCATCGGCTGCGTATGCGTGACGATCAGCGACTTTTTGCTGAGCCTGACCGTCTTCGGCATCATCCCGAACGAGCCCAAGTTCCAGGTGACGGACATGATCCTCTGGTGGTCGGGCCTCTTCATGCTGACGATCACGGCCGAGATACGCAGGCGGCAACTGCGGAACCGCGCGGCGGCGTAAGCCGCTTCGCCGGCGGGTACAATGACCGATTGCCAGGTGTTGGGAATTCCCGAGACGGCCGACGCGGGCGCCGTAAAAGAGGCGTACCGGAAACGCGTCAAGGAACTGCATCCCGACAGCTCGCCCGACGGCGAGACCGTCCGCAACCACTTCCTCTTCATCGAGGTGTGCAACGCCTACCGGCGGCTTTCCGCCAGGCTTTCCGCCCGGGTTGCCGGGGGAGACCGTACCGGGGCGATCGGCGGGGACCCGGCGGGCGGGCGTGCGTCCGGCGGGAAGGATCCCGGGTACGAGTTCTACAAGAAGGGCATGGACCTTTTCATGCGGATACATCCCTCGGCCTGGACCGATTCCCCCATAAGCCTGAAGCCGCCGCGAAGCGCGGGAGACGACGACGCGCGGTCGCGCGAGCGGCTGGCGTCGGTGACGCGCCTCTTCCCGAAGGCGTATTATTGCTTCAGCGTCGTCGTGAGCGAGTTCCCGGAGTCCCCCTGGGCCGCGGACGCGCGTCGCAAGATGGACGAGATCGAGGAACGGTCAAAGCGGTACAGGCGCATTCTCGAGTCGTTCGCGCGCCAGGACGGGACGCCCCGTCAATGCAAGGAGTCAAAATGAGCGATACGAATCCCTTGCCATCGCGCCGATTCGGTATAGAATGGTCTCATTCGGCCTTCGTGCCGCGGTTTTGGAGGATAGGTTGAGAAACGGAAGAGGCCTGATGATATTCCTGTGTTGCGCGGCGGTCGCGTGCAAGTCGCCCCCGGTCGTGGAGGCGCCCGTCGCGGCGCCGCCGAAGGTCGAGGAGCCGAAGGCGTACCATGCCGTCGAGTTCATCTGCGGAAACGCCTCGGCGACGGTCGCGGGGAACCGCATACGGAGCGTCGTGATCGCGCAGGAGCCGGCGACGAGGAAGAAACTGATCGTCGAGGTCCATCTCGACGAGGAGGGGATGGCGACGCTGAACGCGCTCATCCGGCGGAACCGCGGGAAGGAGCTGTCCATAATCATCCCCGACCGGATCGTGCTCGTGGGCCGGATGGACCGGGAGATAGAGGACGGGAAGGTGAGCGTCTCGAGCTATTCGCAGGCGGTCGCCGAGGAAATCAGGGAGTTGTTGATAAAAGAATGAAAAAAAAAGTCATGTTTGCCGTAGCCTTCGCGGCCGCGTCGCTTGCGGCGATATTCGTCTTGCGCGCGGCGGGACGCGAGCCGATCGCCTTCGACGAGGTCCTTGTCGCTGGCGGCATCGCCGTCATCGGGAACGACGCCGATTGCTCGAAGTATGAGGCGACTGTCGGGGACCTATACGTCTCGGCGCACGAGATTACCTGGGGGGCGATGGCGCGGATCATCAACGCAGCGCTCGATAAAAAATACGTCGAGATCAGGAACGGCAAGATCCTGCCGCGCGTGGGGCTCTTTCCGCAGTATTACGACGTCATCATCGAGATCGAAAAGAACGCGGATGTCCTGGTCGCCCGTTCCGGCGACGAGGTCGCCTGCCGCGAGGGCGCGGAGTCGTTGCCCGCGAGCAATATCAGCTGGTACGGGATGGCGCTCTTTTGCAACGCGCTCAGCGAGGCGAACGGCCTCGCGCCGTGCTATGACCTGCAATCCTGGGATGTCGTGAAAGGCGCGGACGGATACCGCATGCCGACGTTCGAGGAATGGGAGTACGCGGCGAGGGGCGGCGCGAAGAGCCGGGGATACGCGTACGCGGGATCGGACGATTCCCTGGAGGTCGGCTGGTTCGCGGAAAACTCGGGCGGCGGGACGCATCCCGTCGGCCGGTTGCCGCCGAACGAGCTCGGCCTCTATGACATGAGCGGAAACGTGCACGAGTTCTGCACCGAGACCTTCAAGCCGGTCATCACCTCGGCGCGGACGAAGGGGTCCGCGCTCCAGACGAGCAACCGCATCTGGCGCGGCGGGTCGTATGCCTCCGACACCGTCGGCACGTACTATTTCAGGCAGAACATCAACAACCCCGAATACTATTTCCCGTTCCCCGACGTCGGGCTGCGCACCGTGCGCGCCGCCGGCGGACGGAAGCGGCGTGAATAGCGTCGCGGAGTCCACGTACGGGAGGAACGCATGACGCCGACATTCGATCTCTATCAGCGAAGCGCGGATTTTCTCTGGACCGATCGTCATATCGCGCGGCAGATGCTCGCGTTCCATCTTGATCCGGCGAACGACGCGGCTTCCCGGAACGAACGGACGATTGACGACACCGTCGGGTGGATACATGAGTCGATTCCGGCCGGCTCGTCCGTCCTCGATCTCGGCTGCGGTCCCGGCCTGTACGCCGAACGGCTCGCGCGGCTGGGCCATTCGGTGACGGGAATCGACATCTCGCGCAACTCGATTTCCTACGCGAAGCGCTCTGCACGGAAGCTGGGCCTGGACATCCGGTACCGGGCCGGCAGTTACCTTCGGGATCTCGGGTGCGGCGCGCAGGACGTCGCGATATGCGTGTACTGCGATTTCGGCGCGCTGACGCCCGGGGAGCAGGCCGCATTCCTGCGTAACGTCTCACGGACGCTGAAGCCCGGCGGGACGCTCGTGTTTGACGTCTTTACCGAGGCGTTGAGCGCCGCCAAAACCCCGTCGAAGGGATGGGAGTACTGCGAGTCAGGCGGTTTTTGGTCGGCACGGCCGCACTACGTCCTGCACGAGTGCAGGCATTTCGCGGAGGCGAAGGCCTGGGGAACGCGGAACGTCATCATCGACTCGCGCGGCTCGCGCGAGTTCATCACCTGGGATACCATGTATACCGAGGAGCGCGTCGCGGCCCAGCTTGCGGAACACGGCTTCGCCGTCGAGGAGATCAAGCGGGACCTGATCCGGAAAAATTCGTTTACGAGCGAGGACGTCCTGTTCGTGAGGGCGCGTGCCGGAGCGCGGTGAGTTAAGGTTGACGTAAGAGTGCGCGCGGCAACGACCCTCGCATGAGGGAGCTCCGAACGTGCGAGTGCGCGCGGCAAGGCGCGTTCTGCTTCGGCCCCGTTTTCTTTTTTCCCCGTCGGCGCGCCGCATTGTGTGCTACAATGGAGGACGCGTAGCCGGAGGAAGCTTCGATGATACCGCTAAACCATGTAGTCTCCGCGTTGTTGTTTTCGTGCGCGCTCTACACCGTGTTCCTTTCCCTCCTCACGTTCCGGAAAATCCGTCCGCGGAAAGTCGGTTCCGCGCTCGTTTCGCTGATGGTCGCGTCGGTGTTCTATTCCGCGGGGTACGGCCTCGAGCTTTTCTCGGGGGACCCCGCGTGGACGTTCGCGTGCCTGCGGGTGCAGTACGTCGGGCTCGCCTTCATGCCGTACCTCATACTGCGGATAGCCCTCGAGTTCACGGGACAGTACCGGTCGTACGGAAAGGTCTTGCGCGTTCCCTTGGGCATCGGCGTCATCGCCTTCGCGGCCGTCCAGACGAACGCCCTGCACGGGCTTTTTTACTCCTCGGTCGGCACGGACTTCTCGGGCCCCTTCCCGACCTCGCTTCTCGCGAAGGGACCGGTGTACGCCGCGCACATGACGTCCTTCATCGTCTCGTGCCTCGCGGCCTTCCTGATCTACATGCGGCTCCTGCTCGCCCCGAGGGGGATCGAGCACAAGCGGCTCTACGTGCTCGCCTCGACCACGGTGTTCCCCCTCGCCGGCATAGCGCTCTACCTGCTCGCGATCGTTCCCTGGCATCTTGACCCGAGCCCGGTGTCCGCCCTTCTGTGCAGCACGTTCATGCTGTACGGGATCAGGCGGACGGGTTTGCTCGAGCTCGGACAGCGCGCCCGCGACCTCGTGTTCTCGTCCATGCGCGAGGCGGTCATCGTGACGAGCAGGCCCGACACGATCGCGGAGTACAACGAGGCGGCGCGGCGGATATTCCCCGAGCTTGCGCGCGAGGCCCGCGGCCTTTCGCTCGCGGACGCGGTGCCCTGCCTCGCGGGACATCTTCCCGCCGAGAACGACTGCCTGGACTACGCGCGGCCAGGCCAGGCGGCGTCCGCCCGGTCCGAACGAAGCGGGCCGGACGGTCACGGAAAACCGGGACGGCGGAGGCGGAAGGACGCCGATGCGGCGGTGCCCGGCGTGCGGTACGAGATAAGGAACGTGCCCGTCATGGACGGGAGGGGCAGGGTCCTCGGCAACGCGTACATCTTCAGGGACGTGACGCGGGAGCGGGAATACCTGGAGAGCCTGAAGAAGCGGGCGCTGATCGACGGACTGACCGAGCTCAACAACCGGGGATACTGGGAGGAACTCGCGGGGAAGTCCTTGCGTTCCTCGTTCGAGCGCGGCGGCGAGTGCGCCTTTCTGATGTTCGACCTTGACCGCTTCAAGGACATCAACGACTCCTTCGGGCACGACGCCGGCGACAACATCCTCCGCTCGGTCTCGAGGCGCGTTCAGTCGGCCTTGCGCGAGCGGGACGTGGCGGGCCGGTACGGCGGGGACGAGTTCTGCGTGTGCCTGCCGAACACGGGGAAGGAGGAGTGTCTCGCCTTTTCCGAGCGCCTCAAGCGGGAGGTCTCCTCGATAAGCATCTCGTCCGGGGGCGTCAACACGCCGGTTACCATCAGCGTCGGGATTTCGGTCGCCTCGCCCGGCGACGGCGCGAGCGTCACGAGGTGCCTTTCGCAGGCGGACCAGGCCCTCTACCGCGCGAAGCGGAACGGGCGGAACGGGATCGCGTGCTTCGAGGAGAACCGGCCGTAGCGGGCTAGCGGATCACGAAAAAGCGGTGGTAGGTGTTTTCCGGGACCCGGTAGGTCTTTACCGACGTGAATCCGCGCGCCAGGGCAAGCTTCTCCATGCCGTTCCGTATGTCGCGGAGCCGGTACCCCCGCTTGTTTATCTCCCAATAGTGCTGTCCGTCGAACGCGTGCTCCGTGGCCCTCCAGAACGGCGAGTCGAGCACCACGGCCTTCGGTCCTTTTCGGGGCCTGAACAGGCTGACGGCGCGCGCGGGCCTGGCGTCGGGCAGGGAGACGACGACGCGGTTTTTCGCGACGCGCAGCATCTCGCTCAACGAGCGTTCAAGGCACTCGTAGGGAAGGTGCTCCAGTACCTGGAAACAGCAGACGACGTCGAATTGCCCGTCGCCGAGCGGTATGTCCGTCACGGAGCCCACTATGTCCGGCCCGAGCGCGGGGTCGATATCCATCGACTGGTATCGCACTCCCTGGAGTTTGACGACGGCCCCGAGTACCCCCGGTCCCGTGCCGATCTCGAGCACGCTCGCGGGTCCGCATCCGAGCACCTCGCGGATTTGCCTGTATTGGCTGATCCAGCGGGCCTTGTCGAAGTAGCTCATGAAGTCATAGTGGTTTTTCCCGACTTGTACGTTTGGCCGAAACACAGGGCTCCCCCGGCCCAGTATGCGGGGAATTGGCCGAATATGCAACGGCGCGGCGGATCGCCGAATCGCCGTTTTTTTTAGTGCAAAAACTCGAAAACTGCCGCATTATGGTAGGACTGTCGGGAGAGAACTGTGACGAAACTGAGTTTGGTTATTCCGTGTTATAACGAGGAGAAAACGCTTCGGTCGATCGTCGAACGCGTGTTGGGGCTGAAGTCCGAATCGCTTGATCTGGAAGTCGTGATTGTCGACGACTGCTCGAAGGACGCGAGCCTCGAGATCGCGAGGGCGCTCGCGATCGAGTACCCCTGCGTCAAGGCGTTCTCGCACGACGTGAACTCGGGCAAGGGCGCCGCGCTTCGAACGGGTTTTTTGGCGGCCACCGGCGACTTCGTCGGCATACAGGACGCCGACATGGAATATACGCCCGAGGACTACCTCTCCATGCTGGAGCCCCTGCTCGCGGGGGACGCGGACGTCGTGTACGGAAGCAGGTATCTCAAAACCGAAACGAGGCGCGTGCTTCCGTATTGGCATTCAAGGATGAACCAGTCGCTAACGGCCTTTTCGAACATGTTCACCAATCTTGACATCACGGACATGGAAACGTGCTACAAGCTGTTTCGGCGCGAGGTGATTCGGGAGATCGCCCCGAAGCTGAGGGAAAACCGGTTTGGCTTCGAGCCCGAGGTGACCGCCCACGTTGCACGCGGGTGCTACCGGGTGTACGAGCGGGCGATCGACTATAGTCCCCGGACCTTTGCCGAGGGCAAGAAGATCGGCTGGAAGGACGGCGTGCGCGCGCTCTATTGCGTCTTCCACTACGGCGCGAGCCATGCGCCCCTGCCGATGCAGCTTATCCTCTATTTTTTCATCGGCGGGCTCAGCGCGGTGATCAATATCGTCGCGTTTGGCGCCCTCTCCGCGCTTACCCTGCCGTTCGCCGCCTCGATCCTCGGGGCCTTTGCCGTGTCGGCCCTGGCGAATTACCTCATGTGCATCGCGATCCTCTTTCGCCACAAGGCGCGGTGGACGTCGTCGGGGGAGTTGGCCGCGTATCTCCTGACCTTCCTTATAATGGCCACGGTCGACTATTACTCAACGGCCTTTCTCGTCGCCGCCGGAACCCGCCCGCTGTACGCCAAGGCCCTCGCCTCGGTCATCGGATTCTTCGGGAATTTCCTGTTGCGCAAGTACCTGGTGTTCCCCGAGAAAAAGATCTCGTGCGGAACCGGCAGCTGATTCGGGATCGCGGCGCGGTCGCCCCCGCGCGGCCGCGCGAAACGCTTGCGCGTCGGTGGCGCGCGGGTGTAGAATGACGGGACAGTCAGTCGTACCGGGAGGTCATACATGTTCAGAGTGTTATCAGTGACGCGGCGAGGGGTTGCGATCAAGGCCGTCTGACCGTTCCCGTCTTTCGTTCCGGCTCATTCCCGCGCTAAAAAAACAACCACTTCACAGGAACGGTCAACCAAGGAGTTGCCCGTGAATATCATCGTTATCTCAAGCGCCGCCGACGTTCGTCGCGCGGCCGATATTGCCGTTTCGTCGTACCGGCGGTTGACCGCCGAGTTGCCCTGGCTTCCCCCGCGCGGAGCCGGTGAGTTCATTCCGCGCATCGAGTGGATGATGAACGAGGGCCGGGTGTACGCCCTCGAGGACGGAGGAAGCATGGAAGCCTTCCTCGGCTGGTTCCGCCTAGACGACTTCCGGAACCTGGGACCCGGCGCGCTCACCCCCGACTGGTGTTGGGGCGTGCGCGACGATTCGCCCGACGGAGCGCCCCCGGACGCGCGTGCCGTATCGCGGCGTTTGAGCCCGCTCGTCCGGCACATGCTTGGCGATCTCGCGCGCGCTGGTCTCCCGGTCCACGCGGTCGGCGTTCCGGCTTCGGCGGGCGCCGGTCTTGAGGAGTTCTCCCTCCTGGGCTGGGGCCGGATCGTGCTCGACGCGGCGCGTCCCGCACGGGACCTGCGCGCGCTTCTGGACGGGCGTACGGCGGGGGAGCGGACGGGCGGCGATCATGCCGCGGATGACGGGATCACCGTCAGGCCCGCAAACCCCAGCGATGCCCGATCCCTCGCCATGCTCGACGCGCGCCTCGCGGCGCATATCTCCGAGCCGCCGGTGCTCATGCCCGATGCCCGCGGATCGGACGCCGGGGAGTGGGCGGAGTGGCTCGAACGGCCCGACGCGCTGACCTTCGTCGCCGAGCGCGCGGGAGGCGGGCTTGCCGGGTTTATCAAGGCCGCGCCTCCCGGGTTCGACGTCAGCTGGTTCGTGCACGGCGAGGAAACTCTCGCGATATGCGGACTGTGGGTGGAACCGTCGGCGCGCGGAAGCTCTGTCGGCGAGCGCCTTCTTTCGGCCCTCGTCGACCGGGCGCTGTCGCTCGGGAAGACGCTCGTGTCGGTGGATTGCGAGACGCATAACCCGGAGGCGCGCGCCTTCTGGCTGCGCTACTTCGCGCCGGTAAGCTGGTCCTTCGAACGAAGGTTCTGACGCGAAAAACGTGCCGGAAGCGCGTTTTTGTGGTGTATACTTCCTTGTGACCCGCACATCACAAGGAGTATCCATGAAACGCATCGTATATCTTCTTTTTTTCGCCACGCTCGCCCTCGGGGCGGCCCATTCACAGAGCGCGGCGCAGAAGGCCCTGTATGACCGGTACGTCACCGGCACCGGTTTCGCCGGCAACGCGGGGGAGCAGGACGTCGGCGCGTACGACGCCGCCTCCGGCGTCCCGGCGGGACCGGTCGCGAAATCGACGAACCAGTTCGTCGACTATCTCATCAAAAGCGCGAGCGGAAAGGATTTCGCGCTCGAGGACTATGTCTTTCTCGCCTATACGGAATTCCTCGGCGGAGACGGACTCCCGGTCGCCGTCTCGACCGTGTCCGGTACGCTCAAGGCGGGCGAGGCGGGCGAGCTCGGCAAGCTTGTCCGGGGCGGCGCCCTGAAGCTGAACGACGTCTTTCGCGTCGTGCACGAACGCGACTCGCTCAACGTGGCGAAGGAAGGCCCCGCGCAGGCGCCTGACGCGAAGAGCTACGAGACGGCCCGGTACCTGCATGTGTACGCCTTCGTGTTCAGGGATTCGTCCGGAAGGCGCAACGTCGTGCGGATCATAGACGAGCATACGGTGGGGTCCGCGGGAAGGAAATTCTAGTCTCCTCCCGGGCGGCACGCCGGGCGGCGCGCGGCGCCGCAAGCGGGCGCGCGGGCGGGCAAAAAAAAAGCGCCGGACGACCCGGGCAAAAGCCCGAGGCAATCCGGCGCGCACGCGATGTCCGATTCGCCGGGACGGACGCCCCGGCGGGCGGAAATCAGAACTGGTAGCTTACGCCGAACTCGATGGAGAGCGCGAGTTCGCGGTCTTCCTCGAAGTTCTCGTAGAGAACGGGGAGCACGCCGGCATAGACCTCGAGGGCGTCGAAGGCCATGGTGTACTTCGCCTCTCCCTCGATGTTCCCGAGCTTGAAGTCGGGGCTGATGAGGAGGTAGGCGGTGGCGGAGAGGTCGAGGGTTCCCGGTCCGAGTTCCATCGAATAGACGGGGCCGGCATAGATGTCGAAGGCCGTCTCGGGGGTGTAGTAGAACTCGGCGCCGGCGTTGAGGATCTTCCAGGTCGCGTCGAGGGCGACGACGCCGGTCAGGTCTTCTTCGGTATCGTCGTTGATGTCAAAGACGTTTTCGTTGCTGATCTCGAAGTCCACGTCGAACTTGTTGAAGGCGTACACGATCTCGCCGGTGACCGTCTCGAAGGAGAAATCGGGCATCACGATGGAGTTGACCTCGACGGACGCGGAAAAACCGGTCTCGCCGAAGGTCGCCTCGACGCCAAGGTCGACGCCAAGGCCCAGGTCGGCATCCTCGAGCAGAAGGTCGCTCGTCTCGGCATCGGCATAGGCCTTGAAGCTTACCGGCAGGGCGAACGCCATCGTCGCGGCGACAACAAGCAAAAGGAGAAGGGTAGTCAGTTTCTTCATAAAAAAACCTCACTATTCAAAATGCCTGACCCGTGCGGGCAAGGCGTATTAAAGACTAGCACATAGTTGGCGAAAAACAAAAAAAGAGGCATAGACGTTTATCTACACCTCTTCGCGTTTTGTGCCATACCTGCCTTATAGCACGCGGCGAAGGACGTGTCAATCGGCGGGGTCGCTCGACGGGTCACTCTTCGCGGTCGAGCAGGCGGTCGAGGCTCGCGTGGCTTCGCTGCAAAACCTCGAGCACGACGTGCGTGTCGTGCATCGAATCGTTCACGCGCTCGAGCGAGGACAGTCCGTCGTTGAGCGCGAGCGCCTCCTCGCGTATGGACGAGGTTATGCCGGAGAGCGAATCGCCCGCGGTGCTCAGGTCCCTCGCGTTTTCCGCGAAGCGCTCGAGGATCGCGCCGAACGACTCGCCGAAGCGGGAAAAGAGGGCGGTAAACTCGTTCATGCGCGCGTCGATCGCGTTGACCGCCTTGCGGAACTCCCCGACGTTCGACTCTATGCTGCGCGCGAAGTCCCCCGTCTGAACCGCGAGCGACCGCACCTCGTTCGCGATGACGCGAAAGCCCCGCCCCACGGCGCCCGCCCTCGCGGCCTCGATCGACGCGTTGATGGCGAGTATCCCCGTCCTCTCCGAGACGTCCTTGATGGCGCCGGTCATGCCGGCCACGCTTTCCGTTTTCTCCCCGAGCTCGGCGAACAGGCGGGCGAGCGAGCGCGCGTTGTCGGACGCGGCCTTGATCTCCTCCATCCTCCGCTCTATCTCGAGGTCCATCGCCGCGTTCTTCGAAAGCACCGCGTTCATCGTCTCGTCGATGTGCCTCGTGTTTTCCGAGGTCGCCTCGCTCGAGGCGCGCATCTCCTCGAACGCGCTGACGATCGTCTCGAGCCCGCGTTCCACCTGGCCCATGGCCTCGTCGAGGATCTCGAGCGAGTGGGTCGTGACGGAGTTGAGTATCACGCTCTTGTTGTAACCCACGACGAACTTTCCGATCGCCGTCTCGTAGTTCTTTCCGTTGCCGGTTTCCGCGCTCATGTCCGTCCGCTCCGCCTAAAAGTACTGGTCGGCAAGGTCGACACCGCAGCGCAGGGCCGAAAGCCAGTCGAGAAAGTCGGCGAGGGCCTGTCCCCGGTACACCGCCCCGTGCTGCGGGGCGATCATGTCGGGCTTGAGCCGGCGCACGGCGTCGCACCAGCGGCGCGTCACGGCATTGGACGCCATGTACCGCTCGTGGAAACCCGAGATGGAGGCCTTGTGCCGGGCGAAATCCTCGACGAACACCGTTTCCTCCCCCTCCTCGAACACGGCCGCCCCGATGTCCCCCGAAAAGAGGATGCGCGAGACGGGATCGTACAGGCTGAACTGGCCGGGCGAGTGCATGAAGTGCGCGGGGACGCAGGTGAGCTCGAGGG
Organism: Spirochaetales bacterium Spiro_10; assembly: GCA_001604405.1. Classification (GTDB taxonomy): domain Bacteria; phylum Spirochaetota; class Spirochaetia; order Treponematales; family Treponemataceae; genus Teretinema. The sequence goes on from LVBL01000048.1 coordinate 14,254, forward strand.
AGGGGCCGACCTTCAGCTTCGAGCCCCGGTCCGGTATGGGAAGCACGCGCGTCGAGTCAACTATGCCGAAGTGCGGAAGGAAGCGCAGCCAGAGTTCCGAGATGTAGACCTTCGCCTGCGTTATGCCGAGCCAGAGCGCTATCCCCGACGATACGTCCGGGTCCTGGTGCGAGAAAAAGATCGCGTCGATTTTGTCGATCGATATGTACCGGCTGACGGAGGCGACGACCCGCGAGAAGAGGTGTACCCCTCCCGGATCGAGGAGTATTCCCCTGCCGTTGTCGATAATCAGGTATTGCATCGTCTGTATGACGCCCTTGCGGTATTTTCCCTCGGTTCCGAGCCAGATGAACGAATGGGTGCCGTTCTCGTACAGAACCCGTCCGTTGACCTCTTCTTCCCGAATCATGTCCGTCTCCTTCCTGTATGTAAGTTAAATCTTACTTCTCTTCATTTCCGATTGCAAGGGGTAACGCGCGCCTCGCGGCCTACCGCGCCTTCCGTTCGTAGCGCACGGCGCGGCATCCCTTGCGCTTGATATCCCTGACGCGCGCGAAGTCCCGCGACGCCACCGAGTCGAGCCGCTGCATGATCGTGCTTGATCCCGTGACGACGAGCGTGCCGCCCGGCTCGACTAGGCGGGCGAGATCGTCCGCGAGAAGCTCGTGCGCGCGGGGGACTGATTCCTTGGCGTAATGGACGAAGGCCAGGTCGAAGGAACACCCGACGCGGCCGAGCCACGGCACGTGGCATTCGACGACGTTCTGTCCCGTCGCGGCGCGTACCGCGGCCCCGGTCGCGCGGAGCGCGAGGAGATCCCGCCCCGCGACGCGAAGGTCGAGGCCCGCGTCCCCAAAGGAGCCGTCCCGGGCGAGAAGCGAGAGATACGCGGGGACGTGACCCTGCCCGGGATTCACGACGAGCGAGCGGCAGGCGCCGGGGGCCGTGCGCGGGAGCGCGGCAAGGTCGACGCCGGCGAGCAGGTCGAGGCCGAGCTCGGTCGCGTGGTCGAGGCTGTCGAACTCCGGTATCCCGAAGACGGAGTCGACCGTCCATTCCTTCCCGCCGCGCGAGAAGCGGAAGGACCCGCGCGTGTAGACCCCGAGACCGCGTTCCGCGGCCGGGATGTCCGGGACGTCCGGGTCGCGCATGCCGCGGTAATGGAATACCGTGTATTCCCTCTCGACGTCTTCGTGCAGTATCTCGGCGCCGCCGCGCACGAGGCAGTCGCGCGCGAAGTCCGAGAGTGTGCGCACGATGACGACCGCCACGATTCCCCCGTCCGCGGCGGCGGAGAAGTCCGAGAGCATCTCGCGGATGACCGGGTTTCCCGCCTTTGCCGGGATGTTCGACATGACAAGGTCGAAGCGGCCGTTTCCGGCTCCGCTCGTTCCGAGCGAGGGCCTGCAGACCACGCCCCCGATTCCGTTGGCCAGGGCGTTTCGCTCCGTGAACGCGAGGGCGAGCGCGTCACGGTCGACGCAGGTGGCGCGTATGGCGGGATTTTTCGCCGCGAGGGCGAGGGCAAGCGTGCCGACTCCGCAACCGACGTCGAGGACCGTGCCGAGGGAGCCGACGTCGACGCGCGAACCGACGGAGCGGAGAAGGAGGCTCGAGCCCGGGTCGACTTCGAAACTGCTGAAGAGCTCCTGCGAGGTCGCGAGGGCCACCGACGCGCCGTAAAAGCCGCACGTCACCGTCTTGTGTTCGTATTCCCGCCTGAAGTCCGTCATGAAATACGAGAGTATACCTTGTGCGCGCCTCGGGCAAGGTATATCCTCCGTAGGTATGAAAACAACAACCATTCGGGGACGGATCGCGCTCGCCGCGGCTGCCGTCTCGCTCGCTGTCATTTCGCTGACAGCGGCGTCTTGTCCCACGACTCTCGAGTCCGTGGCCTCCGAGGCGCTCGGGAAAAACGGCAAGAAGGGGACCAAGGTGACCAACGAGGACGCGATCGCCGCGCTCCGGGAGGCGCTCGTCGAGGGAGCGAAAAGCGCGAGCTCGACGCTGTCCGCCGAGAACGGCTACTTCGGGAACGAACTCCTGAAGATCATGCTTCCGCCCGAGGCGAAGCCGATGGTGAACTCCATCTCGAAGATCCCCCAGGGGAAGAAACTCGTGAACGACGTCGTCCTCAGGCTGAACCGTTCGGCCGAGGAGGCCGCCAAGGACGTCGTGCCGATATTCAGGGACGCGATCACCTCGATGACGATCGGCGACGGAATCGCGATCGTGAAAGGCGGGGACCGGGCGGCCACGGACTATCTCGAGCGGAAGACGCGCGCGCGCCTGCGCGATCTCTACCGCCCCAAGGTCGACTCGGCGCTCGCGAAGCCGCTCGTGATGGGCGTATCGGCCAAGGAATCCTGGAAAACCCTGTCCACCGCCTACAACAAGGCGGGCACGGTGGCGAACGCGGCCGCGCGGATCGCCGGGGAGAAGGAGCCGATGCCGCCGGTTAACGTCGATTTGGCGGGGTACGCCACCGACAAGGCCCTAGACGGCCTGTTTCACATGATCGCCGTTGAAGAGGGAAAGATTCGCGACAATCCGCTGAAATACGCCTCTAACATCATTCAGAAGGTCTTCGGCGCCTTGAAGAAGGGGCTTTTGTAGGAATTCCTCCCGGGGGATCCCGTTCGGGGCGCGCGCCGGTCTCGTGCCGACCGCGCGACCCGTTACGGGCAGGTACCGGGCGGTTCCCCGCGCGCGCGCGCCCGGGCCGCGAAAAGGAGGATAATCGCGGCGTTCGTCAATGGCGCGCGGTACGCGAGGAAGTCCTTACGGTTACAGTATACCGCACCGACCGGAAATCGCGATCCCTTTTGCGAAAAAAAACGAAAGTTTAGCGCGTGGCCCGGCCCGCGGTGGCGGAGTCGGCGGTATCCGGGTCATGCGCGGGGAGCTCCATGCGGAATATCACCGGATTGGCCGACTTCAGGTAGAGAAGCCCCCGGTGATGGTGCTCGACGATGTCGCGGCAGAGGCTGAGCCCGAGTCCCGTTCCCCATTTCTCCGATTTGGTCGTAAAAAAGAGCTCGAATACCCGAGTTCTGTGTGCCTCGGGTATGGGCGGACCGTTGTTCTCGATCTCGCACCACACCGTGTCGTCGAGATACCCGGTACGGATCACGATCTCGCCGTCATTCGCGCCGCGCTCCCGGATCGCGTGGGCGGCGTTCGTTAGGATATTGAAGATTACCTGGTTGATCTCGTTTTTGACGGCCGGTATCGGCGGGATGCGCGTAAACTCCCTCTTGACCGCGATCGAGCCCTTGAGCTCGTAGCGCAGGAAGTCGAGCGCCATGTCGATGCCCTCGTGAAGGTCGTACTCCGCGCGCTCCGCGGAGACCGTCCCGCTTCTCGAGAACGAAAGAAGGGAACCGACGACGGCGGAGACGCGCTCGACGCCCGCTGTCAGGCCCGCGACCACCGACAACACCTCGTCGAACTCCGCGCGGGAGCCCTCGCCCGCCGCCTCGCGCATCCTGCCGAGCATGAGCTCAAGCGAGCGCACGTCCGCCCCGACGTATGCGAGCGGGTTGTTCACCTCGTGCGCGAGGCCCGCCGTTATCCTGCCGATCGTCGCGAGCTTCTCCCTGCTGATGAACTCCCCCTTGATGCGCTCCATCTCCTCCCTCATCCTTGTCTGCGGGGTCACGTCGCGCACGGTAACCGTCGTCATGCGCGAGCGCGTCCCGCTCGTCTGGACGGTGTACGAGACGTGCCTGCCGTCCGCCTCGGTCACGCCGGACAGGGAGGAGCCGTCGTCTTCCGGCCCTTCCGTCTCCGCCGCCCCGCGCGCCGCGCGGAGTATGCCGTCGAGGCGCGGAAAGGAGGCGGCTGCCTTGCCGACGGAGACCGCCGGAATGCCGAGGATGTCGTCCGCCATCTCGTTGTGGTCGACGATCGCGCCGTGACGGTCAAGAACGACGATGCCGATGTCGAGCCGCTGAAGAAGGACGCCGCGCGCCACGGGCATGACCCAGAAGAGCTTGTGGAAGTAGACGGCGAAGAGGAAGCAGAGGCCCGAGAGGGCGAAGCCGACGGGGGTGAAGTCCTTCGCGAGGGCGGGGACCAGCCTGAATACGTGGAGGAGATTGAACGCGCCCGGAAGGATGGCCCCCGCGAGCATCCAGCGCGACTGCCGGTAGAACAGGCGTTCACCCGAGGCGTAGGAGCGGAAGACGATGACGGTCCCGAAGGCAATGAGTCCCCAGGAATACAGGGCGATGATCCAGAACGCAGGACCGTAGGTCGCCCGCATGACGGAATATCCCCCCGCCTCGACCCAGCGGACGGATTCCCACAGGAGGCCGTGCAGGTCGTTCGTGAAGGCCGCGAGCACGACGGGGGCGGGACCCGCGACCGCGAGCGCGAGAAGGCCGCGACGGGTAAAGGTGATCCAGCCGGTATACCGGAGGCAAAACGAGAGCCAGGCGACGGGGATGTACGCGAAGGCGACGTATTGCAGCCTGACGAAGAGCATCGCCCGCTCGCCCGGCGGCAGGACGAGCTCCATCGCGTTGGTCACGACGAGGGCGCAGGCGAGCAGGAGATAGGCCATGAGGGCCTTTCCCGCCGGCTCCCTCCGGTAGGGAAGTATGGCGGCCGCCGCGACGAGCAGGGTCACGGCCGCCACCGGGGCCACGTTCGCGTAAAGGCGGAAGGCGGACTCCATGCCCTCAGCCTTCGAAGAGCATGGACACGATGGTCACGTCGTCCGAGAACCGGCAGTCCGGTATCGCGTCGCGGAAGGAGGCGAGGAGGGCCTCGGCTGAGTAGTCTGCCCGCGAGGTGACGTGCGTGAGGAAGTCGTCCCCCTCGCGCGAAAAGAAGGCGGGCGCGGACTCCGCGATCCCGTCCGTGTAGAAGATGAGCCGGTCTCCCGGCTCGAGGGCTAGCTCGACCTTGGCATACTCGGACGTCTTGAAGGCGCCCGGGACGGGGTTGGCGCAGGGAATGAGCCGGGGGATGCCCTTCCGCGCGAGGATGGCGGGCGGCATCCCCGCCGAGGCGAGGGCGACGGTCCTTGCCGCCGGGTCCACGAACGCGACGTGCATGGGAAGGAGTATCTCGGGCGTCGGCTCGAGAAGGTCGCAGAAGAGGTCGTTGAGCTCCGCGAGGAGGAGGTCCGGGGCCACGCGGAGGTAGGGCGCCCGCTCGAGCGAGGCGCGGAGCGCGACCTTCAGCATGCACGCGATGGCCGCGGACTTCGGGCCGTGGCCGGTGACGTCGCCGAGCACGAGGAGGTAGCGGTCGCCGTCGATCCGGTCTATCTCGTAGAAATCCCCGCCGCAATGGTAGGTTTCGAGCGGATTGAAGGACACGGACCAGGAGAGCCGCGGCGACTGGGGCGGCTCCCGCGAAAAGAGCGAACGCTGGAATTCCCCCGTCGAGGAGAGCATCCCGTCTATCCGGGCCTTGAGCACGGCGTTGTCCCTCGCGCTTTTCCTGATCCTGAGGGCGCGGTCTATCTCGGTCACGAGCTCGCCGCGCTTCCAGGGCTTGAACATCAGGCTGAGGATGGTCGCGGATACCGCCCGCTGGATGCTGTCGATATCCGTGTACGCGGTCAGGAGGATCGTCTGGATGTCGGCCGAGAACGCGCGTATCCTGACCAGGAGGTCGCTGCCGTTCATCTCCGGCATCCTGAGGTCCGCGATGACGAGAAACACCTCGTCCCGGTGGTCCGAAATCCAGGACAGGGCCTCGACGGGGTTGTTGAACGTGACGATCTCGAAGGCCTCATGGCCGAACTCGAGCCTGATTTCGCGTTCCAGCGACCGGGTTATACCCGGTTCGTCGTCAACAAGCGCAAGAACGAAGCGATCTACCATATTGAGGCCTCTCGTCTTCATATTCGGGTCAAATTTCGCGCCTGTCAATCTGACCGGGGCGGTAATTATCGCAATTTTCTCATTTTTCTCACCCGTTTCTGACACTCGTCCCCCAAAGTGGCGCCATACCCCGGCCGCATGCCGGGATTAAAACGCCCGACTCGTTCGGGAGGAGGATGTGCTCAATGAAAAGAAATGTGGTAATCGCCTGCGCATGCATGGCAATGATCGCGGGACTCGCGTTCGCCGACGAGTCGAAGCTCACGATTCGCGCCCGAACCAAGATGAACCTCGCGACCGTCTATCTTGACGACGCCGGAACCGACTCCGGCGTCTCCGTCCCCGGCGACGACCGGTTCGGAGTGGAATACAAGAGCGACAAGGCCGGAGCGGTCATCCTGCTCAAGGGCTCGCTCATCACCGGAACCGTCGAGCTCTACGACTACTACGGCTGGATGAGCTTCGGCGATCTCAAGCTCACCGCGGGCGAATGGGATCACCGCAAGGCCGACATCATCGACAAGGACGCGAGCAACTGGGGCGGCTTGTGGGATCTCTACTACGGCCCGCTCAAGGTCGACGCGACTAAGGAAGGCGGAGTGGTCTTCATGTCCGAGTCCGACAACATCACCCCCTGGAAGAGCGAGTTCTCCGCCGACTACGCCTTCGGGGACGCCTCGGTCGCCTTCGCGAGCGGCAGCAACACGAAGGACCCCTACAACGCCATGGAGCAGTTCGGCGCGCGCGGCGCCTACACCGTCGGCGACGCGGCGAAGCTGACCGGTACCTTCGTCATGACCGCCAAGGACAAGGCCACCGTCGGTATCTTCGCGAACATCCTCATGATCGAGAACCTCAACGCCGTGATCGGCTACTCCGGCTATCTTGATCTCGACGTTTCCGAGAACAGCCTCAACGCCGTCGAGCTCCGCGCCCGCTACGCGATGGACGCCATCTCCCTGACGAGCCACAACAACGTCACCCTCGGCGACGACCTCATGATCCTCTATAACATGGCCAACGTCGCCTGGAAGGCGAACGACACCTTCACCCCCTGCCTTCTCGTCGCGAACGCCAACGTCTCGGGCGACGCCGCCGAGTTCGCGGGAACGGCGGGCAACACTCTCACCATCCGCCCCGGCGTGACGATAACCGCGCAGAAGGGCGCGTCGATCGACGCGGGCGTGAAGATCGAGATGACGAGCCCCGACGTCGGCGACTCCGTCACCAAGATCAGCGTCCCGGTCACCTTCCGCGTCAAGTTCTGATCCGCCTCCCCTCGGGGAAGCCGGGCCGGCCTTCGGGTCGGCCCTTTTTTTTTGCGACGGGTGACGCGAAACGGCCTCGCTCGACAGGAACTCGGATTCGCGCTACCCTTGCGGAATGACCGATTCGAACTCGGGCGTGCCGTGCCCGTTTTGCGGCTCCGCGCGCCGTTCCGCTCTGAGGCGCCCGTACTGGCTCTGCCGCGGGTGCGGTTCCGTCCTGCAGTATCCGCTTCCGTCTCCCGGCGAGATCGAGGCCTATTACGAGTCCTATCTCGCGACGAAGGCCGCGATGAACCCGGGATACCTCGACGAAGAATCGTACGCCGCCCTGGCGCGCGAGCGGACGATGACGCTTGCCGAGATCGGCTATCCCCTTTCGCGCGTCGCTACCGGCCGCAACGCGGAGCTCGGTTGCGCGAACGGCCTTTTCGTCAGGTTTCTGGCCGAGGCGGGGAGCCGCTCCACCGTGGGCCTTGACGTGTCGGAGTCCCTCCTTGCCCTCGCGCGTCGGCTCCCCGGTGTCGGCGCGGTCCGCTTCGTTCGCGGCTCCCTTTCCTCCCTTCCCGACGGCTCGTGCGACAGCCTGTTCATGTTCAACGTGATCGAGCATTCCCCCGACGTCGCAGGCCTCGTTCAAGACGCCGCGCGCGCGCTTTCCCGCGGTGGGTACGCCGTCGTCGAGACTCCCGTCTCGGGCCTTGTCTCGCGCGCGTTCGGCGCGTCCTGGCGCCATCTCATGCCGGACGAGCACCTCGCCATACCGTCCGCGCGCGCCCTGGTCGCCCTGTTCGCGCGGAACGGCCTGCGGCCGCTCGGCTCGACGCGCTTCGGTTGCGGTCTGACCGCGGGCGCCGCCCCGCGACGCGTCAAGGCCGCCCTTGACGGGCTCGCGAAACGGTTCGCCTTCGGCGACAGGATGTGCGCGCTGTTCGAAAGGGTTTGACAGGGCCCGCGGCCTGCCGTCGGTAGTCCGCGGCCTGCCGGCAGGAGGACCGCGGGCGGGCGCCTAGAGAACGGAGATCCGGTCGCGTCCGGTTTTTTTCGCCTGGTACAAGGCCGCGTCGGCCCTGAGGAAGAGCCCGTCGAAGGAATCGTCGAGACGGTTTTCCGAGATGCCGATGCTGACCGTGATGGATATCGGCGAGCCCTCCTCGGAATAGGAGCAATCCGCGACGATGTCGTTCCGGATCGACTCCGCGATGAGGCGGGCCGCGGACTCGTTCGCGCCGGGAAGGAATACGAGAAACTCGTCGCCGCCGTACCGGCACGCGATGTCGGTCTTGCGGATGTGCTTTTTGATCTTCGTTCCCGTCTTCGTCAGTATGAGGTCCCCCGCCAGGTGCCCGTAGGTGTCGTTGATCGTCTTGAAGTTGTCGAGATCGATCATGATCAGCGCCGAGTCGCTCGGGATTTCGCCGTCCGACTCGAGTCGCTTGATGAGCTCGTTGAGATAACGCCGGTTATAGAGCCCGGTGAGGGGATCAGTCCGCGAGAGGTTGATGTAGTATTTCTCCCGCTCGAGCATCACGTCCTTCTCGCTCAGTTCCTTCCGCAGAAGGTCGAAGATCGCGAGCGTGAAGAGGAGGGAGTCGACGGACGTGCCGACGAGGAAGAAGTAGTTGGCGGAAATGCGCGCTTCGGCGTACGCGGAGGTCGACCATATCGTCGTCCCCGTGAAAAGGGCGACCCACGCGATCAGGTAGAATCGGACCTCGCGGTACCCGGAGACGTACAGCTTGACCGTCGTCGCCATGATGATGATGGGGACGATGAAGCCGGTGATATAGGCGATCTGGTTCGCGAGGTATACCTGCATCGAGATCCCGAGGGCGGTCTGGACGAGGAAGAGGCCGATGTTCACGTCGAGGATCGTGCTGACCGCGGGCAGCCGCTCCTTGAGGAAGAGGAAGCGCTTGGCGAACACCATCATCGATATGCCGAATCCCGCGAGGCTGAGCCACAGGAGCGATTCGAGGAAATGGGGCGGCAGTCCCAGGAAATACATGAAGCCGTGAACCACGAGGTGATAGACCAGAAGCGACACGAGGTAGCACAGGTACACGAGGAAGTGCCTGTTGCGTATGACCATGAACGAGAACAGGTTGATGAAGATTATCGCGACGATGATGCCGAAGAACACCCCGAAGACGAGATTCGTCCGGAACGAGCGGGCGAGCGCCTGTCTGGCCGTCACCGCGGCGAGGGGCACGAACATGATGGTGTTCGTGCGCACGCGCGCGTAAACGAATTCCCCCGAATCCGCGCCACGCGGAACGGGGATGTTCCGGATGCGCGTCTTGACCCGGTTCTCCCGCGCGTTTACGTACTTGCCCGCGCGCTCGTGCGTTCCGTCGGGGAACCAGACGTCGATGAACTCAAGGCTCGCGTTGTCGATCTCGATGAAACGGTCTTCGTCTTTCGGTGACGGCGCCAGCCTGAAGCGGATCCAGCACGCGGACTTCGTCCGGTTCCGGTAAAGCACCGGCCTTTCGAGGGGCTGAAAGAGGCCGTCGAGTTCCCGCAGCGATTCCGCGGACTCCGCGTGGGTGACGTCTTCATAGAAGGATGGCTCGAGGATGCCGGAAGCGGCCGTACCCGTCGACTGCCGCGGAATATACGCGACCAGGAAGCTGGCGAGGATGCAAAGCCCCGAGAGGGAAAAGATAAGGATATCCTGTTTATGTTTCATCGCCACCCGTACGATCAGGGTATTATCCGGTCCATCAATCGTTTTGTCAAACCGCATATAATCTGAATTTAAGGATGGGAAAGAATTGCCCGCGAGGGAAAATTTTGCTCGTTGCCGGATGACCCTCGCGAGGTGATGTATACGAGGAAATGGAGATTAATAGGCGCAATCCCGCGAATATGCGCGATTTGCAGCCGGTTTTCGCGCCTTGAGCCGTTGCGGGCATGTTGGCATGGTTCTTGCTAAGTAATGGCAGGGAGCGATTACGCTCACCGAAGGAGTACTACATGAAAAAGACATTGACCCTGTGCGGGATGATCCTGGTAGCCGCCGTCGCCTTCGCGAACGGTGCCCGTGACTCGCGGACCGTCGAGGGCAAACTCGTGATCGCGGATTCCGTTCCGACGGTAACGAACGGCAAGGAATCGTGGGCCCTGCCCCCCGGTCCGTTCTTTCAGGTCGCGTGGGAGAACGGCCTCAAGGCCGGCGACACCATCAAGATCGAAGGGTTCGTATTCGACGGTCCCCGCGCTGACGGGGACGGCGACGCGGACAAGACGATGATGATCATGCCGACCAAGGTGTGGGCGAACGGCAAGGAACTGGACCTGTCGAACGTGGAGCGGGGCGGCCGCGGACCGGGCTTCGGCGACTGCCGGGGACCCGACAACAGGCGCGATCGGCGTGATCGCTGCGATCGCTTTGACCGACGGGACGATCGCCGCGAGCGCCGCGCCGATCGCCGGGACCGGCGCTAATCCGGTCGGCCCGGTCGGCCGGGGGACGTCCTTGCGACCGGGCCGGTGGCGGTATACACTGAGACGTATGGGGTTCAATCGATGAGGGACACCGGGCATACCGTTCAAAATCGCGTGGTCGCGACGGGGATTATCGTCGCGGTCGCGCTTTCCCTTTTGTTCGCCGTCCTCCTCTTCGGTCAGGACTCGACGCGGTTCCGGCGCGAGGCGGAATTCCACGCGTATCGCGTCATGACCGGCGTTCTTGACCTCTACGCCTTCGATCCCGAATTCGACCCCTCGCTCCGCGAGGACCTGAACGGTTTCGGCGTCTATTCCGGTTCCGGGACCGCCCTGTACCGCTGGGGTACGGCGCCCGAGTCGCTCGAGAATCCCTCGCGGGTCGGCACCTCCGCCCTCGTGCGCGTACAGGACCGCTCGGTCGTCATCATCCGGAAGATGGGCGCGATGCCCGGCCCGCGCATGCGCCACGGTCTGTTCGGCGTCCCGGGCGAGGAGCCCCGCATGGCCGACGACCGGCTCATGGGGGAGCTCCTTCCCGACGCCCTCGGTCACCCGATGCGAGGCCGCGGGGACGCGCCGCCGGGCAGACGTTCCCCGATGGGCGGCATGTCCGTGCGCATGAGCCGGTACGTCTTTGCCGACGTGGGCATGGAATCCTTCTTCCGCGCGCGCAGGTTCAGGTCCCTTTCCCTCGCGGTCCTGATCGCGGTATTCGTCGCGAGCCTCGCGCTCGCCCTCGTGTACTCGCGGCGGATCGCGCGGTACCGCGCGCGCGAGGCGGAGAACGCGCACCTCGTGCAGTTGGGAGAGGCCGCGCGGACGCTCGCCCACGAGATCAAGAATCCCCTCGGCGTGATCCGCGTCCAGTGCGCCACGCTCGGGAAGACGCTCCCCGACGCCTACAAACGGAACGTCTCGGTCATCGAGGAGGAGACGGCGCGCCTTGCCCAGCTGACGGACCGCCTGCGCGATTTCCTGCAGAACTCGGAGGGCGCGCCGCGCCTCGTGTCCGCTGCCGGGGTCGTCGCGCGGTGCGCCGACCGCTACGCGGGCAGGGCAGTCGTGGCGCCCTGGCATGGCGGCGAGGTGACGGTCCGCGTCGACCCCGACCGGCTCGTGCAAACCCTCGACAACCTCCTCGCGAACGCCCTCGAGTCCGGTTCGCCCGAGCCGCCGACGCTCTCGCTCGAGACGCGGCAGGGGAAGGCCGTGTTCGCGGTAGCGGACCGCGGGAGCGGCGTCGCGCCCGAACACCGCGCGAGCCTCTTTACGCCGTTTTTCACGACGAAGCCGAGGGGCTCCGGCATCGGACTCGCGCTTGCCCGCAGGTACATGGAACTCGCGGGGGGCTCGCTCGTGTATTCCGAGCGTCCGGGCGGCGGAAGCCTCTTCGTGGCGACCCTGCCGCTCGCGGCCGGCGCGGCGGAGGCGGCTTCAAAGACTGCGGCGGATGGCCTTGCCGGGGAGGGGGACGCGGATGGACGGTGAAAACAGGTCGAGGATCCTCATTGTCGACGACGAGAAGAACCTGCGCGAGTCGCTCGGCGAGTATCTGGCCCTCGAGGGCTTCGCCTGCGAGCTCGCCGCAGACGGGCAGGCCGCCCTCGGGCTTCTCGGCGCGAGCGTCTTCGACGCGGCCGTCGTCGACCTGCGCCTCCCCGGGATGGACGGGCTCGAGCTACTGTCCGCGATACTCTCCGAATGGCCCTCGCTTCCCCTGGTGATGATGAGCGCGCACGGGGGCATCGCGGACGCCGTCGAGGCCATGAAGCGCGGAGCCGTCGACTACCTCGTGAAGCCCTTCGATCCCGCCGAACTCGCCGTGCGCCTCGCGCGCGCCGTGTCGGAGAGAAAACTCGTCCGCGCCGCCGAGATCGGCCGGAGGCTTTCCGGCGGCTCCTGGCTCGGGGACTCCCCCGCGATGCGTTCCGTGGCGGAACTCGTCGGCAAGGTCGCGCCGATATCCTCGACCGTCCTCGTGACGGGGGAGAGCGGCACCGGCAAGGAGGTGGTCGCGCGGGTGATCCACCGGCGCTCGTCCCGGGCCGACGGTCCCTTCGTCCCGGTAAACCTCGGGGCCCTGCCGGAAGGCCTGGTCGAAAGCGAGTTGTTCGGGCACGAGAAGGGCTCCTTTACCGGGGCGGACGCGCGGCGCCAGGGGTACTTCGAGCTTGCCTCGGGCGGGACGCTTTTTCTCGACGAGCTCGGCGAGATGCCGCTCCCCGCGCAGGTGCGCCTCCTTCGCGTGCTGCAGGACCGCGTCATCACGCGCGTGGGCGGCTCCCGCCCCGTGCCCGTCGACGTCCGCATCATCGCCGCGACGAACCGCGACCTCGAGGCCGCCGTGAGGGACGGCCGCTTCCGGGAGGATCTCTATTTCCGGGTAAACGTGCTCAGGATCGCCCTGCCCCCGCTCCGCGACCGCCGCGAGGACATCGTCCCGCTCGCCGGCATGTTCCTCTCGCGGTTCGCGCGCGAGACGGGAAAGGACGTGACGGGCTTTGCCGCCGAGGCCCTCGCGGCGCTCGGCCGCTACCGGTATCCGGGCAACATACGCGAACTCGAGAACGCGGTCGAGCGGGCGGTGATCCTCTGCGACGGACCGCTCGTGCGGCCGGCCGATCTCGGCTTTCCGGAGGAATTGCCCGCGACGGAACCCGCGGTGGACCGCGCCTCGGACGAGCCGGTGAGCATACGCGACGCGGAGAAGGCCGCTGTCGCCGCCGCCCTTGCCCGGAACGGGGGCCATCGCGAGCGGACGGCCCGCGAACTCGGGATCACCCGCCGGACCCTCCTTACCAAGATGAAGGAGTACGGTCTGACGGGGGACGCGGGCGGGGCCTGACGCGAGCCTTCTATTTCATGCGCAGGTTCTCGGCCGCCTCGGGACACATCTCGTGGAACGACGAGACGGTCTTGCACGGATACTCCGCGCAGGCGCCGCAGTTCGCCGCTCCCTTCCCGATGGCGCATTTCCGCATCTCGCACTCGGCGCAGTGGCCGATCTGGACCCCGTCAGTCGCGAAACAGCCGTGGCAGTTGATCATCTCCGGGGTAAAGGCGAAGTTGAAGAGCTTGGCCCACTCGTTCGCGACGCTTTGCCTCAGCGCGTCGTCGTTCGTCTTCGAGGCGATGAAAGCCCCGCATTTCGAGCAGTCGAGCCCGCAGGCCGCAAGGATTTTTTCCATGGTTTCGATTCCTCCGTCGGTATCGTGATGGTCCCATTCTCGCACGCGAAAGCTGACATCCTGTGTCAGTCTTTCCGGGAATTCGCCGCGGCGGTCTCGCGGGCGTGGACGAGGAGGCGGTCGCGCAGGTGTCCGGGCCCGGCGACCGACACCGCGCCCGGCAAGCCCATGAGCCAGGACACGAACCAGTCGCCGACGGGAAACCGGGCGCGAACGAGCAGGCGGCCGTCTCCCCGGTCCTCCACGCACTCCGCGTCGAAATATTCCGCGAGCCGCCCCCGAGCCTTCGCGTCGACCGTGAAGGAGACATCCTCCTGCGGCTCCTCCTCCCATTGCAGTGTCCACGGCCTGAGCGAGAGATCCGCCTCCGGGGCGGTTCTGGCGAGGCCGGTCGGGGTGACGGAGGCGAGCCGGGTAATGCGGAAACAGCGGAACGCGGAACGGAGCCGGCACCAGGCGTAGACAAACCAGGACTGCCAGTAAAAGACGAGGGCGAGCGGCTCGATGTCCCGCGTCGTTCTCGAGCCGTTTGCGTCGCAGTATTCGGCGCGGACGACCGTTCCCCCCGCGATGGACGCGTTCAGCGCGTCTATCGTCCCCTTTTCCCGGCTTGAGGGCGCGAGCTCGATAAAGACCCGGCTCTCCGGGCAGGGGATGCCCTTCCGGTCCGACTCGCCGAGGAGGAGGGCGAACTTCCGCTTCAGGTCCTCGATCTCGTTTCTCGGGCATATGCCCGAAAGACCGTCAAGGGCCGAAAGGACGCGGCTGACCTCGCCGGTGCGGAGCGTCTGGCCCGTCATGCGGAAGCCCTCCACGAGGCCGAAGCCGCCGTCACGGCCCGTGGTGGCGTAGACCGGGATGCCGGCCTCGGCGAGGGCATCGACGTCGCGGTACACCGTCCGTACCGAAACCTCGAGCTCCTCCGCGAGCTCGCGCGCGGAAACCCGTTTGCCGGAAAGGAGGATCGTCAGGATGGAGAGAAGCCGCTCCGCTTTCATGGGGAACATGATACACCGGCGGGGCCGTTCGGGGAAATCCCGTTTGCGGATTCCGGGGCTGATCCCGCGGAGAAATCCCGCTGGCTAATTTGCGCAAACGGGGATAAAATTGTCCGCATGGACGAAAAACGGCTCTACGGAAACAGCATCCCGCGCGAGATCGTGCGCGCGGCCGAACGGCGATTCGCGCGATACGCGAAGAAATTCAGCTTCGATCCCGGCAAGAGCCCGACGCTCTCCGCCTACCCCGAGGGGTTCGGTTTTGAGGACTTCGGGATACAAACCGTCCGCGAACGGTCCGACGAGCGGCCCGGAGGCGTTCCCCTTGACGCGCAAAAGGGAGTCGTGCTTGGTACCATCCGCATGGGCTTCGGCCATTGCCGCATGGCGATCGCCCTTGCCTCGGCCGCGCACTCGATGGGCTACGTCCCCTACTGGCTCGACTTGATGTCCTTCCCCGAATACGCGGCGAGCAAGACGATCAAGTACCTCGAGGACCTCTACAACCTCGGCTCGCGCCTTTCCCAGCGCTCGAGGCTGTTCAACTCCCTCGTGTGGGAATACGTGACGAACGGCGCCGCGCGGAAGCTGTCGTTCTCGGTGGAGGAAGACGCCCTCTCGCGAATCTTCGTTCCGCTCTACCGGGACATACCGAGGGACATGCCGTTTTTCTCGACGCATCCGTGGACCGGGCACGCGGCGCGGGGCGCCGGCATGACCGACGTCGTGACGATCATCCCCGACAACTTCCCGCTCGCCTTCCACGTCGTGGAGGGCAGCCACCACGTCGTGCAGTCACCCTCGGCCTACATGGGCTACCGCACCTTCCACTCGATGGGAAACGGGCTCCACAGGTGCTCCGCTTCGCGGACATCGCCCGGACCTGCAAGGACGCTATCGAGGGGGGCAAGGTTTCGCTCTTCGTGAACATGGGCGACCACAAGGGACGATGGGCAGAGCTCGAGGCGATGTTCAGGGCCGACGGCATCTCCTGGACCCTGCATTCCGACTGGAAGGAAACGCGCGCCTTCATCGACGAGGCCGCGGTCTCGCGCATCTCGGGCGTTCACGTCTTCCTGCACGACGACTTCTACAGCGCCGTGTACGCGACGAACCTCCTGATGCGGGTGTGCGACGTCATGGTGACCAAGCCGAGCGAGCTGTCGTTCTATCCCGTCCCGAAGCTCTTCATCCAGCGCGTCGGCAGGCACGAGGCATGGGGGGCGATCCGGGGCGCCGAAATCGGCGACGGAACGATCGAGACCGCCTCCGTCACAGGCCTGCACCGGATACTCAAGATGCTCGTCGAGGACGGCGACCTTCTGGAGCTCTACTGCTCGCATATCGTGAGAAACAAGAAGGACGGGATTTACGACGGGGCGTACAACGCCATGAAGGTGGCGCTCAAGCTCAGGCAACCGTAGACGGCGCCCGTCCGGCTTGAGCGGTCCGGCTTAACGGGCGGTGTCAGTTTACCCGTACCACCGAGGCGACGCGTCCGTCTTTCGTGTAGACCCGTTCCTCGTTCGTCGTGTCGGGAAGCTGGCTCATCCCCTCGAAGAAGGCGTAATACCAGGTGCCCCGGGGAAGGGGCAGGTAGATCTCGTACCGTCCCGGCGCGGTCTCTTCCATCTCGTACATGAAGGGATCCCAGTTGTTGAAGGTCCCCGCGAGGCGGATCGACGATCCCGCCCGCGCCTCGCAGGCGAACCTGACGAGTCCTCCGTCGGCTTCCTTGGTCTTGAACGGTTCGTACCGTTCGACCGCGACTGTCGAGACGCGCATGCCGTTTTCGTAATCGTATTCGGAGGATGCGTTGAGGGGGTCGACCGTCCACAGCCCGTCGATTACCATCCGGTAGCGCAAGGTGTCGACGGAGGGCGGAACCTCCGCTATGAAGAAGAGGACCGAGTTCACGCCGTTGCCCGTTTCGTCAAGCCGCGGTTTTCCCGACTCGTCGAGCCTCGTAAGGCGCTTCAGGGAGTGGATCCTTCGGTAGTTTTCGTGCTCGAACGAGATCCCAACGTGACGGGCCGTTCCCGCCGCCGTAAAGACGACGTACCGCCCGGAGACGACCGGGGCCTTCTCCCGGGAGATTGACATGACGAGCTCGTTGTACGCGACTGACTCGATGCCCGCCGCCGTCGCTCCCGTCGCGGCGGCCGCAAGGGCCGCGGCGAGTAATAGTGCTTTTTTCATCGTTCTCCGCCGAAATCGTGAGTCTCCGCCGACGCGACGCCGTATCGAGCATCGCGCTTCGCGGCCGGTAGTTCTTTACAATTGTCGGATTATCCTGCAAAATCTTGAGATACCCGCCGCCTTAATGGAAATAAAGACGGCCGGGTACGTTCCCCGGTAAAGTGGCGACGCGAAAAACCGATGATATACTGAATACGATTCGATCAGGGAAACAATGCCGGGTATCAAAGAGCTTGAATTTTTCAGGAACGAACTCAGCAATCTCGGGCGGGAACGCGAAGTCGCCGAGGAGCGGGGCGAGGACTATGTGCCTCTTCCCCTTCCGTCGGAGTCGCCGTCGTCGGTTCCCCCTCTCGACGTCGACAACCTGCTCGCGTCGATCGGCACCGAATCCCCCGGATCTCCCGAATCGGCCGGAACCCCCGAACAATCCGATTTTGACCAGCTTCTCGCGAATCTCTCGCTTGATTCGTCAGGCTCTCCCGAACCCGAGGACTCCTCCTTCTCCGTTCCGGAGGACTTGCTCGCGGGCCTTTCGGCCGGGATCGAGCAGGATCGCGCCTCGGCAGGGGTCCCCGATTTTGAGGATTTCGGGTTGCCCGAGGCGCCCGAGTCATTCGAGACGCCTGAAGCCTTCGAAACGCCAGAGGCGCCCGAGTCATTCGAGATGCCCGAGTCATTCGAGATGCCGGAGTCATTCGAGGTGCCGGAGTCATTCGAGGTGCCGGAGACCCCCGAGTCATTCGAGATTCCCGAGATCTCCGAGATCTCCGACGAGCCGGTCGAGGTCGACGGTCTTGAAGAGGATACCGTTCCTGCCGCGGCTCCCGCACCGGTAACGGACGACGCGGTCTCCGGCCTTGACGCCCTGCTCGCCGCGGGTCTTCCGTCCCTTGACGATATCCCCGAAGCGGGCGGAGATTCCTTCGGCGTTCCGGACCTGAGCGCCTTCGACGTCCCGTCGGGCGACACGGACGGGCAGGATTTTGCCGTTCCCGATTTCAACCTCCCCGGGCCGGATTCCGCCCTCGGCGGCACCGGCGGCGACGGGAGTCCCGGCGCCGGGGAAGCGCGGGACGCCGCCCCCTTCGAGATCGATATCACCCCGATCAGCGACGAATACGCGGGACCCTCTTCGGGGTCGGGACTCGACAGCCTCGCCGATTTCGACGTCGGCGAGCGGGCGCCGCGTTCCGGCACGGGGAGCGCCGACGCGCCGAATCCCTTTGGCGACGACTTCTCCGATTTTTCGGTCCCCGACGACCTTTCCGTCCCGGCCGCCGAAAGCGCGGACGCGGCCGTCGTCGACGGCTTTGACGGCTTCAGCCTTGACGAGGACTTCCTCAAGGCGGGAGCCGACGCGGGCGGCGAGGACGACTTTCATATCCCCGGTTTCTCGGACTTTACCTCGGCGCAAGGCCGCGTCTCCGTCCCCGAATTCTCGTTCGAGTCCGAAGGGGGGAGAAAGCCCGGCAAGAAGGAGATCCCCCTCAAGATATCCGAGGATGATTTCCGCAGGCTCTTCGAGGTACTCGCCCGGTTCCCGCTGAACGTCAGGATAGCCGTCGAGGAATACATATCGGGCGACGACGGAACCGAGCTCAAAAAGATGGAGCTCGTTCATTCCGTCCTCACCGGCGTGTCGGTCCGCAAGATCGCCCGGACCCTCGAGGGGATACTCGACCGTTCCATACCGGTACCGAAGGATTTCGAGAAGAAGACCGTCGCCGAGTACGAGCTCGAGAAATCCTCGCTTCGGTACGTATTCGTCAACCGCATCCTGCCGATCGCCGTCATGAGCCTGGTCATCGCCGTGCTGACCGCATGCACGGTCTTCCTTTCGTGGCAGTTCATCTACCGGCCGCTTGAGGCGGAGCGCTACTACAAGCGCGGTTACGCCGCCATCGAGGACGCGCGGTATACCCAGTCCACGGCCCTTTTCGACCAGGCGGTTCGCTTGTGGGAAAAGAAGAAGTGGTATTTCCGGTATGCCCGCGCGTACCGGACAAAGAAGCAGTACCTGCTCGCGGAGACGATGTACGAGCGTCTGCTCGCGCGGTACGACAACGATCTCGCCGGCGGGCTCGAGTACGCGACCATGCTGAGCCTGGAGCTGAGGAATTTCGAGAAGGCCGAGACCGTGCTCCGGCGCCGCGTGCTCGACCATCACGTGAACGACCGCGACGGACTTTTGCTCCTCGGCGACAACTTCCTCGAGTGGGCCGACGAGAACCCCGCGAAATACGAGGACGCCCGCGCCACGTACGCGGTCCTCATCGAGCTCTACGGAAAGAAGGACCTCTACCTCTCGCGCATGATGCGCTACTTCATCCGGACCGACAATCTCGCCGAGGTGCTGCCGCTCAAGGAACGGCTGACGCGGCGCGGGGCGAAGCTCGGGTCCGCCGACCTCGTCGAGCTCGGCGGATACCTTCTCGAGAAGCGCTATCTGCCGAAACCCGGAGAGAGCGAGGCCCTGCGCGCGGCCATAGAGGACGTTCGCGCCCTTCTCGAGCGCGCGATCAAGGTGGCGGGAACCGTCCCCGAGGCCCACTACAACATGGGCCGGTTCTTCGTGTACAACTACAAGAACGAACCCGCGTCGACCGCCCTCAGCGAGGCCCTGCGCCTCTTCGAGACCGCCGAACCGATGAATCCCCGGCGGATGCTGACCCGGATCGACGCCTTCCGCCTCCTCGGCGAGATCCGCGCGGAGGACATGGAATACCTCAAGGCGGGAACCCTCTACGCGGAGGGAATCAGTCTCTACGAGGAACAGCGCGCCGCCCGCGCGGTGCGTCAGGACCCCCGCGTGGGCGTCCTCTACGCCGATTACGCGGACATCGCCTATTTCGTCTCGAACCGGCTCGATGAGGCGCTCGCGCTGTACGAACGCGCCGTCGCCGAGCTCAACGACACCCCGTCGATCCGCTACCGGATCGGGTATATACGCTATCAGGGACAGGACTATCTCGGCTCGATGGACTCCTTCGGGATCGCGTACGCCCGGACCCCCTCCGACCGCAACCTCGCCTTCGCGTACGCCAACGCCCTCTTCCGACGGGGCGACGTCTTCGCCGCCCAGGGGCACTACGAGCGGCTCATGGAGACGCTCGAGGCGGAACGGATACGCAAGGGGATCATCTTCCCGCAGGCCCGGATCGATCACGGCGAATTCGTCGAGCTGTACATGAAGACGGCCAACAACCTCGGCGTGACGCTGAACCGCCTTTCGGAGCGGACCGGCGATTCCCGGAAGAACGCGCGCGCTCTCGTGCTCATCTCCGACGCGGCCCGCGCCTGGGATACCCTGACGCGAAACCCGGAAACCATGATACGCCTCAAGCCGCCGCACGACAAAAACCTGCCGTTCATGAACGTCCGGTACATCACGAAGCCGGGCGAGGCCTATTCCAGCGAGATATTCACGGATATCCCGCGAACCATGGAAAACGAGCGCGTCTTGCGCCAGCGCGACGACCGCTGACAAGACCCCCGGACGGCCCGCCGTCCGACTTGCACTTTTTGACCACTGTTGCTATAGTGAATCCCGACGGACCGCCCCGCGGCCATCCGCGATCTTTTTTTGGACGTTTAACTCAGCGGTAGAGTGCTACCTTCACACGGTAGAAGTCACTGGTTCAAATCCAGTAACGTCCAAAAAAAGATCCGCATCCCGCAAGACCTCGTGGTTTCCGGTCACCCGCGATCCGCGAAGCGGTTCGCCAGTCACCGGTTCAAATCCAGTAACGTCCAAAAAAAGATCCGCATCCCGCAAGACCTCGCGGTTTCCGGTCATCCGGCTTCCGCCCTTCACACGGTGGCGATCCGCGAAGCGGTTCGCCAGTCACCGGTTCAAATCCAGTAACGTCCAAAAAAAGATCCACATTCTGCAAGACTTCGTGGTTTCCGGTCACCCGGCTTCCGCCCTTCACACGGTGGCGATCCGCGAAGCGGTTCGCGCGGGCCCTGCCTGCTGATGAAATCCCGTACCTGTGGTATACTCATCGTCGATGAAAGGCGAGTTCATGGGCTTACTGTCGGATTTCAGGTACCGCAAGATATCTCATACGGCCACGGTGAACGACCTATTGAAGGAATTCTTCCGAAAATCCATCCATATCTGTTCCTCGTTCGTTCCCGTATTCGCCATGCGAAGCCCTTCCTGGACCGTCGCGATCCTTTCCTTCGTCATAGCCGCGTACATCGTATGCGAGTACCTGCGCATGGCGGGATCGCCCATTCCGGTCGTCTCGCGGATTACCGCCTACGCGTCGCGCAAACGCGACGAGGGCCGCTTCGTGCTCGGTCCGGTCACCATGGGGCTTGGCGTGCTGTTCGCCCTGCTCGTCCTGCCGCCTGACGCGGCGCGCGTGGGGATATTCGCCCTCGCATTCGGCGACGGGGTCGCGAGCCTCGCGGGGAAGCTGTACGGAAGGATCCGGATTCCCGGCGCGCGCGGCAAGACCTTCGAGGGCAGCGCGGCGTGTTTTCTCGCCGTATACGCCTCGACGTTCGCCGTCCTGCACGACCCGATTCGCTCCCTCGAGGTCGCGCTGGCCGCGATGCTCATAGAGATGCTTCCCCTGAAGGATTACGACAACATGATCATCCCGCTCGCGATCGGCTCGATCGTGGCCCTGCTGGGCTGAGCGGCCGCCGTCTTTGGCGGCGGGTCACTGCCACAGATAGTAGCGGTGAATCCGGTCCAGGTACTTCCATCCGCCCGCGAACAGCAGGAATCCCCCGGCCCCGAGAAAGGCCCAGGAATCGCAGTACGAGAGGATCGCGTAGCCCGACAGGAAGGAAAGCAGCGCGACCCCGGCGGCCGTGTAGTCGGGCGACGCGCGCGTTTTCCCCTGGATGAGGTATGACACGACCGCGAGCAATCCGATTACCGTCAGGAAGGCGGTAAGCGTGACGGAAAAACCGGGACGGACGAGATAATTCGAAAAGAGGCGAGTCGAGTTGAACGGTACGGCCGAAACGAGGCTGAAGGACACGAAACCGATGAGGAACACGCTCGCGCCGAGCTGTTGCGCCGTTTGTCCGGTCGTGAAGATCACGCTCGCGAGCAGGGCGAGCGAGGCGAATACCCTGCAAAAGAGGATGGCCCTCGATACGGCAACCGGCGAGGCGACGGAGATCGGGAACGACCCCGCGAGCGGAACGAGGATGCGGAGGGCCTCGAGCGAAACGGAGAAGGCGGCCGCGGCGAAGAAGGTTATCTCGATGGTCTGGGTTTTCTCGAAGGCGAACAGCACGTAGCCGAGGCACAGCAGGGAAAAGAGCGGGAAAACGCCCGCGGAAAGCGCCACCGCCACGGGACTGAAGGGCGTCAGGAACAAGCCGTCCAGGAACGCGAGGCCCCGCGGTCCCGGCTGGGCGGACGGAAGGGTTCCCTTCATCGTCATGTAGGCGATGCTCGCCGACGCGGCGACGACCAGGGAGAGGGAAACGAGCGCGCCCATCCTGATGAAGCGATTTCGTGCGGCAATGGTCATGAATGGATGATAACATCAAAACGGCGTTAAGGGAATCTCAAGTAGGGCGCGCAATATGTCGATACTCGTGGTAGTAATCATGAGGGAGACGGGAATGCGAAAGATTGCGATAAGTATCATCATGGCCTTCGTGGCCCTGGCGCTGCATGCCGGGGACGTCGCCACGTTCGTGAACCTCGGGTTCTCGGCCGACGGGGGCACCTTCGCCTTCGGGCAATACGGGGTCACCGACGGCGACTATCGCGCGTACGCCGATATATTCTTCGTCGACGTCGCGAAAAACGACTTCGTCAAGGGCGGCAAGTTCACCGCCTCCCCGTCGGCCGGAACCGCCGGAAAGGACGGCCGGGGGACCTTCGCCTCGCTGCAAAACAAGGCGGCCTCCCTCATCGGAACCCTTCGCGTCGACAGCTCAGCCCAGGGCCGCCCCCTGTACGCGCAAGCCGAGGACGCCCCGTCCGTAAAGGACCTTTCCTTCCGCGACTTCGAGCTCGGCAGGGAATTCACCGTGACGCTGAAGTCCCTGTCCGAGGGATCGGGAACTTCGGTACGGTCCTCGTTTTACCTGGTGGTCGTCATAAAGGACGCGAACGGGGTCGAACGGCGACATACCGTCGGATTGCCCGGTTTCAAGAGGGCGGGCGTCAAGGACTACCAGATCCGCAGGATCATAACCGACGCGTCGGGAAAATCCCTCGTGTTCATCATCGAGAAGGAACTCGCGGAGTCGCGCGGCAACTCGCTCCGGTTTATGGTCGAGACTCTGCGGCTGTAAGGGCCTCCTCGACGGAACCGGCAATCTCCCTGAAAAGCTGAAATACGCTCGACCCGTCTTCCGACAGGAATCTCACGAGGATCCTGTCGTTCCTGAATTCAAGGTCGCGCCAGAGCGACTCGAGCCACAAGGCCTCGGCGGCCTCCCTGATCGTCCCGTCGTCCGGACCGTCGTCCGTTTCGGATTTCCCCTGCACGAAAAGATAGAGCCCCGGCTCGATCGTCTCCGCCTCGGTCCCCCCGGCAAGATGACGCGCGGGGTCCGGTTCGAGCTCCTTCGGCCCGACGAGGGAACGGTATTCGCGTATCGCGACGGTTCCGTCGGCCGCGGGGACCCGTTTGCCCCCGGGGCCGGGCTCTCCCGCGCGTATGGGACGATGCAGTTCGAGTACGTGAAAGATTCGGTTCATGAAGGCGATGATAGCAAAAACGCGGGCAAAAAGCGACATGACGGCGATGTATACCCCGGGGGTACGAAATGGTAAAAACGACACGATTCCCTGTCGCCCTGGTTCCGTCGCTTGTCCTGGTCCCGGTCCTGTTCGCGCTCGCGTCCTGCGCGCTCGAGCGCGAGACGGTCTCGGCGTGGGGGGCGTCCGCCGAGACGCCCAAGCTGATATCCCTGTTTCCCGTCGGGCCCGCGGAGCTTGCGGGGGAGTTCTCGGCCCCGGTGAGCGTGCGGGACGTTCGGTGCCTTCCGGAGTCGGGGAGCGAGCCGCCTTCGCCGGTAACCGTAAGCGACAGCGCGCCCGCGCGGAGCATCCGCTTTGCGCTTGCCGCCCCGCTCGTCGCGGGGGCGCGCGCCATCCTCTCGGGCACCGTCGAGGACGGACGGGGCAACAGCCTTTCCTTCGCGGTCCCCTTTCTCGGGTACAACGCCCGGATTCCGCGGCTTCTCATAAACGAGATACGGACGGGATACGACAAGCCCAAGGTCGAGTATATCGAGCTCGTCTCGCTTGACAGCGGGAACCTGGCGGGCGTCGAGATCCATAACGCGATGAACGAGGCCGTTCCGCGGTACGTCTTTCCCGCCGCGGAGGTGAAACCGGGCGATTTCGTCGTTCTCCACCTCCGCTCGGTCGAGGAGGGCCTCGTCGACGAGACGGGTGCCGTCGACGCGTCAGGCGGCGCCGACGCGCGCCCGACGGCGCGGGATTTCTGGGACGCGCAAACGCGCGCACCCCTTAAGTCCACCAACGTGATAACGGTCCGCGCGCGCGCCGGGGGGGACATCCTTGACGCCCTGCTTGTCGCCGAGCCGGGGCTCGCGGAATGGCCGAACGAGCGGCTTTCGCGCGCGGCCGCCGAGGCCGCGGAACGCGGGGCATGGGGGCCGACGTCCCTCGTTTCCGACGCCGCGAACGCCGCGCACCCGGAGACCATGACGCCGACGCGCACCTTGGGAAGGACTCCCTCGTCCGGCGATACGAATGCCGCGTCGGACTGGCGCGTGTGCAAAACGGGGGGGAGCAGCCCCGGCGCGCCGAATATCGCCGTTCCCTGACGCCCCTCGTTTGCATATTACCCGTTTTAAGGGTAGTATTGAACCGGAAACGGGAGGCGTTCATGGCAGAATTACTGGCTCCGGCGGGAAATCCGGAAGCCCTCGACGCGGCGGTCAACGAAGGCGCCGACGCCGTCTATCTCGGGCTCAAGAGCTTCAACGCGCGTCTCCGGTCCTCCAATTTCGCCTGGTCCCAGTTCGAGGCGGCAGTCGACGTTCTCCATAAAAAGGGAAAGAAGCTCCTCGTGACCGTAAACACGGTCCTGCAGGAGGCCGAGACCGAGCGGATGTTCCGCTTTCTCGCCTATCTTTCGAAGGTCGGCCCGGACGGGATCATAGTCCAGGATTTCGGCGTCATGAACATGGCGCGCGAGCATTTTCCGTCGCTCCGCGTCCACGCCTCCACCCAGATGAACGTCGCCAGCGCCCGCGCCGCGAACGCGATGAGCCGCGCCGGAGTCTCGCGCGTCGTGCTCGCGCGCGAACTGGGCTTGCCCGAGATACAGGATATCCGCGCGCGGACCTCCTGCGAGCTCGAGGTTTTCGTCCACGGCGCCCTGTGCGTCAGCGAATCGGGCCTCTGCCTCTTTTCCAGCTATCTCGGCGGCAAGTCCGCGAACCGGGGGATGTGCGCGCAGGCGTGCCGGCGCCTGTATTCGGCCAGCGTCGGGAAGACGGGCCGTCAGGGATATTTCTTCTCGCCTCACGACCTCCAGCTCGTTGACCGCATCCCGGATCTCGTCGCCGCGGGCGTCAATTCCTTCAAGATCGAGGGGCGCATGAAGAGCGCCGATTACGTCGGCACGGTCGTGTCGGCGTACCGTCACGTACTCGACAACTGGGAGACGGACCGCAAGGGCGCCCTCGAGACCGCGCGGAGAATCCTCGCGAACGATTTCGCGCGCGCCAAGACGCGCTACTGGTACGACTCCTCGAGCGCCGAGGGCGTGCTGAATCCCGACCAGGCGGGAGGGACCGGCATCTCGCTCGGGCGCATCGCGCGCGTGCGCGGCGAGGAAGGCGAGCGCATGGCGACCCTCACGGGCGGCACCTACGAGCCGGACGAGGGCGACTCGCTCCGGCTGCACCGCAAGGACGATTCCGCGCGCGAAAGCCACAAGGTCTCGCGCGTTTCGCTCGAGGGCGCGATGCGCTGGATAGACGTCCCCGACGGCTACGGTCCCGGCGACCCCGTCTACCTCATCCAGACGAAGGCCATGTCGAAGCGGTATCCGCGCGTGTTGCCCGGCGACCTCGCCGCGTATCGCGGACAGCCGGGCGCGGAACGGCTGCCCGAGCTCAGGCTGACGGCGGCCCCTCCCGTGGCCCCGAAAAGCGGCGCGAAGGGACACGGAGACCCCGACTTTCCGGAAGGGGTGTACGTGCAGGTTTCGACGATCGACGAGCTCTTCATGATCCTGACCGACCGGCCCGTCAGGGTCATCGTCGAACTGAACCAGTCGACCGCGCCCGTCCTGCTCGGCCTGCAGGAACCCCCGGCGGGAAAGGCGCAGAAGGGACAGTCGTCGGTAGTGCCGTTCTCGAAGCGCGAGACGATCGTCTCCCTCGACCCCTTCCTTCCGCAGGCCCTCGAGGACGGCCTTTCGACGACCCTCGACGATCTCGTGGAGAACGGGTATTCGCAGTTTGTCGTGAACAATCCGGGGCATATCGGGATGCTGAGGAACCGCGGTCTCAAGCTGATTGCGGGCCCCTACCTCTATACGTTCAACCGCTGGTCCGTCGATTGGCTCGGCAAACAGGGCCTGTCGTCCTTCGTCACGCCGATCGAGAATTCGAGGGACAACCTCGAGGCGACGGTCGACCCGGCGTTCCGGTCCCAGCTTTTCGTGACGGTATTCGCCTATCCGGCCCTGTTCCGCATGCGCTTCAAGCTTCCCGCCGCGTACGATTTCAGCCTGTTCTCGGACCGGCAGAGCGGCGTGTTTCGCGCCATCTCCGGGGAAGACGGTTCCTTCGTCGTGCCCGACATCCCCTTTTCCATCGTCGAGAAGGCCTCCATGCTCGACAAGGCGGGCTTCAGGAGGCATATCGTCGACCTGTCCCGTTCCTCGATCCGCAAGCAGGACTATCGCGCCGTCATGGACTCGTACCGCAAGGGCGTTCAGCTCGCGGAGTTCTCCCGCTTCAACTGGAAGGACGGGTTCTATGATCCCGACCGGATGGAGGAGCTTCGCGGCATGAACGAGCGGGCGGAAACGGCCCGAACGGCCTCGCGCGAACGCGCGTCCCGCAAGCCCGCGTCGCGTAGTGAGGGAAAGACGGCGGCGCGCGGTGAGGGAAAGCCCGCGTCGCGCGGTCCGGGGCGTCCCGCAAGCGGAAAATCCGCGAGGCCGGGCGAATCCTCCGGTCACGGGCGCAAGAATCCCGCGCGCCCGGGCGCGCGCGCCGGAAAGCGGCCGCGTTCCGACCGCTAGGGAACCGTCATGACCGTTTGCTAGTTGAGAGAGCGGACGAGTTCGATGATATAGAGCTGAACGTAGGCGAGCAGGGCGTCGCGATTCTTGATCTTCATGAGGCCGGGAGTGTCCACGAGGGTCGTCGCGAGATTCTCGACCCGGGCGCGGTTGAAGGTCGAGGCCTTGATGCTCCGCATGATCCTTCTCATGTAGTCCCTGACGAGCGAGTTGACGTCCTCGGTGAGATTCATCTTTATCTGCTGGTCAAGCGTGCGGTTCCAGAGCTCGAGCTGAGCGGCCATCTCCGCCTCGAGCGTCGATCCCTCGGGAATGAGCTTCCGTTCCACCGCGTCGGCGGCGGCCCTGAGCTCCGCCTTCTTCCGGTCCCGCTCGGCCCGCGCGTCGTCGGTTCCCTTGCGTTCCTCGCGGCGTTCCTCGGCCTGCGGCGCCTTCCGTACCTTCGGGCCCCTCGGCCGGTTGAAGAAGGCGATGATGGCGGAGATGACGGGTATCGTGTACCAGAAGGGAAGCATGATCCTCGTGTCGGTGAGGAGCTCCTGCCGGTCGAGCATGAGAAGGACGCTGAGGGGCAATACCCGGCCCCGGTCGAACAGCTTGAAACCGCTGTGCGTCTCGTCCGTCGCCCCCTCCATGGCAAGCAGGGACATGAACGAGGAGTTGAGCAGGGCGTGCAGTATGGGGGCCGAAACCTTGCACAGCGAGACGAGCTTCGCCTCGAAATCCGCCTGCGTCTTCATCGAATTGTCCTGCCGGTAGGAACGGAGCAGCTGGAACCAGTCCCTCGTCACCTGTTCCTTGATGATCTTGCGCGCCTCGTTGCAGAGCCTGATCGACAGGGGGATGACCTTTTCCTTGAGCAGGAAGTACCGGGTTTGCGTCTCGGTGCGGAATACGAGGAGGACGGGCAGCGTGTCCGGGTTCGATTCCCCTGTTTTCTCCTTTATGAAGGCCTCGAGGTCGGTGTTCTTGTACTGGCCGAGCAGGGGAACCCCGCGCGAGTCCGCGAACCGGGAGATGGTCTCCATGTCGAAGTAGTAGGGCGGTTTCTGGAAGCAGAGTTCGAGGTTCTTGAGCGCCGTCTCGCGCTGGAGGTCCTGCTGGGCCTTGTTGCGGTAATAGTTATTGAGGTATTCCACGATGAAAACGGCCTGGATGAGGGAGTTTTCCTCGGGGGTTTTCTCCGTCTTCTTGGTGTAATCCTGGCGGATGAAGGAGCACATATAGCTCCAGAACAGGAAGGTCTCGCCCGAATGCTTGAGCGCCCGCAGGGATTCGGACGGGCGCGTCTGGAATTGTATGAGGGCGTTCTTGATGGTCAGTTCCTTTCCGGGGTTCGCGACCATCATGCGTTTCTGGATATAGTCCTTCGATTCGTCCTTCCTGAGAAAGAAACGGATCTTGGAGAGCGCGAGGTCAAGGAGTTTCTCCGGCGAAATGGAGGCCGGATAGATCATCGGGGGCGTCTCGTCCGGGAAGGTGAGCTGATAGAGGTACGCGTTGGTCCTCTCTCCGCCCTCGAGCAGGCCGGCAAAATCGGTCGTGATGTATATCGGTTTCAGAAAAGACGATGGAAACCCGGACGGAAGCTCGGCCGAAAGGGGAAAGGGAACCTCCGGCCGCTCGTCGATGTCGCGAAACCGCTGGAGCATCCTGTCTATGTAGAATTGCGGGACGAAAATGATCTTCCGCCCCTTGAGGTCGGACGAAACGAAGACCTTGCCCTTGACTTCGAGTCCTTCAAGCTCGCGAAGCACGACCGTTGTCGTATCATCGAGATACACCGCCAAATCCGGGGCTTCCTGAAGGTAGTGGCGGGCGTATTTCTGCAGATAGTCGCAAAAATCCTGGAGAAGCACGCTGGGAGAATTCTGTTTGCCGGTGTATATTCTAAGAAGAACGGACAGTTCGGTTGGGGCCGCCATGAGGACAGTGTACAGTATAATCATCCTTTTCTCAATGATTTCTTCGGTTTGCCCCGAGTCGGCCGGCTTGCCCGCGACGCCCGAGGGCATCGCGCTCCTCGTCGAGGGAACGGTCGCGTCGGCCGGCATGCCCGGCTTCGGAAAGAACGCGATCCCCTGCCTTATGGGCGTCTACCGGCTGGACAGCGGGCTCGCCGTGGCGGCGCGCGTGACGCGGGAACCGCTCGTGTTTCGGGACGGACTCTGGAAAAAGGCGGAGGGATACTCACGCGCGGCCTGGGAAGGTTCGGATGACGGGCTGGTCGTGATCGTCGTGGAGGGTTCCGTGCGCATGAGGGACGGAGGGAGCGCCAGATGGTACTACGCGATAGCGTTCGATCCCGGCGTTCCGGCGTCGACGCGCGCCGATTTCGTCAACTCGTTCGCGCCAAAGGCCGACGAGTTCATCTCGGCGTCTTCAAATCCCGCCGACATAAGCCTTCCCGCTGTCCTCAGGATGGGAAAACGCGGGTAACGCACGCTCCGGGCCATGTTCGACGAACATGACCCGGCTCGCACTTACTTCTGGAAATAAGGATTGATGGGCGCGAACGGAGAAACCTCGGGGGCGGCAGGAGCGACCGGGGCCGGCTTCGGCGCGGCGGCGGGCTTCTTCGCGACGGGTTTCTTCGCGGCGACGGCCTTCTTGGCGACAGGCTTCTTCGCGGCGGGCTTCTTCGCGACGGCCTTCTTCGCGGCGGGCTTCTTCGCGACAGCCTTCTTCGCGGCGGGCTTCTTCGCGGCGGGCTTCTTCGCGGCGGGCTTCTTCGCGACGGGCTTCTTCGCGACGGCCTTCTTCGCGGCGGGTTTCTTCGCGACAGCCTTCTTTGCGGCGGGCTTCTTCGCGACGGCCTTCTTTGCGGCGGGCTTCTTCGCGACGGCCTTCTTCGCTGCGGGCTTCTTCGCCGCGGCAGGCTTCTTCGCCGCGGGCTTCTTCGCTACCGCTTTCTTGGCGGCGGGCTTTTTGGCTGCAGGTTTTTTTGCGGCCGCTTTCTTTGCGACGTCCTTCTTTGCGGCGGGCTTTTTGGCCGGCGCCTTTTTAGAGGGAGACTTCGTTGCGGAAGTGCTGGATACTGTTTTCATCTGTCATCTCCTATGCTGGATGATACTACGCGTAGTATAAGCCCGCTCTCGATACTGGTCAACTGTAAAAAAAAGTTGTACGCTTCGCGCGATTGAATCACGTAATGACGGAGCGTGCACATGTTTGCAAAGCGTTTTTTTTCGCTCGATCCCTACGTTCCCGGCGAGCAGCCGAAGGACCGGCCGTACGTCAAGCTCAACGCGAACGAGAATCCCTATCCTCCTTCTCCCGCGGTGCGCAAGGCGATCGCGTCCTTCGACGCCGCGGAGCTCAGGCTCTATCCGGATCCCGACGCCAACGGCCTGCGCGACGCGATCGCGGAGATGCTCGGCGGCGGAGTGACGCGCGACATGCTCTTCGTCGGAAACGGATCGGACGAGATCCTTTCGTTCGTGTTCTTCGCGCTCTTTGATTCGTCGCTCCCTCTCTGCTTCCCGGAACATACCTACAGTTTTTATCCCGTATATGCGGGCTATTACGGAATTCCCGTGCGGAAAATTCCGCTCGCCTCCGATTTCTCGATCGATTTCGGGCGGTATCTCGAGGGCGAAAGCTCGGGGATCATCTTTCCGAACCCCAATGCACCGACCGGAATCTACGAGGAGCCCTCGCGCATCCGCGCCCTGCTCTCGCGCTATCCTGGCGACCGGGCCGTCGTGGTGGACGAGGCGTATATCGATTTCGGCGGCGAATCGGTCATCCCGCTCCTGGCGGAATTCCCGAATCTCGTCATCGTGAGGACGTTCTCGAAGAGCTTTTGCTTCGCCGGCGCCCGGCTCGGCTTCGTGATCGCGAATCCGCCGGTAATCCAGGCGCTCTTCACCACGAAAAACTCCTTCAACCACTTCCCCGTCGACGCCCTCACGCAAAAAATCGGCATTGCCTCCTGCCGCGACCCGGGATATTATGGGTCCATCAACGGCGAAATCGCGCGGACGCGCGACCTGTTCGCCCGCGAACTCGGCGCGGCGGGGTGGCAGGTGCTTCCCTCCCGCGCGAATTTCGTCTTCGCGCGGCTGCCGGGCGTCCCGGGACGCGACGTGTACGAGGCCATCAAGCGGAAGGGTGTTCTCGTCCGTCATTTCGACAAGGACGGGATTCGGGATTTCGTGCGGATCTCGATCGGGACCGCGGAGCAAATGGGCGACTTGCTCGGGATCATGAAAGGAGACCTCTTGAAATGAAGATTCTCGTCGTATCGGACGCGCACGGCGAGCCGGAGAAGCTCGACCTTTTGGCACTGAAGGTGCCGTCTCCCGATTTCACGATATTCGGCGGCGATTTCGCCGCGATCGGCCGGCCGGAGACGGGCAAGCCCGTGCTCGAGCGCCTTTCGTTCCACTACGACAGGCTGTTCGCCGTGACGGGAAACGCCGACGAGCCGGGTTTCCGCGAGACGCTCGAGGACTACGACGTGTGCGTCGAGGGCTCGCTGATCTGCTACGAGGGCCTGATGCTCGCGGGCTCGGGAGGGGCCTCCGTGTTCATGCGCGACACGCCGAACGAGCGGGAGGACGAGGATCTCGCCGCCGACCTGCGCCTGGCGGCCGCGGCGAGCCCCGGGACGGGCGAAAGCTGGGACAATCTCGTCGTGATAGCGCACAATCCCCCGAAGGACACGAAGGTGGACCTGATAACCGCCGGGATTCACGTCGGCTCCCCGCTCATTCGCGCCTTCGCAGAGGCCCACAAGCCCCTTTTGCTCGTTTCCGGGCACATCCACGAGGCCTTCGGCGTCGACACCATCGGTCCGACGACCCTCGTGAACCCCGGGTCCATCGCCGAGGGACGGTACGCGGTCGTGGAGATCGACGGCGGGAAGGGGACTCCCTACCGCGTCGTTTCCGTTTCCCTGGAAACGCTGTAGTTCCGTTCGATGGCCGTGATGAGGCCGTAGAGCGTTTCGTTCACGGGCACGGGGATTCCGTGCCGCGCGCCGAGCTCCCGCACCTTTCCGGCGAAGAGCTCAACCTCCGTCTTGCGACCCGCCTCCACGTCCTGGCACATGGAGGTCTTGCCCCCGTCGCCGAGCGTGTCGAGCGTGCGGTACACCGTATCGCGGTCGGCGTCGGTCAGCTCGATGCCCTCCGCGCGCGCGATCGCCGCGACCTCCTTCATCGCCGCGTCCACCACCGAGACGGCGCCCTCGTCCCGCGTGCCGGTTTTCAGGATCCGGTAGGGTTGCCTGAGGACGGCGGTTACCTGGTTGATCCCGACGTTCATCATGAATTTGAACCACAGCCGGTTCAGCATGTTTTCCGGCACGGTGTACGAGACGCCCGCCCTGTCGAAGAATTCGGCTATCGCGCGCACGCGGTCCGACCCGGTTCCGCGGTTTTCCGCGTCGCCGAAGAATATCGTGCCCGTTTTCGAGAACTCGGTGACGTTTCCCGAGTGCCAGGCGTCGGTCCCGACTATCATCGCGTACGGCGTTCTCCACGCCCCGAAGGCCGCGCCCAGTTCCTCCTCGCTCGAGATCCCGTTGAGGAGGGAGAGGATCAGGGTTTCTTCCCCGACGTGGGGCCTCAGGTCGGCGATGACTTCGGAAAGATGGTGACCCTTGCAGGCGACGATCACGAGATCCGCCTTCCGGTCCGACGCGGCGTCGACGAGGGGAAAGTCCACCCTCTCGCCGTTGACGACGAAGCCGTCCGCCCGGTACCGCGCGAGCCGCTCTCCGCCTGCGAGGACCGATACCGCGCCGGGCAGGGCCTTGTGTATCGTCCACGCGACGCTGGACCCGATTCCCCCCGCGCCCGCGATCAACACCGATCGTATGGTTTCCATTGACGTCCGCTCCTTTTCGCTGGTGTCGCGCACCCTTGTCTCGGGCGCCCCGGTCGTAATAGTATTGGATAATGCCCGATATCGCAACGCTCATGCCCGTCATCGCACTCGTCCTTCTTCCGGTCTCGCTCGTCGCCGTGCTCGCGCAGGCCCGGCGCGCCCGGAGGGCCATGGGAGCCGTCGTCGAGGGCTTTCCCCTCAGGCCCTCCCTGCAATTCGTCGGTATATTCGCGGCCGCGCCCGTCCTGATCGCGCTCAATTTCATCCGCGATTTCGACCTCCTGACGACCTTCGCTGTCTCGGGCGTCGGGGTCCTCGGGTTTTATATCGCGTGCCGCGAGCTGGCCTACGGACGCGTTTCGGGCATCTACGAGGGCGGGATCATCTGGAACGGTTCCGCCATAGCCTTCGGCGACGTCGACTCCGCCGCCGCCGAGGACCCGTATACCGTCGTCATCACCCTCAAGGACCGCGCTCGGCGCAGGTTTTTCTCGAACGACACGGGAAGGATCGGCCGCGTGCTCGCGTTGTTGCGCGAAAATGGCGCGGGCGGGGAGTAAAAGCCCGTTTCGGAAGAGGGCCGCCCTTGCAGTACAGCGCGCCTTCGTCGTAGTATGTGGCCATGAAAGTAGTAGTCGTCGGTTCGGGCGGGCGCGAACACGCCATCGCCTGGGCCCTTGCCAAATCCCCCAGAATATCCGAAGTAATCTGCGTGCCGGGCAACGGCGGAACCGCCGGAGAGCCCAAATGCCGCAACATTGATATCCCCGTTTCCGATTCCGCGGCCGTCGTGGCCGCGTGTTCCTCCGAGCTCGCGGGCGACGGGGATTTCGTCGTCATCGGTCCCGAGGACCCGCTTGCGGCGGGCCTTTCCGACCGTCTCGCGGGAGCCGGACTCCGTGTCGTCGGACCGAGGCAGAAACCCGCCGCGCTCGAGGCGAGCAAGGACGCCGCGAAGCGGTTCATGGCGAAATACGGGGTCGCGTGCGCGAAAAGCGAGACCTTCTCGAGCGCGAACGACGCCATCGCCGCCCTCAGGAACGGCTCTGGCCCCGTCGTGGTCAAGGCTGACGGCCTCGCCGCCGGAAAGGGCGTCGTCGTGGCGGCGGACCGCGTGACGGCCGAGGCCGCCGTGCGCGATTTCATGATAGAGGGAACCCTCGGCGGCGCGGGCCGCCAGGTCGTCCTCGAGGAATACCTCCAGGGCGACGAGATATCGATCCTCGCCGCGGTGAGCGTGACGCCCGAAATCGCGGCGGCCGGCCGCGCGCGCATCGTTCCCTTCCTGCCCGCGCGCGACCACAAGCGCCTGCGCGACGGCGCGACGGGCCCCAACACCGGCGGCATGGGAGCGATCGCCCCCGTGCCCGGCCTTGACGAGGCGACGCTCGCGCGCTTTCGGGCCGACATACTCGAGCCGACGCTCCGTGGGCTCGTCGAGGAGCGGTACGACTATCGCGGTTTCATCTTCTTCGGCCTGATGCTCACCGCCTCCGGCCCGAAGCTTCTCGAATACAACGTGCGGCTCGGCGACCCCGAGACCCAGGCGGTGTTTCCGCTCATGGACTTCGATTTCGCCGGGATGTGCGAGGCCGTCATCGACGGGACGCTCGCCGATTTCCCGTTCGCCTGGAAAGACGGCTTCTGCTGCTCGCCCGTCGCGGTGTCGGGCGGCTATCCCGGGGAGTACCGGAAGGGAGTGCCCCTGACGATTGACGGGGCGCGTGCAAGCGAGGCGGGGGCGAAGGTTTTCGTCGCGGGAGCCAAGATGGACCGGCGCGCGCCGAAGGGCGGCAACGCCGGCGTCGGCCTCGTCACGGCGGGCGGGCGCGTGCTCGCGGCCTCGGCCCGCGGAACCACGCTCGACGAGGCGAGGGAACGGGCGTATCGCGCGCTCGAGGCCTGCTTCTTCGACGGGATGTTCTTTCGGCGCGATATCGGCTTGCCGGGCGCGGCGGCGTCGCCGGCACTGTAATGCGAACGGCGAAACAAGGAGAGGCAATGCTTGAGGGACGGCACGTAATCGAACCGGGTAGCCTGAGCGTCGAGGAGCTTGACCGGCTCTTCGATCTCGCCGAGGCCATCGTGCGGAATCCGGATGACTACATGGACGCGTGTCGGGGTAAGATCCTCGCCACGCTTTTTTTTGAGCCGAGCACGAGGACGCGGCTTTCCTTCGAGGCGGCCATGCAGAGGCTCGGGGGCACGACCCTCGGCTTCGCCGAGCCGAACGCGAGTTCCACCTCCAAGGGAGAAAGCCTTTCGGACACGATCCGCACCGTCTCGGCCTACGCGGACGTCATCGCGATGCGGAACCCGAAGGAGGGCGCGGCCCTGCTCGCCTCCCAGGTAAGCGACGTGCCCGTCATCAACGCGGGCGACGGCGGTCACCACCACCCGACGCAGACGCTGACCGACCTCATGACGATACGCTCGATCAAGGGGAAGACGGGCGGGCTCACGATCGGCCTGTGCGGCGACCTCAAGTTCGGCCGGACCGTCCACAGCCTCGCGAAGGCGATGGCCCGGTACCCGCGCAACCGCTTCGTGCTCATCAGTCCCCCCGAACTCGAGATACCCGACTACATCATAAGCCGCGTTTTCAAGCCCGCCGGGGCCCAGTTCAGCCAGGTGCGCAGGCTCGAGGACGCGATCGGCGACCTCGACATCCTCTACATGACCCGCGTCCAGAAGGAGCGGTTCTTCAACGAGCAGGACTACGTCAGGCTCAAGGATAGTTACATCCTCGACGCGGACAAGATGCGCCTCGCGCGCGACGACCTTACCGTCCTGCACCCCCTGCCGCGCGTCAACGAGATCGCGACGGAGGTCGACGCGGACCCGCGGGCCGCCTACTTCAGGCAGGTCAAGTTCGGGATGTACGTGCGCATGGCCCTCATCGCTCAGTTGCTCGGGCGCGGGGCGGCGCCGAAGAAGGGAGGCGGCGGCAGATGAACATCCAGAAGATCAGGAACGGGCTGGTGATCGACCACATACGAGCGGGCACGGGCCTGCGCATTTTCAACTGGCTCAAGCTCGACCGCGTGCCGTTCAGCGTCGCGCTCATCATGAACGTCTCGTCGAACCACATGGGCACGAAGGACATCATCAAGATCGACAATCTCATCGACATCGACTATTCCGTGCTCGGCTTCATCGACCCGAACATCACCGTGAACGTCGTGGAAGACGAGCACGTGAGCCGGAAGATAACCCTGACCCTGCCCGAGCGCGTCGAGAACGTGATCAAGTGCAAGAATCCCCGGTGCATCACGAGCGCCGAGGCCGGAATCCCGCACGTCTTCCTCCTTGTCGACCGCAAGCGCGCCGAATACTCCTGCGAGTACTGCGACGAGCTCTACCGCGCCGGGATAGGGGAATTCCTGTGAGCGCGAGCCTTCTCATCCACAACGCGCGGCTCGTCGACCGCGACACGGACTGTCCCGGTTCCCTGCTCGTGCGCGACGGGAGGATCGCGGCCGTTTTCCTCGGGGAGGACGGCCTTGCCGCGCCGGGATACCCCAGCTCCGACGGCCTTCCCGAGGTGCTCGACGCCTCGGGCGCCGTCCTCATGCCCGCCTTCGTCGACCTTCACGCCCATTTCCGCGATCCGGGACAGACGCGGAAGGAGGACCTCGAGTCCGGTTCCCGCGCCGCCGTCGCGGGAGGCTACGCGACCGTCGTGCTCATGGCAAACACGGACCCCGTGTGTTCCGACGCCGGC